>NZ_ANIK01000072.1 GCF_000347175.1 Leptospira alstonii serovar Sichuan str. 79601
TAGTATCTCATCCGACGAACCGGTAAAAGTGGAATAGAGGGAATTGATTTCGTTCGTAAGCCCTAGATAGATCGGATCGAATTTTCTCATCGAAGAATCAGAACCTAAATTCCCGAGCTTCGACAATAGAATTTCAGCCACTCTCGCGTCGAGTTTCGCGGCTTCCGTTTTGGCGGTCTCTTCCACTCCGTTTACTGTGTCTTGGAGTTCCTCAATCCCGGCGTCCTCGTCCAGTAAAAATCCGAGCTGCGCCTTTTGTGCGGTAACCGACGCCCTTTGTCCTTCCAAGGCCTGGATCAAAATACCGCTCATTCCCGAAAAAATCGCGCTTCTTTCATCGATCGTATTTCTGTAATACGAATACCGGGTGGAATAGTTCGAAAAAGAACCGGCCACCGATGTAAACTTGGAATCGGTCCCGGTCATTAGAGCGGTTACGTCGTCCGGCAGCTCGTTTCCGGAAGAATCTTTTTTAGAAAAAGTGGATTTGAAAGTATCGATTTGCGCTTTGAGATTTTTTCTCGTAGCCAAATCCAATGTGGACATGTCCACCATCGTTCTCGCTTTTTGAAGCCGGTCCAAGGCCTCTAGTCTTAAGTGTCCGGTGCGGGTGGAAAGGTCGTCCCAGTATTCTTCCAGGGAAGAGGTCTTTTCCTGGTACTTACCGAAAGCGGCCGTAACTTTTTGGACTTCCAATTGGTATTCAAGACTGTCCTCGCTTCCGACGTGAGAAGTCGCATACGCTTTGTAAGTTGCAAGCGCGCCCGAAAAATCGGTCTTGGCCGTTTGAAACGCCGTTACGTTTTCGTTCCACTTGGACAAGGAATTCGAAAGGGCGGTGTTCCAAACGTTAAAGTCTTCGATCTTTAAATAACCCGAATTTAAATTGTAGGTCGTCGTAAACGAATTTAAAAAAGAGGAAATGTTTCCCATACGAGTCGTAAACTCGCTCAAGTTGCCCTTATCCGTATCGTCAAACTGTGTGAGTAGTTCGTCGGAACGGGTCAGGATCGGATCCAAACTCGAAGAGAATTTTTCCACGGCAAAGGGTAGTTTTTGTTTTTGCACGTTACCGTTTTCGTTGTCTGTTACGGTTGTGGAAAGGGAGTCTACAAGTCCCTGCAGCTGGGATTTTACCTGGGCGGCGCCCTGGTTACCGAAAACGGAAACCAAAACCAAATTTGCGGGATTCAAAAGCGAATTCACTTTTTGGACGAGAGTCTGGCCCGGACTCGATACCGCGTCTTCTAGTAGTTTGAGTTTTTCCTTACTCGATTCGAAAGATTGAATCCGGTTCCAAAGATCCCCGAAAAAATCCTCGGTACGTTTTGCGTTCCCTTGATCGTAGTTTTTGGAAAAATACACCTTTTCGTTGTCTTTGAGTTTTTCCCTCGCTTCCGCAATCTGAAGATCCGCCTGATAGATTTCGTATTTGATACCTCCGTTAGGCGCGTTCGGGTCGTATGTCCCCATATTCACGGAACCGATTTCCCCCAAAAACTCGGGAGACGAGTTCATTACTAAAATCTGAAGTTGTTTTGCCTGATCGAAACGTTTCCGAGCTAGTTCTAGCTCCGCCTGAGCCGTGGTCAGTGCGATGCTTTTTTCCTCCGCTAATTTTTTAGCGGCTTCCAGTTCCGACAAAGAGGTGTTAGCCGGTGGGGTAGAACTTCCGGTACCGCCGCTAGTTGAATTCGGATCCGTTCCTTGGGTGCCTCCTCCTACGGGACTTGTACCGTTTAATTGTTGAAGAAGGGCCAAATATGCGGATTGTTGAGTTTCGTATGCGGTTTTAGCGGCGTTTAGTTCCGTTTGAAGAGCGGGCATATCGGCCACGTTTACGTTTGCTTCCGCGTAGTCCCAGACGGCCTGTGCTCTGTTTTTTTTCTTTTCGAGTTCGTCCAGTTCGGCTTTTGCGAGACGGTATTCAAATTCGGCCGAGCTGTAGAGATACGGATCCGAAGAATTTCCGTTGTCGTCCAAAACCCCGGAACCTCCGTTGTTTCCCAGTATATCCTCGTCGTGGATTTTGTTCTGAACGGAAGCCACGTATTGACGAAACTGTGTTCTGAGCGTCGTCCACTTGTTGATTTCTTGCTGATACGTATTAATCAGGCCCGCATTCGGGGAGGGTTTGTTATTCTCTTTGTCGATCTGATCCTGGTACCAGGCGATGTTTGAAACGATCGAACCGATCGTGTCCGCGCTGGAAAGGATCGTTCCTTGCAGGCCGTTTAAGTGCGCGACGTATTGTTCCTGGCTGATCGAAAGGTATTGATTCAATTCTTGTAATGCTTTTTGTTTGTTCTCTTTAAGTCTAACCTCGGATTCGTCCCATTTTTTTAATCCTTCTTCGATCTGTTTGTTAATTTCCTCGTTCCACTTGGCTTTCGCGTCCAAAAGTACATAATACGCCTTAGACCATTTGTCTTCGTTGCGAACCCGTTTGTCCTCGGCAACTCGGTCGTATTCCAGTTTTTTCACGACCAACCTTTCAATCGCCTGGTCCCAAAGAGCCTGCCCGTCCTGCAATGCCTGTAGGATTTTTTCCTGGGCGTTAGCACCCGAAACGTCGTCGTAACTCGTTGGTATCGTTCCGAGGTCGTCCAAAGAATTCAAAAGTTGACCCGTTGCGGGGTCCAGTTGTTGTTTCGTTTTTTCGATGAGTAATGCGGTAAGTTGGGTCGGATCTTCTTCCTGAGCGATCGCTATGTCCATGTCCCGGTTGAGCGACTGAATGAGTCCCTGTCTTGCCGGAAGTTTAACTCCGTTTTCTTCCAGGTGAAAGTAGTTTTTGTAATACGATTCGATTTCGTCTAACTTCTTCTCGAATTCTATCTTTTCCACTCCCGTAAGCGCGGTCGCGGTGGAGGAAATCAATATGCCGTTTTTGATCGAAACGATGTTGTTTTCCCAAAGGGCGCGTACTCCCGCAATTCCCGCGTTGATCGCATTGTCCCAGGCGGCCAATCGAACCGTTCCGTCTCCAGTCGCTGCGTTTTTAGCGGCGTCCGCGGCCTTCACTAAATTCTCAAGCGCGTCCCGAATCTCTTTCTTTTTATCAACCGTAAAATACGATTCGAAATTCTGTTTGTTGAAGTTCGCTTTCCAAGATCCTCTCTTTTCTAAAATCTCCTCCGAAAGTTCCGATTCCCATGCAACCGCGATCGTTTGTTTTTGATTTTCCAGTTGGATCCTTAATTCTTCCTTCGCAGAAGACGTCCCGGAAAAACCTTTCAGTTCCTTTTCGATCTCAAGGCTCGCATTCGCTTCCCACTGCGCCTTCAGGATTCGTTTTCCGCTTTCGATGATCGACTGCCACTCCAAAGCGTCCGATGTTTTTTCCGCCGCGTTATAATACGATTCCAGTCTTCCCTTGGCCTTATTTTTATTTTCAAAATTCTGATCGAAAGGGTCCGCAAAAAGACTCCCCGATTCAAAAAGGGGCAAAAACGCAAACTCGAACAAAAATACAAAAATCATGGGAAGGGCCACGCTCTTCGTCCATCTTCTCGATCTTAAACGAATACCGTCCTCTGACACGTCGGACGCCACCCGAATTCTGCCTCCCAGCAATTCCAATCCGTCCAAAAGAGTCATCATCCCCCAGATCGAAGGCCTTTGTTCCACCCTTCTCGTTCTAGATGTCGGCGGATAGGGGGGCGTGCCTCTGCGAGATTTTTCTGAACTTCCGGCGCAGAGTCGCGCTCTTCGTTTCAATCTGCAACGCACCATTTTAATTTTTTCGTATATTCTATTTTCTGAATTTATAGCACGGTGCGTCGCAGGATTTTCACTACGATCGCTCACGCGGTTAATATCAAATTGTGTTTCCAAACTCCTCAAACCCTGAAAACCGCTCTGCGAGTCCGTCTCCATACGCAAATCCATTCTGACAAACCGCTCCGCTTCCGTGCTTTGTCGTTTGAGTTTTTGAACCGAAGGTTCAGGCCGTAAAAATAAGGAGAATAATTTCTCTCGAAAGGAGTTTAGAAAAGAAGCGGGTTTTGTGGTTTGAGAAATGCGGGATGGATTGGTGGTTAACATGTTTCGTTTTGTCCTTCGGGTGAATTCGGGGGAAAAGAAAAGAGTAATGCGAAATAGCGGTGAAACTTAAAAGATATCAAAGATCGTTCCGATCGTTTTAGATTCGTTAAAGCGAAATCAAAATCGATTCGGTTCATTCGAAATTGGGAAAAGGAAGCCGATGATGCGTCCGGCTTGTGTTTGCGATTCTCCCGGTTAGGAAGAATAACGCTCAAATCATACAAATTGGTACCGAACCAACCCTTCTCCATTTTGCGAATGTTCGAAAGTTCAACGGGTGGTGTCAAAAGTTGATTCAGTTGGTGTGCGGGGTTCAAAGTCACATTGAGGAAAAAATCAAACTGGAGTGTTAAAAGTTTATCTTCCGACAAATATTCAAAAACGGGGTCCAGAGGATCCAAGATCAAATCCAGATCCGAAATCTCTGCGTTTAAATCTTTCGATTGTTTTGTGGGAACTCCCCCATTCAATACGATGCCGGTTCCCCTACTCCGACTCAGTCCTTCCGAGTTCCGGACCGAAACTTCATCTAAGATAATCAACGAATCGTTTCTTTCAAACTCGAAAGCGGCACGAATAACGCGAAACTCCGCAGAAAACGTACGGGAAGAAACGGTTGTCTCCTTTGATTTGGATTCAAAGAAGAAAATAAAAGGAATTATCGATACAAGGGCTAAACTCGAAAGTAATACCCGGAAGTTTTTTAAATTTAACCGCACCGATTCGTCCTGCGGTGATATATGAAAAAATATACTTCACAATTCAAGAAAATTTTGTTCCGCGGGGAACTTTTTCTAGGCGCTGCTATATCACCTAACTCCTAATACGCGGGCTCCTATTTTAGTGGATAGTGATTAGGAAATAGTGGATAGGTGTTTTGTTGTAAAAGTAAGAACTCCCGAATTGCAGAAAAACACCTAACATCTGACTCCTATTCCACTGATCCCTAATAAGCTCCTACGAAATCGTTCTCTAAAACTTTGGAATCCAAAGGAAAGAAA
>NZ_ANIK01000073.1 GCF_000347175.1 Leptospira alstonii serovar Sichuan str. 79601
TTGAAAGAGATCGTTCAAGTCGGTCGCGGTCAAGTCTCCTGCTGGAATTAAAATTTTAGTACCACCAAGCCCGGCAAGAATGAACCTCGCGTTACCGTTTGAAGTTTGCTCGTCTAAAATCAGAACCGACTGGGAAGTGTTGTTCTCGAAATGATCAATCGCATACCCGCTGTTAGTCGGATCAAACTTAGAAACGTCGGTGTCCGTGAAGGTTGCTAAATTCAAAACATCGAATGCAGTTCCGTTTGTATTCTTCAAACCAAAAAACTGATTCGTATTTCCTTGTTTTTTGTAAAAGAGAACCTCGTCTTTTGTGTTGTTCGTGTAACGATCCGGTTTTCCTCCCAAGAGGGTAGTAACTCCGGTTGTCTCCGGGTTGAAAGTGGTGTTGACCCTTTCTGCAAATGTGGTTCCTCGTTTTAAGTCCCATGCGTTTGCTTTTCTGTCAAAGATCAAAAGTTCGGGAGAAGCGGAACAATCGTCCGCGGTAAAACATCCCGGAAATACAAGTTCTCCTTTTTGGAAGTTTAAATTTCCGTCATATTTGTAGTTCAGTAAAATCGTCTTCGTGTTGTTAGACGCTACAAAACTGGCCTTTCTTGTTTCGATTTTGACTTCGTCCTTGGGAAGTGGGGTTTGCATGATTCTTTCCGGATCGGGTCCGTAGTTCATGTCGCTGTATACTAGTGGATAGGGTTTAGAAGTCAGTGGATAGGGCGGCTCCGCTTCGCGGACCGGGCTCTCGGCTCCAGTCAATAAATTGCATGCAAAAAACGTTATACAAAGTATCGCTCTCAGTTTCAATTTATTGACTCCGCCTCCATCCCTTCCGCGGCGATCCATAGAGAGCCGCGGAATTGAGTTTCCTCCGCTTCGTGGGTCTATGTTATTTCTTTTCTTCTTTTAGATCTCTCTGACTCGAAAGAAAATCGTTTTCAAAGAACGCGCTTTTAATCTCTTCGCACCGCCGGTGCAGTGAAGCTTAAAGACAATGAAACACAAAAAAATTACAACCCTTACTTCGCATATTGTAAAGAGTAACGTCTTAGCAATGATTGTCAAGAAAATTGAAGGAATGGTAATAAAACTTTAAAGTTTCAAATATATTTCATTCGATAATCATTGTATATCTCAAAGAAGGACCTAACGTTTGTTTTACGAGATTTCTCTCTTTTTCAATTGCATCTTTCTTTTCCATTTTCTTTGTAATATTCGAAAAGAATCCCAAAACACCGCTCGAATTTTGTTTCTTAAATCTCAGCTCGTCGCTTACAAACGAAGGAAAAAGAAATTTCATACAAAACCCTTTGAGAGATTGTGAAACTTGTTTTCCTTTCGTATATCGATCGGGATTGGAGAGAACATTTGATTCTTGTTTCTCCGGAAACACTTCTCGAATGGAGAAACAACAAACTCAGGATCTTTTGGGCTATGCTTTCGAAACGAAAAAAACCGGGAAGACCTTCCGCTCCCTGGAATATCATCAAACTGATTCGTAAAGTAGCCAAAGAGAACAAAGTCTGGGGAGCGACGAAACTTCACGGTTTGCTTTTGAAACTCGGTCATACTATTTGTGAAAGAACGGTTTTGAAATACATGCCCAAACGTCCTACCAATCCTAAGAAACGGCTTTCTTGGAAAGAGTTTTACTCTTTGCATGCGGACGCTATGATTGTTTCCGATACGTTTACCGTTTACTCTTCCAATTTCAAAGAAATCTTTCGAGTTGCTTTCTTTCTTCACGTTGGTTCGAGACAAATCCTTCATTTTGATCTTCATACAAACCCGACTACAAAATGGATGCGGAAAGTTTTGAAGTTTGCGATTCGTAAACAAATTCAAGCGGGAAAGAAAACGCGTTATTTTCTTTCGGACAACGATTCCATTTTCGGAAAACGTTTTACGAAATATTTGGAGAGAATCGGCATCAAACACAAAAAGACTTCGTTTCATTCTCCTTGGCAAAACTGTTACGCTGAACGTGGGTAAAGACGTGTAGAAATGAGTTTTTGGATTTCTTCATTCCGCTCAACCAATATCACTTGGAAAAGAAGTTGGAAGAGTTCATTCATTTTTACAATCATTATCGCACTCATTTGGCCCTGAACAAAGACAGTCCTGTTTCTTCTCAGGTTTTAATACGCCCTTCGAATGGTTGCGTGAAACTCGTTTCCACTCCCGTTCTCGGCGGACTTTATCACATGTATTCTTACAAAAACGTAGCCTAACGCGGTTTTCATGTTTTTATCGTTTTAAAAGCCCGTCTTTTCGGGAAAGGCTTTCTACATTATCGTCTTACGTTCTACCTTAAATTACCTCTAAAATTCGTTATATTCATGATTCCGTAAGTTGCTTTGTCTCTTTATTTCTTTGTTTTTGTTCTCGTAATTGGCCCAATTTTGTCTTCTCCTCTGTTATCTTAGTTGAGGGCTCTGCTATTTTAATTTTTGCGAGGCTCAGCAACCTCTTCTCACCGTCATTTATGAAGTAGTTTCTTCCCACGAAATTCTCCGAAGGGCCTCAAGTGAATAGTGTTTAGGAATCAGTGGATAGGGCGGCTCCGCTTCGCGGACCGGGTTCTCGGCTCCAGTCAATAAATTGCATGCAAAAAACGTTATACAAAGTATCGCCTTCATTCCCAATTTATTGACTACGCCTCCATCCCTTCCGCGGCGATCCATAGAGAGCCGCGGAATTGAGTTTCCTCCGCGTTGTGAGTCTATGTTTCACTGTTGTTTTTGTTGGAGCGCATTTTAGTTTTCGAGTGGCTCAGGCTTAAAGCCGGCACACTCATTCGTTCTCACTTAATAAACGAATTATTTCTTTTCCTCTTTTTTCAGATAATTTTATAGTTAATTCTGGGTTGGCTAATTCATGAACGATGTCTTGCAATAGGACCTTCTTTGGTAAGTCAAAAGTAATATCTTCTCGTCCTTCAATAAGGTTTGCCCATTCTTCTATATCGTAACTAGTTAAATTTCCATCTAAATAGCGCTGAATTACTTTACGAAGATGTTCGCAATTCAATTCAGCGCATGGCTCTTCATAATCCCATGCAAAAGATTTTAATGAATTTTTGAGTTTTTCAGTTGAGTCCTCAAAATTAATAAGTTTTAGAATTGTTGCATGCCTATTGTCCATTAAGTGTCATTCCTTTTATTTTATCTTTGACATGCTCAATTGTTCCATTTGGTCGATATGTTGTCTTAGTATATTGTTGTGTTTTGCCGCTAATATCAATTTGCTTTTCATAAATAGCTTTCCACCCGGGTGTCTTTCCAGCGGAAGTGGCCTGAACGGCTATACCGTCATTAGGTAGTTTATGTAAGTTGACATTTCCCTTCGAATTTGCAGGGATTTTGTCCATAAACCTGTCAATATTCTTTTGTTGAGCAACATTTGGCGTTAGCTCTTTTGTTCTAGTATCTTTCCCCACACCACCCGCGGTAGCAAGCCCCGCGGCTTCTGCAAGTCCAGTCCCCAGCCCACCGAGAATACCATAAGCACGACCAACGCCAACAGAATCATTGTAACCGTCTTTGTAAGCTTTGGATTTACCTTTTAGATCAGATTTTTCTAATGCTTGTCCATCGGATTGGGTATTGTGTCCTTGAGTCGGAGAAGCCCAGCCGGAAGTGCGAGCATAACCTTGATTGTAACCTTTTTGAGAACCCGCTTGATATTCTTTAGCAGCAGCTTCGACTTTACCTTTGTCTTTTAAATCATATTTATTAGCAATTTCAGCTTGGTATTTTGTATCGTTAGGATTTCGATTTCCCGGCAATAAGCCATCTCTGGGTGGACCATATCCGGTAAGAGGAACTTCGTGCCCAGTCGGATCTTTCGCGCCAATCGGATTCCCCTTCACATACGAGAATCGGTTCCAACCTTGGGTGTCAAATTCCCCGTCAATAATCGTATCCGCACTCGTAAACCTAGCAATCGCCGGGTCATAGAACCTCGCATTGAAAAAGAAAAACCCCGACTCACGATCCAACTCCTGCGAGTTGAATTTCGGAGCAAAGTTCGAGTCCCCCCGTTGAACAAAGGTCTCCCCGTACGGCTGAAACTGAATCTGAGAAAGCGAATTTCCTTCGTCGTCTAACACGTGCGAGACGGAATCGACTTGATCGGTGAGGAAGTAGGCAAGAGCGCCGACTTCGTTTAACGCAGCGATCCGAACTCCGTTCAAGAACACGTTATTCACGCTTGAAATAACGTTCTCGGCTTCGATGAACTCCAGACCAAAAAACTTGTTCGGATACAAGATTTCAACGTTCGCAAAAACATTGTTCTTCTGTTCTAACGAAGACTTGCGAATCCGAAACCCGCCATCGTCATACCAGTAAGAACCCACAGTCGAGTTGTTCCCGTCTTGAATCTGAACAATTCTGTCTTGCGAATCCACGCTGATCCGTTTGGTCAAGTCCTTCACATTGTCCCTTTGACGAGTCAAGTTCCCATTGGCATCATACGACATCGTGAGGGCATCGTTCCCGGATTTACTCGAATCAATGTTCGTGACTTGGTGATTGGAATAAACATAACTCCATTCGTCGGAGATCGCACCACTCGCGGGATCATGAAACCGTTTGGAAGTTAAGTTTCCGTTCTTTGCATACGAAAAAGATTGTCTGAAGTTTCTACGGAAATTGTCGGGCTCGACGTAACTCCCACTAGCGTAAGTTAAACGACCCAAACCATCGTAGTCGTAGACGTATTGAGTGTTGAAGTCGCTCGTAGAGTTTGCGATATTTGTAATGTTGTTGTTAGGATTGAAGGAATAAACGACGTCTTGCAGAACCTTGTTGTTACCGTTCACATCCCCGGAAGAATTCAGACGAATCATTCTCCCCTTGACGTCGTAGTTGTAGGATGTAGAAATCCCGTTCCCCAGAGTCAGACTTGCAGTCTGACCAAACTCGTTGTAGGAAATGTTTTCGACAATGTCCTTGTTGCAAAATCCCGGTAAAATTCCGTTCGTATTGACTTGCACACTGATGCCAGAGATGTAACCCGCAGAACCATATTCGTAACAAGCACGCATTCTACCGTGAGAGATCGGATGTTCGGGGTAATCAATTTTGGTTACACGACCCAGTAAATCATATTTCGTTTCCGTAATGTAAGGACCTTGGGTTTCCGAGGGAAGAGGGTTCCCTGCGGACGTTGCAAGGATTGTGCGAGTTTCTTTTTTCACCCGACCGAGTTTGTCGTATGAAAAAGTTTTGTTTTGGTTGGAATCTTCGACTCGGACGAGTTTTCCGAGTGCGTTTTCTGTTCCCGGAAAGGAATCATACGAATACTGAATATTCCCTTCTGGGATATTTTTGAGGCTGATCCGACCGATTCC
>NZ_ANIK01000074.1 GCF_000347175.1 Leptospira alstonii serovar Sichuan str. 79601
GTGTAAAGAATAGAATCCCCGACTTCGAGGTCCTCCAACCACAGAAGATAATTGAAAAGATAACAGCGAGACACGCCATGAGCCTGTGCGAGCGTTCCAAAGAGGGTCCAACTCCCGGTGTTAACTCTAACGTTCACTCGTTTCATCTTCAATTTTCCGGGACTGGTCTGATACAAGGTTCTGCCCGCTTTTTTCCCGAGACGTTTTGTAGCGGAAAGATATTTTCCGTACGTTCTCAAAAGTTCCGGAATTCTCCTGGGAAGTAATTTCACATCTTTCTCGGAGAAACGAATCCAAGTATCTTCCGGAATCAAAAGAGTAACCGTTTCGGAACGATTCTCCCCAAGAGTCGAACTGATTTTACAATCGGAGTTAATTAACAAAGTGCCCATACCAAATACGGTTCTGGGAACGGGTAGAATGGATCCAATTTGCGCGAAAAACGAAAACTTTTTCAAGAAAACTGAAGAACTCATTCCAAACTTCGCTCGATTACTTTAGAATTTGTCCCCAGAGCGTTCAATGTAGGAACTCCTGCGGAGACTTTCCGCGAAAAAACGGTTCAAAACCGCAAAAATAATATAGGGCGATGGTTTTTGTGGGAACTCCCACGTTTTTCTTTTCAGATTTTGGGACGGACTCTTAGTTTACCCACCCAAAATCAGGAAAAACTAAAATGCAGAACTTTCCTAAACTCAGTGCAACAATTCTTCTACGGGTCGCTATTTCTTATCTTCGATAAGAGCGAACGCACTTTAGTTTCTTATTCGCCCCAATTTTTTTATACCGAACTCACGTTACTTTAATTTAGACTGACGCTATAGTTTCAATGGATCGCTCGACAGGCAGCAACATTGAGTTCAAGCGCGATCCCGCTTCAATTCGTCCAATCTTTTTAAGTCAAACTTATATGAGCTTAAGCCCGAAGAATGCGGATGTTTTTCGGGACAAGTTTTCGTTAGAACTCGAAAAATTCCGGATTTCGGAGTAAAATGATTTTTTGTTTTCTGCGATCTCTTTAAGATTTAGCCGTCTTTTATTATAATCCCTACTCATGAAAGCTTTGGATTCAAATCTACTCAATTCCGAATTCTTTCGACAGATTTTCGAAACCAGTCGAGACGGAATCGCCATTGCGGACTTGAACGGCTCCTTTTTAGAAGCGAATCCTGCCTTTCAAATTCTAATGGGATATACTCTTGAAGAACTTCGAAAAAACAATTTTTGGTTTTTGATTCCCACGGGTTGGGATAGAAAAACATTTGAAGAGAATCTTTTATCTTCCGGTTATTCTCAAGAGTTTGAAAAAGAATATTTTCGCAAAGACGGAAGTATCATCGCAATTTCCGTAAAAGCATACGTTATCCGAGACGAATACAAAAATCCGACCGCGATTTGGGGAATTATCAGAGACATCTCGGAACAAAAACGAAACGAAGAAGTTCGTAAACAACTCTACGATGAGATCAAAGAAGGTTGGGAAGCGCTTCGAAGGATTTTCGTCTTAAACCCTTTTCCGATGGCGATTTCCGAAATCGATACGGGTAAACTATTGGAAGTGAACCGCAAATTCGCCGAACAAATAGAATACGATCCGGAAAAATTAGTCGGAAAAACGATGACCGAGTTGGGAGTTTGGTTTTCATCCGAGGTTAGAGAAACGATTTTTGCGACTATAAAACGTGAAGGTTTTGTGGACAGTATCGAAATGCCGTTTAGAACCACAAAGGGCGCCGAATTTTGGGGACTTTTTTCCGCGCAGCCGATCGAATACAAGGGACGGACCGCTCTTTTGAGTATCACGGTTCCGATGACCGATAGGATCAAGGAAGAAAAGGAAAAACAAAGATTACTCGACGAGGTTCGAGAGAAAGAGGAGATCCTGAGTCAGATTTTTCGTCTGAACCCTTCGGCAATTACATTAACGACTTTGAATGGAGTTTTTTTGGAAATAAACGACCGCTTTTTGGAATATACCGGGAAATCTAAGGAGGAAGTACTTTCCAAAACTGTGATCGAACTCGGAGTTTATTACAATCTGAAGGAGCGGGAAAAAATAATCGAATTGCTTCAAAGAGACGGAATCGTTCGTAATCTCGAAATCGGAATGAGAACCGCGGATGGAAAAGTGAAACCCATTCTTTTTTCGGCGAGATTTGTCGAATCGTTCGGTGAAAAGAAAATCCTCGCGATCGGTCACGATATTACCGAAATCAAAGCTTATGCGCAAGAGTTGGAAAACCTCGCGAACGAATTGGTAAAAAGTAAGGATCTATTTCAGAAACTATTCCAATTGACTCCTTCCGCTCTCGTTGTCACCGACTGGGAAAATCGTACGATCCTGGACGTAAACGAACGATTTTTGGAAATGGCTAAAATGAAACGCGAGGATGTGATCGGTAAGACAACTCCCGAAATTCACGTATGGGATAAGGCTCCGAATTTCAGAAGCGAGGTCTACGAACTTCTTTCCCAAAAAAAAGAGGTCAAAAATTTAGAGACCGTTTATCTGGCCTCGGACGGAACCGTCGTTCCGATCCTTTATTCCGCGAGAATCATAGAACTCGACGGAAGAAAACAAGTGGTCTCCTTGGCAACGGATATCACCGAAAAGAAAAAATCGGAAGAGGAAAGAAGAACACTCTACGAAGAACTGAGTCTTAGCAAAGATCTTTTTGAAATGATTTTCGAAATGAATCCGGATACGATCACTCTCAACGATCTTAAGAACGGAAGGTATATTCAAGTAAACGAACACTTTTCGGAAATGCTCCAATATTCCAAAGAAGAAGTGATCGGTAAAATACCCTTAGAGTTGGGAATTTGGAACGACCCCAAAGACAGGAAAAAGGTGATGGATATCCTGGAACGGGAAGGAATTATCAGAGATTACGAAGTTCAGTTTAAAAAGAAAAACGGGGAGATCGTAGACGCTCTGTTTTCAGCCAGGCGCGTAAACATAGGAGATAACCAGATTACGATCGCCATTGCAAGGGACATTACGCAGAAGAAAGCCGCCATTAGAGAAAGAGAAGAACAGTCGAGGCGGATCGCCTTACACGCGCAGGCGCTTATGGAAATGGCAACCGATTCGGAATTCGCATCCGGTAATTTCGAATCAGGCGCGAAAAAAATCGTAATCATGGTTTCTGAAGTTGCCGACTGCGATCGCGCTTCGATTTGGATTTTCGACAAGGATGATCCGAACATATTGACCCTTGTGGTCGGCTGGGATCGAAAGACTAAAACTTATTTAGAAAAAATGAATATGACTCTCACGAGTTATCCTAAATATTTTGAAGCCATTCAGACCGATCGATTTGTGGACGCCGTGGACGTAATTAACGATCCGAGAACTTCCGAGTTCGCCGACTCCTATAGCAAACCCTTCGAGATCAGTTCCTTATTGGACGCTCCTTTTTTTCTCCGAGGTAAGATCAAAGGAGTCGTTTGCCTTGAACACAGGGGAGAGTTGAGACGTTGGATGGGATACGAAAAACAATTCGTGGTAACGGTCGCCGAACAAGTCACGCAGCTTCTTTTAAACGCGGAGAGAAAAGAGGCCAAGGAAGAATTGGAAAAGGCGGTAAAAGTCCGAACCTCCGAATTGGCCGACGCTCTTGAAAATCTGCAAAGAACCCAGGAACAGTTGATTCAATCGGAAAAAATGGCCGCATTGGGACAACTCGTGGCCGGGATCGCGCACGAGATCAATAATCCGTTAGGCGCCATCTCGGCTCTCAGCGGAGAATTGAGGGCCTATTTGAATTCGTCCGCCGAGAGAATGGAAAAATTAGGTCACGAATTTTCTTCGGTGGGAGCCGAATTTGTTCATAATCTTTCCGAATTGATTCGAAAGGGAATCGAAAGTAAGGAAGGTATCCTTTCCAGAGAGAATAAACGAGCCGCTTTGAATGCCATGAAGACGAAATTGACTGCGTTGGGTTACGAAAATGCGCACGATATCGCTGATCGGCTTTTGGACAACGGACTTCCTTCCGCGTTGGAGGAATTTCCATTATTATTTACGGATCCTGAATATTATCCTTTGGTTAAGTTCGCTTTGGAAGAGATTCATACGTATAAAAATATACTTTCGATCCGATTGGCCGTGGATAGGACTTCTAAAATCGTTTACGCTTTGAAAAGTTACGCGCATATCGATACCGAGGAAAATAGGGGAAAGGTGCTCACCGACCTTGCGGAAAACATAGAGACCGTTTTGACGATCTATCACAACAAAATCAAAGGCGGGGTGGACGTGGAACTGGATTTTCAAAATCGCCCCATGATTGCCGCCTATCCGGACGACCTCGTCCAAGTTTGGACAAACATAATATACAATTCTTTGCAAGCGATGCGTTTTAAGGGAAAGATCCGGATTTCAATTCAAGATCAAAAGGACGAGGTTCGGGTTTCGATTCAGGACAACGGCCCCGGGGTTCCGTCGGAAGTGCGGGAAAAGATCTTCGATCCTTTTTTTACCACAAAAGGTCCCGGAGAAGGAAGCGGCTTGGGTTTGGACATCTCTCGCAGGATCGTAAAAAAACACGAAGGAAGAATCGAACTCGAATCGGAACCGGGTAAAACGATTTTTCACGTATTTCTTCCTAAGGTATGATCTTTCGATTGCACCACGAATAGGCGGCGCTCACCGATCCCCGTATAATAGAATACCGTGAATTTTGAAACGAATCCCGTTTTAAAAGCGAAATTTTGTGTTATTCCAATTTGTCGATTCCGCCTCAATCGTTTTCGCATTGAAACTCACTTTAATTTATACAAGGCACAAAAAGGTTAGAACCGGAAGCTTTCGAATCAATAAAAAGTTGAATTCCGAAAGATGTCGGTTTTTTATGATCTGATGGAAAATAGAATACTCGGTTGGTTTTTCATTCTCGGGATCATTCTTCTTGCTTTCGGTTTATTTTTTCCCGAAAAAGCGAATTCGGACCCTAACGCCGCCAATGCCAAAATTTCGCAGATCGAAGAAATAGGAAAGGTCGTCCTCTCTTTGATCGAAGAAATCAAGACGAGTTTGGCGACTTCGAATCCGCCTAACACCGTTTCTTCCCCCGATCCTAACGTTTCTACGAGCCAAGATCCGAACGAAATTTTTAACGGAGCTTATAGTGCGAACGAAAGGGGGGATTATCTCCAAGCGATCGAAGAATATTCCAAATATTTGATATTGGTTCCGGGGGACGCTTCCGGTTATTACTATCGAGGTCTGGCCAAATACACTTTGAAACGGTACGACGAGGCCGTAAAGGATTTCAACAAGGCTGTTGAAATCGATCCTCAAAAAAAATCCGCCTTTCTTTCTAAAGGTTACGGAAACGAGATGATCGACGATTGTAAACAGGCGATCGAGGACTTTCAAAAAGCGATTTCACTCGGTGAAAACAAAAACGCCGAACTTTACGGTCACAAGGCGCGTTGTGAGAATCATTATAAAGATTATTCCGAGGCTCTTGACGACGCCCGAAAGGCCGTAAACCTGGATAAAAAAAACACCTATGCTTTTTTTGAACTGGCTTACGCTCAGTACGGTTTGCGGAAATATTCGGAATCGGTTCTGAGTTATACGAAAGTGTTACAATTCAATCCGAAGGACGAGGTTGCGTTTCATAACAGGGGTCTTGCTTATGTTTTTTTAAAGAAAACTCCGTCGGCGTGTAAGGATTTTCAAAAATCTTTGGAGTTGGGATACGCGGATGCTAAAAATCGTTTGAAGGAATATTGTAAATAATTTTAAAATATTCTAAAATTAAAAATTTTGAATACGTTTCGTTTTCTAAGGCGCGTCGGACAAAGGTCCGTTTAGACGCAATAAACCGAAACGATTCGTTTTTTGAACCCAGCGTAATTCACCTCCGCGCACGTCCGCATCGATTCGTTCTAGAATTTTTGCGGAACTCAAATAGGGGGAATTGTATTCGCGATTGATAAGGATCCACTCTTTCCATTTTCGATCTTCCCGAATCGGATATACGGGATTTTTTAAAGAGACAAAGGGCGAAAGATGAAATCCTGCCGAGACGGATTTTCCGGCTGGGATTTGTTCCAGGAGGTTTTTCAATTCCGCCGCCAATTCCGGTTTGGATTCGAATACGATCGGATATTCGGTTTCCTTGGAATTCCTATAAATAGAAACGCAAAAACTAAGGATGAGAGCGATTAAAATTTTTTTTTCCTTAGAAACGGAAGATAAGAATTTCGTTTCGGGTTTGCCGGTTCGATTTTGAATCCATTCGGCTCCGGTTCTTAAGAATAAAATCAAGAAGGGAACGAGGGGATATATATAATAGCTGTATAAATCCCTCACCCAAGGATGGATCGATAACCGAAACACGGAATACAAACCTAAAAAGGGAAGTAATAACCAACCTCCGGTCAGGTTCCAAAAACCCCATTCCAAACTTAGATCCCGGATTCCTTTCCAATACTGAAACCTACTTTCCGAATTTTGAATGTAATTCAAAACCGCGAAGGTCGGATTTTCGGTTCCCGTTCCCCAGTATTCTTTCCAATTTTTTTCCGCGGAATTTCCGGCCAGGTCGTTTAAGATCGGAAATATAAGAAAATAATAAAATACGCAAGTAATAAAAACGGAAATCCATTCTTTTTTTCTTTTGTTGTCGGCCGCAATCATGCCGACGGCAAGGGCGGCCATGTAGATCGCGACGTCCTCCTTGATTCCCAAAAAGAAACAGAGGCTTACGGTGGTAATCCAATGTTTTCGTTTTTGAATTCCGATGAATACGCATAAACAAAGGATCGGAACCAGAACTTCGAAGTGCAAGGAATGGTTCAAGCGGTAGAAACCGGACGATCCGGACCAAAGGAGCGTCGCGCAGAGGGCGAGTTCTTCGGAGACGGAACATTCCCTTAAGTAATGATACAAAAGAGGAATCGTGAGCGATGCGAAAAAAAATACCCCGGCTCCTAATCCGAGTTCGGAACCGAACAGAATCGGAAAGGGAGTCAAAAGTAAAATTCCGGGAGTCATATGATGAGAGAGAAAGTTCGCGTTCTCTTCCGATCCGTAATACTGTGTTTGAAAGATGTTTCCGTCAATCGTAGGAACGATCATTCTAAGTTGAGCCGTATAATCGAAATCGCCTAGGAAAAAAGAATCCAACGCGGCTTTTGTATAGAAAATTCCTTCCGCAAAAACGAACAAGGACCAATACGAAACGAGTAGAACGGGCGAAACAATGAAAGATGAGAAAGATTCTTTTTTCCATATCCGAAAAAAAATCGAACCGCAAAGTAGGATTCCCACTAAGACGATTCCTCCGATTCCGTTACTTCCGATCCGATATTGAATCGGAAGGTAGAATATAAAGAAGGGCAATAAGAATACGCGTAAGAACATATCACTTTTATCCAAGGTTCGTTTTTGATTTCTAATTTCTTCCGAAAAAAAGTCGACTCGTATTTCTTGGAGTGAGCGTTCCCGTAATTTTAAAACGAAGCGTTTGATTTCGATTTTAGAGTTATTGAAAAATCAATTCTCCATCCGTTTACGTTTTCATTGATATGACGAACGAGTTACGTTTTTTTAGTAAAACATCAATTTGTTGATTGGAGCTGAAAGCGCGGCTTCTAGTGAGCAACATTGAGTTTTTCGCTTCGCGGCTTTTGTTTGTCTCGCTCTCTATGGATCGCTCATCTCAGCTTCGCTGAGAAACAACGCTTTCGCTTCGCGGCTTTTGTTTGTCTCGCTCTCTATGGATCGCTCATCTCAGCTTCGCT
>NZ_ANIK01000075.1 GCF_000347175.1 Leptospira alstonii serovar Sichuan str. 79601
GAATTCTGGCGATGTCCGAAGTTCATAATTACATGTACAAATCGGATAACTATCACAGTATAGAATTTTCGAGCGTGATCGAAAGGATCATAGAGAATCTTAAAAACAAACATAAGGAGTCTCATGTATCGATCCGCAACGATTCGGAAAGAATCGATCTCCCGATCGAAACGGCGATTCCTTGTGCGATGATCTTCAACGAACTTTTGAACAATTCTCTGACTCATGCGTTTAAGGGATCGTCGGACCCGAAGATAGAGATTTGTTTTTCTAAACACGGGGAAAATTACAAATTGATAATAAAGGACAACGGAGTTGGAATGATCACTCCCATTGATTTGAAAAAACAGAATACGACCGGTTTCACTTTGATTCAGATTCTTTCCAAACAAATCCGAGCCAATTTCGAACTTTTCAACGATCGGGGTTTGGTCGCCGTTTTGGAATTTTGATCCGATTTTTGTTTTTGATAAAAAACATCTCGCGCAAATTGTGATGTGTCTCAAAACTTAATTGTGTCCCTGTCGAATGATCCACAACCGAGCAACCGTAGGAGCAAGGTTTGAGTTTCCGAGAATGAGACACCTATTTCAATTGACCGCTCTATGAACTAAAGTTTCACTCCCTGAATGCCACCCCGTAGGAAGGCATTCATATTGATTTTTTTTCGGGAAAGGTGACGTTCCAAGTTAAGGTGCGTGGTAAATCTCGGATTTAATTTCTCATCTATACACGGAATGTGGAAAATGAAATTTTCTTAAGTCCGAATATTGTGTCTCGCTCGACTTGAAATTTGGCTGAGTAAGAGTTACAATCTTAGAATTGTAAATGAGTCTTTCCGAGTGATACAATTTCGGAAAGGATCGATTTTTTAGGAAATTATGATTTTAAAAAGATTTCAACATCTCTACGCGCAAGAGCCGTTTATCCTAAGAGTGAGAGCTTTGTATCTGTTTGTTTTTAACGTAGTTACTTTCGTTTTTCCGGGAATCACGTTTTGTTTTTTTTTCGACCAAGTGACGTATCTCCCTAGTTTTGTACTGCTAATATCGGCTTCGTTTTTATCGATGCTTTTGGTTTGGAACGGGCAATTTAAAAAAGCTTTAACTCTCACTTTGTCGACCGTTCTGGTAGGAGTCACCTTAGGAATGTTTTTCGGAGATCCCGAAGGGAACGTTTTGTCTAGTTTTCCGATTCTTGTCATTATATTTCTACTTTTTACAAGTATTCGAACTACGATCTTTATTTCGATTTATTCGTATGCACTGATATTTTATTTTCTGCATATGCTTTCTCAAAGAGGAGTTTTAAAAGTAAGCTTTGCCGTAGATTCCGTATTGGGTTTTTTCTTTTTTACGAGTATCGCCATTTTAACCGTCAATCTTTTGAATTCTTACATTAAGGAAAAAGACGAGCTGATCAAGGAAATCCATCACAGGGTGAGGAATAATCTTCAA
>NZ_ANIK01000076.1 GCF_000347175.1 Leptospira alstonii serovar Sichuan str. 79601
GTCGTCTAACGCTGATTTTATCGCTCAATATTCTATGAACCGAGGTATGTCGGAGGATTCGGACTCCAAGTCGAAGGCTGCTCAGGAAAAAAATAATTCTGAACAAGGAGCCCAAGTTTTGGAAGCGGCGGGATATGCTGCAACAAGAAGAGAGGAAGGAGATATTCTCGACCACTTAATGAGCAAGGCGGAAGGCGCGTTAGGCGATGCTTGGGATGGTGTGAAAGGTATGGCATCGGCGGCTTGGGACGGCGTAAAAGGAGCTGCGTCTGCGGCTTGGGATGGAGCGAAGAGTGCGTTTGGTGGAAGTGAAGAAAACTTAAGCTTTTGTTTTGTAGCGGGAACTCTTGTTCTTACGAGCAAAGGGTTGAAACCGATTGAAACGGTTCAGACCGGAGATGAAGTCTTAGCTTTTAATCCAGAAACCAAAGATCAGAGTTTGAAACGTGTGGTACGCTTGTTTAGAAACGAGAATTCGGAACTTCTTAGAATCAATTTTGGAGAATATGTTGAAGTAGTAACGACTTCGAATCACAGATTTTTTACCAAGAATCGTGGCTTTGTGTTGGCGGGCGAGCTGACTCTGAAGGATGTTTTGTTCGACAAATCGGGAGAGACGGTCGGTATCAATTCGATTGTGAAAGAGATTCACAAAGAGAAAGTCGCTGTGTTTAACTTTGAAGTCGAAGACTATCATACCTACTACGCGACTGAATCGTGCATCTTGGTTCACAATGATAGCGTGAAGTTGATGAATGAGAAGATAGCGGCTAACGGCGAATTAAACGGCAATCCTAAGAATGGTGAAGAATTTACCATTAACGGAATAAAGGCTAAGATATCGTATAACGCGAATGGTGACGCAATCATGAATTTGGCAAATGGCTATACTCTGAATACCCAAACAGGCGGAATTTTTAAACAATTTGAAGCTAAAGGTTTAAATTCCGAGGTTATACATTCGTTAAACGATCCGAATGCGCCAAATGCAAAAATTAGTTCTGTAGATTGGAAAGATGGATCTAGAATGCATACTCCAAATGAAGGTAAACAAAATGGTCAGGCCGATCTTATGGCCAAGAATTTAACTCCTTATTCTGTCTTTGATACCCCTGATGGAAAATTTAAAATAAAATCTTGGGGTCGTGATGATACAGCTGGAAATAAAGCGGTTTTGCAATTTAAAGACAAAAATGGAGTTGAAAGAGAAACACAAGTAGGTCACATGGCAAATCAAATTCCGAAGTATGTTAAAGATCACTTTAAAATGAATCCTGATACACCTCTCGTTTTAAAAACAGGAACCATATTTGGATACGCCGGTACTACTGGAAATCATTACGTTGGACAGTTAGGTAAGAACAAATCAAAAACAGGGTATGATTATGATAACTTTCAAAAATACGTGAAAAATCCAAACCCTCATGCTCACGTAGTATTTAGGGACGCTCCGGATCAAAAAGCTCGACCTGGTTATGATGTACCTTCGTATGCAGAACACTTAGGATGGAATCCAAAATGAAACTTTTTTTGAAACTGATACTATTAAACTTTTTAGCACTCGGATTTTTTGCAATAAGTTGCAAAAAAGATATTAATTCAAATGCGGAAGAGAATGACGCGTTATTTGAAAAACTGAATAATTACTATATATCAGTAGGATATAACCCAATTAAAAAAACGGATATAGATGAAATAACAAGACTAACTATTGATGGCGAAAGTAAAAGAGATTATAAAATGATTAAGTTTTTATCGGTCTTTTACAAGCTTTCGTCTTTAAGTTTGCAAAATTTAAAATTTTCTCATGTGCCTTCTACTGAACTGGGTAACTTAGAAAGGATTTCTTTAGGCGAATTGGTGATTGAAAACTGCGATATTACTGATGAGCAACTTAGTTTGTTTATCAATAAAGCTAACAAGATTTTCCGCGTAGCCATTTTCAATGCTCCTAATATTACAGACAAATCTTTAGATCTTCTTCTTAGTTTAAAAGAAATCGATGAGATATATGTAGTTAATACAGGAATCTCTCAAGAAGGTATGAGTAAACTCAGTTCTAAATTTGGAGAAAAGCTAAGAGAACCAGGCCATGTTTTAGGAGAGTAATGGCCAATTTCATCAAGCGCACTTTTCAGTTTGAAAGTTAAACCTAAAGAAACACAAATAAAGCTCCCTTCTTTCCAATGATTGAAAGGGAGCAAGTAAGGGATGAGAAGAAAAATCAGAACCCAATTAAAGAGTACAAAAAAAGCTGGGGGAAGAGAGGGAATGGAAGCAAAGAAAAGTAAGAAAGGCTTTGTGTTAGGGGAAGCTGTAAGAGACAAGAGTAGCGGCCAAAAGATGTATGTGTATTAGTGGATAGGTTTTAGGAATCAGTGGATAGTGGTTTTTCAGAATATTCAGA
>NZ_ANIK01000077.1 GCF_000347175.1 Leptospira alstonii serovar Sichuan str. 79601
CACTTTCCTTATGTTCTATGGACATTTTTCTTCCGTCTTGATTTTGGTTGGCGCCTAATTCCGTACGTGACCACATTTTAAAATCCAGGATGCCTAAAGGGATTCCTCAGTCGTAAAGCTATCGATGGATGCAAAAGAAGACCCTGATTGTATTCCGAGTTCATCGGCCCCAAGTCATCTACACGATCCCTTTTTCTATAATAGATTTCGTTGTGTCGCTTAATACCAAGACTGTTTCTTGTTGGTGAAGTCGTTTCTTTGTTGCTTGACTATGAGGTTCTATGATCTTTTCCGATGATACTTTCGGATTCGAAAAAAAGCGATACGCTCCTTTCGTGCCTGACCAATTGCCAAATATATCTGGCAAACTCGTTCCTCCTCGTTTTGTCATCACGCTCACGATTTTCTTGAGTCGTTTATCCAATCGCTTATCTCCCAAGTTCAGCGATAAATATTCTTCTTCCACCCAATCTAATTCCGTTCCGAGTGTACTACTCCAATGTTTAGTGTTCATTATAAGGCCCTTACTAACTTTGGAAATAAAGGTTGAAAAATCTAGTTTTTTCTCATATTTGTGGGTAAGGTTATGGGTCATTGCAGGAAGCTGTTTCAAGTTATAAGTATTCGAGCGAAATTGTCTTGGAATCAAAATTCTACGGATCGGGGTCGGCCCCAATTTTAGAAAGTGACAAGGTTCCCAAGGCGTTCGATCTTAGTAAAAAAATCCCGGGAGATCCGGTTTTTCTCATGAAAAAAACAATCATTCTCTTTTTTTGTATCTTATTCTTTGCCTCGGAATTTTCCCTCCTGGCTCAACAACCTACGCATAACTGGAATTCTCCGCCCGAAGTCGTCAAACAGGTGAAGAAGAAATTCAGCGATCTGAGTTCCTACAAGGCCGATTTTCAGATCCAAACCGTATCCAATAAAAAGAGCAAGAATATGAAAGGGATCTGTCTTTATAAAAAAGGCGGAAGAATTCGATATCAATTCAGCGATCCGTCCGGAGACGAGATCGTTTCCGACGGAAAAACCCTGTATATCTATATCGCTCGTCTGAATGCCGTCGGCAAACAGGATCTTACACTCAATAAATCGAATAAATCCGGGCCGATCTTTTCCAGTTTTACGGATGAAGGCCTTTCTCGGATTTTTAGGAAGTATCATTATAAATTCGACTCGATCGAACAACCGCAGACTTCTTCCAAAGACGGACGCAAATACTTCGTCCTCAACTTGGAACAAAGGGAAAAAATCGGCGGTTTCGAGACCATGCTTCTCTACGTGGACGCACAAACGTATTTCATTCAGAAAGCGGTCGCAAGCGACGGAAGAGGAAAGGAGACAACGATCGAATTCTCCAATTTGGAAACCAATCCGGATTTGGAGGACGGACAGTTCAACTTTCATATAGGCGGAAATGCAAAAATCATAAACAACCCGCTTGTGTCGGAACAATAAACCCTAAGTCCTAGAAGGAGCGAAACTTTGAATCAGAAAAGAGTAGGGCAGATTCTCCGCGAAGCGAGAGAAGAAAAAAAACTGAGCGTCAAGGACGTAGCCAAAGAAACGAACATCTCCGTGAAATACATTCTCGCTCTTGAGACCGAGGATTATTCCCAGTTTCCGGGAGAAACCTTCACCATGGGATTTTTGAAGAATTACGGAAGTTATCTCAAACTCGACACGGGACAACTGATCAACTTATACCGGGGAGAAAAGATCGAAGAATCCCAAGCGCCTCTCGAAGAACTGACTCGTCCGACCGCTTCGTATTATACGAAAATCAATCTGGATAAAAACAAAATCTTTACGATCGCATCCGTGTTGATCATTCTCATTTCCGCGTATCTCATCATAGATAGTTTTATGAGCCCTTCTTCCGATGACGACGCGGTGGAAGAATCCGGTAAAAAACTGGATATCCCCGAAAACATCGATTTCCTTTCCCGATCGATTCCGGAAAACAGAAGCGAATCCTTCATTCTTACGCCCGATAAAGGAGTGAGTTTTTCCGTGAGCAATCAGCAGTGCAAACTGTTCATAGACTCCGTGGAAAAAGGAGGCGCGTTAAACGCCGCGGTCCTCGCGTTCAACGTATATCCGGAACTTACCGTATATAAGTTTCGCCTAAACGAAGGACAGGAAAAAGTTTTGAGTTATACGATTCCGGAAATTTCCAGCCTAAGACGTAACGTTCGTATCATCGCACAAGCCGTGACCGAAAATTCCGCGAAGGTTCTCGTAACGTTAAGCGACGAGGAACAAAAACAGGAAAACAACAACGCGGTGGACAACACCAAAACGTTAGGCGACGTTCCCATCCAAGTGACCCTGTTTTTCAATAAGGCGAGTTACGCGGAATTCATCATCGACGGTCAGATGGGATTTAGAGGTCTCGTCCAGGCGGGGGAAACCAGAAGTCTGGAAGCCAAGGATCGTCTTGAATTAAAAGTGGGAGACGGCTCGGCGGTGGAGATGATTCAAAACGGAAAACCCAAAATCACTTTGGGACGTCCCGGAAAACTCGTGAAGAAAATTTTCGTAAAAACGCAGAATCCTTATGATAGCACTCAGTCCATCATCAAGGAGTTGGGAGAATAGGGTTTTTTGGAGAAGAAGTTCTACATCACCACTCTCGGTTGTCCCAAAAACACAGCGGACTCCATGAGCATGCATCATTCTCTTTTGGAGGAAGGATTTACTCCCGCTAACCTTGCGGAAGAATCCGACTTTCATTTCATCAACACCTGCACGTTCATCCAATCTGCCACGGAAGAGACGATTCAGACGATTCTTTCCGCGGCTCAGGTTAAAAAACAGAATCACCAAAAACTGGTCGTCGTGGGTTGTTTTGCGGAGCGATATCCGGACAATATCAGCGCCGAAATTCCGGAAGTGGATCTGTTTTTCGGAACGGGCAAATACGCGCAGGCGGGTAAAATCCTTCGAGAAAAATTTCCGGATCTTTCTCCTCCAAAGCGGGAATTCAACCAAGATATATTAGAAAGATGGAAACTATCTTCCGGAATCGAAAACTATTCCAAACCCTACGCGTACGTAAAAGTTTCCGACGGTTGCAATCGGGGTTGTTCTTTCTGCATCATTCCTTCCTTTCGAGGTAAGTTTCGGGAATCTCCCGTGGAGGAAATTCTTAGGGACGCGGACCGTGCGATCCGTGCCGGCGCTAAGGAAATCTGTTTGGTTTCTCAGGACACCGTGTATTACGGAAGGGATTCCGAAGTTCTTTTGGATATGGTCCGCAAAGTTGCGGAGATCGATTCCCTGGAAATTTTAAGACTCTTGTATTTGTATCCGGATAAAAAAACCGAAAAGCTGATCCGTCTGATGGGAGAAACTCCGAAAATCGCTCCGTACCTGGAATCTCCCTTACAACACGTATCTTCCAAAATTTTAAAATCGATGAACCGGTCCGGAGAAAGTTCCGCCTTTAGGGATTTGTTTTTTCTTGCCAGAGAAGTAAAACCCGGTTTGGAAATCCGCACTTCGTTTATCATCGGTTATCCGGGAGAGGAACCCGACGACGTGGATATGGTTCTAAGATTTATCGAAGAGACGAGACCGGAAAAAGTGAACTTGTTTTCCTATTCTCCGCAGGAAGGAACCAGAGGCGCGGAGCTCAAACAAACCGTTTCCGAAAAGGAAAAATCCAAACGAATCAATCTCATCCGGGACGTTCATCTGGCGATCTTGGAGGAAATTCACCAATCTCGAATCGGTCAAACCTACGGCGCGATCGTGGACGCGGTCGAAGACGGTCAGGCCGTGGTCCGAAGATTGCAGGACGCTCCCGAAATGGACGAGGTCGTGTATGTGGACGACGTTTCCCTAATTCCCGGTACGATCGGAAAAGTGCGGATCGATTCCTTTTACGAATACGATATGAACGGAACCTGGATTTCCAAATGAACAAAGCTATTTTCAATATTCCTAATATTCTTACGATGCTCCGGGTGGCGGCGGTTCCTTTTTTCGTTTGGTTTTTGTTTCAAAAAGAACTGGAATATCATATCGCCGCTCTTGTACTTTTTTCCGCGGCGTCTCTCACCGATTTGATCGACGGTTATCTCGCTCGGAAATGGAACCAGGAAACCGAGTTCGGTAAATTTCTGGACCCTCTGGCGGACAAGATCATCGTTACGGGTTGTTTCGTTACGTTTATCTTTTTGCAGGAACAGATCGAATTCTGGATGGTTTGTTTGATCATAGGACGCGATATGCTCATCACAAGCCTTCGTTATCTGGCGATCCGTCAAGGTCAGTCGATCCGAACCACGATGCTCGGTAAGGTCAAGACCGTGTTTCAGATGGGGGCCATCGTTCTCATCCTCGTATTTTTTATTTTGGTTTCGAGTAAAAAACGGATTTTGATCAACGAAGCCTTCGCTTCCGGAAAGGCGGCCGGCCTCACCGTGTTTGAAATCGCCACCGGAAACGCGATCCGCTTCTTTCAAAACCTGGATCGGAACGTCGGGCTCGGAGACGTGATTTTCGGTTTAGGCACGTTCGTTCCGTATTGGGGAATGCTCGTCACCACGGCGATCACCGTGATTTCCGGGATTCGTTATCTCGTTTCCAACACTAAGGTTCTGACACCTTCCAATCTCAAAAGGATGTTTCAAAAAAATGGAACCAAGAGCAGCCGTTCTTAAACTCATAGACCACAAACATCTCAGCGCCCTGGAAGCGGAGTCCTTTATGAATCACGTGATGAAAGGGGAAGTTTCCGAAGTTCTACTTTCGTCGTTTTTAACCGCAATGCGGGCCAATGGAGAATCGGCGGACGAGGTTTTAGGTTGTACTCTCGCGCTGCGTAAAAACGCGCTCAAACCCAAGACGGTTTTTCCCTTTGATCTTTTGGATACTTGCGGAACCGGGGGAGACGGGCAGGGCACCCTCAATATCAGCACCTTGTCCGCGATCACTTTGGCTTCTTTGGGAATTAAGGTCGCAAAACACGGAAACCGTTCCGTATCCTCCCATACCGGTTCGAGTGATATTCTCACCCGACTCGGGTATCAAACGGAAACGAATCAGGAAGAAGTGGAATCGAATCTGATCGACTGCGGGTTTACGTTTTTATTCGCCCCTATGTGGCATCCTTCCATGAAATACGCGGGTCCGGTCCGCAGGGAACTCGGGTTTAGAACCGTGTTCAATATGATCGGTCCTCTTTCCAATCCGTTTTCCCCTCAGTTCCAAATCATCGGAGTTTACCAACCGGAATTGATGGAACTGTTCATCAAGGTTTTGCAATCCCTGGGTTTAAAGCGGGCTTTGGTTTGTCACTCAAGGGACGGCTTGGATGAGTTTTCCATCTTTCAAATCACCGATTATACTTTTTTAGAGAACGGTGTGATCAGCCGTCATTCTTTCGATCCTAAGGTCCTCGAACTTTCTTCCTTAAAAAAAGAGGAAGTCTATGCCTCTTCCAGCGATCACGCCGAGGCCTTGGCGAGAAAAGTTTTGAACTCGGAACCGATTGCGGGAACTCACGCGGTCGCTTTGAACACGGGAGCGGGGCTCTTTGTGATGGGAAAGGCGGAGTCGATCGAACAAGGTTACAAAATCGCTTGGGAAGCTCTTCTTTCCGGAAAAACAAAGAAGTATTTCGAAGATTTAATTTCCAAAGCGTAAACGGGAAAAATACTGGTAAGAATTTGACAAAAAAGACCGAACAGGAAAGTAACCATGATTTTTGATTCCATCATTCTATTGCAACTGGCTCAGGCCGCCGGAGAAGGGGACAAGTCGCCTTTTTCCACTTTGCTTCTGATCCCGATTATGCTCGTGATCATGTATTTCCTAGTCATTCGTCCTCAGAGAAACGAAGAGAAAAAACGCAAAGAAATGATCGACACTCTGAAAAAAGGAGACGAGGTAGTTACCTCTTCCGGAATCCACGGCAAGGTCGTGGAGATCAAGGACAACAACGAGGTTGTAGTTCTCAACATCGCAAAGGATACGAACGTATCTTTTACAGCGAGCACCGTTTTGAAAAAGAAACAAACAGACAAATGAAAAAAACCGCGGTCTCAATTCTGATCTTCTTATTTCTGGGAAATCCGTTTCTGTTTTCCCAAGACGGAGAAGAAATCGATTTTTTAGAAAGGGTCGGTGAACCCAAAAAGACCGTCGGTAAAAAGTCTTCCAATTCCAATTCCAATCCGTCGGCCGGAGTTTCCAAGGTTTCCAAAAAAAAGGAAAGGAAAAGATCCAAAAAGAGGAAGTCCAGAAAGTCTTCCGGTGTTCCTCCCTATTCCGAAGGAACACAAAAGAAGAACGTGGAACCGGACAATAACGACGGAACCTCTTCCGGGAACAACACGAACGGTTCTCAGAACAACGGATCGAATTCTTCCAACGCCGGTTCTTCCAACAACACACAAATCAAAGAACAAGGAAACACCGACGAACAACAGGTTGCTAGCTCGTCCAAAACCGATCCGGGAGATTTGTCCAAGCCGTATTGGGTCAATGAAGAAGTCAAGGTTCGTCCGAACAACCTTCCCGGTTTTACCGCCTCCGCCGAGCCGGAAAAGCAGGAGCAGAGTTCTTCCTTTAAAAATAGCCTTTCCGAAATACTCAAGTTAGGCGAAGACAAGAAAAAGGAAGAGGAAAAAAAGAAAGTTCAGGAAGGACAAAAGCCCGGTTCCTTTACTGGTTTTATTTCCGAATATAAAAAACCGATCATCATCGTTGTATTTATTTTATTATTTGCTTTGTATCGATTGAAAGCGGGTAAGTCGCGCGGAAGTTCCAGCCGCAGATCCCCGGTTACGATCAATAAAATGAGAAGAGACTAGGAGTTTCCCTTGAAATCTGCGACATGGATTTTCCTGCCGCTCGCTATTATTTTGGCGGCTACGGTAATACTTTATCCCAACTTTGCAACGAGAGAGTTGGAACTTGCGGTAAGAAAAGAATTTGCGTCCCTTCCGGAAGAGCAAAAAAAAGAAGTTCTATCGAAGTTTGAAAAACGTTGGAATGCGGAATACAAACAATCCGATTGGGAAATTTCTCCCGCGCCTTCCGCTTTAAAGGACGAGTCCTTTCTTTTGGTCAAAGGAAGATTTGTAACTTCCGCAAAGATCAATCAGATCTCTCAGGAAAATCCGGATCTGATTTTGGAAGCCAAAAACAAACTGCGTCCTACTTTCGTGGAGGAATGGATCACCAAAGGACGTCCTCTTACGATCAAACTCGGTCTCGACTTACAAGGCGGGATGCGGGTCGCGCTGAAAGGGGATTTCGAAGACTATGCTTCCAAACTTCGTGAAAGTTATATTAAAGAAATTGAAAATTTAAACAAAACCGTGGCCGATCCTTCCGCCGACGAAAAGGAAAAACAAAAGGCCAAGGATCGTCTGAGTGAGATCGAAAGTTATTTTGAACTTTCTCCGAGCCGAAAACTTTTGGAATTGGAAAAGGCGAAACTCATCATCGACAACCGTCTTACGAGCCAGAACCTGACCGAACCTCAGGTGCGGATTCAAAAGGATCAGGATTCCATCGAGGTTTCCCTTCCCGGTGTGACTAACTCTTCCCAAATTCTGGAAATCATTCAGAACACGGAAACCGTGGAATATCGTCTGGAAGAACCGGAGAACTCGGCGAAAAACGGTCTTACTTACGCGGCGATCATCCAGCAGGAAGAAAACAGACTTCTCGAACAGAAAAAAAGGGAAGAAACCGACATCGTTCAATATCAAAATATCGTAAAACAAAAACTGGGTAAGGCGGAACAGGACAAATTTCTGCAATCCCTGGAAGACAAGTATAAAATTCCGAAAGACAAGTTTAGAGTTTTTGCATATTGGGCGAGGGGAAACAATCAAAATTCTCCTTTGCTTCCGCGACGGTTTATCGTTTTGGAAAAAGCGATCGCCCTCGACGGAAGAGATATGCGGGACGCAAGGCCTTCCTTTGAAAACAATTCCTTCGGTTATATCGTTTCCTTCACCCTGACGAGCAGCGGAGCCGAAAAATTTTTCGAGATCACTTCCCAAAATAAAGGCAGAAATTTGGCGATCGTTTGGGGGGACAAGGTGGTTTCCGCCCCTACGATCCGAGGTGCGATCGCGGGCGGTGTGGCTCAGATCGACGGTTCTTTTGCCAAAGAAGAGGCGGCGGATCTTGCGAACGTGATCAGCGAAGGCGCGCTTCCGATTCCTCTCCGTGTTTTGGAGATGAGATTTATCGGGCCGACTCTCGGAATCGAATCCATCGAGGTCGGATTGAAAGCAGTTCTGATCGGATTCGTACTTGTTATGTTGTATATGATTTTAATCTATAAACTTTCCGGTTTGGTGGCAAACATCGCGCTTTTTGCGAACATCCTAATTCTCAGTGCGCTTCTTTCCTTGATGGGATTTACTTTGACCTTGCCCGGTTTTGCCGGGATCATTTTGACCGTGGGTATGGCGGTTGACGCTAACGTGATCATTTACGAACGGATCAAAGAGGAATTGCGGGCCGGTAAATCCGCTGCGGTCGCGGTGGCGCAAGGATTTGACAACGCGTTTTGGACGATCATAGACAGTAACGTAACCACCTTGATCTCCGGGATTTTGATGATCCGCCTCGGAAACGGTCCGATCAAAGGATTTGCGATCACGCTTTGTTGGGGGATCGTCACTTCCCTTTTTACGTCCTTGTTCTTAAGTCGTTTGGTGATGGATCTTTTGGTCAATAAGTTGGGAGTTCAGAAACTCCGACTCGGCTTTAAAAAATTGGAGTCCTAAAGAATGTTTGATTTTATAAAATACAAATACGTTTCTATCAGTCTTTCCCTGGCGCTGATCGCATTCGGTTTTGGTTATACGTATATCGTTCACGGAGGTTTTGCCAATTCCTTGGATTTTAACGGGGGGCTTAGAACCGTAATCGAGTTCGATCAGAACACGGACCGCAAAAAGTTGGAAACCTACTTTGCCGAAAATAAGATCGAAGCCGTTCTTCTCCTTTTGGACAAAGAGAAACATCACTATCAAATCGATATCGGTCTCGGTTCCGTGGATTCGATTCTGCAAAAATATAGAGAAAAGAAAAGGTTGAAACCTACGGATAAGGTCGAACTTTCCGGAATCGATGCGCTCATTTCCATTTTGATTACGGATTTCGGAATCGATAAAAGTAAGGTGCTGAGCGCCAATCAGGTAGGGGCGATCGTAGGAGGAGAACTTTCCTCGACGGGAACCACTCTACTCGGACTTACGATGGCGATTATACTTGCCTACATCAGTTTTCGATTTCAATTCAAATTCGCTTTGGGAGCGATCGTGGCCTTGACCCACGATTTAATACTGACCGTCGCGTTTATCGGATTTTTCCAGATCAAACCGAGTGTTCCGATCATCGCGGCCCTTTTGACGCTTCTCGGTTATTCGATCAACGATACGATCGTCGTTTTCGATCGTATCCGGGAGAATGCAGCCGGAAATTTAAACGAAACTTTCGGCCAGACCATCAATTCGGCGATCAACCAAACCCTGGGAAGAACGTTTAACACCTCTTTTGCGACCTTGATTTCCATCGTCGCGATCATTATCGGAGGAGCTACCGAACTTTTCGACTTCGCCTATGTGCTTACGTTCGGGATCATCATCGGAACGTATTCTTCCATTTTCATCGCGGCCCCGCTCGTGGATATCTACGACCACGTTATACGAAAGGCCCGAGGCTAATGGCTCTCCTCCCGGAAACATTTCGGGAGGAATTGCGCAAACTTTCCTTTTTATCGACGGGCGAAAGTTCTCCGAATCCCCCCGTTTCCTGTCTGATCACCGACGTTGAAAACGTACGGATACTCGCCAAAGGCAGGACTTCTCCGACCGGCGGACCACACGCTGAGAGAAACGCATATTATGAATTTATAAAGAAAGGTTTTTCCGAGGAAAAACCTTTCCAAGAACCGCATAACGTGTGGGTGACGCTCGAACCCTGCACTCATCACGGTAAAACCCCTCCTTGTCTGGATCTGATTTTAGAACACAAACCGAAAACCCTTTACTACGGCTGGAAGGATCTGCACCCACTCGTTCGGGAAATAGACGGTTTGGAACTTTGTCAAAGGGCGGGAATCGGAGTCGTTTCCGACCCGGATCTAAGGGAAATCGCGGAGGAAAGTTTGTTCGGTTTTTTTTCTCGAATCGAAAAAAAAAGACCCTCTGTGATTTTGAAAACGGCGGTTTCCAAGGAAGGTTTTTTTTCTTCCAAAGATAAGTCTCCGATTCGGCTTTCCGGAAATACGTCGGATCACCTAACGTCTGTTTTACGAGCGAAATGCGACGCGGTGCTCGTGGGACCCGGAACCCTGTTCCGCGATAATCCCGGTTTGGAATTTCGGATCGGGGAAAATTTACCGACCAAGCGGGCCGGTGGGGAGAGCCGAACGGAAAAAATTTTCGGAGACGAGTCGAACTTCAAAGACGTAAGTCGTTCCTTGGAATCGGAAAGTAGGAACGTTCCGAATAGCAACGAAGGATTTTTTCTTCAATCCGGGATCTCCCGTTTCTTGAAAAATATCCTTAAATACGGCTTTGATCCTGAAATTTCGGAAATCCACCGGAAGTTTCGGGACCGGTATCAACCCTATCGTGTTTTTATTATATTCGAAGAAAAGAATATTCCGAAAGGATGGATCGAAAAACAAAAGGCGATCAACGATAAAAACGGTTCTAAAAAGTGCGTTTTTCTGATCAAACGAGGGGAGTTTTTTGCGGAACGAACGAAAGAACTTCTTGAATCCTTAACCGAAAAGGAAATTTATACGTTCGATCCGGATACGCTTGCGGATGAATGTTTTGCCGTTTTAGATTCGATCGGAGTCAATCTATTGCTTGTGGAAGGCGGAAACCTGATGTACGATACATTCTCCCCTAAAATGCGGGAAAACGATCTCATTCTGAAAATTCAATCTTCTCGTTCCATTTCCGACGGGATCAAACCTTCGTTGATTACAAATGCAGAAACCTTAATATGGAAAACGAACGTTGGAGAGGATATTTGGGAGGCGCACGGATGTTTACGGGTTTAGTGGAAACCACCGGAAGGATTCTCGAACTTCAAGAGACGTCCGAGGGTAGGGATTTTTTAGTTGAGACGAAATGGTTTCAACCGGATATCAAATTGGGCGACTCGATTTCCGTCAACGGTTGTTGTCAGACGGTCACGGAGTTCTCCGAAGCAGGAAATCGTTTTCGATTTTACGCCAGTTTTAAAACGCTCGAACTCACGAACTTCAAGTTTTTAAAAAAAGGGGAGGAAGTGAATCTGGAAAGAAGCGCTCTCCCGACAACCCGCCTTGGTGGTCATCTCGTGAGCGGTCATGTGGACGGGATCGGAAAAGTTCTGAGCAAGGAAGAAAGGGAAGGGGGAAGCGTCGTCTGTTATACCGTTAAAAACGATTCGTCCCTTTCGAGATATATCGCTCCGAGAGGAAGTATTACCGTCGACGGGATTTCGCTGACCGTGGTCGATGTTCGCGCGGAGGAATTCGATTTGGTTCTGATTCCGGAGACTCTTAAAAAAACGAACGCGAAGTCTTGGAATCCCGGTTCCGTTCTCAATTTAGAAATCGATCTTGTGGCGCGTTATTTGGAACAACTTCTGAAGTTTAAGGAATCCTTGTAAGTCTTCCTGTCCTAGATCCTCTCGTAACCTGAATTGCGCCCCTTAGGAAGTCCGCATAGACAGCCCTACAAGTTGAGAAGAATTTTGGAATCAAAAGCGCGCTTTTCGAGTGGCGAGGGTTTAAGAACTAGGGGTTAGGACTTTACAACCTGTTGTAACAATTTCCGTGAAAGCTCCGACAAGAACGAGGTTTTTTACTTGCAAAAAGTATGATTTTCTCATAGAGAAAAATCTCCCGAGCCTTTTCACAGAAGATAGGTCGTAGTCTCCGACAGATTGATCTTTAGATTCGAATACTTGTGGTTATATTACTCGTAACTATATAATAAAGTACCTAATATTTTGTATGGAATCAGTGTTTTGTGGTAAAATTAACGATAGAGATCAGTAGGAAGCGTTCTGCTTGAGTTCCCCGGAGTGAAATTCAGGCTGCTCGATTTTAAGGAAGCTTACCTAACACAAGTTTTGAAATCCGTCTAAACGATGTTTGCTGAAAAGAGCAGAAATAGATTCTGCAAAACGGCTGAAACAGGGCCTATGGAAACCCGGCCAATTTTGTAGGACAAAACAATCGAAGAAGATCAAAATATAAACTAAATGGTTTACGATTTAAATTGTGCTTCACAAAAATTGAATATATGAGTTATCTGCCCCGAGCCAAAGAGGTGTTATTTTTCCCAAAAAAAATACAGACCAGAATACAAAAGTGAAAACTTTTTTGGAATCCTTTCCGGTTATATAGAAACATAGGAGGATTTACGGCATGCTCCAAAACTTAATTCTATTTTATCAGAATGCACAAGCTGATGGCAGAACTTTTCGCTTCTATTGGCGCTCTACGGGTTCTGTTCCAGGTGTTGCGATTCCGAGCGCGCGGCGGCATTCAGTTTTTTTGGGACGGGTTCTTATGTATAAATCCTTTCTTTTCTTTATTCTAATGATCGTTTTCACGGCTTGCGTCCGTCCCCCGGAAAAACTGGACCCCAACTTTGTAATTCTCCAGTATTTATCCAAATCAAATTCTTCTAACGATTCCGGAAACATATCCGATGGAACCGGCGCTCCCGTTTCCGGCGGAGCCAATGCCCCCGTTGCCTGTCCCAACCCGGCTTTGGTTTTCAATCCGGGAGGAATTATTGATACGGGACAAACCACTTGCTGGGATGCGGCCGGAACTGGGGTTGCATGTTTAGGAACAGGACAGGACGGGGCCTTTGCCAACATACCCAATGCGAGATCTTTTGTGGGACCCACACAACATTGTATTTATACAAATGATTATACGACCTTAGATCAATTTCATGGATTGACTTGGAAAACCTGCGCGGAAGGTCAGTCGGGAGCCGCCTGCGGAACGGGCGTGTCGACCCAACTCTCTTGGACCGCAGCTACGGCCATTCCGGCTCCTGTAGGAAGTTGTGGAGCCTTAAACACTCGAAATGGAGGAAACGGCTACGCCGGTAGAACCGACTGGAGACTTCCCACGGTAAAAGAATTGGCTTCTCTCTTTCATTATTCGAATGCTCCTCAAATCGACGTCGCTTCCTTTCCGGCCACTTTTTCGGGGATCGCATATATGACGAATTCTACGGTAACGGGTACGCCAACGAATATTTGGGTGGCCGACTTTAGTGGCGTTGCCATTTTAAAAACCTATTCGACTCCCAAAGGGGCAAACCTGAATGTCCGTTGTGTCGCCGGTAATCCGTTGCCACCGCTTGCCTTTGTGGATAATGGAAATGGATCGATCACAGATCAAAATACGGGACTTATTTGGCAAAAATGTGCGGACGGTCAGGCGGCCCTTACCTGCCTCGGAGCGGTTACGAATAACACTCAAACCGCATCATACGCTTCTTGTAATGCATTGAATGTAGCCAATTTCGCGGGTAGAAACGACTGGAGGCTGCCAAACGCAAACGAGCTTCTAAGTATTGTAGATCATTCGGTCACAAATCCGAGTATTTCCGCAACCTTTCCCTTTGTAACGCCTCAAGCGCATTGGACTTCGACTTCGAGTTCCAACACACCAAGCGCAGGAATCGTCGTATCCTTTTTTAATGGTAGCCTTAATAGGCCTAATAAGGCTACTCTCCTCCCAAGTCGTTGTGTTGCGAATTAAAAACGAAAAGAAAAGCGGAGAATTACAGACGGACTTTTCAGTTTCGATAGATTTACGACCGAAGATACAAAACTGGATTTCCGATTTTTAAGGAATCATTTGGACCGGCGACTTTAGAATCTCAGAATTTCCTCTTGAAATCCTAATTTAATGGTAAGATTAACGGAAGTTCGGTATAACCTAAGGAAGTTCAATCGCGATTTCCCAACTTCGTTGGGAGCCAACCCGTTGTCTTTTGGCTGTCTCCGGCTCTATGGATCGCTCATCTCAGCTGCGCTTGAGAGCCAACGCTTTCGCTTCGCGGCTTTTGGCTGTCTCGCTCGCTATGGATCGCTCGACATGCCCAAACTTTCTTAAGCGAATTCACGGTATTTAAGTTTCTGTAGCCAAATTTGAGTCCAATAGAAGTGATGGTAAGAATAGATTATGATTCAATCCATTGAGAATGCAATCGAAGAAATCAAGTCCGGAAGAATGATCGTTCTTGTGGATTCGGAAGACCGTGAAAACGAGGGCGACCTTGTCGTTGCGGCGGAATTTGCGGATAAGGAAAAAATCAACTTTATGGCTACTTTTGGCCGAGGGCTGATTTGTATGCCTATGGAAGCCGAGCGTCTCAAAAAGCTCGGGCTCAATCGAATGGTAGACGACTATTCCTTAGGAGATAAACACGGAACCGCGTTTACGGTTTCGGTGGATGCGAAACATGGAACTTCCACCGGGATTTCCGCTCAGGATAGAGCGATTACGGTTCAGGTTCTCTTGGACGATAAAACGGTGTCCGCCGATTTGATGCGTCCGGGACATTTGTTTCCTCTCCAGGCCGTTCCGGGCGGGGTCTTAAGAAGGGCAGGTCACACCGAAGCTTCCCTGGATTTATCGAAACTTGCCGGTTTATATCCTGCGGGTGTCATTTGCGAAATTATGAACGACGACGGAACCATGGCCCGTCTTCCGGATCTGGAAAAATTTGCCGAAAAACACGGTCTGAATATTTATACGATTGAGGATTTGATCCGTTATCGTAGAGCGAAAGAAAATCTGATTCGCCTCGAAGTGGAATCCAAACTTCCCACGGACTACGGAGACTTTACGATCCGAGCGTATTCGACTCTCATTGACGATAAGATCCATGTCGCTCTCATCAAAGGTGAAGTCAAAAAAGAAGAAACTATCATGGTTCGAGTTCACAGCGAATGTTTAACCGGTGATATCTTTTCGAGCAATCGATGCGATTGCGGTCCGCAGCTTCATTCCGCTCTGGAAATGATTTCCAAGGAAGGTAAGGGTGTACTTCTTTACATGAGACAGGAAGGAAGAGGGATCGGCCTGATCAATAAATTAAAAGCTTATAATATTCAAGATAAAGGATATGATACGGTCGAAGCCAACGAAAAACTCGGCTTTGCTCCCGACCTGAGGGATTACGGAATCGGAGCTCAAATTCTGAGAGAGATCGGCGTCGGTAAAATGAAAATTTTAACGAACAATCCTCGTAAGATCGTCGGTCTGGACGGTTACGGTTTGGAAGTGGTGGAAAGAATTCCGATCGAAATTCAACCTGGCTCGGACAATCATAATTATCTGATGACCAAAAAACTTAAACTTGGGCACATGCTGGGTCTTGGGTGAATTGTGCCGCGCGGAGCTTTCGGTTTCGCGCCGTTTTTTTACTTTGGGCTTCTCCCAAAATCGGAAAGGAAAACGCGGGAGTTCTATCCTGTGGGGTTTGTTAGAAATTACCCGTGGGATCTCCGCAAAATAGTTTAACTTTTGAGAATATGACCATTTTCTGTTTTAGCATTCTGCAAATTCCATGTCGGTTCACTATTGTGAGCCGGTTTGTTCAATTTTCCCTCGGAACGTGCTCGGCAAAGTCACCCTGAGATCTGACTCCTATCCACTGATCCCTAATACGCGTGGGAGTTCCCACAAATTTCTTTACTTTTAGACAAGTTCTCAGGATATTGGAACAAATTATCTAATAAATTAGATTTTTGTCCGTTTTGTTGTAAGATTTATCCAGAGGAAGGATCGAATGAAATCCAAATCTTTAAGAATTTCTTTAATATCGATTTTATGGTTCTCTGTTTCATTTTCATTGTTATCGGAGACCAAACTTTTGAACGTTTCCTATGATCCGACTCGGGAATTGTATTCGCAGATCAACAAACTTTTCGTAGCACATTGGAAAAAACAAACCGGAGAAGACTTAGTCATCAATCAATCTCACGGAGGCTCCGGAAAACAAGCAAGGGCCGTCATCGACGGACTCGAAGCGGATGTCGTAACCTTAGCGTTGGCGCACGATATCGATGCGATCGCGGAAAAAGCGAAACTTCTTTCTACCGATTGGGAGAATTTACTGCCGCATCAAAGTTCGCCTTACACTTCGACGATCGTATTTTTAGTCAGAAAAGGAAATCCCAAAGGAATCAAAGATTGGGACGATCTCGTAAAACCCGGAGTCGGAGTTGTCACGCCGAATCCTAAAACGGGGGGAGGCGCGCGTTGGAATTATCTTGCGGCCTGGGGTTACGCAAAAGGAAAATACGGGTCGGAAGAAAAAGCGAAAGCGTTTGTGAAAAGTCTTTATGCGAACGTTCTTGTGTTGGACTCGGGTGCAAGAGGTTCTTTGACTACGTTCGTTCAAAGAGGAATCGGAGACGTACTGATCTCATGGGAAAACGAGGCTCATCTCGCGTTACACGAAACCGCAAAGGATTCGAGCGGCGGAGGTGTTGAAATCGTATTTCCGTCCGTGAGTATATTGGCCGAACCATCCGTCGCGGTCGTCACAAAAAATGCGGAGAAACACAATACGCTCAAAGTCGCAGAGAGTTATCTGAGATTCTTATATACTCCGGAAGGTCAGGAAACGATCGCGAAAAATTTCTATCGACCCACCGATAAGAATGTCGCATCCAAATATAAAAGTTTATTCAAGAATTTGAAACTGTTTACGATCCGAGACGTCGCCGGTTCCTGGAAAAACGCCCAGGAAAAACATTTTTCGGACGGCGCGATTTTCGATCAGATCACCGCTAAATAAAAATTCCTAACTTCAAATATAGAAAATCGTGTCCACTTTGAATTTTAGAACCAAACCCTACGGAAAAACGGCCTTCGGTATCACGTTAGGCGTTACCATAACGTATCTGAGTTTGATCGTCATTATTCCGTTAGGCGCTCTTTTTCTGAAAAGTTCCGGAATCGGTTGGAAAGGCTTTTGGAAACTTCTCACAAACGAAAGGATTTTATCCGCCCTTTATTTAAGTTTCGGGGCCGGAGCGGCGGCGGCGATCGTCAATCTCTTCATCGGATTTTTGTTCGCTTGGGTTTTGGTTCGTTACCGTTTTCCCGGAAGATCTTTGCTCGATTCTCTCGTGGATCTTCCCTTTACTCTGCCGACCGCAGTCGCTGGAATCGCCCTCACAACGATTTATACGCCCAACGGAATCATCGGAAAATTTCTGGATCCTTACGGGATCAAAGTCGCATATACGCCGGTCGGAATCGTGATCGCTCTCGTATTCATCGGTTTTCCTTTTGTCGTAAGAACGGTTCAACCCGTCTTGGAGGAATTTCCGAAGGAACTTGAAGAATCCGCGTATTGTTTAGGCGCAAATCGTTGGCAGATTTTCAGAAGGGTGATCTTTCCGGAACTTTTTCCTCCGTTGATCACGGGAGCCGCGATGGCGTTTGCAAGAGGAATCGGAGAATACGGATCGGTCGTATTCATTTCCGGAAACCTACCGGGTAAGACCGAAATTCTTCCTTTGCTCATCGTCACCAAACTCGAACAATACGAATACGAAGAAGCCACGGGAATCGCGTTTATTATGCTCGTAATTTCCTTTAGTATATTATTAGGTATTAATATTCTTCAAACGATTGCCGCAAGGAGAAAGGGATGAGACAGGAATCCTTATTCGTTCGAAGTATTCTTATCGGAACGGTATTTTTATTGACCGGACTGATTTTGATTCTTCCCATTTATACCGTTTTGCACGAGGCGTTTTCGAAAGGTTTTTCCGTTTACTGGGAAGCGATTCAGGAACCGGATACGGTGTCCGCTTTCAAGCTGACGCTTATAGTGGTCGCGATCGCGGTGCCTTTGAATACGATCTTTGGAATCGTTTCCGCGTTTTCGTTGACACGTTTCGAATTTCCCGGAAAAAGTTGGCTCCTCACGATCATCGATTCTCCGTTTTCGGTTTCGCCCGTGATCTCCGGTTTGATCTTTATTCTTCTTTTTGGAAGACAAGGTTGGTTCGGACCTTGGTTGGAAAAAATGGATATCAAAATCGTATTCAACACTCCGGGGCTTGTGATCGCGACCGTTTTTATCACTCTTCCTTTTGTTTCGAGGGAACTCATTCCTTTACTCGATTCGACCGGAATCGAAGAAGAGGAGGCCGGACTTCTTTTAGGCGCTTCTCCGATCCAAGTGTTCTTTAAAATCGTAGCTCCCGGAATCAAATACGGGTTGTTATACGGAATCGTTCTTTGCAACGCAAGAGCCATGGGAGAATTCGGAGCCGTCTCCGTTCTTTCCGGACATATCCGAGGACAAACGAATACGTTACCCTTACAAATCGAAGTCCTTTACAACGAATACAATTCGGTGGCCGCTTTTGCCGCGGCTTCTCTTCTCGTTTTCTTATCCTTAATCACTCTGGTCGCGAAACAGATCTTGGAAAGAAAGATCAAAATCGTAAAAAAAGAAGAATTGCTCCAAGAGGAGGTATAGTTATGGGAATCGAAGTTAAGAATCTTGTGAAACGATTCGACAATTTTACCGCCATCGATCGTCTTTCTTTGGAGGTTCCTTCGGGAGAGTTAGTCGCTCTTCTCGGTCCTTCCGGTTCCGGTAAGACAACTCTGCTTAGGATTATCGCAGGACTCGAAGACGCCGACGAAGGTCAGGTGATCTTTGAAGGTTTGGAAGTCGGTAAAAAAAACGCAAAAGACAGAGGGGTCGGTTTCGTATTTCAACACTACGCGCTTTTCAGGCATATGACGATTTTTGAAAATATCGCCTTTGGTCTTGAAGTGAGAAAAAGATCGGAAAGACCGAACAAGGAAGCGATTTACGACAAGGTGATGAGTCTTTTGAAACTCGTTCAACTTGAGAATTTTCACGGCCGTTATCCTTCCGAACTTTCCGGCGGTCAAAGACAAAGGATCGCCCTCGCGCGAGCTCTCGCCATCGAACCTCGTTTTTTACTGTTAGACGAACCGTTCGGAGCCCTGGACGCAAAGGTCAGAAAGGAACTGAGAAACTGGCTCAGACGTCTTCACGACGAAATTCATATTACGAGCGTGTTCGTGACTCACGATCAGGAAGAGGCTTTGGAAGTTTCGGACAAGGTGGTCATTTTAAAATCGGGTAGGATCGAACAGGTCGGAACTCCGGACGAGGTTTACAATCACCCTAAAAATTCCTTCGTATTTCATTTCTTAGGCGACGTCAATCTGTTTCACGGAAGGGTTCAAGGCGGACAAACACAACTCGGAGAAATCAAGGTGGACACACCCGAACATTCCGAAATCGAAAACGCGTCCGCAATCGGTTACGTGCGTCCCTACGACGTGGAAATTTTGAGAGAGCCGATCGAATCGCAAACGATTCCCGCCGAAATTCAATACATCCACTCGACCGGAAGAACCGTAAAGATCGATCTCAAACGTTTGGATACGGGTACGGTTTTGGAATCACAACTCAATTCTTCCGAGTTTCAATCTCTCAATCTGCTTCCCGGCGAAATCGTGTATATCCGTTTTAAAAAGGTAAAAGTCTACGTAGAAGATTATACGATCTGAATATCAGAAAATCATACTTTTTGCAAGTAACAAGTATGATTCTTGTAGGAGAGCCTCCACGTTATTAACTTTCCGGAAAAAAAGTTTCTCCACGAACCCGTATTCCATTAGAGATTTGTAACGCAAATTCCGCTAGCGGCTCCGAATCTTGGGGTGCTCACCAAAGTACCGCCGTTGAAATTGATCGTTAAGCCGAATGTCGGAGTGGTTTCGTCGATCGTGGAAGTCCAAAATGTGGTGTTGGCCGGAAAATTGGGAAAGGCAGCGGGAACGGCCGGATTTCCGGCTCCGGAGTAATCCACAATACTCAAAAGTTCATTGGCGTTAGGTAATCTCCAGTTGTTCCGTCCCGCAAATACTAAAACGTTTAAGTTGTTGCACCCATTGAATGCGGCTTGTTGGTTTCCGCCAAACAAAACTCCGGCGGTACAATTTACATTCGATCTTCCTAATGCACATTTCGACCAGAGTAGTTTCGTATTTTGATCCGTGACGGTTCCGTTTCCGTTGTCTATAAACGAAAACGCGGGGGTAGGGTTTCCGGATACGCATCGTAAAAATGCGTTTCCGCCGACTTTTACAAAGGGTTGCATCGGAAGTCCTATCGTTAAAAAATCAACCACCCAGATCATCGCAACGTTCAACGGATCGGTCGTATTGGTCATATAGAGGTTGGCCGTATTCGTATTGGGAAACTGTGCGTTTTCCATATGAGTCGGGGCATTCGAATAGTGATAGAGGCTAAGTAATTCTTTGGCTTCGGGGATCCTCCAATTGGTTCTGCCCGCGTAACCGTTTCCCCCGTTCTGGGCGTTCAAGTCGGAACAACTTCCCGGTCCCCCTGCCAAGGCGGCGGTATTCCAATCGATTGCGTTAGTCGCTCCTGCGGCACAAGTCGATCCGCTTTGACCTTCGGGACAGCTTTTCCAAACGAGCCCTCTTACGTTGTCTAAGGTTGTGTAATTTGTCGTATATTGAGGATGTTGCGTGGGTCCCGTAAAGGAACGCGCTCTGGGTGTATTTGGAAATTCTCCGTCTTGTCCGGTACCTAAACACGCAGTCACCACTCCGGCGCCCGTCCAACATTGGATTTGTCCCGTATCGCTGATGGCGCTCAAATCAAAAGCAGGCGCTGGAGTTGGCGCCGGTGTGTTACCGGGCGTAGTAGGAGCTTGCGACTCCTCCTTTGTATCGGGAGTCAAATAATGAAGCATTGAAAGCGGAGGTCCGGGTTTGTCGGGAGGATGAACGATACATTGTGATGTTGTAAGAAGGAGGGAGAAAAATAAGAAAGCGGGTTTTTGATTCATAAAAATTCTGTTGTAGACAAGAACCTTAGAATTTCGGCTGGAAACGGATAAGATTGATGTCATTAATTATAACTCTTAGGATTTTATAAAACATTTCATCTTATCGCATGATATTAATAAGTCGGCGTCAGTGTACTATTGTATCAATGACGCTTTTAAAAAAGAATTTCAAAACGACCTGCTAAGGCGTTTTGGGGAATCGGATTGTTATAGGCAAGGTGACTTTTGTAAAGTCCTAAGACGCTGATCCCTAAAATGTGGGAACTCCCCGTTTCTTATGCCAAAGTGTTATCTCGTTTCCCCGCGGTAGGGATCAAAGCGGGGTCGATCCGCTGCGAATCCGCAAAAAAGCTTTTTCAACAGAACGAACCCCCAGTGGATTGACCGGAGCTGCGAGCCCGGTCCGCGAAGCGGAACCGCCCGAAATTTGTGGGAACTCCCGCGTTTTTAAACGAACGGCAAAACTCGGATCCCTTATGGATAAAAACGGAAAAATTTTGGCGTTTTTGATCCTTCTTATTCCAAAAACCTTCTTAACTTGTGGGTAAGGTTATGCCTGACTCCTATCCCCTGACTCCTAATCCCCCTGACATCTGACCCCTAGTACGTGTAAGAAGCTCCGAATAAAATCGCCGGAACGTCGGATTGCAAAGATTGAGAATAGTTTAAAATTCGAATGTCGTTGGGACCGAACACGGAATGGAATACCGCCCAATCGTTTCCTTGAGTCGCTACGATTTTTCGGGAGAACAAATAATTGATCGCAAAATCAAAACTCCACTTTCCGGAAAGAAAACTGAAACCCAAGGTCGCAAGTTGTTGGACCATAATTCCCGCCTGCAAAGCGCTGATCCCTTCCGAACGAACCACACCCGTATTGTAACGATACCCGCTCCTATAAACGAAAGAATCCGTCTTGTATTCGAAACCGACCGCACCCGCCCAGGAATCATGATAGGCGATGTTTTGCGGGATCGTATTCGTTTTTCCGAAAGGAGTCGGAAACCAAGGATCTTCCAACGTCTGTTTAAAAGTTTGATTGTAGGAATTGTAATTGTAATAAAGAAAATCGAAACCGACTCGTAGGGATTCTCCGCCGAAAGAAAAACCGAGTCCGTGTTTTTCGGGAAGATTGAAGGTCGCGGATACTCCGGTCCTTTTGTAATTGTTTACGTCTCCGATTCCTATCTGCATTCCACCGTCCAAAGGAAGGATGTTCCTAGCCTGGTAGGAATACGCAACGCGAAACCGTTCCGTAAACGTATAAGAAAGTCCGAATATAGCTCCCAGAGAATACGCGTTCCGGCTTCTATAATCGAAACCTTGGCCAGGAATTTCCAGTGTGTGGGTGAGATCGTAAAATTTTTGATAGGCGATTTGTTTGGAATAGATCGTTTCGATTCCGAAACCCGCCGAAAAATTTCCGAATTTATACGCGAGAGCGTTCGTCATTTTTACGACATAAAAGGTGGTCGACAAATCCTCTTTGATCTTTCTCGTATCTCCGGTCGGTCCCGGAAAGTCCAGACCGGACCAATCTCTTAGGGATTGTCCGTTAGGAGTCACTCTGAGAATTCCGTCCACACGACCGCTTCCTCCGCCCGGAACGTAAATTCCGGCTCCGTAGTGCAAACGATCCGTGATCGGAATGTTCAGGCCAAAATAAGGTAAGGGCGCAAGAATATTATAATTTTGAGAATTATTATATGCGATTTCCTGATTTGTATCCGCAAGTCGATCCTTATATTGGGAACGAATGTAGGGAAGACCGAGCCCGAATTCGAGCCCGCCTTTTTGATTTTGAGTCAGATTTGCGGGATTGGTCGCGATATCCATCGGAGAACCTCCGATCGCAAGATTGACCCCAGCCATTCCCGCATATCGGGTGTTATGGGAAGGTTGAAAGATTCCCACGCCTAACAACGGATTTCCGAATCCGATCCCGATAAAGAGTAAAAATTTAAGACCGAACCTTTTCGTTTTTTGCATGGGCAAACTCTTTGTAGATTTGGAATTCTGAAAAGTTATTTTTCTTTTCACATTTCGGCGGTTTCGTAAAGTTTGTGACTCGAATGAGGAAAGTTGAATGCAAAACTTTACAAAATATAGATCCATAACCGACGTTTACGCGGATCAGGTCATCCTGGATTACTTCCAATCCGATAAAAACGATAAACTGAAAAGTTTAGCCTTATTCAATATTCTAACGCAGAATTTCGGGCCGATCCCCGCGGAACTCCCTTCCTACTTTAAGGAATACTTTGAAAAAACGAGCGTTCTCCCCGAATGGACCGATTATAAAAAGATTCAAATCGCCGAACGGACCTTCGCGACGTACGGCCCGCAGATCCTCATGATTCTCTGCTGTAAGTCCTTGCCCATGGCCTATACTTGCGGCAGCGGTGCGGAAGTTCTCGTGCATACGGGAAGGCTCGTGGAAGAGAACGGCTCCACACAAAAAGTATTTAGAAGACTGATGGAAACGACTCAATTCGTAGTATCCGTATTGCAAGAGGGAGGACTTTCGCAAGGAGGAGACGGAATTCGAGTCGCACAAAAGGTAAGACTCATGCACGCGTCGATTCGTCACTTTATCGTCGAATCGGGAAGATGGAAAGAGGAATGGGGCAAACCGATCAATCAACAAGACATGGCGGGCACCTTACAATCCTTTTCGAGTTTGATCTTGGAAGGACTTAACTTGTCCGGAATCAACTTGGACGAAGAAGAAAAAGACGCATACATTCATCTCTGGAAAGTCGTTGGTCATATTCTCGGAGTACTTCCCGAATTATCACCGGACAAGTACGAAAACGCATACGCTCTCGGGCTTTCTATCTTCGAAGATCAAAGAAGAAAATCGGAGGCCGGAAAAATTCTCGCACAATCTCTTTTGGATTTTATGGAATACATGGTTCCCGGAAATTTATTGGACGGGGTTCCTTTGTATTTTCTTCAGAAATACTTGGGGAAAGAAAACTGTGAGATTCTGGAACTACCTTGGGAAGAGAAGGAGGTTCTCGGAGAAATCATCGCAAAAATCATGTTGGACTTCGATAAGACCTTAAGCGAAAACGATCATTTTCAAAAACTTGCCTCTCATTTTTCATCCAAACTGATCTTAGGTATGGACAATTTTTATTACAAGGGTAAGAAGGCGAAATTCGAAATTCCGCCTTCTCTGAGGGGAAACTGGGGAGTATAAAGATGGGATTCTGGGAAAAATTCTTAACCGACCCTTATTATTTGGGAAAATTCACGCTTCTTGAAAACGTATTTTTACTTACGGGAGTAGTCTTCTGGGCGTACGTCTACTTCGCGTTGATCGTGGACTCGAACCGAAAACAATTCGTGGAAATGCCGGTTTTTATCGCCTGCGGAAACATCGTCTGGGAATTTCTCTGGGGTTTTGTCATCCAGGAGGACATGGGAATCGTTTTGAATTGGGGTTATAAAATCGCGTTTCTTCTGGACGTTCTGATTTTCTACAACGTATACAGATACGGTCAAAAACAATTCAAAATCTCCATTAGTACATCAGAATATAGAATTTTACTTTTGGTCTTATTGGTTTCCTGGGGAGCCCTGATCTATACTTACTACGTCAATCGTTACGATCTGTTCACCGGTTCCAATTCCGCGTATATTCTGAACTTATTCATTTCCGCAATGTATCCGGTTTTGTTTCTTTCGATGAACGACAACAAACTCTTTTCCTATCCGATTGCGTGGTGTAAATTTTTGGGAACCGTATTTTTTACGATCTTTTTGTTTCTCTATTTCCCGAAGGAATACTTCGTTTTGTGTTTGGGAGTATTGGTTTTTATAGCGGACGCGTATTACGTTTATCTATTTGCAAAAACCAAAAAATAAGAAATTGCAGATGTCGATTCGAACGAATTCCAGCCCGACTTCCTTTCACACGAAGGAAACCCTTTTGGAAGATCACGTCTCGACGGTTTACAGAGGGATTTTAAGGGGAGAATCTAAAACAAAAATTCTTAGGATTCAAAAGGAAAAAACGAAAGAGGAGGATTCTTTTTATTTTTTAAACGAATATGAAATCGGAAAGTTAGTTTCTGACGATCATATTCTAAAACCCGAACGTATATTAAGAATTCAAGATAAATACTGCCTCGTCTATGAAAATCTGGAAAGCGCCCTTTTATCGGATCATATCTCCGAGGCCGGTCCTTTATCCGTGGAGGAGTTTCTTCAAATTGCGCTTTTGATTACGGAGAATCTGGTTCGTCTCCATTCGCAGGGGATTCTTCACAACCAGATCGGTCCGAATTCCTTTTTTTACAACGCAGATACGAAAACCTCCGTTCTCGCGTGGCTCGGTTCCTCTTCTTTGCTCATAGGAGAAAAAGGAAATCCGGCGCCTTTACAGATCTCTCCTACGTTACTCGCTTATTGCTCTCCGGAACGAACCGGAAGGCTCAATCGTTTGGTGGACTTTCGTTCCGACGGTTATTCCGTGGGCGCCTTGTTTTATCTGCTTTTGACGGGTAAACCCCCTTTCGAATCCGACGATCCGTTGGAAATCATACATTCCCATATCGCCCGAGTTCCGATTCCGGTATTCGAAAAAAGAAAAGAAATACCGGTTCCGATCTCGAATCTCGTAATGAAACTTCTTTCCAAGATGCCCGAGGAAAGATATTTTTCGCTCGAATCCCTTTTGTACGACTTGAAGACCCTCTACGATTTTATCCGATCTCAAAGAAGCGTTTTGGAGTTCATTCCCGGCTTTACCGAAAAAAAAGATAAGTTCCGAATCTCCGAAAAATTATACGGAAGAGACAAGGAAAAGGAAATCATAGAGGAGGCGATTTCGTCCGTTTATTCCGGGGTAAAGGCCGCCATCCTGATTAAGGGAAAATCGGGGACCGGAAAAACATCTTTGATCCAGGATGCGATTCTTTCCAAAGAACTGAACACATTACGAAGTTTTAAAGGAAAGTTCGAGGAAGACAAAAAGGAAATTCCGTACTTCGCCCTCAGGCAGATCTTAGTCGAACTATCCAATCATCTTTTGACCCAATCCGAGTACGAAATCCAATTCTTCCGGAGGGAGATCGGGGAAAAACTCGGAGACAACGTCCGTCTTTTGGCCCAATTCATACCGGAGATCGGCAATCTGATCGGAATCTCTCCCGTTTTGTCGGAACATCAGAGTCAAAAGGACGATCAGTTCCTATTCATCGTAATTCTAAGGTTTTTATCCGTCTGTTTCAATCGGCGTAATCCCGCCTTACTGATATTAGACGATATTCAGTGGGCCGATCCTGCGTCGCTCGCGCTTATCGAATTCATATCCGGACAGACGGACTGGGAAGGGATGTTGTTCGTATTTATCTGCAGAAACGAGGAAGAACATTCCGATTTTCTAAACTCTTTTCGGGAAAGAATATTAAATTCGGAAATTCTTCTCCAGGAAATCTCCTTGAATTCCCTCGATCAAACGATGATCCGAAGTTACGTGACCGACAGTTTGGATCTGAAAGATGAGGACACGAAAAAACTCACCGAAATTTTATATCAAAAGACGAACGGAAATCCTTTTTTTCTCAATCAGTTTTTCAATACCTTATATACGGAATCTTTTATACGATATCAAAAGGGTCCGGGAATTTGGAGTCTCGACTGGGATCGGATCATCAAAAAAACCGTGACCGAAAACGTTTTGGATCTTCTCACCGAAGAGATCACGAGACTTCCGGGAGATACGCAAAAATTCCTAAAAGTGGCGGCCTGTGTGGGAAACCTTTTCGATCTGGGCATCCTGTATCGATACTTTCAAGATCACCCGGAGACCATTGAAAACGGAATTCGGGAATGTATAAAACAGGGAATCATCATCTATCAGGAATCGCAGGTAAGTCTTTATCCGATTTTACAAATATTAAAGAAAGAGAATACGGAAGTACCGGACAAGAATAGGATCTTTGACGGAATCACGTTTCGTTTTTCGCACGATAAGATCAACCAGGTGATCTGGGAATCGATCGCGCCGAAGGAAATGGCCGAAATTCATAAGGATCTCGCCCGGCTTCTGATCGAATCGGATCGGCTTTCCCCCAAACAGGAACGAATCCCCGAGATCGCAAATCACCTTATCAAGTCCCAAAAAATCCTAAACTCTAAGGAAGAGATCGAGACCTTCAATCATTACGTTATCCTCGCCGGAAATTCGGCGAAACTTTCCGCTGCGTTTAACAACGCTTATAACCTTTTCACTCTTCTCAAAAAAAAGATCACGGAAGAATCCTGGAAGGAAAAGAAGGATCAATGCGTTCAAATTTATAAGTCCTTTGCCGAGTCCGCTTATTTTCTTTCCAAAACTTTCGAAGCGGAGAATGCGGTCCAAGTTTTGCTTTCGAAACTGAATGATCGGATCGAACTTGCGGACGTTTATCTCATGCAATTGGAAGTGATGAACGCAAAGAACGATTTGGAAGGAGCGTATCGGATCGGTCTAAAAGCGCTTGGTTCCTTGAACGTCGAATTTCCGGAAAAACCCGGAACCTGGGTTCTCATTCTGGAATTTTTAAAGATGATCTACTATCAAAGAGGAAGAAGTCCGGAAAAATTGCGGGAAGCGAAAAAAAATCAGGATCCTCATAAGATAGAAACCATAAACATTCTGACGAATATGTTGAACTACGGAAAACATTCCGACAGTAAGTTGTTCGTATTTTTATTCCTAAAGCTGATGAACATCACTCTCAAGGAAGGAAATTCCCCTGTCAGTTTTTTCGGTTACGCCGGATTCGGTTCCCTTCTTTTTGTGACGACAGGAAATTTTAAAACGACACTTAGATATTGGGATCTCGGGGAACATATCATTCAGATCTTCAACGCGGACCGCGTTCGAGGTAGATACTTATTCGGAAAAAATATGCTCCTCGATTTTTACAGACATCCGTTTGCCAAGCTGCCCTTACTAGCGGAAGACGCGTATGAAAAGTGCGTTCAATACGGAGATTATCTTTGGGCCGCGTTTTCCCTGATCGCACATTCGATTTATCAACTTTACTCATCCGATAATTCGGAATCATATCATGAAATTCTAATTAAGGACGCAAAACGGGCGGAACGACTGGGTTACGAAACCGTTTACGTAATCACGGCCAGCTCGGATTTTTTAATCCGAAGTCTGGGGAATCTTTCCGGGCAGAACGTGGTTTATAAAGATAAGGAAATGTCTACGGAAACTTTCGAGCGGGAAGTCCTGATTCCGAACGCCAACGGAACGGCTAATACCTGGTATGCGGTCCTGAGGGGAAAGGAAACGTATCTTCGCGGGGAATGGGAGGAGGGTTTGGAAATTTTTTCGAAATTTGCGAACGATCTGGAAAGGTCCAGAACGATTTTCGTATATTCGGAATACAGATTTTACAAATCCCTTCATTTGATCCGTTTGGGCGAATCGAAAGGGAAATTAAATTGGTCGGATTTATTTTTTATCAAAAGATCCATCTCCTTATTCAAAACCTGGTCGGAAACCTTTCCCGATAATTTTAAATCCTATTATTGTATTCTAAAAGCGGAATATAATGAATATCGAAATGATTTTGCAAAAGCGGATACCTTTTACGAACTGGCCTTATCTTCCCTTCAAAAGAACGAAAGTAAGCTTAGAAAGGCGATCGTTCACGAACACTCGGGCGCATGGGAATTGAGAAGAGGAAGAAAACAATACGCGAATTATCTTTTGAAAATCGCGGAAAAACAGTACCGAACCTGGGGCGCCTCCGGCAAGGCGAATCGGATCCAGGAGATGAGACAACACGAGGAGGAGACAGGAATTTTTCTCCATACGAGGGAGGAAGCCCTTTTGGATACGATCCTAAAGTCGGCCGAAAATTTGGATCTTAGAAGCGTTTTAAAGTCCTCCCAATCCATTTCCGAAATCATAGAACAAGACGAACTTCTGAAAAAATTAATGCGAACGATCATGGAAAACGCGGGAGCGACCCGCGGGTTTTTGATCCTTCCCAGAAAGGGCGGGTTATACGTGGAGACGGGACAGGACATCGAGGAGGAGGATATTCTTCCCAGATCCTTGATTTTGGATTTCGTACCGGAGTTGTTGCCGGTCGAAATCGTTTATTATTGTTATCGATCGGGACAACGAATACTTTTGAACAATACATCGTCCAAAGAGTCTCCGCATTCCTTAAACTCTTACGTCGTAGCCAAACAACCGAAGTCGCTGCTTTGTCTGCCGATCACAAAACAGGGAAGAATTTTGAGCGTTCTTTATCTGGAAAACCGTCTCACCTACGACGTGTTCGACGAACATAGGCTGGAAATCCTGGAAATTCTTTCGTCGCAGGCCGCAATTTCATTAGAAAACGCTAAACTATACGAAGACATCACGAGCCTGAACGCCGAATTGGAAAAAAAAGTGGAACTTCGTACCGAGGAATTGATGCAGTCCTTGAAAATTATACGAAAGGACCTTCTTTATTCCAAAAAAATCCAACGTAGTATTCTCCCGGAACATCCCGTTCTTCCGGGGATTCAATATTCGGTTTCTTATCAACCTATGGACGAGGTCGGCGGGGATTTTTACGATCTTTTCGAGATTCGTCCCGGAGTTTACAGATTTTTCGTGGCGGATGCGACCGGACACGGAGTGCAGGCCGCCCTGATCACGATGGCGATCAAAAGCGAATACGAACATTTGAAAAAGAGCGAAAAAAGTCCCTCTTCTTTATTAAAAGAATTGAATGTTGTCATTCTCGAAAAATTTAAGACGTTGTATATCACCTGCGTCGTGGCGGATATAAACGTAAAAAATCATACCATGGAATATTCGTCCGCCGGTCATCCTCCTCAGATTCTTTTGAGGGAAGGGCAAACGGATCTCTTGCATAAAACGGGAGCGATTTTAGGGCTTAAGAAGGACTTCGTTTATTATACCGAAAAAGTGAAACTGAAATCGGGGGACCGGATTTATCTTTTTACAGACGGAATTTACGAACAATTTAATGCGGCTAAAAACGAATTCGGAGAAACCCGATTGTTGACTTCGATCGACGCTTCCTCCTTTTTAAGTCCCGAAGATCAAGTTTCCAAAATACAAAAGGATTTGAATCTCTTCCTGCAAGGGGCTCCCATTCAGGACGATCTCACTCTTATCGTGGTGGAAATATTTTAACGATCGAAATCGTTTTAAACTCCACGGTAAACGGTCTCCGGATAAACTTACAATCTCTCAAAGAGCCAGGCCTTTAGTCGGCTCACGGGAATTCTTTCCTGAGACATGCTGTCTCTTTCGCGAACGGTGACGGTATCGTCCTTTAGAGTATCATAATCTACTGTTATACAAAACGGGGTTCCGATCTCGTCCTGCCTGCGATAACGTTTGCCGATCGCTCCCCCGTCGTCATACTCGATGTTTCCGAGTTTTGCAAGATCCGCAAAGATCTCTCTGGACTTTTCAGGAAGGCCGTCTTTTTTCATCAAAGGAAAAACCGCCGCTTTTACGGGAGCGATCTTAGGAGAAAAACGAAGAACGGTTCTTGTTTCGCCGTCGGGAAGTTTTTCTTCTTCGTATGCGTCGGCAACAACCGCGAGGAAAAGACGGTTTACGCCTAACGCAGGTTCGACGACGAAAGGAATATATTTTTTATTTTGAACCTGGTCTTGGTATTTCAGATCTTCGCCGGAAAATTTCTGATGTTGGTTCAGATCGTAATCGGTTCTGGAGGCGATGCCCCAGAGTTCTCCCCAGCCGAAGTTGTATTTGAATTCGATATCCGAAGTGCCTTCGCTGTAAAAAGACAATTCTTCCTTTTCGTGTTCTCTGATTCTCAGGTTTTCTTTTTTGATTCCCACTTGATCCGTGAGCCAACTCATACAATAATCCACCCAGTGAGAGAACCATTCCTTCTGAGTTCCGGGTTCGCAGAAGAATTCCATTTCCATCTGTTCGAATTCCCTCGTTCTGAAAACGAACTGACGGGCCATGATTTCGTTTCGGAAAGATTTACCGATCTGAGCGATTCCGAACGGAATTTTTCTTCTCGTTGTCGAGACCACATTCTTAAAGTTTAAAAAGATTCCCTGAGCGGTTTCGGGTCTGAGATAAATGTCCAACGCATCTTCCGCGCTTGCGCCGTGAGAGGTTTTGAACATGAGATTGAAGTCCCGCGCCTCGGTAAAGGTTCCTCTTTGACCGCAGTTTGGGCAGGCGAAATTACTTTCCTTGATGACCTCGTTCATCTTTTCGAGAGTTAAACCCGTTGCAAAACCTTCTCCCTTTTGATCTTCGAGGAACTTGTCCGCGCGGATTCGGGTCTTACAGTTTTTACAATCGATCAAAGGATCGGTAAAGTTGGAAACGTGACCGGAGGCTTCCCAGACTTTGGGGTTGAGAAGAATGGAGGAGTCGAGACCGACCACGTCTTCCCGGAGGTGGACAAAAAATTTCCACCAGAGTTGTTTCAGATTTTGGAGAAGTTCGACGCCGTAAGGACCGTAGTCGAATGTGTTGGAAAGTCCTCCGTAAATTTCGGAGCCGGGATAAACGAACCCTCTGCGTTTACAGACGGATACAATTTCCTTCAAAGAGGAATCGAGGCTTTCTTTCTTTTCCATGCGTCCAGAATTTCGTTCGGGACTTCGGAATAAAGTATTTTAATTCTTCACTTCGAAGGATTTCTTGTTTGCCTACGCTCCTTGTTCGGGTCCAATGGTTGATAGAAATCCGTTTTGCAACGTCCAAGGAGACCTTGCCTGAAAAAGAAACTAGTCATCTTCGGAATTAATTTTTTGTCCTGGAGTTCCCCCTTTCTGGGCCTGGGAATTTTTTTCCCTCTCGGAGTACTCTTTGCTTTTCCCAAAGGAAGGGAGGTTCGTTCCTCCGCTTTCGGTTCCTTGCTCTTTCAAATTTTTTGTTGGAGTATTCTTTATCCTTTGGAAGTTTCCGCCATCCTATTTCCGGTTGTGGAAGCCTTCGTTCGCGCGCTCGTCAAGGACTTGGGAGAATGGCTGATCGGATTTTACGTTCTTGTAGGGCTTTTGATTCTCGTAGCTCATTCCTTATATCTTAGAAATCAAAGGAAACGTAAGTCGACGCTTCGCTTTAACGTTTTTGTTCCGGAAGAAAAGATAGAAAGGATTCACTACAAGATTCTCGTTCTACTCGCGGCGGGTTATCTCACTTCCAGACTTGTCTTTCAAGATGCCTATCGGTTGGAATACGGACAACTCGGGATCTTGGAAGACAGCTTCCTGTATTTCTTTTCCATTTTGATCGCAGGGGACACGCTTTTAAGCAGGGGAAAACAATTCTTTCTGTTCAGAAGACCTTGGAAACTTTTTGAAAAACAGGCGAGGATTGCGCGTCATTCCGGTTTTCGAGGAGAATGGGGACAACACAAACAGAAGTACGCGAAACTCAGAGACTGGATCTTTCCGGGATGGGGGCATATCTATCTCGGAAATTTATGGAAAGGATTTTCGATCCTGTTTTTATACCTTCTTCTTTTGCTTTTCCTCGCTACTTCTTTTTTTTCCCGGCTCGAACCCGCGGACGGAATTCGTTTTCTCATGTCGATGGGACTCAAACCCGGAATCGCCGATCAGAAATTTTTCGCGATCACGTCCAGCGTCGTTCCGATTCTGGTGTTCTTGGGCGGAATCGTAGGAATTCATATCGTTTCCAAGTTTCTTCTCGCCCGAACCTTTCGTTCGGAACCGGACGACTCCACTCCGAGAAGCACATTCATTAGTAATTTATCATATAGTATCCTTCTGCATTTTATTCTTCTTTCTTTGATCTTGATCATACCGGTAACTCTTCAGAGAAAAAGCAAACAAAAGGAAATGGAAAGACCAAGAACTCATTTTACTCCGGAAAATTTGGAATTCTATTTTATCGATCCCAATCTTCCGAACGAAGTGGAAGGTTTGAACGGAGGAGTCGTATCGGGAACGGAAACTCCGACTCAAAAAGAAGGAGAGAAAGTCCCCGACGATAAACCCGCGGAAGAAGGAAGAATTAAGGGAGAAGTCAAACAGGTTCGAGGAAAAAAATTACCTTCCACGTATTCGAATTATATCTCCGCGAAAATGCGCGGCCCCGAATCTTTTATGGAATATTGGAGGCGAGCCCCGCGAAATTATTCTTCCGTGGTCGCGTATACGGTGACTCCGGACGGAGAAATCGTGGACGTGGATTTGGTCGAATCCTCCGGATATCCCGAACAGGATCAGATGACCTTGGAACTCATTGAAAGTCTTTCTCCTCTCATGCCTCCGCCGGGAACGAAAGGTTACGTTCGAGTGACCGAACTTTTTTGGAACGGAAGTATCGATCCGGAAGCGATGCCGACTCCGCTTCAGAAAGATCTCGTAACGATGTATGACGGGCGTTATATGGAGGAGTTATGAGTTTCGACGTTGTGTCACTCGGGTTTCTTTCCGTCTTACCTTGGGGATTTTTTTTGATTCTTCTCTTTCCGGGAAAGAATACGAGACAAAGAATTTTTCTCATACTATTCGCTCTTTTTTTGGGTTATCTTTCCACGGAGATCGTTTTGAAATTACATCCGATCTTTTGGCCGGACGTAAAAATCGCGGCGCCCAAACGCAGCGGACACATTCTCACGCAAACGGCGCATATCGCGTTCATCCAAGCGGGGATGATGGAAGAATTTTGCAAAGGGATCTTGATCCTTTCTTGCGGACTTCTTTTTGCGTTTGATTGGAAGACTTATACGTTTAAAAAGGAAATGGTTCTCATCGGAGGATTTGTCGCGCTCGGATTTGCCGGAATCGAAAACGCAAACTATATCTTCTCCGCAAAGGAAGAGGATCGAATCGCGATGTTTGTCGGAAGAACGATCCGTTCCTCGAACGCGCACTTTCTCATCAATTTATGTTTTGCTTTAGCGTTTATAAAATCCAATCGAAAGGAAACGAAGGACAGACCTCTTGTTTTGTTTTTGGCGTTTTTACTCGCGGTCTCTCAACACGGACTTTTTAATTTTTTCGTTCTTCCTCAGTCGAGGTTCGGCGGATGGCTTTCCACGGCTCTTTTTGTGGGAATCTGGGTTTGGATCGTAAAGGACTTTCGGGCTTTCGTCCTAAAGGATGAAAAGCTAAGTGACACTCCGGTCGACGCGGAAATTCTGGATGTGACCGGATAGACGATTTGAAATACAGAGAAATCATTTTAAGCCTACCGAAAGAGATCGCGGAGGATTTTACCTCTTTTTTAGACGAAGCGGGAGTTGTGGGATATTACGAAATCCTGTTTGACCGAGAGGTGGCGCGCGCTCCTCACGAGGAAATCATTTCGGACGATACCAAGTTCCGCGTTTATCTCGCGGAAGAAGACAAAGAGAACGAAACCAAGGTTCTTATCTATCTCAAGGCCAACGCGGGCGAAGCGTTCTTCTTAGAATCCCGTTGGATCGAAACGAAAGAATACGAAGAAGCTTATAAGGAATTTTATAAACCTTTTATCGTAGGCTCCTATCGGGTGATTCCCACTTGGGAAAAGGATACCGCGTTAGGCACAACACCGGAAGGAATTCTTCCCTTGCTCGTCAATCCGGGACTCGCGTTCGGAACCGGACATCACGAGACGACCCGTCTTGTTTTGGGAAGAATGGGAAGTCTTGAACTTTCCGGAAAAAGAGTGGCGGACGTCGGCACCGGCTCCGGGATTTTGAGCATCGCCGCGGCAAAGTCGGGAGCGTCTTTGATCCTTGCGGTGGACGTGGACCCGAACAGCGTAAGATCGGCTTCCTTCAATCGGGACGAAAATCAAATTTCCTCCGAGGTTTTGGTCGTGGAAGAGGGCGGTTTCGATCACGAGAAGGTTCAAAAAAAAGAATGGGATCTTTTGATCGCCAACATCACATTCGCGGTATTAAAATCTAATATTCAAAAAATTGCATCTATTAAAACCGATCATTTCTTATTCAGCGGAGTCATCACCGAACGAAAGGAGGAGTTTTTGGAACTTCTGAAAAACGCGGTGGGGGGAGAAGGTATTTTCTTTCGGGAGGATACCGGCTGGGAATTGATCGAATGGAAAAGAAAAGGATAAATCGATGAAACACTACGACGTATTCGGAGTCGGCAACGCACTCGTGGATATTTTAGTCCCGACGGAAGACGTATTGATCAAACGTTTGGGATTTGAAAAGGGAATCATGACCTTGGTCGACGCGGAAAAACAGGGCGAAGTTTTGACCGCTCTCGAAGGGCGCAAAAAAGAACTTCGTTCCGGAGGAAGCGCGGCCAATACGATGATCGCACTCGCAAACTCGGGCGGAACCGGAACTTATACCGGAAAAGTATCCAAGGATACTTACGGAGAATTTTATAAACAAGATATGGAGAACGCCGGGATTCTTTTCGAAGTGGCTCCCGAAGATCAGGGTCATACGGGAACCTGTGTGGTCCTCACCACTCCCGACGCCGAAAGGACGATGCTCACTCACTTGGGAATCTCAATCACATTACAAAAATCGGATATTGATTTGGAAAGGCTTAAAACCTCCTCTATCTCGTACATCGAAGGTTATCTCTGGGACGGACCGGGAACCAAAGAAGCTTCTCTTTTGACGATGGAAGAATCCAAAAAGAACGGAGTCAAAGTTGCTTACACATACAGCGATCCGTTTTGTGTGAATCGTTCCCGAGAAGACTTTGTTCGTTTAACAAAAGAATTTTTTGATATCGTCTTCTGCAACGTGGAAGAGGCCAAAGCACTTTCTCAAAAAGAGGACAAAATGGAAGCTCTGAAGTTTATCGCCGGACTTTCCCCTCTTGTGTTTATGACCGATTCCGCAAACGGCGCTTTCTTTGCGGAGAACGGAAACGTTTCTCACGTGGATGGGTTTCCGGTAAAACCGATCGATACGACCGGAGCGGGGGATTGTTTTGCGGCTGGAGTTCTCTACGGACTCACTCACGGTTTCAGTTTGGAGAAGTCCGCTGGTTGGGGAAACTACGTCGCTTCTCGAATCGTTCAAGAGATCGGGCCGAGGCTCGGAATCAAACTGATGGGACGTCAGGACGAGATTTTAAAGTAAGAGTTTGTTATGATACGACGTTTTGTATCATAACAAACCCCACAAGTGACTTGGATCTGAAAATCAATCTGTCGGAATTACGACAATCCTTTGTGAAAGATCGGAAGGTTTTTTTCTAATATCAGAAAATCATACTTTTTGCAAGTAAAAAGCTTCATTTTTGTCGGAACGCTTGCGTTTTATTGTATGTAAAGTTCTAAGCCCCCTGGTCACTCGGCTTTGAAACACTTGCATTTTATTGTTGCAAGTTCCTAACTCCTAAAATCTAACCGCTCGTCCCTTGAAACGTGCCTCTTTGATTCTTCTTATTCCAAAATCCTTCTCAACTTTGAGTAACGTTATGGCTCTTTACGTATCGCGTCGTGGACAAACGGTTTGTTTACGCAAGGTCCGATTCCATTCTATAAAGTACCGGCATTGCCGCTACGTTGTTTACGAAAAAATTATCGAGAACATAAGAATGAAATGATTTTTTGAAGAGCAAAGAGGGAAGCACGTCGCTCATTTTGTTCCAACGGCAGTGATTGATGATCGTATAATTCGACTTTTGCCGATTGGAAGGAAGTAAAACGGTGGAATTATCAAGTCCGGTTTCTTGCTGAAACCAATTCGGCGCACCGTTGTTTTGCCTGTTTTATAACTCGTTTTTTCTTAGAGCTTGTGGAAATGAAGAATGGGAAAGGCGAGGCGTCTATTTCCGCAGCGATATGCAACTAAAAACTTTTGGAAGGCGGGATCAATGAAACCTTCATTAACTTGAGATGCCGATTGATAATGTTAAGTTTATTTTCCATATACGCCTATCTATTTGCGTTTGAGCGTATTTTCTATTTTAAGTTTTGTGAAAATGACGCGATTTGATCACTCTATCCGGTTAAGGGACATTTAAAGCGATGATGGATTAGCTCCATTTTAAATCTTTCTAAAATGCGGGAACTCATACTTTTAGAAAAGATTATTCTAATTTTCTTATATCAAATTCAAGTCAAAGTAGGATTCGTGGAAAGGTTGTTCAATGACAAGGATACCCTGCTTCGATTTTTACCAACCGTTCGTTTCGAAACGTAAATTTAAAACCGCAATAAGGGCGTGGGGATTCCGGACAATCCGGAACGATATCTACGCCGTAGACGATATCATTTTTCGCCGAGTCGAAAACCTTATATTTCAGCGATTTTCGATCGCAATTTTTTATAAATTCGGAAATCGTAATGCCTTTTTTAAAATCTTCCCTAAGCTTAAGTAAATTAGAATATTTGCAAGTTTCGGCGATGTGGTAGTCATCTCGCTTCCACTTCGATCTTTTCGTCTTTTTCCTCTTCGGTCAAGATAGGGCTGTCCAATTTGTCCAAAAGATTCTGAAGCAGTAAAAAATACGGATTTACTTTCGGAGCAATTTCTTTTCCGTAAAGTTGAGTGTAAGTGTTGATGAGGGATTGATTCTCTTCCGTGTTTTTAGAATAAGAGTTTTCCGCCAAACCTTCCCAGAGTGTTTCACCCTTCCCGCAATGAATCACTTTTCCGAGGGCGCTTAGTTCCACCTTATCGATCGTTTCTTTTTCACGGATCTTTAACTGAAAAACTCCCTGAACTTTTTTATCGGAGCCTCCGCATAGGGCGTTTCCGGAGCGAAACGGATATATGATAAATTCCTTATGATGAGAAAGGTAGTTTTCGGCGATTTTTGCGGCCAATTTTTTCTCCGAGTTACCGGCTTCGCTTTCGATCGGAACGGATACCGCCAATCGTTTGAACGTGGTCAGTTCCTTTTCCCAAGCCGGTCCCGCCTTTACGTATTTGACCGTACAATTCGCAATTGTGAAAATCAGAGAGAGGAGTAGTAAAGAATATCGTAACATTCTAATGTGATCCTTATTTCTTTTTCGGCGTCGTTTTTTTGGGAACGGCCGCTTTTTTCTTGGCGGCTTTCTTTTTGGAAGGAACTGTTTCCCGGTTTCCGGTCATTTTCAGATTGGACGACGACGTTTCCAAAACACCCCGATCCGTTGCCGCGGGAAAAGTCGATTCTTCCTCGCTGAAACCGATCGGCTTGGATTCCTGTTCTTCTTCTTTTCTGGAACGATAAACGATTTCAAGAACGGCGGGAACGAGAGTGAGCGCGATGATCAAGGAAGAAGCGATCCCGATAGAGGCCACAACCCCGATGGATTTCAGCCCTTTCTGATCCGCGATCAAAAGAGAACTCCAACCTACAAGAGTGGTTAACGTGGATGCGATGATTGCGGGCCCTACCATGGACATGGCGCGAATCACGTCGTGATCCTCTCTGAATCTATAGTAGATATAAATCCCGTTCTGGATTCCGTAACCTACGATGACCGGAAATACGAGAACGTTCATAAAGTTCAGTTGAATCCCAAACGCCGCCATGATTCCGAGGGTGACGAAAATTCCGAGAACGAGCGGAATCAAAGAGATCAAAGCGGGGACGATTCCCCTAAAGAAAAGAATCAGTACGATGACTACAAGAACCAAGGTGCTAAGGAAAGCGACCACACCTTCTCTTTGAACGATTTTGATGAGGTTCGCAAAAAGGATCAAACTTCCCGCCGTGTTGGAAACGTATTTATGGGATCTTGCCTGATTCAAATCGGAAAACGGTCTCGTTTTTAAAATAAAAGAGATCGTTCCGTCCAGAAGTCCCAGATTCCTAAATTGAGAAGCGGAATACGTATTGAGCGCCTTTACGATCAAACGTTCTTCCCCCTGAGTCCATTTGTCACGGATCGGATCGACGGCCGTATGTCCGTTTCCGTCGTAAAGCAAAGTGTTCAATACCCTTCTGGATAGTTTAGGATAATGTAATTCTCCCACGGCGTCGAAAAACTTAAGAAGTTTTTGTCCGTGCCAAAGAGCGACCTTAGGATAGATAAAAACCAAATGTCCCTTTTCCTTGGAGCCTTTTACTTCCTTAAACTGGGAACTGAAATACACGGGAACTTCCGAAATCGAATATTCCTTTACGTTCAGATATTTTTTTACCACCGGCAGATATTTTCTCTGCTCCGGTTTTAAAAAACCCGCTTTGACGGGTTTCATATCCGATTGTAATTGTTTTAAAACTTTTAGGTTCGCTCTTTGTTGTCCCTTGGGCGGAAGGAAGTTCCAGAGGGAAACGACCTGATCCACGGAACCGGCGATCTCGTCGGGCACGGGTGTCATATAATCGAAAACGGCTTCCGATTCTTCCAGAGTATCTACGACGATTACCTGAGGATCGGAACTGATATCGAATCTGTCTCCGATCTCGTCGTAGAGATTGACCGAATCCAAATTATCCACCATCAGATCCCGTCCGTTGTAATTGAACTTGATTCCGGGACTAAAAGTAAAAAAGGAAATCACGACTACGATTACAAGGACGACTAACGTCAAAAGCCCCGGTTTTTTATAAAAACGGTACAAAAGGGGAGAAGTTGTCTGCTCTTTTACCGAAAGAAGAAATTTACTTTTGATGGAGGGGAACAAGCGGAAAAGAAGGGTGATCTGAAGCGCCGTCACTCCGTACATCGAAACCGCAATGATCAAAATTCCGTACGTCGCGATGATTCCGAACTCGCTGAAACCGCGGAACTCGGAGAACGCAAGTACGACGAAAGCGGAAGTGGTAGTCAGAGCCGAGATAAAGGAAGCGATTCCCGTGTGATAGATCGTGTCCTTGATGGAACGAAGCGTATCCTGACTGCGGGTGAACTCTTCCCGGAAACGGTATAAGAATTGAATTCCGTAGTCGATCCCGAGACCCATCAGAATGGACGCGATGATACTCGTCACCGAGTTGAGTTGCCCGATCACGATCGTGGTCAATCCGAAAGAGAATAGAATCCCCGAAAGAAGAGAAACGAGAAGGATCAGGATAAACAGAGGATTTCTGAAAAAGAAAAGTAAAAGCAACGCGATACCGATAAACGAAGCGATCGCGATCGGTTTGAGCGCGGCCATCAAGGTTTCGTAGTCGTCTAAATGCAGCCTGTAGGTTCCCGTATAACCGACTTGGATTCCCTTTTTGTCGAGTGCGAGTTCGGCCACGATTTCCTTGATTTTTTTGTCGAGGGAGATGTTGAATTCTATATCGGTGAAAGAACCGGCGGGTTTGATCAAAAAGATCAACATTCCCTTATCGGGGGATATATTATATTCGTCGAATATATCTCTTTTTGCAAGTTTCTGATACTTGGAAAGGATATCGTTGAAGTCGGGGTTGTATTCTTCGTTCGAAAGTTTGATGAAGAACGGATTGGCCCTTTCCACTTCCTCGTCGATTTTTCTTTTGACCCGTTTGCGGACTTCGATCAAGTCTTCGGTTTTTAAGAATAGGGGAAGTCTGTCCTGTAAGAAGGAAACGTTATAACGATAGGAGATATATTGAACGAATTTTTTTTCCTTCAAAAGTCTTTCGTTCAAAACGTCCGAAGCCTTCTTAATCGCATTCTCTCTTTCTTTGTAGTAGCTGACGTTTTGTTGTTTTATCTTTTCGGCTTCTTTCAGTTCCCGTTCCGCGATATCGGATTGTCCCTTTTTCTTTGCGGCAAAGGCTTTGACCAAATGATCCGTCATACCTTTTTCGTCTTTGAACTTGATGCTGAGGATGTAGAATCCGTTTCCGCCGATCATCTCGATCACTTTCTGAGTTTTGACGACCGAAGGGTTGTCTTTCGGAAGTAGGTCGAGGTTGTTGCTGTTTACCGTAAGTTTGGAGGCTTGCCAGAAGGAAAGGCAGAGAACGACGGCAAGCACGCTACAGGAACGGATCGGGTTTAAGAGAATGGAGTCGGTAAGTCCGGAAAGAAGTTGTCTCATTGATGTTTAATTTTTTGCTTCTTTTTTGATCAGAGCGATGGTCTGTTTGATTCCGTTCTTTTTGACGGAAGGATCCACCGATTTCACTCGGTTGGTTTCGGAGGCGTATTTTCCTTCGCTTAAAAAATCCGTAACATACCAGGCTCCTTCGATTTTCGAAAGGATCCAAGAGAACGTGATTCTCTCCGAACCGTTCCAAATGATGGAAGAAGCGAGGGTCGCGTTATTTCCCTTGATGACCGGTTTTTCGTAGTTGATGTCGATCTTGTCGAAATATTTGTGTGCGATCGGAAAACTTCGGTGAACGATAAATTCGCCGATTGCTTCCTCGAATTCCTTACGATCGGAGTCGCCGATTTTACCCGCGGTTTTTAAGAGTTGGTTGCTGAATTGTTTAACGTGTATGATTGCGATCGCCTTATCGTTCTTTTTATAACGAATAAAACCGATGAGCTTTTTGACGGTGGAGACGATTTGTTCTTCGTCGGAAGGAACGTCTTCGGCAGTTGTAGGACTGCTTGCGGTTTCGGACGAAGGAGGATTGGAAGTTTCCGTTTGCGCCGTTAAAAAGGAAGGGGATACCAAGGATAAAAGGAAAAGGATGAAAATTATTTTTTTCACAAAACGTACCTGTAATTTGAATCGATCCGAAGTCTGTATCTTATGTCTTAAGGAGTGAGTCGGAACTCGTACAATTTTTCGAATCTGTAGGGGGAAGTCAACGGAATAAAATCCCGCGGAATCCAAAGAGCCCGGCTGTTCTTTTTCGAAATCGATTTATAGGATTTGTGGGAATCATCTTTGAATTTTGGAAAGTCGGCTAAAACCTTGATTTGATTTCGACAAGAATCGATTGTGCCGTTTTGAAAGATCGCCTAACTCCAAAATTAAAAATTTACGTTCCGAAAAAATCAAAAATCAAAGATATAACTTTCCAGAGCGTAGATACGGTTCCAAATCGGAGGCCTCGTCTATGTCGTTTAGTTCGGGTAGAATCCGAACGTTCTTGCGAGATAGTTGCAGTTTTTCTAATGTAAGTTCGAACACAAGATCCGTACTCCAGGGGATTCCGTAAAAAACTTCCGGGAAATGAGACTTCATACCCAAAAGATAATAACCTCCGTCGGCGGCGGGACCGACGACCGCGTCGGAACGATCCAGGGCCGAGAAGGCTTCTTGAATATGTTCGGTTTTCAGATCGGGACAATCGCTTCCTATGATGACCGTTTTTTCGGCTCCCCCGGAAAAAGTTTCCGAAAAGGCGCGGCACATTTTGATTCCCAGATTTTCTCCGGTTTGAAGATGGAAGCTGACTTGATTTCCCCAAGGAGAAGAAATCGAATCGGGGATGGAATCGAAATACAATCGAATCGGAATGTTCAAGGGATTGACTTGTTTTCGTGTAATTTCGATTAGTTGCTCGTAAACGTTGAGAGCCGCCTTGTCCCCCAAGGTTCGGGCCAATCTGGTTTTTACTCGGCCGGATATCGGGTTTTTTAAAAAAAGAATGAGAGTATTCATCAAGGTATTTTAGGATAGGATGAAATCATTTTTGAAATAAGTTACGACTCTTTTTTGGGGAAAAATCGGACTCCGCCGGTTGTAGATTAACGAGAATTTGCCGTATGAAAGTCGGAATATTCCGGCTTTTGAATTTAGAGTTTTTACCAAGGTGGGTGGTCAGGGTTAAGGTTTTTCCGTTTTATCCATTACGTTAGACGCGCAAACCTTATTACATCGAATTCATGTTATTCTAGCATGAGTTCGGTTTTTTAATCGCGTTTATGTTTCGGGGATATTCGAAGAACAAAAATCGATCCAAGTAAGTGCGCTCGTAAACGTTTTAAAAGTTCCTCATGTAAAAACGGATCATCGACGGGCAATCCGTTTCAGGTTTTACAGAGAAACTGATCGGGACGTTAGGGGTTTATTATGGGTGGGAATTAGCGATCTAGGAGTTCCTAGAAAAAGGAGTTTTTACTTGCAAAAGTATGGTTTTAGGATACAAAGGCCTCCCGAATTCGGCTTACGTTATTCCATGGATTGAAAGGAATTTGCGGAGTGAATGAAACGGATGTAGGATAGGGAATATCAGGAAGGGGTATGTATGAAAGTTTTTCGGAATATGTTTTCTGCGGGAATCCTGGCAGTCGTACTTATGAGCGTGTTGTTTATCGGGGCCTGTAAGAAGAAAGAGAATCATGACGATACTACCAACGCGGTTCTTTTGTGGTTGGCGATACAACAACCGTATGTAGAACAAAGTAAGACCGGTTTTTTTATCATCGTTCCGAAAGGGATCGCCGAGTAGGATAATACAAATGAAGAAATCAGGAAGCCTTTTTCTTTTTGTGTTATTCGTTTTCCTCGGAGCGGGACTTAGTTTTCGTTCGGACAGAGTTCCTTTTTTTGTGAGAGAGGATTCTCCCAAACCGTTTCCGATTCGTTTGGAACTGCTGCAGCCTTTGAAGGCGAGCGCGGACAGCTGGGGATTTGTGCGTCAGTCCGCAACTTGGGCGAGAGGAAATTCTCTCTTTATGGACGATTTGATCTTTGCGATTCGAAAAACTTTTCCCGTGGGAACGACTGCGAACATCACTCTTGCCAATCAAAATGTGAACGGCCAGTCTTTTACGTTGCGCTTAAAGCTGAATTCCGGAGCGATTTCGTACAAGCCGAGCACTTTGGCAAACGCCGCTTCTTACACGAATTTTTTCGAACTTCGTTCCACTTCGGACAATCAACCGGCTGTTCAATTCTTCTTTGACGATGATCCGAGGGATGCTGCGGGCGACGGAGCGGTTCTTCTGTATCAGTTGAGTCGACTCGAACCCGTTCGTTGGCCGAACACGACCGCGATCATCGAAAGTTACGTGGTTCAACCCGTGATCACCGGATTTCCCAATCAAGGTTTGATTCAAACGTATTCTTGGAAAGGACCGATCGGTTCCGATACGCTTGGACAGGACGTGGATACGGGAAGGGTGATCTTGGAAGAAATGGACAATCGTACCGTGTTCTGTTTTAAGTCGGTGATTAGTTTCAACGGAACCACCGATCTCGTTCCGATCAATGCGGGAACACAAACGCTGGGTTATTCGCATAACAACGGACTTTGTCCGGGAACCGGCCGAGAATACAACAAACTCGCTTACAGTCAAAAACTCGACGGGGACTTAAACGTAACCGCGAAAGGCGGATTTGAACAGGCAGCCATCACAGCCGGGCAGGCGATCACTTGTAACTCGACCGTCAATCAATTCATAAACTTTACTCCGACCTTTGGTCTTTTTAATTTCAACGGATTTGTCCGGGAAGGGGTTGCGGCGAGTGCGATTCCCGCAGATTTCATTCAAGCGACTCGGGTGGACGGATTGTATGATCGAGTGGGAACCGTTGGAAAATCTACGGCGACTACAAGTCCTGTAGGTTCCAGTTGGGATACTCTTACAAAGGCTTACATCGACTCAATCACGATCAATTTCGCCAACGTTCCATGATTGTATTTTAGATGTCAGGATATTAGCGGTTAAGTGGAAAGGAATCGGAATTCAGAGTTAGGACTTTACAACAGTATATGATTGTAATCCAAAGTCTTAATTCCTTTTCGATTCTGAAAACCCGAGGATTCCCTTCGTAAAATGAAGGGAATCGAATTGTTCGAAACTTAAAAACTAAGAGCTTGTCTCCCAAAACCTCGAAGGAAATTTGTGGGAGTTCCCACAGATTCTGTCTCCTTGGCGGTTTATCAGGCTTTTTGTAAGATTTTCCCATCGTTTAAAAACGTAGGAGTTCCCACATTTTTGTGAAACTAAAGTCTCACTCCCTGCCGAATGGCCCATAGAGAATGAGGCACATATTTCAATGGATCACTCTCTGAACTCAATGAAACGGCTCTCTATGGATCGCGTTTCAGGTCGTGAGATAGGTTTTGGGACAAGCTCTTAAGCGGTCCTCTTTAGAATTTCCTGAACCGGATCGATTTCCTGAGCGGAAGCTAAGAAATTTCTGTAACTCAAAAACCAGATCGTGGAAATCGCGCTCAGAACGAGCGTGCCTAACGTAACATTCATTTCACCCGAAAGCGCGTAGGCTCCGGCTACGAGGATCGCCAAACGGATCGGCTCCGCAAAAAGCGCCCATCGTTTTCTTTCCAAGATTCCGCCCAACGCGAGGAGGGATAGAAGGGTGACTACGCTGATCACGCTAATATTGAACAAAGGAAGCGAATTCACTTTTACGAGCATTCCGAACGCGAGCGCCACGGTAATTACGAACCATACAAGAGAATAAAGACTCAATCCTTTCGGAATTTGAATATCATATTTATGGAATGTTTTTGCCGAAACTTCGGGGATCGGATATTGCCCGCCTAGTTCCTGCGGCCTCCAACCCGGAACCGCAAAGAATACTTTGAACTTATCGGACCAGCGAGGACAACGCCAAGCGAGTTCGATCATTTCCCACCAATAATGAAGATTTGCCCAGATCGGGTTGAAACTTTGCAGAGGTTTTACGGTTCCGTAAACCGGTTCTTCGGATTCGGGTTCGAAGGTTCCGAACCATTTGTCGAAAACGATCAAGGTTCCGCCGTGATTTCTGTCTATGTATTTCGGATTGATTCCGTGGTGAACTCTATGGTGGGAAGGAGTGTTGAAAACCGCTTCGAACCAACGAGGAAGTTTATCGATCGCCTTTGTGTGAATCCAGAATTGATAGATCAGATTGAGTTGACCGTTCAAAATCATCACGATCGGAGAAAAACCGATCAATGCGAGAGGAAGATAAAAGACCCATGTGAAAATACTGTGAAAACTCGCCTGACGAAGAGCGACGGTGAGATTGTATTCTTCGCTTTGATGGTGTACAACGTGTCCCGCCCAAAGAAAATTGACTTCGTGACTCAGACGGTGATTCCAGTAATAAGCCAGATCGTAACCGATAAAACAAAGAATCCAAACTCCTACAACGAGGATCCAAGCCCAGGTTAAGGAGCTGAAACCCAAGGTTCCCGCAGGAACGAGGGAAAGGGCTTCGCTCGGCCAGGAAGGAAGATTGAAAATTCTGAAATTCTCATAGATAAAAATATAAGCCGCCATGGTGATGATTTTCTTAAAAACACCCGCCACTTCGCTCGCGATTCCCGCCGAAAGATCGTTGATCGAATCGTTCAGACGATAGAGTTTACGTTTGTGATACGCGGAAAACCCCATTTCCAGAAAGATCAGTAAAAAGAAAAATGGAATTGCGATCGTGACAAGATTGATTTCCATAAAGCCGCCCCTTATAAGTTTCTCATTTAAGTTTAATGTGCATTCGTGTAGAAAGTTTAACCTTTCGCGATCCGTAGAGAGCGAAATGAACCAAAGATAGCAGAGCGTAATCTTTGGTTCCTCTCATGAATTTGGAAAATTGAGAGGTTTTTCGCTCCAATTCCTTCGGAATTTAACTAAAGTGTTGTTCTCTGAACTCAATCTCACTCCCTATGGGTCGTTCGATAGATCGCAACATATAATCGCTTTCGCATTTGTTATACCGAACTCACGTTAAGTTTATTCTTCCAATTCGTTTTCGGTCAATTCAAAAACTCAGTTTAGGGAAAACCGTTTTACATCACAATCGTTATGAGAAATCGGAACATTCAAAATTGGGATGTCGCGTAACAAATCTTATGTGACTTCGTTTGGGAAACTCGATCTTTTTGAATCCGTGTTCATTTTGGAAAAGATCGGAAGAAAAAATAGGAAGGAGAAGTTTGAAAAGGTTACGTTTCTATTCCCATCTTTTTCGGACCGGGATCGACGGATTCAAGACGTTAGATGTTCTTTAAGAAGCCAAGCGACGATTAGAGTTGCCCGAAAAATCGGTTCTCCGTTGACTGCTGTTTCGTTGAAATGGGCGGTTGAATGGACTTTGTTAAACTCCACTACGGAATTTTTCAACAACTCGATTTTACTACTTTTGAAAATAATCGAGTCATTCGAATTCAAAAACAGGAATATATGAATTTTATTAAATACAGAAAAATCCGTGTCCGAAAGAATTCAGAAAATAGAATGTAGCTGTTTTCTGAAATACCGTAAATTCGATGTAGGAAAGATCGGGCAAATACGAAAAACAGCGCGAAGGGGTTTTGTTTTTACTCCGCAAATTCTTCGGGAAATTCTTTTCGAAACTTTTGAAACCACTTCTTCTAAGATTACGTTTTGTTTAACCTTGTTTTCGCCCAAGTTTACGAATTTAAAAACAATGTTGAATGAATTCCCATCCGCCAAAAGGTTTATGCAAGGAATTTTCTCCGATAGGTTTTAATTTCCGCAAAATTTTTGTTACTCGTTCCCGGTTCTTCACTTACTAGGGATCAGTGGATAGGAATCAGATGTCAGGATTAAAATTTTTTCCGTTTATCCATTATGGCACGTAAGAGATCCGGGTTTCATCGTTGGTTTAAAAAGGAGTTAGAGGCTTCGGTTGGCTATCAAGGATAGCGTCCTAGAAAAAGTTGTCGAAAAAAGAAATACAACGTCCTCATTCCGATTGCGTAAAAAAGTAAGAATCACGAACTTGCAAATGGAATCATGCGCACGTTTTCATTCGTCCAAAACTCAAAAAGATCCGCGGCCTATAACCTCGCGCTTGAAGAAGCGATCGGGCTTCATCTCGTATCTTCCGGATATGGGGCCGGGCTTCGGATTTGGAAAAATCCATTTTCCATCGTACTTGGACTTTCCGAAAAAGCGGAGGACACGGTATTACCGGAAGTATTGGAACGTTTTAAAAGATCCGCGGGAAATAGGATTTCGTCGGAACTTCCAAACGTTTCGGTAACATCCGAAAAAAATCCAACCCCGTTCGCAAATCAAAACTCGATTTGGAAAAATCCTACAAAAACTTCCGAGTGGAACGACAAAAAATCCGATTTTTCCCAAGATGACGAAAATCAAAAACTTTTTGACAACCAATTTCCGGCAATCGTTCGAAGGGCGAGCGGAGGCGGCACGGTCGTTCATCATCCCGAGGAAAATCTAAACTTTACATTCTTCATTTCTTTGGAAGTAAAACCGGAGCTTTATAAAGTAAAAGAATCCTACGATTACTTTTTGGGTTTAGTCGTAGCCGCGTTAAAACGACAAACGTTAGACGCTTCTTTCCGAGGAAAATCCGATCTCGCGATTTTAGAAAAGGGACTCGAAAAAAAAATCTCCGGGAACGCGCAGTTTCGAAAAAAGGGCGCCGTAGTTCATCACGGAACCTTGATCTTAAAATCTTCCCTCATTGAAAGGGTTTCCGGTCTGCTCAAACATCCTCCCGAAGAACCAGAATACAGAAAAAATCGAAAACATTCTGATTTTGTAACCTCTCTTCCGAACGATTTTTCTCCCTTAAAATTCGGTCGGGACCTTTCTCATGTATTTGCCGAATCCTTGGGCCTTTCCAGAATGGACACAGAGCCGGATCTCCGATTTCAGAAAACGGTTTTCAAAGAAGCAAAGCAGCTCTTGGAAAACAAATATTCGAGGATGGATTTCATCTTCAGGGATTAATCGGACTTCTACTCGGAACGATTATTAATAAGAAGGGCCAGATGCAGTTTCTTCCGAAAGCGGATCCAGAGATATTCGCAGCGATAAAAAAAGAGGACGAAAGACAGGAAAGTAACCTGGAAATGATCGCCTCCGAAAATTTTGTTTCCAGATCCGTTCTGGAAGCCTACACTTCCACACTCACAAACAAATACGCCGAAGGTTATCCCGGCAAAAGATATTACAACGGTTGTCATAACGCGGATGTTGTGGAAACACTCGCCATCGAAAGAGCGAAAAAACTTTTCGGAGCGCAGTACGCAAACGTTCAACCTCATTCTGGGGCTCAGGCAAACATGGCGGTCTTTCTCGCATGTCTCGAACCGGGAGATTCTTTTTTGGGTATGAATCTCGCACATGGAGGTCACTTGACTCACGGTTCTCCCGTAAACGTTAGCGGTCGTATTTATAAACCGATTCCTTACGGTGTGGATCCCAAAACGGAAACCATCGACTACGACGAGATCGCAAAACTCGCAAGGGAACACAAACCCAAGTTGATCGTCGCGGGGGCTTCCGCTTACGCGAGAATCATCGACTTTTCCAAGTTCGCGGAAATCGCAAAAGAAGTCGGCGCAAAACTCATGGCGGATATCGCGCATATATCCGGTCTTGTTTCCACGGGTTATCATCCTTCTCCGATCGGCCTTTTCGACTACGTAACGACGACGACTCACAAAACTCTGAGAGGTCCGAGGGGCGGACTCATTCTATCTTCATTAGAAAATGAGAAAGTACTAAACTCTCGCGTATTCCCCGGAATTCAAGGCGGACCTTTGATGCACGTGATCGCCGCAAAAGCCGTTGCGTTTAAAGAAGCCCTTCAACCGGAATACAAAACGTACATCGAAACGGTTCTTGCAAACGCAAAGACTCTCGCCGAAGTGTTTGTAAAACGCGGTTACAGAGTCGTAAGCGGCGGAACCGACAATCACTTGGTTCTACTGGACGTTTCCGTAAAAGGACTCACAGGCGCGCAAGCCGCCGACGGATTGGACGAAGTCGGAGTGACCGTAAACAAAAACGCGATTCCTTTTGATAAAAATCCTCCGGCTGTCGCTTCCGGAATTCGTTTGGGAACTCCAGCGCTTACCACCCGCGGTCTAAAACCTGCGGACATAAATTTGGTCGGAAATTTGATCTGCGACTTCCTCGACAATCCGAACGACGAAAAAAACAGAACGAAGGTCAAGGGTGGAGTGAAGGAAATTACCCAAAAATTTCCGATGGACAATTTCCGTTTAGAATAAAAATTTTTTAAACCGACTTCTGTCTCTAAAAAGGCGTTCTACAAAGAGCGCCTTTTTTATGTGCCGAGCGCCTTGAAACGCTTTCGTAAAAGTGTTTCACTAAGTTTAAAAAGCGAGATCGCCAAAAACCACAAAGCAAAATCTTTTGGCGCCTCCATCCTACGGATGGACCGAGCTCTGCCGCGACTCCGCTTACGCTTCGGCCGCTTCGCGGGCCGCGTTCGCGTCGCTCTGATCTCTGGCGCAGGAGTTCCCACAACGAGATTCACTGTACCGAAGTTCACAGAAGAAAATGTGGGAACTCATACAGAAGTCGATTCCTATGTCTCTTTTGTTTCCAATCCAACGCGAACAAAAGAAAATCTTTGCGTTTTTTAACCCCGGTCGTGGTAGTTCCCACAATTTATCAGACATAATATTCTTCTTACGGTCGCATATCCCGTTTACTACAGCAGGAGTTCCCACAAAAAATCAAAACGACACTCAAATCCGAGCAATAACTTCCACGTTTCACGGCAAAATGTAGGAACTCATACAAATCCAGAATTTCAATTGTTTCATCCTGGAAGAAACGTCGGAACCAACACTTCCCCTTTTATCATTCTCCCGTAGCCCTTACGATTAAAACACTTTACATTTATATACATATCATATAATAAGTAATCATGGAATTCCAAGCTCTCTCAACGGCAAACGCAATCGGAAACGACAATCTCTACAATCCAATCTTGAATTGGGAAAAAAAAGGCCTGGGAATGCTCACGGGAATGTCCGGAATCTACAACTTAGCCCTACACTGGGAATACGCTTTTGCAGTATCCGGGTTTAAAATTTTCAATTTGGACTGCGCGATCCGATTCAATCCGTTTGTGATCACCCAGGAAACGAGAAGGAGGAGAGTTCCTCCCGAAACCTTGCTGGAAAACGTCTTCGTTCAAAGGGCCTTTACTCCTTATCAAATCTTGGACGCGTTACAATCGATCGCTTTTCGTAAGACGGACGATATGATTTTTTTTCTTTTGGCGCCTTGCAAACAATTCTTTGACGGAGACGTTCAGGACGACGAGGGGAGATTTCTTTTGGATAAGATGTTCCTCATACTGAAACGTCTTCACGCGATGGAAGCGCCGGTTCTCGTCGTCGAATCCATGAAATACACTCATCCGACTTTCCAGGCATTTTTTCCGAGGCTGATCGAGATTTCCGCCGATCTCTGGGAACTCAAAATCGAAAACAAACTCTCCTATCTCAAAGTGAGAAAGAAATCCACTTCTTCCGTTTATACTTTGGATGAGAGAATCGAAATTACGAGGTAAGAATATGGGCAGAACCGTCACACCTTATTCCAGACAGATGCAACAAGTCGAATCCGGACTTTTGGAATTTCGTCGAGGTTTACGAAAACCCGATCAAGACATTTTTGACGATCTGATTCGAACCGCAAAGTTACAAGTGCAGGCCGGGGTTATGGCCTCCGGTCCGTATCCGATCGATACGATGCTACTTACGATGATGATCGATCTCAAAAAAGAAATGCGTAGACTGAACAAGGAGTTATACGAACTCAAGGGAACTGTCTAAAAACAACGTATCGATCTGAAACTATGAAAACATCGATTTATGGCTATAAAAACATTTCCGTAAAGTTGAGAAAGAACGCCAAAAACTCCGAAAAAAAATGTCCGATCCGATTTACATAGAAGGAACTCTATTCGATATTTATCATATTGAAGACAAGATCCATCTATGGTTGCGGACTCAAAACGGAGAATCGATTCTTTTTCACGATTTTTATCAACCCGTCATCTATGCGAGAGGGGAAGAATCCGTTCTCAAAAAACTAGTTCAAAGATTTTACGAACTAGACGCGTTAGCCGACATACCGACTTACGTTCCGAAAACCCTGTTTTACGAAAACGTTTCCGTACAAGTCTTAAAACTTACGATTTCCCGTCCGTCCTTACTTTCAAAAGTTTCCAAAAAACTCTACGCGCTCTACGGAAAATTCGACATCTATCATTCGGATATAGAGGTTTCCACGAGTTATATGGTGGAAAAGAAAATATTCCCTTTGTGTAAATTAAGGATTTATTATGCGGAAGGAAAGTTCGGAAAAAGGATTCATACGATCGAAACCGATAAAGGCGACGAAATCGAAAAGATGGAATACGAAATTCCGGACTTCAGGATTCTTTCGATGAAACTCGTAGAAAGCCATCGAATCGATATGAAGGATAATTCCATTCTGTTTCATAACGGAGATCGTTTTTGGGAATTTTCCGGAAAAAATCCGAAAGACCTTCTGATCGGGATCGATCGACTTCTTAAAACCGAAGATCCCGACATCATTCTTTCCTCTTTCGGAGATCAGGTGATCTTTCCGTATCTGTTTACTCAGGCTCAGAGGCTGAAAATTTTTCCCGCATTCGACAGGGATAGAAGTTCTCCGATTCGAAGAAACATTCGGACCCAAGGAACCAGTTTTAATACGTATGGAACCATCGTGTACCGTGCGCCTTCGTACCCGCTTTTTGGAAGATGGCATATCGACGCGGAAAATAGTTTTGTCCATAAGGAAGCGGATCTTTTGGGGATCGTGGAGTTGGCCAGACTTTCCAGACTTCCCATACAGAAGATGGCGAGGGCTTCCACGGGAAAGGCTTTGACGAGCATCGAAACCGACGTCGCACTTCGAAGAGGTTATCTCGTTCCTTGGCAAAAGAGCGCGATCGAATCTCCTAAAACCGCTCTTCAACTTCTGGAAGCGGACAAAGGAGGGCTGGTATTTCAACCGGATATTTCCTTCGGGATGACCGCGGAAAATGTGGCTCAACTCGATTTCGCTCAAATGTATCCGAGTATTATGGTGATTCATAATATTTCTCCCGAATGTGTGAACTGTTCTTGTTGTGCGGAAGATCCGGACGCGCCGACGGCTCCCGGCCTCGGCTATAAGATTTGCAGAAAACGGATCGGGATCGTATCCGAAGCCTTAAAACACGTATTGGATCGTAGGGCATATTACAAAAATAAAACGAAAGAAATCGAAAAAGCGAACCGTGACGTTTCTTACGCAAAAAAACTTACCGAATACGATCTCAAACAATCCAGTTTAAAATGGATGCTCGTAACTTCTTTCGGTTATCTCGGTTATAGAAACGCGAAGTTCGGTAGACTGGAAAGCCACGAAAGTGTGAACGCGTTCGCGAGAGAAAAACTTCTCACGGCTAAAGAAATCGCGGAAGAAAGAGGATACGTTTTTATTCACGCGATTACGGACAGCATCTTTATCCGCAAAGAAAATTCTTCCTCGTTTTCCGAAGAGGAATTGGAATCCCTTTGTTCCGAGATCGGAAAACGCACGAGCGTTAAAATCGACGTGGACGGTATTTATACCTGGCTTTTGTTTCCGGCTTCGAGTCAGGATCCGCAAATGCCAGTCGCCAATCGTTATATGGGAAGATTTACATCCGGAAAATTAAAATGCAGAGGAATCGGAGCCAGAAGAAAAGATCTTCCTATTTTTATCAGAAACGCTCAAAAAGAAATGTTGGAATGGATGCAGAATCGCATTACGATCGCCGATCTGAAAAACTCGGAATCCGAAATCCTTCGGATCTACGATCGATACGATTCCGATCTCAAATCGGAAAAAGTTCCTTTGGAAGAACTTCTCATTCGCAAATCCACTTCCAAAGAACTGGAAGAATACGAGGTCGCCGGTCCCACCGCTGTTTCTCTTCATAATCTCAAAGAAATGGGAATTTCAGTGCAAGCTGGAGAAAAGATCCGTTACTTGGTACTCAATCGAAAGGCCAAAAACAAGGATCAATGGTATCTTCCCGAAGAAATGATCCCAGTCTTAAAACGGAAAAATCAAAAAATTCATTTGGATCGAACCTATTATCGAAAATTGCTCATCGGTGTTTTCAGAGAAATTTGGTCCGAGTTTGCGTCCTTTCAAAATTTCGAATCCCTTATCGACGAACAAAGATGGCTGCCTTTCGAACTCTGTTATAAAACCGAATATGAAAAATTTCTAATGAATCAAATGGAAATCGTCTGATTTCAAAGGACAAACAATCCCGTCCTATCAGGTTTGGAAAGACTCGAGTTTAAAAAGAAGATGCGCTTTGATCGTGGGCCATTCGCTTGAGATAATGCTGTAAACCGCGGTGTCTCTTAACGTTCCGTTCGCCATCACTCGGTGATTGCGCAAAATCCCGTCCAAAATCGCCCCCAGTCTTTCTATGGCTCTTCTCGAATTTTCGTTGAGTCGATGCGTTCTGAATTCAACGGCGATACATTGTAAATTCTCGAATGCGTGTTCCAAAAGAAGAAGTTTGCATTCCGTGTTTACGAAAGTTTTTTGAAATTCTTTAGAATACCAAGTCGAACCGATTTCAAGACGATTGGCGAAGTTCTCGATGTTCATGTAACGAGTACTTCCGATAATTCTAGGATCGTTTTTGAGTTTTACGACAAAGGGCAGGGAAAGTTTTTCTTTTTTTTCCGAAAGCGCCCTCGCAATCCATTGTTTCATTTCTTCGGGAGAAGGGACCATTGTGAACCAGAGTTTCCACAATTCTCCGTCTAACACCGCTTTGACTAAGTCGTCGTGGTGTTCCGTCTGAAGCGGATGGAGTTCCACGTGTTTTCCGATTAAGGAAATCGATTCTGGCGGGTAGGAATATTTCATCGTTGATTGCCTTTCGGTAGGATTTTTTGTATGAGTTCCTACACTTTCCGAATTAGAACTGAATTCAATTGTTCCGACAAACTTTGTCTTACCGAAAAAAACTTGCGAGTTACTTTAAAGTTTACCTTTGGAGTAAAATCAAAACGATCATTCCTCCGAATAATACTTAGCGGAAGCGTCCTTTAGAAATTTCCTTTCTTTTCTCGAAAGAGAATCCATCCCGGATTTCGAAATTTTGTCTAGGAGTTGATCGACTTCCTCTCTTACGTGAATCTTACGATTCATTTCTTCCTGCCATTTTTTCATTTTTCTTTTTTGAAGAAAACGGTTGAGAGAAAAAGAGGCCGGAATTTTAGATTTCAGTTTATTATAATAAAAGAAATAAAGCGCTCCTCCGATCGCTCCGCCCAAATGCGCCATGTGAGCGATGTTTCCGCCCGGGCCGGAAAAAGCGATGATGAGCATAAGAATCACCACCATATACTTCGCTTTCAGAGGAAAAAATCCCATAAAAAGAAGTTCCTGATTGGGCCAAATCAAAGCGAACGCGATCAAAAGACCGTAAATTCCCCCGGAAGCTCCGATGATCGTCCCTTGGTGAAAACCCACGTTATGCAAAATCCAAGGAAAAAATCCTCCCATAAAACAGGAGAACAGATAGAATTTCAGAAAATTCCTTCCTCCCCAATAATTCTCCAGAATGGAACCGAACATCCAAAGAGAAAACATATTGAATAGAATGTGAAAGAAATTCTGAACCGAATGTAAAAATGCGTAGGTGATCAATTGCCAGACAAAAAAACGATGTGTGACTAAATCCGAAGTCATTCCCAAATAAAAAGTAAGGTAATCGCCGATCGTCCAGGAAAGTAGGAGTTGAACCGCGAAGATTCCCCCGTTTAAAATCAATAAGATACGAACTACGGGAGTCAGCTCCGGACCGATCCGATTGTAGATGCCTGTCATAGGAGAACATGATTTCTCTTTAGAATCCGACGACAACCGTAAAACGATTTTTCTTTTTTCTCTTCTCTTTGACAGAAAGTTTCTAAGGTAAAATCTTTGCTTCAAGATGATCGTTCAGTTATACGGAACCCGGGGCTCGGTTCCTTCCCCGTTGCGCACCCGGGAATACATTCAGAAAGTGACTCAAATTTTGGAACTCGCTCGGGACGCGGGCCCAAACGCCCTTACGGATATTCAAAAATTTATTTCCAAACTTCCTTCCTACCTTGCCCAGGTCGTCGGGGGAAATACGACCTGCGTTTCCGTGACTTCCTCCGCCGGAAAAAGAATGGTTTTCGACGGCGGAACCGGGCTTCGAATTTTAGGGGACGAGTTGATGCGGAAAGAATTTCAGAACGGTTCGGGAAAGATCTCTTTGTTTTTTTCCCATTCGCATTGGGATCATATCCAGGGAATTCCGTTTTTCAAACCCATCTTTATACCCGGAAACGAACTCCATTTTTATTCTCCCTATCCGGATTTGGAGGCGCGCCTTGAAAAACAACAGACTTCGGAATTCTTCCCCATTCCGTTTTCCGCCCTTGCCTCCACGAAACTCTTTACCTGCCTGAAACCCGGCGAAACTTTGGATTGGGAAGGGGATTGTAAGATAGAAATTTATCCGCTCAAACATCCCGGCGGATCGTTTGCCTACCGGGTGGAAGAGGACGGAAAGGTCTTTATTTTCGCCACGGACGCCGAGTTTACCGGAGAGGATTTCGATTCCATCTCGGAAATGAAACCTTTCTTTGAAAATGCGGACCTGCTCGTTTTGGACGCTCAATATACCTTGGACGAATCCTTCCAAAAATTTGACTGGGGACACACATCCTACACGATGGCCGTAAACTGTGCGGTCGCCTGGAACGTTAAACAACTCGTTCTGACCCATCACGAACCCGTTTATGCGGACGACGTGTTGGATATCATTCTTGAGGAAGCTAGGGCGCACGCGGTTTCGCTCGGCAATTCATCCATGCGGATAGAACTCGCCGTCGAAGGGAACGTATATAAACTATCATGAAAAGTATCGGACTTCATAGAACTTCCAAAACCTTGCTCGTCATCGCCCTCTTAGGAGGATTTTTTTTCGGTTATATCCTTTCGGAAGTGGACGAAGGCGGAGAACTCGCGATGCTCGCTTCCTACCAGCCTACGACTCCCACAAGACTCTACGACATCAACGGAGTCGTATTCGCGGAACTTTACAAACACAAACAACAACTTCTGAAATACCAGGACATTCCTCCTCACGTAGTGCAGGCGTTTTTATCCGTGGAAGACAATAACTTCTTCAATCATTTCGGGATCGATTTTATGGCGATCGTGAGGGCGGGGATCGTAAACGTCGTCTCGGGGAGAATCAAACAGGGAGGTTCCACTCTCACGCAGCAGCTCGCCAAAACCGTTTTACAAAACAGAAAACGTTCCTTTGCGAGAAAGTTCATCGAGGCCCTATTCACTCTTCAGATCGAACAGGAATATTCAAAAGAAGAAATATTAGAAATTTATTTTAATCTTATCTATCTGGGACACGGAACCACGGGGCTCGCTTCCGCGGCGGACGTGTACTTTCAAAAAGACGTGAGCGATCTGGACGTGGCCGAAGCCGCGCTTCTCGCGAGACTTCCGAAGGCTCCCGTAAAGTATTCTCCGTTTAAAAATCCCGCGATTTCCAAAGGCGCGCATTTGAGCGTTTTGAGACTCATGTCCGAGCAGGGATATATTCCCGCGGACAAGGTCCAATCGATTCACGACGATTTCTGGAATAAATACTGGCCCGTTGTGATCACTCAGTCCCCTTCCCAATCCACTTGGGGAAACCGTCTGAACAAGGCTCCTCATTTTACCGAATACGTTCGTCAAAAACTCGAAAAGGAACTCGGAGAGGATAAGGTTTATACGGGAGGTTTGAAAGTTTATACGACCCTCGACGCCCGCAAACAGGAGATCGCTCAGGAGGAATTGTCCAAGGCGATCAAAAAACACGACGACCTCGTTTCCGGAATCACGGTCAATTATTCCGGAGGAGCGGATCGGGGCCTGGTCGGTTTGTATTATCTCATGGGTTCCATCTTTCCGATCGGAATGCCTTATGTGAGTAAACTCGATGATAAGGCGAACTATCGAGTCGCACTCGAAAGGGAACTCATAGACGCCGCGGACATTCTTACGATTTTAACTCCGGGGGAAAACGAGTCCTCGGCGATCTCCGAGTTTCAAAAACAAACCGCGGTCTTCGGTAAAAATCTCCACGTAGAAGGGGCCGCGATCACGATCGAACCTTCCACCGGTTATATTCAGACGATGGTCGGAGGTTACGAGTTCACTCCTAAAAATCAGTTCAACCGAGCCACGATGGCCAGACGTCAGACCGGGTCCGCGTTCAAACCGTTTGTCTACGGAGCCGCGATCCAAGAAAGAGTCGTAGGAAGCGGAACCGGAATTATGGACGCGCCTCTCACAACTCTCACGGAAGAGGGAGAAGGTTGGTCGCCTCAGGATTTTGACGGAGACTTTTTGGGAATGGTTCCTTTGTCGCGGGCCCTTTCTTTGTCGCTTAACATCGTTTCGGTGCAGGTATTTCTGCGAACCGGACCGGACGCGGTCATCGATTTTTCTTCCCGACTTTTAGGAGTGGTTCCGACTCGTTTTCCTCCGAGTCCGGCGCTCGCACTCGGGATCGCGGAGCTGACTCCTCTTGAGATGGCCCTCGGTTATGCGACGATCGCCAACAACGGGAGAAGGGTGATTCCGTTTGGAATCCGTTATGTGATCGATCAGAGCGGAAACGTGATCTTCAACGAAGAAGTGAAAATCCAGGAAGAACTGCAGAAGCAGGCCAAGGACGGAAGTATCCAAGTGATCTCCGAAGGAACCGCCTACATTCTGAAAAAAATGCTGACCAACGTGGCGATGGCCGGAACCGCCGCGATGGGACTCAGGGATCCCGACAAAGGAAATTACAGAGGAACCGCCGCCGGAAAAACGGGTTCCACTTCTTCCTTCACAAACGCGTGGTACTGCGGATTCGATCCGAATTATACGACAGTGATCTGGTTGGGTTTTGATAAAAGTTCGATTTCTTTGGGAAGAGGACAAGCGGCTTCGGTGCTCGCGGTTCCGATTTGGGGAAGAATGTACAATCGATTTTACGGAGGTCAGAATTATCCTTCCTTCGGTGAAGATAGCATGCCCGAGGAAGTACAGGGAGGAGGCACTTGCGCTTACAACGGACTTTCTCCAAAACCGGGAGTATGTCCCGTAACACAGAACCTGACTCTCAAGCCGATCACCGTAGCCGGAGTGACCAAGGCTGTCATGGGAAATCGCCAGTGCGACGGAGAAAGAGATCATCATAAGTCTATGGATTTTAGAGAGTTCTTACAAAAAGAATATCAGATTAGCGACGAGGAATTAGGTAAAACGGATCGGAAGTTCAAACCAAGAACGGAATAATCGCGTTTTGGAGAATTTCGTTTACAGAATTTTTTCGTTTAGAAGGATTGAAACCGAGGTCCGCGCCAATGCGCATCCTAAACCTCTCGAAAGGAATCATTCATGTCTGTAGAAATTAAGGTCCCGGAAATGGGAGAATCGATTACGGAAGCGACCATTGCCAATTGGGTTAAGAAAGAAGGGGACGCGGTAAAACAAGACGAGATCCTGCTGGAACTGGAAACCGACAAGGCCACCATGGAAGTTCCGGCTCCTTCTTCCGGCGTTCTTCAAAAAATTCATAAGAAGGCCGGAGATACAGTCAAGGTGAAAGAGATCATCGGTCTCATTGATTCCTCTGCAACAGCCTCCGCACCTTCCTCATCTTCACCGACAACTTCAGCACAAACAACTCAAACCTCCGGAAACGACAAAACAAACGACACTCTTCCGCCTGCGGTTCGTAAGTTGATCGACGACAACGGACTCAATCCCGCTTTTATTTCCGGTTCGGGTAAGAATGGGCAGATCACAAAAGAAGACGTTTTAAAGGCGATCGAATCCAAAACATCGGCTTCCGTAGCGACGGCGCCTGTTACAGCCAAAGCGGTGTCTTCTCCGGAAATTCCCAAAGCAATTCCCGCTGCGAGAAGAACGGATCTTCCGAGGGAGAACACGGTTCCGATGTCTCGTTTGCGTAAGGTGATCGCGGAACGTCTCGTATCGGCACAACACAACGCTGCCATCTTAACCACGTTCAACGAAGTGGATATGAGTTACGTAATGGAACTCAGAAACCGCTACAAGGATAAATTCAAAGAGACGCATAACGTGGGTCTTGGTTTTATGAGTTTCTTTACGAAGGCCGCCATCCACGCGCTCAAAACGATTCCGGCGATCAACGCGGAAATTCGAGGAAACGATATCGTTTATAAAAATTACTTCGATATCGGAGTCGCCGTCGGAGGACCGAAGGGGCTTGTGGTTCCGATCGTACGCGACGCGGATCTTTTGAGTTTTGCGGGAATCGAACAGGAAATCGGAAGACTCGCCAACAGGGTCAAAGACGGTAAGATAGAACTTGCCGAAATGGAAGGCGGAACTTTTACGATCTCCAACGGGGGAATCTACGGTTCGATGATGTCGACTCCGATTTTAAATCCTCCTCAGAGTGGGATTTTAGGACTTCATAATATAGTGAAACGTGCCGTGGTGGTAAACGATCAGATCGTGATCCGTCCGATGATGTATCTCGCGCTTTCCTACGATCACAGGATCGTGGACGGAAAGGAAGCGGTTACGTTCCTCGTGAAGGTCAAGGAAGCGATCGAAGATCCGGCCCGACTTTTACTCGAACTTTAAGGAAATAGGAATCATGTCAGCAGAATTTGACGTAGTCGTGATCGGGGCGGGACCGGGGGGCTACGTTTGTGCCATCCGGGCCGCTCAACTCGGTTTTAAGACCGCAATCATCGAAAAAAGAAAAACCCTCGGAGGAACCTGCCTCAACGTGGGTTGTATTCCCTCCAAGGCGCTTCTGGATTCTTCCGAAGAATATCACAAAGCCCTGCACACACTGGACGTTCACGGGATCACCGTCGGTAAAGTCGACCTCGATCTGAATAAACTCATGAACCGAAAGGACAAAATCGTAAAGGAAGTCACCGACGGAGTCGACTTTCTGATGAACAAAAATAAGATCAAACGTTACGAAGGTTTCGGGAAGGTTTTATCCGCGGGGAAAGTGGAAGTCGTATCGAGCGACGGAAACAAAGAAACGATTTCCGCAAAACACATCGTAGTCGCCACCGGATCGGTTCCGATCGACATTCCCGGTTTGACCGTGGATGGTAAAAATATCATCACATCCGATCACGCGATCGAACTCCGCAAAGTTCCTAAGAAGATGATCATCATCGGAGCCGGAGTCATAGGACTCGAACTCGGATCGGTTTGGTCGAGACTGGGTACTGCGGTTACGGTCGTGGAATTTTTACCGGGACTCATTTCCAACGTGGACCGTCAGATGGGTTCGCTTCTGGAACGTTCTCTCACTTCTCAAAGGATGGAATTCTTATTCGAACACAAAGTAAAAGGCGCGACTGCGATCAAGAATGGTGTTAAAGTTCAGATTGAAGATTCCAAAGGAGAATCCAAAGAACTCGAGGCGGATGTGGTTCTCGTCGCTGTCGGAAGAAGACCTTTTATCGAAGGTGTTGGTTTGGAGGAAGCGGGTGTCGCATTAACACCGCGCAAACGAATCCAAGTGGACGGACATTTTAAAACGTCTGTTCCGGGAATTTATGCGATCGGGGACGCAGTGGACGGACCGATGCTCGCACACAAAGCGGAAGAAGAAGGTGTGGCGCTCGCCGAACTTCTCGCGGGACAATCCGGACATGTGAATTACGACGCGGTTCCTTACGTTATCTACACTTGGCCGGAAATGGCTTGGGTGGGAAAGGGAGAGGAAGAATTGAAAACGGCCGGAATCGAATATAAAACCGGAAAATCGCTCTTTCGGCCCAACGCTCGCGCAAAAGCGATGAACGAAGCCGAAGGACAAGTCAAAATATTAGCGGATAAAAAAACGGATAAAATCCTGGGAGCCTTCGTATTCGGACCTAGGGCTTCGGATATGATCGCCGAGTTAGCGGTTGCGATGGAATTCGGAGCTTCGGCGGAAGACATAGCGAGAAGTTTTCACGCACATCCGACCTTGGCGGAAGTGATCAAAGAAGCGGCAATGGCGGTGGATAAATGGGCGATTCACGCGTGAATCGTATAGGTAGGTTTTAGGGAATGAAAATAGAAAAACTCATGGCGCTTTACGGAGAGAACGGTGCTCTTCTCGAAGAACTTTATAATCAATACAAACTCAATCCGGACACGGTAAACGGGGAGTGGAAATTATTTTTCCAGGAAGTGGACACCAACGGTCTCGCAAACGGATATACGAACGGAAACGGCAAGTCCGCCGTGGCTACTTCCTTCACGGACGCGCAGGCCGGTTCCATCCGAGAGATGGGGGTCATCAACCTTCTCAACGCGTACAGAAGACAGGGTCACCTCGCGGCGAAATTGGATCCGCTTGGAATTCAAAAACCGAACCGCACGTTTATCGATTCCAAACTCCATAGTATTTCTCCCTCCGATTTGGAGACGATCGTAGACAGCGATACTTTGGGAAGAGTGAAACTCAAGGAGATCGTGGATCTTTTCGAAAAGGTTTACTGCAATACGATCGGAGCGGAACATTTCTACCTCGTAGACGACGTGGAAAGAGAATGGCTTCAAAAAAGAATGGAGTCCCCGGAATTTTTAGCTCCGCTTCCGAAAAGTATCAAACTCAGACTTTTTGAAAAATTATTTCAAGCCGATTACTTCGAAACCTTTCTCGCGAAAAAATACGTGGGTAAAAAAAGATTCTCTCTCGAAGGGGGAGAATCCTTCATTCCGCTTCTCGATACCATCGTGGAAGAAGCCGGTCATCATCTGATGGACGGACTCGTGATCGGAATGGCGCATAGGGGAAGACTCAACGTTCTCGTGAACATCATTGAAAAACCCGCGTCGCTCATCTTTGCAGAGTTCGAAGAAAAAACCGACAAAGATAATCTGAGTTATGCGGACGTTAAGTATCACTTGGGATATTCCAACAGCAGAATGACAACCGCGGGGAAAGAAGTTAAACTTTCTCTCGCCTTCAATCCGAGTCACTTGGAATGTGTGGACCCTGTCGTAACAGGTTCGGTGCGCGCGCGTCAAGAACTGATCGGAGATAAGGATCGAGCGAAATACATGCCGATTCTGATTCACGGGGACGCGGCGTTTGCGGGGCAGGGTGTGGTTGCGGAAACTCTCAACCTGATGAACCTGGAAGGTTATACGACCGGCGGAACGTTTCACATCGTGGTCAACAACCAGATCGGTTTTACGACCCTTCCGGACGAATCCAGATCCACGTTGTATGCAACCGATCTTGCGAAAGGATTTCAAATTCCGATCATCCACGTAAACGGAGACGATCCGGAAGCGGTGTATCGAGTCGTTAAACTCGGGATGGAATACCGCCAAAAGTTCAAAAAAGATTTTATCATCGATCTCGTATGTTATAGAAGACTCGGTCATAACGAAACCGACGAACCCGCGTTCACACAGCCGAAGATGTATTCTACGATCAAAAGCCATCCTCCGACGGTGAATCTTTACGAGAAAAGACTTGTGGAAAACGGGGATCTCGCGCAGGAAGATATCGACTTTATCAAAAACGGTTCGATGCACGGACTGGAAGATTCTTTTCAAAGAGCCAAAGAACAAGACGTAAAGATCCGCGTCGATACCATGCAGGGAGTTTGGTCCAAGTTCTCCAAGTTTTCTTTGGATTCGGAACCCGCTACGAAACTTCTGGCGGAACAGATGCACAGAGTCGTTCAGGCTCTGACTTCCGTTCCTCAAGGATTTACTCCGAATTCCAAACTCGTAAAACTTTTGCAGAGCAGAAAGGAAATGGCCGAGGGAAAAATTCCAGTGGACTGGGGTTTTGCGGAAGCCCTTTCTTTCGGATCGATTTTGGAAAGCGGATTTAGAATTCGTCTTTCCGGTCAGGATTCTCAGAGAGGAACTTTTTCCCATCGTCACGCGGTGCTTGTGGATACGAACACGAACGAGAAATACATTCCCTTGAATCACATTTCACAACAACAGGCAAAGGCGGAGATCATCAACTCCTCCCTTTCCGAATTTTCGGTCTTGGGTTTTGAATACGGATATTCTCTTGCGGACCCGAACGCTCTGGTGATGTGGGAGGCTCAGTTCGGAGATTTTGCGAACAGCGCGCAGGTGATCTTCGATCAGTTCATTTCCAGTTCGGAAGTGAAATGGCAGAGACTTTCCGGTTTGATTATGCTTCTTCCGCACGGCTATGAAGGTCAGGGGCCGGAACATTCTTCCGCCAGACTCGAAAGATTTTTACAACTTTGCGCCTTGAATAATATGCAGGTTTGTAACCTCACTACGGCGGCTCAGTACTTCCATTTGTTAAGAAGGCAGATGCTTAGAAATTATCGCAAACCCCTCGTGATCGTAACTCCGAAAAGTTTGCTCCGGTTTCCGGCGTCTCTTTCTCCTGTGGAAGACATTCTCCAGGGAGCGTTCAAGGAACTTCTGATCGACGACAGCGGTTCCAAACCCGACAAAATCGAAAAGGTGATTTTTTCCGCGGGTAAAGTATATTATGATTTAATGAAATACCGAGACGAAAATAAAATCAAAAACGTCGCTCTCGTTCGAGTGGAACAGATTTATCCGTTTGCTTCGAAAGAATTTGAGAATGTAGTCAAAACTTTTCAGAACGCAAAACAATTCGTTTGGTGCCAGGAAGAACCTAAAAACCAAGGAGCTTGGTTCTTTATTCGGGAAAGGATCGAAGAAATTCTTCCCGGAAACGCGCGTCTTTCATACGCGGGAAGACACGAGTCTCCAAGCCCCGCCGGAGGTCATATGAAACTGCATCTTCAAGAACAGGACCAACTCGTTCTGGAGGCGTTTCAGGCGTAATAGATCACAAAGATTCGAAACCGCTTTTAGGGCGTGCCGCGTTGTTCTCTCGAAGTCGAAAGATGGAATTGTAAAATCGCGGACGCTCTTCGCTCTGGTGAGTTTAACATCGATCGCTCATCTTAGCTGCGCTAAGAGCCAACATTATGTTTCGACCCATAGGGAGAAACATTGAGTTTCTCGCTTCGCGGCTTTTGGCTGTCTCGCTCTCTAAGGATCGCTCGACAACCCAAACTTTGTTACGACAAAGTCGCGTTATTTTAAAACGTAATATCGATTCTTTGTGCGGAAGTTTTATTCAGATCGAATCGGCTCGTTTTTACCGGAAAGGATTTTACTATTTTTGTGTTGACTTAGCATTTATTCACTACTAAGTTGTTTAGTATGAAAGATCTGACAGACAAGCAACAGGCTGTCCTTACGTTTATCGCCGCAATCATCAAAGAACGCGGTTTTCCTCCTACGATCCGAGAAATCGGAGACGAGTTCGGGATCACCGCAAAAGGCGCTTACGATCATCTCAAAGCGATTGAAAAAAAGGGTTATCTCAAAACCGCTAAAAATCAATCCAGGGCCATAGAACTCATTCGCCAGAGTCCGATGGAATCTCTTCCCGTTCAGGCTACGAGTATTCCGGTCATCGGCCAAGTCGCTGCCGGTCTTCCGATCTTCGCGGAAGAAAATATCGAATCGTACATTCCGGTTCCGGACGAGATGGCGAAAGGGAACGTCCCCATGTATGCCCTTCGCGTTCAGGGAGATTCCATGATCGAAGCCGGGATCAACGACGGAGACATTGCGATCATCGAAAAAAGGGACATTGCTCGAAACGGAGAGATTGTAGTCGCTCTTATCGAAGACGAAGCAACCTTGAAAGTATATTACAAAGAGCAGGATCAGATTCGTCTTGAAGCGAGAAACCCGAAATACAAGCCGATCAAAACCAAGAAAGCGGTTGTGATGGGAAAGTTGATCGGTTTGTATCGAATTTACTGATTGACAGAGGAAGAAACTCGCCTGACACTTCGGACAGAGTGTTCCCACGAAATTTCTTTCTTTTTATCATTCTTCTTTTCGTTTTCCAATGCAGCCCCTCTAAAAAAGAAATCACAGAAGGTGATTTAAAAAGGGTTCTGGAAAGAGTCAGCATCGCACGAATCAATGCCAATCTCAAAGCGTCTTCCGAAAAATCCGCACCCGATGATCTCGCATTTTTTCTGGAGGCCTGTTCCGTGTACCGATTGGATCCCGATCGTGTATTGGAGAGTTTGAAACAAAAAAGCCCCGCTTTGCACGAGGCATTGATCAAAGAATATGAAAAATAAAGAAAGAATGGTCTGGATCGGAATCGTTTCCTTTCTCTGCTTTGCGCTCATTCTCCCCACCCGAACCGTAAAAGGGATTTCAAAATCCGGAGAATCGTATCTTCAAATTTTCCACGAAGTGTTGTCTTATATTCATTCCGATTACGTGGAATCCGTGGACGAGGAAAAACTCTATCTGGGAGCGATCCGCGGACTCATTTCTTCCTTGGGAGACCCGCATTCCCGTTTTATGGACAAGGATGATTTTTCCCAACTCCAAGAGGAAACCCGGGGCAGTTTCGGCGGACTGGGAATGGAAGTTTCCTTTGCGGACGGGGCCATCGTCGTCATTTCTCCGATCGAAGATACGCCCGCGATGAAAGCGGGAATTCTACCTCAGGATCGAATCATAGAAATCGACGGAAAAAATACACACGACCTTTCTCTTTCCGATTCCATCAAACTGATGCGAGGTAAAGTCGGAACGTCGGTTTCGATCAAACTCGAAAGAAAAAATCAGAAAGAACCGTTCGTTCTCACCTTAGTCAGGGAAATGATCAAAATCCGTTACGTTCGTTCTTCTTTTTTGGAAAAAGAAAAACTGGGATATATCAAACTCAATCAGTTCATGGGAAAGGATAACACTCTTTCCGAGTTTAAAAGAGAATTGAATTCCCTCAAAGAAAAAGGCGCCGAAGGACTGATCGTCGATTTAAGAATGAATCCGGGCGGACTCCTCGATCTCGCGATCGCCCTTTCCGACTTATTTTTAAAACCGGATTTGGACATCGTATCCGTAAGGGGAAGAGGAGGGGAACTCGTTCGAGTTTTTCGTTCCACCGCCGGAAACGATAAGTTCACCAATCTTCCGTTAGTCGTCCTTATCAACGAAGGTTCCGCCAGCGCTTCCGAAATTTTTGCGGGGGCGATGCAGGATCACGGAAGGGGAAAAATTCTCGGGACGGTTTCTTTCGGAAAGGGCTCCGTTCAGAACATCTATCCACTTTCGCATAACACAGGAATTGCGCTCACGATTCAGAAGTATTTCACTCCGAGCGGAAAGTCCATTCACGGAAAAGGAATTCAACCCGACGTAATCGTAAAATCCGTCGAACCCACCGAGGACGATCGTTTTTACATCCGCAAAATGGCGGAAAAGAAAATGCTCGAAACCTTTCTGGCAAAAAATCCGAATTATTCCGAAGCGAACTTTTCCCTTTTTGAAAAGTATCTTTCCGAAAAAGGAATCAAACTTACCACGGACGTAGCCAGATTCTTATACAAAAGCAGAACCCGTCAGGAAGGACAAAACGCGATTTTGGATTTAGAACTCGATCCACAACTTCGTAAGGCGATTGAAACTCTGAATACTCCCAAAGACGGAGAAAAGAAATCTTAAATCCATGATCGGAATGGGAATCGAGACCAGTTGCGACGAGACTTCCATCGGAATCGTCCGCGACGGAATAGAAAACCTCAGCCTCAGAATTTTCAGCCAGATCGATCTGCACAAACCTTACGGTGGAATCGTGCCGGAGATCGCGTCTCGCGCCCACTTGGAAAAAATCAATCTTCTCTTGGAAGAAGCGATGGAAGAGGCCCGGATTCGGTTCGAGGATCTTTCCTACGTCGCGGTTACTTCTTCTCCGGGTTTGACCGGGTCCTTGATGGTCGGGGCTCAGATGGCTCGTTGTATTCACATGGTTTATGGAACTCCGATTTTACCGGTTTGTCATCTTCAGTCCCATTTTGCAGTGTTACACCTGGAGGGAGTTCCCACAGAATTTCCGGTTCTCGGTTTATTACTTTCCGGCGGGAATTCCGCCATTTATACTTTAAAAGAATTCGGTAGAATGGAACTCGTCGGAGATACGACGGACGACGCTTTGGGAGAAGCCTTTGACAAGGTCGCGGGTCTTTTGGATCTTCCCTATCCCGGCGGACCGCCTATCGAAGCGAAGGCGAAAGAATACGTTCCTTCCTCCGACGAAAAACCGATTCTTCCTCCGCTTCTGCGAAATCTTCCGCAGGATCAGGTTTCTTTTTCATTCAGCGGGCTAAAAACCGCGGTGATGGTTCTACTGGAAAAACGGAAAGAACTTTCCAAGGAACAAATTTGTTGGAATTTTCAGAATTCCGCGTTCGATCTCGTGGAAAGAAATTTGAAACGTGCCGTTGCAAAAACCGGAATCCGAAGAATCTTTGCGGCGGGCGGGGTGCTCGCAAATTCCACTCTCCAGGAACGACTACAGACTTGGGCCGAGAAAAATTCCGTGGAACTTTTTGCTCCCCAAAAAAAAATTTATTGTACCGATAACGGTGCCATGGTAGCTTCACTGGGATACTATTTGTTCCAAAAAGGTTACAAAAGAGACATTGATTTTACGGTCAGTCCATCCAGACAGGAGATTTTTTTATGAAACTCAAACTCAGTTGGGTTCCTAACACTCTTACACTCGGAAATCTCACGATGGGATTCAGCGCGATGCTCATAGCCTCGGAAGCGGGATCCAGGGGCGGAAGCGAACTACAGGCTTATACGCTTGCAGGTTTTTTTATATTGCTCGCCGCTCTTTGCGACGGGCTGGACGGAATGGCCGCAAGGGCTCTGAACGCGACTTCCGAGTTGGGCGCGGACCTTGACAGTCTGGCGGATCTGACCGCGTTCGGAATCGCTCCGGGTTATTTGATGTATCAGATGGTTCTCTGCGAATATAAGATCGACGTTTTCGGAAAGGAAGATCTTTTTCCGATCGGAATGCTTGTCGCGGCGATTTTCCCGATCTGCGCCGCGTATCGACTTGCAAGATTCAACGTGGCGCACGACCCAAAGTCTTTTACCGGATTACCTTCTCCGGTTGCGGGAGTTACGGTCGGATTTTTTCCGATCTTTTTGAACGCAAGCTCCGCGCCTCATTGGATCACGATCGCGGCGTTTGTGCTGATCGCCGTATTGATGGTTTCCAACATACGTTATTCGAAACCGCAGGCGGCGATCCGATCCAAACTCAATCCGACCCGATTGTTTTTACTCGTCGCGGGGGTTACGATTTTACTCGCTCTCATCGGACTCCAACGTTGGCCCTGGCTCATCTACGGATTGATTTTTTTCTATATCTTTTCCGGGATTATGACCTTCCTCATCCATCTGATCCAGGAATTCAGGGTGAAGTTAGACTAAAATTTCCGAAAAAAACGGGATTGAACCCTAAAAGACGGGATCGCGTCGAAAGCCCGAACATTTCGGACGGTTTTGTTAAAAGATAAAGGATAAATTTTGAATATTCAAAAAACTTAAAAAGGAAATTGCACTTGTAAGTTGATCCAGATCCCGTCGTTTTTACTTTCCTTTTTTCTGGAATGACTGACCGTAAAAGCGACGTAAGGCGATAATAACCTAAGACGAAACGAAGAAGAACGATCCGTAAAAATCAAACTCGTTTCGTCCCTCGCGGTTCTCGCTTCAAAAAGAGAATCCGTTCGATTTCCTTCCTTCTGAAATAAAAAAGCGCCCTCTAAGTTCCAGGATTCGTTCAAACGAAAGGACCATTTTCCTTCGGTGATGCTGTCTCCGTTGATTCTCCATTCTTGTCCCGCTTCGATCGTGAATCGTTTTTGATAGAGACCGTAGTAAATTCCGCGACCAAGGGTTTCGTTCGTATAATTCCTAAGAGAAAGAAGAACTCCTCCCCAGGAGGGATCGTAAAAGATCGGAGCCTTGCCCGCGATAATCTCCCAACGTTTCAAAGAGTTTTCGGAAAAGATCGGGTTTACCGGTTCATTTCCCGTAGAACCAGAATCGGTTTGTAAGGATTCTTTGCGATCTTCATCGGATTGTTTCGGATCGTTTTGCAAAGGACGATTCCAAGCCCGAATCCATTCCAGAGTGAAGGTCGAGTGGGAAACGAGCCCTAAACGGGCGAGTTCCGCCTTGCCTTTCAGTTCTCTGCGATCCGGATCGAGAGCGAAAAGGTCCTCGCTTTTACCTCGGTAACCCGTGAGTTTCCATTCGGAATTTAGTTTTTCCGAAAAGACGGAAGAATAGAAGGTTCCATCCGTTTCTTTCTTTTCGCCGAAGGTTTGGATTCGGGAAACGATCGTAGGACCGGAAAGTGTGAACGCCCTCGATTGGAAGTTTACGGAAACGTAATGTTTTTTCATTTCGGGAGAATACGCGAACTCGAACAAATTCATCGGAGAAACGAGATACATTCCCGGTTTACGTTTGGCCTCCCGTTCGGAAAAATACGTTCCCAAGGACCAATCCTTCCGTTTGAAAGCGAAGAAACCGGCTTTATGAATCGCCTGATCGATCCCGGGAAGAGCGGTATAAAAATCATTGTCCCTCAGGAAGTAAAAGTTTTCCAAAGGACGAAATCGATTTCCCCAACTCGCCCTGAAAAACTTTTGGTCGACTTTGCCGGATAAAAAAGGGGTTCCGTTTCTCGTTTCCACGAAACCGGTAAAACAATTTTCGATTGGGATCGTTTCGCGCCGCGAACGAGTGAATTCGTCTCGCTGCGGTTTATCGTTCAAAGTCGTCCGACTCGTTTCGTTTTTCATCTTACAATTCGAGGTTTTGAAAAACCAATTCTCTTTCGAAGTATGGAAATATCTCGATTCGTAGGTTTCAAACGTCGCTCCGATTCTGGATTCCACGCCGAAAAGGGAGGAGGCCCAGAAAAAAAGGATCAACTTTAGGAATAGCGGAAATTTAAAAGATAAGGAATATTCAAAAAATAGAATTTTATAAAAAATTGTAAAACATTCGCTTCCTGGATTTATTCGGAAGAAATCCGCCTTTGTTTTGATCTGAAATTTCCATTCGGAAAGCCGAGCTTCGAGCCCCGAAAGTCGGATTTTTCCAAACTTTCTTACATCGAATTTACGTAAAATTAAACTCTTCCGAAATCGACGTTCCAGTTTCGTATATCGAAAATAAAAACGCGCCGGGGCCGCGAATAACTTTGAGGCCGCAAAGAACAACGCCGAAAGGGAAATCATCGTTTCTCCTGGGAAGAAAACGAATTCTTGAAAACTCGCTTCGAGGCCGGATTTTTCTTTTTCAAAAGAACGAACAGCTTGGCTTGTTCCTTCTTAGAAAGTGAATTTAGAAATTCCGAAAATTCTTCCCGGGAACGAGAACTTTCCCTGGAGATTTTTAACGCGGAAGAAAGCGGGAAACCGGCGGATAACAATTCTTGAATGGAAAAAGAAAAGTTCGTATAACTACGGATTGGCGAACTTGTGCCGGGGCCTTTCGTTTCGCCTTTTTCCCCGTCTCGCGAAGAACCGACGAGATTTGATTTTGTGTCGTCGGAACCTTTCGACGGCTCCGAGTTTTTGGATTGGAAACGGGAATTCGAATCGAAGGAATCCTGCGATTCTGCGACGTTACTCGCGCCGAATTTTCCGGTTAAAGAAGATTCGTCCTCTCCGATTCGATTTCCGAAAAAGGAAGAGGAAAATTTTTCCCAGGAAATTCCGATTCCCAGAGTATATTGATCTTCGGTCTGCGCATCGCTCCAAACTCTCGTAGCTCCTAAAAACAAACGAAGCTCTTTGGAAAGGGGAGAATGTAGAAAGAGAGATGCGGTTTTGAAATTTTCTCCGGCTTTTCCGAAAAGTTGGATCGTTTGTTTGTTCGGAACTTCCAGATAAACCCCGAAGACGCACAGATCTTTTTCTCCTCTTTCCCATCCTACAAAAAAGGAAGGACGAAGAAAACTTTCCCCGGAAAGAAAAGAATACCGAAGGCCCGCGTAGGTTCGATGAACGGCGGAAATCTCCGCAGGGAGAACTCTGTGATTTTCATACAGAAAGGAAATTTTCCAGATATGTTTGCGATCTCGTTTCCAAAACGGAAACTCAAGCCAAGCTCCGTAAGAAGTGGGAAATTTCTTTCGGGTTGTAAACAAACCTCCCCAAGAAAGCCCGGAATTTTCCGGAACCGTAAAGAACGTAGGATCGAGATCGGATCTGAAAACTGAGGACTTTTCCTCCGCGTTCCAAGAACCAAAACTCAAAAGAAAAACGCAGAAACCGAATAGGACCTGAAACTTTAGGAAAGAATTTTCCGGTCTTAAAAAATTGAATTTGGATTTCCCCACTCCCGAAGCGGTTCGGAGAAATCGTTTCTCGGAGCGGGGATTCGAAAAAAAACGAAATTCTTTCGAAAAAAATCCAAACTAAGACTGTTTTGTCCGGAGCAAAGGTTAAGATAACTCGCAGAAACGGAGGCGAACCGGGGATTTTAAATTCAAAAGATTCTCAGTCTAAAATCGATGATTTTTAAAAAAGAATGGTTTTGGGTTGACATTTACTACTATTTTGATTAGTATGTATATATCTGTTTAGTGAATTATCCTGTTGTTTTATCTGTTTATGTCGTCTAATTTATTAAGAATGGAGAGAAGACTATGATCATTCGATCTCTGCAAGAATCAGCAAATTACCAGAGAAAACGTGGCGGTCTCCCCGGATCCGGTTCGAACTGGAAGGAACGGACTCGCGTCGGAGAATCCAATCTAAAATCCTTCGCGGATTATCTGGAAGAAGCGTTTGAAGGGGAAGTCGTTCAAAAAGGAGTTTGGTTTTCAGATTCTCTTTCTGAGCTGAGTAAAAACAATCTGAAGCGGATTTGAAGTCTAGCGGAAAACTCTCTGAAAAGTTGAGTCCTTTTCCCGATCCGAGAACGCGGATCGCGTACGAAGCCGAGGCCCTGGAAGACTGGGAGCTTTTGGCTGTACTTCTGGGAAGAGGGAATCGGGCTCAACCGATCGAAGAACTCAGCCGAGAAATTTTGCACCGAAGCAAAGGATTCGGCGGTCTGCTTCAAAAACAGGTTGCGGATCTTCGTAAAATCCCCGGAGTCGGAAATGCCAAAGCGACTACCTTACTCGCTGCCATAGAAATTGCGAGACGTCTCAAATGGGAGGCTCTGAAAGGCAGACGGTATTCTTCCGAGCAACTTCTCAATTTTCTCGCTACCAGTTTAATCCCTAAAAACCGAGAATGTTTCGTTCTAATCACTCTTTCTCCGGAAGGTGCGGTTCTACGAGCCGAGATCGTTGCGGTAGGAGGTCTGGAGGAGGTGGGGGTACAAACCAGAGATCTATTGAAAATTATCTTAAACGATGCGGCTTCTTCCGTGATCATCGCACACAATCATCCCGAATCCAGTTCCAAACCCAGCGAAGAAGATCTTTGGATCTATGAAAACTTCGGAGGACTTTTGGAAACTCTCGGTCTGGAGCTTTTGGATCAATGGATTTTTGGAATTGACGGGATCTATTCTTGCAAGAAAGGTAAGGTTCTCCAGGCGAAAACGAAGTGTTGAAAAGTTTACCGATTCTTTGGATTTTAGTGAGGAGAGATTACGCCTTACAATTTGCAGGAAGCGTTCTCGGAATCTCTTGGATGCTCGTTCAAAATTTCAGTCTGATTTTGATCTACACCATCGTCTTTTTATTCCTTCATTTAAAGGGAAATCCGGAATCGGCTTCGGATTTTATCGGGTACGCATTCAGCGGGCTTTTATTTTGGATCCCACTCCAGGAATACATGATCCGCGGAACCTCGATTCTTACGGAGAATCGACAGTTGATCAAAAGATCCCCTCTGGGTCCGGAGATTTTTCTCTGGATCCCTTACGTTCAGATGCTCGTTCACTTTGCGGTGACCGCCGTTCCCGTTCTGATCGTTCTAAGCGTTTTAGGAAAATTGAATGTAGTATTGTTTCCTCTTTCGATTTTTGTAATGTTCGCCGTCGGATATTTACTTTCTTTTATTCAAGGATATTTGGCGAGGGCAAACGTGATCCTGCGGGACATTACCCCTCTCATTCGGCTTATCTCTCAATTCTTTTTTTGGTCCTTGCCGATCCTGTATTTGTCCACGGGTTTTTTACATTCCGTCAACGTTTGGAATCCGCTCAACTTTCCTCTTGAACTGTTTCGATTTTGTTTGTTAAACGACTTTGTTCCCGTTTTTCATTGGAAGGAATTTCTTCCATCCTTGGTTCTTTTTCCTTTGATCGGAATATTAAGTCGTTCTAAGTTTCATTCCGTTATTTTGGATCATCTTTGAGTTTAAAAGTAGAAAATCTAAATAAGGTTTACGCCGGTTATAGCGGTCCTTTCCAAAGAATTTTAAACGTCCTTTCGCTCGGATTTTTAGGAAACGACGTCAAATTCGACGCGCTTAAAAACGTAAGTTTTCAAGTTTCTTCGGGAGAAATCGTAGGTTTGATCGGAAGAAACGGGGCCGGAAAATCCACTCTTTTAAAAGTTCTCACGGGTGTGTCGTCTTACGCGTCCGGAAAAATTTTAAAAACGGGATCACTTCGTTCCATTTTGGAACTCGGGGTGGGATTCAATCCGGAACTTTCGGGAGAAGAAAATCTCTATTACAACGGACTCGTCTGGGGTCTCAGCCCGAACGAGATTAAATCTTCCATGGACGAAATTTTCGAATTTTCCGGTCTACAAGAATTTAAGAATATTCCAATTAAACAATATTCTTCCGGAATGGTGATGCGTCTCGGATTTGCGCTCGCCACTTTTTCGAGACCCGATATTCTCATCGTGGACGAGGCTCTTGCCGTGGGGGACGCCAGTTTTCAGCAAAAATGTCTCCAACGTTTTCGTTCCTTTCAAGAACAAGGAACCATGACCTTGATCGTAAGTCACGATCTCGAACTTTTAAAATCCGTTTGTTCCCGTGTTTTGATTTTGGAAAGAGGAAAATTGGTTTTTGACGGGGATCCCGTGGAAGGTTTTCGGGAATACATGCAAATCATTGCGGATTCCGCAAGCGGACGGGAAACGATCCTTCCGTTTCAAAAAGATTCCATTGTGGAAAGTCTTTCCGTGGATTTGGATCTTATAGGAATATATTCAAGAAATTCACCGACACAGGATTTACGACAAACTTCGGGTCGAAGCCCTGTAGAGGGTTTGAAATACAAGGATCGGACGAGTCCGCAAATTTTTCCCGTGGGTTCCGAAGTGGAAATTTCAGTTCACGTAATATTCAAGAGGAATATTCCGGATCTCACCGTGGGTTTTCATATCGACGACTCTCGGGGAATCCGGGTTTTCGGGACGAACACGTATCACCTCGGACATTCCTTAAAAAACGTTCAAGCGGGAGAATCCGTTTCTGCGAACTTCCGACTTCCTTTGAATTTTTCTTCGGGTAAATATTCTCTCGGCCTTGCCTTACACGAAGGGGACAATCACGCAGGAAAGAGTTATCTCTGGAAGGACGGAATTCTTTCCTTTGAATTGGAACGACTGGATCTGCCTAAATTCGAAGGCGCCGCTTGGCTTCCGGTGCAATGCCGACTCAAAAAAGACGCTCCTTCCTGATTTATTTTTCTTTCTCAGTGCGGAAACGTCTGAATTCTGGTTCTCAATATGAAAGTTTGTGTGATCGGAAGCGGGTATGTAGGTCTTGTTGCGGGCGCTTGTTTTGCGGAATACGGAAATCAAGTGATTTGTGTCGATAAGGACGAAACGAAAATCGCAAATCTTAAAAAAGGAATCATTCCTATCTATGAACCGGGTCTTTCCGAATTGGTCTTAACCAACTGGAAGGAAAAAAGACTCGAGTTTACCGTTTCTCTGAGAGAAGGGGTGGAAAAGTCGGATATCATTTTTATCGCTGTGGGAACTCCCACTTTACCGGACGGTTCTTCGGATCTTTCGGCGGTATTCGCAGTCGCTAAAGAAATCGGTAAATCGATCAACGGTTACAAGGTCGTCGTAGACAAGTCCACGGTTCCGGTCGGAACTGCGGCCCAGGTCAAAGCGATCATCGCAAACGAAACCAAGGAAGAATTCGACGTAGTTTCCAATCCCGAATTTTTGAAAGAAGGCGCCGCGATCGACGACTTTATGCGTCCCGAAAGAGTGGTGATCGGAGCCGAAACTCAAAAAGCCGGAGACTTGGTCGCGCAACTCTACGCGCCGTTCGTTCTGAACGGAAATCCGATTTTGAAAATGGGAGTCGTTTCCGCCGAACTCACGAAATATGCGTGTAACGCGTTCCTCGCGACTAAGATTTCCTTCTCCAACGAGATCGCCAATCTCTGCGAGGTCGTAGGCGCAAACTACGAGGACGTCCGCAAAGGGATGGGAACCGATTCCAGAATCGGCAGGCAGTTTTTATACGCGGGAATCGGTTACGGAGGTTCCTGTTTTCCCAAGGACGTTCGCGCTCTGATCAAAACGTCGGAAGACGAGGGCGCACCCCTTCGGATCATCCGCAAAGTGGAAGAGGTCAACGAGGCGCAAAAACTCAGACTCTATGAGAAAATCGTAAAGTTCTACGGAGAATCGAATCTTTCCGGAAAAACGTTCGCGGTTTGGGGACTTTCGTTCAAACCCGGAACTGACGATATGAGAGAGGCTCCTTCGATCCCTCTGCTTTTGAAATTACATGATAAAAACGTAAAGTTGCAGGTTTACGATCCGGTTTCCAAAGAAACCTCGGCCGTTTATTTCGAAGGAAAAGTGGAATACTCGGTCGACGCATATTCCGCGTTGAAAGGCGCGGACGCCTTGTTGCTCTTAACCGAATGGAGAGAATTCAGAGAACCCGATTTTTCAAAGATCAAGGGCCTTTTAAAAAATAAGGTGATCTTCGACGGAAGAAACCAATATTCTCCCGAGCTGCTGAAAAAAGAAGGTTTTCAATACTTTTCGATCGGTAAACCGAATATATCGAGCGCCCCTGAAACGCGATCCGTAGAGAGCCATAACCTTACCCACAAGTTAGGTTTTCGTGAGTAATTTAAACATAAACCCGATTTCCATAGCTCTCATAAGGCCTTTAAAAATGGTAAGGGGGCCCGGAGGAGCATCGGAATTGCGAGCCAAGTGCCCGCCTAATTTAGCAATCCACAGTAAGACGGTTCCTAACTCGGGTTCTTCCTTAGGAGGTTTCGGAGTTTCAAAAAGTCGACAATAAATGCCTTTCCATTCAAAAGACTCGAATAGGATGGATGCTTTTAAACCTGGAATATTTCTACCTAAGAATGTTAACATCATAACTCTCCAAGCAACAATAGCGCAGACAGCAATACAAGCTTTGAATCGATTCCCAAATTTAAATTGAGTAGATTCAATATTACATCCAGACTTTAAAACCTTGAAGAAAACTTCAATACCCCAGCGGCTTTTGTAATAGGCGATCATACTTTTTGCATCGTCCGAATTGTGAATAGGAATTGTGGTTAGAAATTTCCAATCGATAGATTCTTCCGGAGGTCCGCCTACCTCGGTTGCGGTTAACGCATACATATCAATATTTTCTAATTTCTTGTATTGAGGAGGTTTTATCGTTAGCTTTTCAAATCGAAGTTCGATTGTTGCTTCCCTCGCCTCCTTTCCTTTTTTCCTA
>NZ_ANIK01000078.1 GCF_000347175.1 Leptospira alstonii serovar Sichuan str. 79601
TACTTACAAAGACCGCAAATAGAATGTATTTCAGAAAAGAAAAAGACAGGCCGATCCTTAAAATCGATCTAAGGACCGGCCTGAGTAATAAAAAGGAGAAAATTTGTAATCCGTAGATTAGGGAAATCAGTTTTAATTGATTAATCGGATCTTTTTCCTGTAGAGCCTCTTCCCAAAGAACCGTTGAAGCTCCTATTAAGAAGAGTAAGGCGGGGAATATGATGTCTTCGTTAGAACTGCGATCCTTGTCCGTTCGACTCCAAAAATGAAAACAACGTTTCTTAAGAATTCCGAGACGTTTCCAAGAACTTTTAACGAAATCGAGCTTGCAGAAGCGAAAAAGGTTTAATGTAAACTCCTTCAACCGATCAAAAGACAAAAAAATACAGAACCGCCGATCCTTTTCATAGGGCGACGCAAGTGAATTGATGAATTCAAGAAGTAGTTTTATATAAATTTCTTGCCGTTTTAATCGTATCATTTCGAAGTCCTCAATTGCAATGGGCCTCAGAATTGGTCGGACTATGTATTGAGTAATACAACTTGTCAATTAAAAAATTGATTTAAACAACAAAATGAATGATATAGAAATTCGCAAACGTATCAAAATCATGCTAGATTACCTGAGAGAATCGAGGGGTTTGAATCAGGGGCAAATTGCAAAGGCATTGAAAGTGACTCCGGGAACGATTACCCGACTGCTGAATGGTCAAAATGCGCTCACTTCATCGATGGCATTACTAATTGAATACGTTTTTGGGTTTTCTTCGAAATGGCTTACAAAAGGTGAAGGGGAAATGCTTATCGCCCCTTCCCATCTTGAAAGAAAAGAAGACTTTGATTTTCTCCAAAGTATCTATAATCGAAAGGGAATGAAGAAATTAATAGAAAACCTTTTTCGATTATCGGATCGGGATTTGACGGCCATTCAAGCGATGGCCGAAAAGTTGGATTCCTAACGGAATTTACGCATCATTCATTGATACAAATTTTCGTAATATTTTCATTGAGTTTTTTTATAATACGACATAATTCATGTTATGTCGCAAACATTAGAACAAACTGAAGTCAAAAAAATCGTAGGATTGGAAGCACCGGAAGAGCTTGAAAGAGTGAAGTCTTTTGTTTCTAAAGTGTATCAAAATGCGGGTTATTCTCATTCCCCCTGGAAAAGTATAAACTATGATCCTTGGTCCACATGGTTTTACGCGGAAGGGCAGGATGGACTACTCGCTGCTATGAGGATTGTAGAAAAGTTTCCATGGAATTTTATTCCATTAGAAGTCGCCATAGTTCATAGATCGGAGCCTAAAATGCGTTATGCTGTGATTGAAGAGAATGTAGCCGATTGGAGCGCTGTTGCGTTTCAGCAAACTAGAGAGGCCTGGAAAGAAGCTAAAAGAATATCCGGTGAGGTCGCTAAACATTGTATTGAAAAGGGATATGAAATTATATATGGAATGTATCCTTTAGAACTAGTTGGAATTAAAAATGTGTATCTCAACGAAGGCGCAGTTGCCTCAGAAAAATATGTGGGCCCAATGTATTTTCCGGATTTTTATTTAAGAGGGAAGACCTGTTTATTAAATGTTATAGAACTCGAAAAACCAGCTTTACAAAAACTTGCGTCAAAATATTTGTAATAGTGGCATTTTGACAATGGTTTCAATAAATATTTACAATGTTTCGACAGGGATTTTTTTATTATTTCTTGGGGTTTATATCCTAAGAATACCTCCCGGAAAAAGTGTTCAAAAGCATTTTTTTGGACTCTGCCTTCTGCTAGCATTTTGGATGTTTGGACTTGGCTTCCGAGGCACCCTCCCAACAGATCTTAGAGGAATTGTACTGAATTGGATTTTAATTCCGGTATTGTTTATTCCAATTATGCTTTATACGATTGTGAATTCGATATTTGGAAATAAAAATAAGCTTTCAAAACTTAGGTTTATTTTAAATTTTATAGTCCTTCCTTATCTACTTTTTGTTACATCTATAGGTGATGCAGTTAAAATTCAAGATCCTTTCGTCTTTTCATATCATCCCACAATTAATTACCACTTAATTATTGCTTACAGCACTTTCTATGTATCTCTTTCTTGCATATCAATATTACAAGCGATGATTCGAGATAAGGGGGATGAAAGAGTAAGAGCATTTCTATTATTATCGGGGATTATAATTGCTCTCTTTGCTACTATTCTTTGCGTCTATGTGTTTCCTTTGCTGGGACTTTTTTATTCGTCCAAGTTAGCTGTCGGGCTTTTACCTTTTTCCATCATTTGGGCCGTTGCGATTTTACATTATGACGCGTTTGAAATTAGAGAACATATCCTAGAGGGAGAACAACCTTTACCCTTACTGAATCGAATCGCATCCATTCCGATCTTAAAATTATTTTGGTTTTTAGATCGGGAAGAATATTATTCCCGAATTATATCGAGTAAGGCAAACGTAATTCAAAACGTCACCCATATTCACCATGAACTCCTGTGGCGGGAGGAAGCAAGTTCACTCAACGCGAAAGAACGCGCTGAACTCCTTGCGCGCATCTTTAGCAAAAGAATTCGGTGAAGTGAACACGCTTCGCAGAATTTGTCTTAAAAACTGATCTTTTCGCTGTCCGGATTTCCGGACAATCCTTTTCAGGTTTCACAGAGAAGCTGCGTCGAAGCTGCACGGTTCAAGCTATTTACAATTTTTTAAATAATCGTTTAAATAGAGAATACATAGCTTTTGAACAGATGTGTCTAACTCATCCTGCGTGCATTGAGCTGCATACACGAAAATATCTAAATCGCATTGATCAAGATCAATGTAATCGCCAAGACCTAACGGATCGTATTTATCGAAATTACATGTAGCAAAAATAAAACACCAGACAACTATAATAAAACTAAATTTATACTTTTTCATATACTTTATTCCTACCAAAATATAGAATTTACTAATTTTTTATGTACACCGCCTGGAGCACCTAATCCAATAATTCCCGGTGCTAACGCCCATAACAATATATACGCCTTTAGAACTTCCTGAACATCTTCTTCTGAGTCTGACACAGCAATTAAAACTATTGCCCCGCCTTGAATAGCTCCCCTAAGCTTATGCAAGCCTATATGCTTAGCGGAAGGTAATATTTGTTGTCGCGGCCAAAGTGCATTATTCTTCACCCAATCTGCCGCGCCATATCTCCCTATCGTCGAATCCCAAAACTTTCCTGCATTGAGATAATACCTCCCTTTCGGAACAAACGTCGCGTTATGCACAAATCGATTCACACCTTTCGAAATTCCGCTCGTGCTCAACCTCTTGTCGATTCCCTTAGATCCAAAATCCTTCCCAATCGCATGACCAACGATCCGATTCAACATGTGCATCATTCCCGGACCCGAAACATGACCGCTCGGATCACGGTAACTCACAGGATTCCCGTCCACATACATGTAACGATTCATACCGTTCACGTTAGTCGGCATTATAACCGAATCCGCTTGTAAGAACCTTCCCAAGATCGGCTCGTAATAACGGGATTTGTAATAGTAAAGGCCCGTGTCTTTGTCTTCAATTTGTCCCGTAAACTTGTAACGGAATATATCCGGACCGTAGCTGTCGTTACGATTGATCGAGCCATACGGTTCATAAGATACATAACTGACTCCTGGCTCCGGTCCGCTCGCGGGGTTCCCCGCTCCATCCGTTATCATCGTAATCGATCCCAGATGATCCGGATGATAAAAATACATTCCGGTCACCGGCATTCCTCCGACAGATCCGCCGCCAGTCATTCCCACGCCTGGATTTTGGATGTTCGGCGTTCCCGGTGCTACGTTTGCTCCCATCGCTAATATCCAAGGCGGATCACCCTCTTTGCCTCCGCCAGGCAACACTCCGCATCCGGGAAGAGAAGTGACTACAAACATTGAAAGGATCAGCGCGGGAGTTCCCACGGCTTTCCAACTTAGTCTTTGTAGTAATTCATTTCCTCGGAGAAAATAAGGATACGATAAATAAAGGATTCCTAATAAAAGCAAGAAATAAAATGCGTTGTAATACTGGGTCGGAACTCCGTTTTGAAAGTATTTAGAATATCCAAATATTCCAATAAACTCGAATTTCAAACGATTTTTCCAGTATTTCCCGCAATCCCCTGCTACATCCTTGCAAAACAAATTCGTGGGAGTTCCCACAAACGTACCCGTAAGATTTTCACTTGACTCCAGACTTGAACTTGCCCCCGCAATCTGTAATGTCGCGTCATCTCTTGTCCACTGTGCGACCAAATCACCCTGCAATCCTCTCACATACAAAGTATGTCTTTCCGCAACACCCGGAGTTCTTACGATTTCGTAATTTTCTCCTAACGTATATGTTGAAATCAGAGATATATCCGATACCGATTTGACTCGGTTTCCTTGAAAGTCGTAAGTATTTCGAATCGAGCTGCTTGTCGCATACGGTGTAAGCTCGATCAGTTTGCCATAGGAATCGTAACGAAGCGTATCTCCGTTTCTCGAAACCATGTTCCCGCTTGCATCGTATCCGTAACTTAACGTTCCCGTGCTTGGACTTGTAGCCGTTGTCACAGCGTTTGCATGAGTTCCGTCGCCGTAACCTAAAGTATATTCGCCTTTTTGAATCAAGTTTCCGTTGGCTGAAAAGGTAAAATCCTGGGTTCCGTATTTCCCGGTTGCTTGTGTCACTCTGCCTAAATTGTCCAACGTAAAGTTCTGGGTTCTCGTCGGGTTCAGTTTGTCTTCAATTTTTGTAATATTCCCTTTGGAATCATACGTAAGTTCCGTGTTGCCGATTATACTTCCATCCGGTTTTTTAGAAACCACGCTCAAAGGTTTTTTGTCGAGTGGCTCAAACCCGATTTCCATCGTCACGCCGTTTCCGGTGGTCCTTCTTACGCTTGGAACTCCG
>NZ_ANIK01000079.1 GCF_000347175.1 Leptospira alstonii serovar Sichuan str. 79601
TGGATTCGTTTCTCCGAGAAAGATGTGAAATTACTTCCCAGGAGAATTCCGGAACTTTTGAGAACGTACGGAAAATATCTTTCCGCTACAAAACGTCTCGGGAAAAAAGCGGGCAGAACCTTGTATCAGACCAGTCCCGGAAAATTGAAGATGAAACGAGTGAACGTTAGAGTTAACACCGGGAGTTGGACCCTCTTTGGAACGCTCGCACAGGCTCATGGCGTGTCTCGCTGTTATCTTTTCAATTATCTTCTGTGGTTGGAGGACCTCGAAGTCGGGGATTCTATTCTTTACACGATGAATGAGGGAGTTCCCACATTTCACAGGTATTACAGTTACATACTCCAACTCGACCTAATAAACAACCTGGTAACACGAAAACTACGCTGCCAACCCGCTGCGTATTTTCACGCATTGGATTACAGAGACTGGTTTCCGTCCTAAAAAATCCGTAGTCCGGTTTCAAATCTTAGTTGTTTACCATAAGAGCTTGATTTTTTAAAACATTAAAACATTTTAATGATTTAAATTTCGAGAATCAACTCACTACGGAACCGTTGTTTTCTTGAATCACATGGCCGTCTTCAAGAATCATACGAATCAAACGAGTCATTTCCACGGAATATTCCACATTTAGGTGTTTGGTCACACCCTCGCAGAATCCGTTGATGATCAGAAGTTTCGCATCGTCTTCGGACAAACCTCTGGATTGAAGATAAAAGAGCTGATCTTCGTCGATTCTGGAAACCGTTGCCTCGTAATTTAGGGATCCGTTTTGACCGGAAACGTCGTTGTAAGGATAAGCGTGGGACTGGGAACGATCGTCCATCATCAGACCGTCGCATTTTACGTGAGAATAAGAATTCTCCGATCCGGCAGTAAACTTAACGAGACCTCGATAAGAATTAACTCCTCCGTCGAGAGAAACACCTTTTGCTAATATATTACTTCGAGTATTTTTACCGACATGAACGATTCTTGCGCCTGTGTCTTGGATCTGCCCTCCACCTGCAAATGCGAGGGAAAGGACGTCTCCGGTGGAATGGTCCCCTTGAAGGATGATTCCCGGATATTTGATCGTGTTCGCGCCGATATTCACGTCCGTCCAAGTGATATGTCCTCTTTCATAACATAAACCGCGTTTGACGGTCCAGTTGTACATATTCTTCTTCCAGTTTTGGATCGTCGTATAAAAGATCTTTGCGTTTTTATGAGCGATGAGTTCCACAACCGCCGTATGAAAGTTAGTGCCCTTATCTTGAACCGAAGAACAACCTTCCGAGTATTCGATCTCGGCTCCCTCGTCCGCGATCAAAAGAGTCCTTTCATACTGACCCGAGGACGCGGCCGTAACTTTAAAATATGCTTGTAGAGGCATAGGAGTTTTCACTCCTTTGGGAACGAACGCAAAAGAACCTCCGGAAAAAACGCAACTGTTCAACGCGGAGAATTTATTATCTCCCACACTCACAACCGTTCCGAGATATTTTCTAACTACGTCCGGATATTCGCGTATCGCGGTATCGATGTCGCAGAAAAGAATTCCGAGTTCGGTTAATTCTTTTTTCACGTTAGCGTAAACCGTTTCGGAATCGTTCATCGCTTCGATTCCTGCGAGATATTTACGCTCGTGTTCCGGGATTCCGAGACGTTCGAAAGATTTGAGAACCTCCGGATCCACCTCGTCCCAGGATTTTTTCTTCTGCTGATTGGAACCTATATAATGCGTATAAGAGTCGATGTCCACGTTGAAGTTGGGGAAAAAACCCCAAGTAGGCATGGGTTTTTGTTCATAAACCTCGAAAGCTTTGAGGCGGAATTCCGTAAGCCAACCCGGCTCATTCTTAATATGCGAAATGGATTCCACGACCTTACGAGTGAGACCCTTCGGAAAATTATCGGGACGGTAATAACGATCCTCAAGAACGGATTCTTTTTTCAGGACTTGTTCCATTTTCTATTCCCTCCTGAAATTAGACATATCGAGCGATCCATAGAGAGCGAGATAGCAAAAAGATAGCGAAGCGTCATCTTTTGCTCCCAACAACGTTGGGAAATCCGAGCGATCCATAGAGAGCGAGATCTGCTGAGTTTCTGAGACCAAACTCAGCGGAAGGCTTCTTAAAGGAGGCACTTTCCGAGGAGCAACTTATTGAGTTCAAACGCTCAAAACATCACTCCCAAGAATCTCCAAACACTCCGCTTTACTTTGCAAAGAGCCGACCGACGGTTATACAAAAACTCACGCCTCATACCCTGTGGGTCGTTCGGCAATAGAACTGCTTCTGCATCTCAGTACCATATTCCGCAGACTTACATCTGCGGACAGAAAAAAATCAATTCACAGCCGAGAAGTAATCCTTGGATTTTTCCGGGTCCGCTTTCATGGTTTTTTTTCCTTCATCCCAATTTGCCGGGCAAACTTCGCCATGTTTTTCAACAAATTGGAAAGCTTTGATCAGACGAATAGCTTCATCGATATTTCTTCCCACAGGAAGGTCGTTAATCGTCGCTTGACGGATCAGGCCGGCAGGATCGATGATGAAGGTTCCTCTCAGAGCCACTCCACCATCCGTTAGAACATTATAATCCCTTGAAATAGACTTTGTAAGATCCGCAATCAAAGGAAATTTGATATCTCCGATTCCACCTTCCTTTTTAGGAGTATTTTTCCAAGCTAAATGGGTGAAGGCCGAATCCACGGAAACTCCTAACACTTCGGCTCCGAGTTTTCTGAATTCCGCAAGTTTGTTATCGTATTCTATGATCTCAGTGGGGCAAACGAAAGTGAAGTCAAGAGGGTAAAAGAACAATACTACCCATTTTCCTTTGTAGTCTGAAAGTTTGATTTCCTTGATTTCTTTTCCAAGAACGGCTTCTGCCTTAAAATCCGGCGCTAAAGATGTAACCTGAGGCATTTTTAATTCTCCTTTTTGAATTTAGACCTTTCCATAGTATCTCTCAATCCCTTGGAAGCAAATATTTTTTAGAATGATTCTAATTTTTTTTTAATTCTAAAAAATGAGGTCGAAACTAAGTTCTTCTCTAAATTCGTAGGAGTTCCCACATTTTAGGAGTCAGTGGATAGGAGGGTCAGATGTCAGGGTTAAAGTTTTCCGTTTTATCCATAACGGTATGGAATAGATCCGGGTTCCCCCGTTCGTTTTAAGGAAAACGTGGGAGTTCCCACATTTTAGGAGTCAGTGGATAGGAGGGTCAGATGTCAGGGTTAAAGTTTTCCGTTTTATCCATAACGGTATGGAATAGATCAT
>NZ_ANIK01000080.1 GCF_000347175.1 Leptospira alstonii serovar Sichuan str. 79601
ATACAACGTAGAAACAAACATCTACAGAACGGTGTTAAATGACTACATGGGAGAAAGCGGAGTCGTAAGCCAAATCTTTAACGCGGAACTGCAACAAAGAGCGGAACAACAAAAACAGCATTGGAACTTGAAAGAACAAGAATTCTATGACTTAAAAAGCGACTGGGTCCAGAACGTGAGTTACCTGAAACAAACGGGAACGAAGAGATGGGAGAACATGGTACAGGAGTTCCAAGGGAAATGGAAGGACTGGAGAGCGGACTTTAAGGCGGAACACGAAGCGAACCAAAAGATCTACCTGGATCGAATCGAAAGTACATTAGAAAAAAAAGAAGCGTGGACACAAAGCTTTTTACAAAAGAGCAGCGAACACGCAGACGAGCTAACGATGAAAGAAATGTATGATTCGATAGCGGGAATGGTATCAGCGATGCAAGAGAATCTACCTGCTGGAGTGAGTATGAACGTGAATGTGAACGACATCCTCTCAAGCATCCTGAGTAAAAAACCGGGAAGTATCTCAGCAAGTTTAATCGATCGAGCATCATCGATTGACACCAATTTCTTTTTAAACGAAGTGAAGAAATACAACTTCAACGACAGCGGATTGAAAGAGCAGTTCAAAGGCTTGTTGAACACAACCAACAAACTCTCACAAAACCTGATCATCTTACAAACGTTAGAGTCTCTACGAAGTTTACCCGAAGCGTTTGCCAAAACGATCAAAGAGAAAAACGAAGAAGCGGAAGAAGAATTGAATCAAACGATGGCGTACGGAGGCTTTGCGAGAGCGGGAGCCACATACGTGCGCACGATCAAAACGGCCAGCGGAGGAGACGAGGTACAAACGCTTGGCACGTATCAGTATTTTAACTACAATCCACCGACAGTGTTTCCGGAAGTCAAAGACTCGAACGGAAAGAGTTGGGATTTAGGGAAACCTGAGTTACTGATTGATCGCGACAATGTTCCAAGCCCAAGCGACCTAACAGTGATGGTACGACTTGCCAGAAACAAGATGGGCGCTGACTTCAGGAAAGTTCTCGATCCCGATCCCGACAAACGCCGCAACTACGAAGCAGAGAAGGGGCTTTTTGATCCGACTGAGGTTCAAGAGGCCTACAACGAATACTTGGACGCAGTGAAAAGTGGAGAAAGCGTATCTTGCCTAAACAAGTCCGCGGAACAATGCGCAAAATCAGCGATGAACTCGGGGTTTCTCGTCGGAGAAGTAGCGGATGGAACGTTTGGAGAAGCTCAGTTTGCCCAGTTCTACGTCATCTTGAAAACGAAGAAGGAGATGGACAAGAGAAAGGGTAAGATGGACGCGGCTCGGCACAGAAAGCAGGGCGGTATGGGAAGATTTTACAATCAACTGGGTGCGGTGGCTGAAGGAACGGTAGAGACGGTGAAGGGCGTTGGGAGTGCCTTTATTTCCGCAGTGAAAGCCAACTTGAAAGCGACCTACACGGGAGACTTTAACGGAGCGAAGAAGGATTTAAAAGAAGCTGGCAAACAAGGCGAACGAGCGTTACAAGGTGTGTTGTATGCAACATCGGGATTTGTGGACTTTGGCCTGTTTTTTGCAGATACGGTAGCGGAAGCGGCTCTCGGAATTTTTACCGGCGGTATATTAAATATGCAGAATACAGGCTTGGACGGAACTTTTGCGGAAGGCAACTACGAACTCGCGAAGTTTAGAGACACGAATAAAGCCCAACGTCATATCAACGAACTAGGAATGCGGACCGGAGCGGAATACGCCGCTCAAGACAGAGTGATCAACGGAGTTGTAGAAGGCGTAGGTACGGTTTTAGCTGTAGGTGGATCGATCGTATCTACAATCGGATACGGTGTAATGATGGTGAGTGCGGCAACCGGTTTTGCTCCTGGAGTCGCCGCCGGTGCAGCGATGTTTGGGGGTGGAATGATTGCTTCTGCAATCGGAACGGGAGTGCTTGCCGGTTGGAAGACGTTTAGAGGAGCGTATGAGGGCGGCGCTGCGGGTATGGGTGCGGGAATTGTATCCGGAATTGTAAACTCTGCGTTGGACTACGCCACCGATGGAATGATAGGCATGAACATGAGTTACAGTTACGCAAACGGTTTCGGAGTGGGTGTGAACATAGGGACGTCTAACAGTACGCAGTTAGGCGGTAGTATCGGATTAAACTACAACGCCAAGAGTGGAGCTTGGGGAGCAAGTGTAGGTTTGAAATACGGTTTTGGCGGAAAAACGAAAGACGGCTATTCGAACTGGGCTGAAGCGGGTGTACATGTGAACAACATCGGTAGGGACAATCAATCTCAAGGAGTGAGTGCAACGGTCAGAGGTGGTTTTAATCAATACGGTAGTATCTCTCAGTATGGTAGTTTGAGTCTGAGTTACGATACGAAAGCGGGTTACGGTGCTTCGCTTGGTCTTTCGTCTAAGTTTGGTCCTATGAGCGTTAGTCCTTCTTTTAATGTTTCCGAATACGGCGGTTTTACTACGGACGTTCAATACGGCTTTGACCGTAGTCTTTTCAACAAGACGAATAACCCGAATCACGCCGCTGCAAACCGGAACTTGTTGGATGATATCTTGAACGGTGTTGGCGGTTTGGTGGGTGGAATCGGTCGTGGCGCTAAGTCCGCTTGGGATGGTTTGAGCGGCTTGTTTGGCGGGGGTGATATCGCTCAATTTCCGCTTCAACAAGGTGATACGCGAGCAACAGGATTGTTGGATGATACGTGGATAGATAAAAAGGTTAGAAATCTTTTTGGATTCAAATATGAAGACTTAAGCAATAAATCCGGTTATCAATATGAAAAAGATGCGAGTGGAAAAATAATTGGCGCTACAGATAAATATGGAAATAAGTTATCTTATCAATATGGAGAAACTGGTAGGATAGAAAGCGTTAAAATAGGAGATAAGACCTTAACTGATGGTGGTATCATTAAGATTGGTGAAGGTGGAAAAATATCAGTAGTAAATAGAAATGAAGTGGGAGATAATTCATTCGTCTATGTAAATGGAAGAGATACGAATCCGGATTATGCAATCCGGCAGGCTCAAGGAATTCAATCAGATTCTGGGCGAGAGGTCTTTCTAGTATATAATAGTCCGTCAGATCATGTGGCAACTGCTGCAACTTGGATGAATAGTGGAACTGACAAATCTCAAGACACAATTCGATATTTGGTTATGAATGGAAAAATTGATACTATAATGGGTCATAGCGAAGGAGGGGCAATAGCTGGATCCGCACTGCAATCCGTGGTAGGAACACCACTGGGAAAGGAAATATTGAAGAATATAAATTATGTTACATTCGGCGGTGCACAAAGTTTATTTAATATTCCGGATCATTTAAAAAGTGCTACGTTTTACTTAAATAAAGGAGATTTTATTTTTAGTAATCCGGTTGAAGTCTCCAGTCAATTTAATTCGAATTATAAAGTAATCAAAGGAAGTGGTTGGGGCCATAACCTGGAGAATTATATTTATGATGCAAATCAATTTATGGGAGGGAATACTTCTTATTGAAAAAGACTGTCATGAAGATAATTAAATGGGCGATGATATTTTTATGCTCGATTAGCATTAGTTGCAAGAATTTAGCAGGCGTGGCACAAAGAATTGCTGAATTTGAAAAGCAAAAACAGTACGATCCAAAATTTAATGGAGACATACTAAATGGTCCAAATGATTTTAATTTTGATCCTATGAATTTGCCTAAAATTGATAAAACTAGAGAGGATGAATTGGCTATTATATATCCTAGTGAACCATCCTTAAAGCTAACTTTTCTAAAGCCGATTGACAAAGTTATATTAGGAAAAAGGTTCAAAATGGATCGCTTATATGCTTATTATAAAATAACTAAGGAGTCAATTTCGGACGGAATACAATTTGGTTACGTGGCGCAGGAAAGATTAACCTTGATTATGTTTATTAGCCAAGGGGTCGTTGCTCAGTATTTAATTATTCATGAACTATTGGGATCGGACGGTAAATGGCGGAATGGTAAGTATGCTAGAAAAATTCCAAACTTTAAAGGAAATCGATTTGAATCTTGGCCTAATGAAAGTGTTGATAATGATTGCTACTTTGTGCAGCGAGTTGATCGAGCGCTCATTTTGGGTGACGAGGCCTCAAGAGAATTAAATTGTCCACTTTGGGAAGCTGTACCGGTTAATAAAAATTTGCAACGGCAAACCCCTCTAGTTAAGATACTTATGTACATCTTGTCTCCAATTGTGGTGATCATGGATTTACTTACAATGCAGAATCTCCACCAAAGGTAGCAAGCAAAGTCCGGAAAACCGGAAAGCGGCTTGTTTCTACTCGTTGTTTCTCAAATCATTTGAGGGAAAGTATTCTACAGGTTTAATCTTTAATTTTCTTCTGATTGCTAAAACTCTGCGAAAATCCGTAAATTTCAAGATTGCTTCTCTGTCCTCTTTGTATAATGATTTCCCTAAGTATTTTTCGTACTCATCTAAATCGGACTCTGTAATTTCTAAGGGTTTTATTTTATCATAATTGAATATCATGATTCATTCCTATTTTGCATTGAAGAGACACAGGCTATACCTTGGGAATAGATGAATAATAATTATGCTCAATTGAGTAAGAAGGGATCGCTCGACTTTTAAAATTGATCTAAGAACCGGCCTCAGTAATAAAAGGGAAATAAGTTTTAATTTTCTTGTTTTGTGTATGGTTTTTTTCCTAAGAACGGATGAATTATCTAAAAGAAATTTATGTAGTTTCTTGGGAGAACAATTGTAAAATTCATTACAAGATCGATAGAAAGTGGCGAGAGAGTTAAAACCGCATTCGAACACAATATCGAGAAGATTATGCGGAAGTTTAGTGCTATAAATCAGTTCTTTGGGTTCCTCTAACCTTTTGAAATTCAAAAAATGGTGTGCCGGGTGCGTTGATAACCAGAGGAAAGCGACAAAGTCTGCCTTTCGAAGTTCTTCATCTTTATAGCCTTTATTCAAGAGAAATGAGTTTAATTTGAATTCGATATGTTCTAAGTCGATATTCGATAATATGTTCTTTTGCAGATTATTTTGTAACCGAGAATCAAAAGTGTTTTGAATCTGTTTAGAATGTTTAAAAAAGAATGGTAGAAAAAATACCCTATTACAAATTTTTCGAACGGAATTGAAAACGGCGGGGCTTTCAAATAGGCTTTTGGTTTGGGATTTTATTGAATTAGAATTTGGCATTATAGACCGGAACAGTGTTTAGATTTTAGGATGATTCATTTTATATATTGCATCAAGCAATTTGTCAATTATAAAAAATTTGCATAGTGCAAAATTATGAAACATGATAATACTGAAATAATTAGCGAGGAAATAGCAGAGCGGTTTAAATATGCCCTCGAATATTTAAAGAAAAACTTTGGGGAAACGCAAAACAGTATTGCAAACCGTATGAAGATTGCTTCGAGTAATCTCTCTAGAATTGCTAATCGTAAAATCCCTTTGACTTGGCCAATGGCGATAACATTTGAACACGTAACAGATGTTTCCGCGGAATGGGTCTTCTACGGCAAAGCGGATATGTTTGTAGATAAGAAAAGAAGTGGAAATTTTACTGATGATGAAATTCGATTTTTTACCAAGATTAAAAAGAACGCTGAATTATTCAAAATCGTAAAAGCTCTTTCATTGACGAAATCCGATAAATACGAATTGATATTGAGCTTAGTTTTAAAATTAAACAAATAGATTGATTGAAAAATTAGAATATTATAAAAAAAAGAAACCTTTGCTTGATTTTAAATATAAATGAGACATAATATTATTATGTCTATATTGCTTTTAAATAAATCTATCAAAATGATTTCTGGCTATGAATCGAGAGAGGAACTTTCTAGAATCAAAGAATTCTTACGTTTTTCATATGCAAATGCCGGGTATAGCGACACTCCCTGGCGTGCATTTAATTACGACGAATGGGCCCATTGGTTTTATTTTGAAAAAAATAACGAGATTCTTTCTGTCATGCGTATTATTGAAAAAAAGCCGTACAACGTTATCCCTATTGAGAACGCGGTCATCTACAACGAAAAAGAAAAAATTCCATTACGGCGTTACGCCGTTATTGAGGAGAATGTCGCCGATTGGAATTCTTTAGCGTTTGTTCATAGTTTAGAGGGTTGGAGGGCGGCAAGAGAAACTTTCAAAGCTGTCGCCAAATTTTGTATCGAAAAAGATTTCTCAATAGTTTATGGAATGTATCCAATCAATCTTAAAAGTGTTGGATTATTTTATAAGAAATTCGGTGCATTTGAATCCCACAGATATTATGAAAAAATATACTATCCCGGATTATATTTGAAAGGTGAACTTTGTATTTGTTCTGTTATAGAATTAGAAAAAGAAACTTTACAGAAAATTGCGTCAAAAAAATTATAATGGCGTGGCAAGTATGCTCTTTAGGATTTTTGAATGATAACTTATGTAGCCGGATTCTTTATTCTATACCTTGGAATTTATGTGTTCCGCATACCACCGCGTGCAAGAGTTCAGAAATATTTCCTCGGCTTATGTTTAATGCTTTCCGGCTGGATGATCGGCTTCGGTATGCGAATGCAAGTGCCGATCGGAATTCGAGAAATATTTGCGAATTGGATTTTATTACCGATTCCATTCATTTCACTTTTTCTTGACTTGGTCGTATGTTCGATCATCGGTAAAAAGTTTAAGTTAAATCTTTATAGAACAATTTTAATTTATATTCTTTTGCCTACCTTCTCGTTAATTTCTCTTTTCGGTGGTTATGCAAAGATCAATGGTATGTCCGACTATTCGTTCTCACCCTTATTTAATTACCATTTGCTTATGATGTTTGGTTTTTTATCTGTTATAAAAAGTTCCCTGGAATTAGGTAATGCTATGATTAAAAAGCGAGGGGATAAAAGGATTCGTTCTTTTTTGATGCTTTCAGGAATCTTAATCTCATTATTAACCATTCTTATATTCAACTACGTTTTACCTTTACGATCTATTTTTTTAGGTTCCTATTCTGCTTTCGGTTTATTGATTTTTGCAATTCTGTGGTCAGTCGCGATTTTGCATTACGACGCTTTTGAAATTCGAGAATTGGTTATGGAAGGTTCGTCTTTACCTTTTTTAAGCAGAATTTTTTCTTTCGGCGTCTTAGGCTTGTATCGAATCATAGATAATCACGGGTACCAGTTGAAACTTATCGCATCCAAAGCTAATGTCACGCTTAACATTGTGGATACGCATTATGATGTTACGATAAGACATCCATCCATTGATAAAGCTAAGAGGGCGGAGATCGTCGCTAGTATTTTTAGCCGACGTATCCGATAGAATAGGAACTTGAATTTTAACAATAACCTTTTTCCTTTCATTTTTTGGTGATTTTAAGGCCGGTCTCAAAACTGCTTGTACTATTAAGAGTAAAAATATATTTACGAAATAGACAAATATGATTCAGAAATTCCTAAAAAACTTTGGAAGAAAATTATCCCGTTGCTCCCGAGAGAAAAGCCAAATCTGAGAAGAAGCGCATTCTCTAAATAAAATTGACCGGTGAACAATCTATTTAGTCGTCCCTGAAAAAATACCCAAATGGCGTATAACGTAAATAAAATGCTATCCAAGTGTAAATGTTTAAAAACAAAATCACCGTAAAGAATGAAAAAGTCCTCTAAAACGTGGTGAAAATGAAACCAGAAGAAAGCTCAACACACGCGAATTATTTCGCAACAGATTGGACCAGATTCTCAATCATAGGCATCCGTTGTATCAAATATCGAAGAAGATAGACTGGGAAAAATTTGAGAAAGAATTCGGAAAGTATTACGCAGAAAAAACTGGAAGACTCGGATTACGAATACGATTTATTGGTAGGACTTCATTAGAGTTGTTGAGAAATTCAATGGTGAAGTTTAACAAAACCGCTTCAATCGTCCATTTCAATGAAACGGAAACAAATGGAGAATTAATTTTTCAACACCTCTATTATTTGAAACATGCGTATAACGTGTCTCATGAAGGAGTCGTAGACGGCTATCTAAATCAACCGTTTCGTATTCAGAGTAACCCGCTTCCTTATAGATTTGTTTACTGAATTCCTTTACCGGTTTTATTATTTCTTTGTCCTGTGTGCTATCCCAAGTGTGTAACTGGAAACTGTTTAAACTTGATTGAATGAATTGGTTTTCTGAAGGAACTTCTATAATTTTACTCATAATAAAATTATGTCACATTATAATAATAATTCAAACCTTCTTATCTTCATAAAATAAGAAAAATCGGATTTTAAGTTCTTTTGAATACCTTCCCTCTATAACCTGTAATGACCTTCAAATCCAAAGTCATTGGAAATAAAAAAATGCCCTCACAAATTGACTAACGAAAGAACAAAGACTATTCTAAAAGGGTGGAAGGAAGAGAGAAGACATATCCTTCTAACCAGAATCAAAGCCGGATTCCCATCCCCCGAACGAAGAATTGCGTATTTTATTTCATAATTTCCAATATTTCTTCTTGTTCAAAGATTTCAAAGGTCACGACCCCCTATTCCCGAAAAAAATTGTTAAGCCATTGCCGGAGCTTGAACAGACTAAATAACCCTCGAAGGAGGGGAAGATTTTAGTTTTTAAAGGAGAATTGAAAGTCCTTTGGCACGACTACATACCCGTCAAAATGAAAAGATTTTCGATGAGTATGGATGAATTGAAGCATCGCATCCTCTAAGTCGAAATCGTCGTCATCATAATAAAGTGCACTGTCAAGATCATCGAAATCAATTTGAATTTCACCTAATTGAGCGGTACGTTCTGAAATTTCCGATGCCGGATATGGTTTGAAGTAGGAAATCGCCATTTCTAAAATTCTTTCATACTTTGTAAGACCTAATTTATTGAATCCTTCTAAGGCATGTTTCCAG
>NZ_ANIK01000081.1 GCF_000347175.1 Leptospira alstonii serovar Sichuan str. 79601
CGAAAATATATTAAATCGAAAATTAGCCCAATATGGTCTTATGTAAAAAAAAATAGCGGGAGGGCTTGACACAAGAAACATAGGAGAGAGCGAGACAGCCAAAAGCCGCGAAGCGAAAGCGTTGGCTCTTAGCGTAGCTAAGATGAGCGATCCATAGAGAGCCGAGACATCTGCCTAAGTTTCCTCGGTTGCAATATAATGTTTCAATTCCTTCGGAATTTCCGCTTCAATCGCTTTCGCATCGGTTAGCTCGCGTGAATTTAAGGTTTCCATTCAAATTCGTCTTGCCTAATTTGATTTTTTGGAAAGAATGTTCCCGGCTTTGATTCCGTGGAAACTTCAAATGATCATTCGGCGCCGATCCCGTTTAACGAGACGGAAAGACTCGACGCTTTATATACGTATCGGATCGTAGACACCGCTTCGGAAGAAAAATTCGATTCGCTTACGCAAATCGCGGCTTATATCTGCGAGTCTTCGATCGCAATGATTTCGTTAGTCGATAAAAATCGACTGTGGTTCAAATCAAAAATAGGAACGAACGATGTCGAATTTCCCCGAAACAGTTCGTTCTGTCAGTATACGATTATGCAGGACGACGTCTTGGAAATCGAAGACAGTTTGAAAGACGAAAGATTTAAGAACAATCCTCTTGTTTTAGGTCCGCCTTATTCTCGTTTTTATGCGGGAACTCCTTTAAAAACCCCCGAGGGATTTAACATCGGAAGTCTTTGTGTATTCGATACCAAACCGAAACGACTGGATTCCAAACAAAAGTTGATTTTAAAGGTTTTATCCGATCAGATCGTAGCGAACCTCGAGCTGATAAAAAAGAATCGCGAGCTTATCCTGATTCATGAAAAAGAGGAAGAGCTTCAAAAATCTAAAAATCAGTTTTTTGCGAACATGAGCCACGAAATCCGCACTCCGGTTCACGGAATTTTAGGCGTCGCCGGTCTTCTATCGGAGACGGAACTTCAGTCGGAACAAAAGGATTACGTAGATACGATCCGGAGAAGTGGAAATCTATTACTCAATCTTTTGAATGATATATTAGACTTTTCAAAATTAGAATCGGCTAATATGAAAATAGAAATCATCGCTTTTAACCTGATGGATCTGTTAAAGGACGTGTATTATATTTTCGAGGCGGACGCAAAACGCAAGAATATAGAATTTAAGATGATCGGAAAACAACCCTCTTCTTTGATCGTTTCCACCGATCCCAATCGGCTTAAACAAATCCTAATCAATCTCATCTCAAACGCGTTCAAGTTCACCGATAAAGGAAGCGTATTGATCGAGTTCGATTTCGAATCCGACGCTAAACATTACGACGTAACGATCCGAGTAAAAGACACCGGAATCGGAATACCGAAACAAAAACTCAAAGAATTATTCCAGGCTTACAAACAGATGGATACTTCCGTTTCAAGAAAATACGGAGGAACCGGACTCGGACTTGCGATCAGTAAAAGTCTCGCGGAACTGATGAACTTGAATCTTACCGCACAGAGCGTCATAAATCGCGGAAGTGTTTTCGAAATTTCGGGAAGGATTCCTCTCGCCGAAAAATCGGAAGTGAACTTCGAACCTAAAAAACCGAAATCCGATGCGGGCAAAATTCCGATTCAAGACCTAAGAATCCTGGTTGCGGAAGACAACGAGATCAATCAGATGCTGATGAAAAAAGTTCTGGAAAAACTGGGATATGCGCCCGTGGTCGTCTCCAACGGAATCGAAGCCCTGCATTACGTGGAAACGAGCGGAACCGACGTCTTATTTTTGGACATTCAAATGCCCGACTTGAGCGGAATCGATACCGCCAAAATTTTAACGCAGCATACCAATCAATCCTTACGCCCTTATATTATCGCAATGACGGCTAACGCAAGCCAGACGGACAAGGAAGATTGCCTGGCTTCCGGTATCGACGAATACATCAGTAAACCGTTTCGTAAAGAGGAAATCGCCGACCTTCTGCATCATTTTATTTCCAAAAGGAATCCGAACAATACATAAAAAATTTAGAATATTCCTTTCACTCGCCGTTTGAAAATATTAGTTTTTGATCCTTCTGATTCCGAAACCCTTTTCAACTTGCGGGGTTGGTTATGCGCCTTTTCGGGAGGGAGTTCGGGTATTGTTTCCGATTCAAAACCCGATTCGACATAGTGGACTCCTTTAGTTTCCGGAATACTCCGGAACAAGTTCAGTATTTTTTCCGGTTCTCCGGTTTGAATTACGATGAAAATCTCCTGGGTTTTGTTCTCTATGTCGCGCCGGAGGCGCCAATCCTTCCAGTTGATTGACTTGCGGGATAAAATTCCGATCAGACGCAAAATGGCGGCCGCACCTTCTTCGGATACGATATGATAGGTATAACCTTTTTCTTCTTTTAAATCGCGTGTTAACATAGATTAAATTCCAGAATTCTAATATTCTAATAAATCATTTCTCGGTTTGCTTTTCCCGGCGGAACCATCGGAAGGACGCGTAACTCCGGCGCGACCTGCAAAACCACAAAAGAGGGGCCTTTTCGATTTAGGGCTTCTTCCAAAACTTTTAGCGGAGAAAATTCTTCCCTTAGCTCGAAAGAAGGTATTCCGAAAGAATATGCAATATTCGTAAAGTTCGTAGAGTGTACAAAACGGGACGCGGAAAATTTGGACGAAAAGAACAGCTCTTGTTGTTGTCTCACCAAGCCGAGATGTCCGTTATTCATCAGGAGGATCGTTACGTCGAGATCCAGCTCCCGAAGAGTATCCAACTCTTGAATGTTCATCAAAATCGATCCGTCTCCCGAGATACAAACGATCCTTTTTTCCGGAGAGACCAAAGCGGCTCCGATCGCGGTCGGCAATCCGAATCCCATCGTCCCGAGCCCGCCGGATGTCAAAAGAGATCCTTGATTTCGAAACGGAAAATACTGAGCCGCCCACATCTGGTGTTGACCCACGTCCGTGGTAATGATCGCGCGATCTCCTAAGATTTCCGCAACGCTGCGAATGATCGAAAACGGATGTAAAACGTCCCTTTCTTCGGGCATAGGAAGTCCGTAAAGAGTTTTGAGAGTTCTCACCCGTTCCAACCATCCTTCCGTAGCCGCGTGTTCCGAAGAATATTCCTCGTCCAAGACCCGCGTTAAAAAAACTTCCACATCGTGTTTCAGATAAAGATTAGGATTTTTTAATTTACCGATTTCGGTCGCGTCGATGTCCACATGAACGATTTTCGCGTTCGGACAAAACTCGTTTAATTTTCCGGTGGCGCGATCGTCAAAACGAACCCCAAGTGCGATCAGTAAGTCGGCCTCTTCCAAAACGAGGTTGGTCGCCCTGGAACCGTGCATTCCGAGCATTCCTAAAAATCGAGGATGTTCATCCTCGCAGATTCCCAATCCCATCAATGTGGAAACTACCGGAAAGTTCAGTTTTTCCCTTAATATTCCGAACAACTCCGAAGATAAAGGACGGTTCAATCCGCCTCCGATGTAAAACACGGGTTTTGCCGCTTGGGATAACAATTCTCGGAAACGCTCCATCCACATCGTATCGATCTTCAAAATAAATTCTGGTTTTTGAATATTCCAAAATTCTTTTTCTTTTTGTTCGTCCCATTCGATTTTAGCGGAGGCGACATCCTTGGGAACGTCGATCCAAACCGGTCCCGGACGTCCTTCGATAGCGGTCTTCCAAGCTTGGGGAAGAGTAACGATCAGATCCGCAACGTCTTTTACGAGATAACTTCTTTTTGTGACGGGAACGGATAAACTCAGAGTGTCGATTTCTTGGAAAGCATCGGTGCCGATCATCGAAACCGGAACCTGACCCGTGATCGCGATCAACGGAATCGAATCCATCTTTGCGTCCGCGATCGCGGTGATTAAGTTCGTAACTCCCGGCCCGGAAGACGCGATACAAACCGCGGGTTTTCCGGTCGTTCTCGCCATTCCACCCGCGATAAATCCGGCTCCCTGTTCGTGTCTCGCGAGAATATGGCGGATCTTACTTCCGTATAACGCGTCATAGACGGGAAGGCTTGCTCCTCCGGGAATCCCGGCCACGATTTCGATTCCGGCAAATTCTAAAAATCGAACGATGAGTTCGGCTCCGTTTAGATTCATATCTCATTTCCTTCCATAAACTTTTGATTGAACGATTCATTTCAAACAAGCGCCTTAAAACAAAAAAGCCTCCCCCGGCTTTACACCGGAGGAGGCTTTTCTTAGGATTGCGCCTGAAGTAAATCTCTACAGCGTAAAGCGGGATCCCGGTGGCCGGACGACCACCACAAGCACGAGCCACACCCATACGGTGTTAAGAGAACCTTGTGTTGTTACGCGATTGAGATTCATAAAATGAGTTCTGACACCAACTTGCGCAGAACCTGTTTCGTTTTACAAGCGATTTTTCAGCGCAATCCGATACGATTCCTAAAACCTATCTTTTTTTCCGGACGAAGGAGAGTTGTCGGATTGCGAAAGTCTTAGATCAAACCCCGAATATAACCCATAGATGATTTTAAATTTCGATCAAGAATTTTTAAACGCCGGATTTCATAATTCCAAAACATCATTTTGCAAAAAATCGGATTGAATTCGGACATAAAATTTCGAAGCGTGTAAAATTAAGGAAAAAACCTGCTTTCTAAGCCACACTCGTTATTTAGAATGGCCCTTCTCGTATATTCTTAAAATCTAATTTATCAAGGAAAACTCAAATGGCACAAGTCACACTGAAAGGTAATCCGGTACCACTCGAAGGAAAAATTCCCGCTCCGGGAGAAAAAGCTCCCGACTTCAAAGCGATCAAACAGGATCTTTCCGAATTCAATCTCAAAGACTACGCGGGAAAGGTAAAAATTCTTCTTGCGGTTCCTAGTTTGGATACATCCGTTTGTGCGCTTGAAACAAAAGTGTTCAACGAAAAGGCGGCCGGACTGTCGGACATCGCAACCTTGGTCATCTCCGGCGACCTTCCCTTTGCAATGGGTCGTTTTTGTTCTACGGAAGGAATCAATTCCCCCAATCTCGTAACCGGATCCCAGTACAGAGATTTTTCATTTTCAAAAGCCTACGGAACACATATCGCCGACGGTCCGCTCAAAGGGCTTTCTGCAAGAGCGGTCTTTGTCGTGGACAAATCGGATACGGTGCGTTATGTGGAACTTGTTCCCGAAATCACATCGGAACCGAATTATACGGCCGCACTCGCCGCCGCCAACGCTGCGCTTTAAGAAAATCGAATTCTTCCGGTTTGTTCAAAATCAACTTCAAACCGGAAGAAAATTGTAAGCGTCTACCCTCTTCCTTGCCAAAATAAATCCTCTTTTTGTAACAGCCCGAATCGCCGTCTCCAATTTGTTCGAAGTTATGTATTTTATGATTTTAGAATCCAAACCTTATCGACGTTAGGTGCTCTATTTTAACGTGAATTCGCTTAAGAAAGTTTGGGCATGTCGACGTTTAGTTTGAGTTTGTCCCAAAACCTGTCGAGCGCCAATAGAAGCGAGACACTGAGTTCCACAAAAATGTCGGAGTTCCCACGTTTTAGGGGGGGGGGGTCAGTGAATAGGGATCAGATGTCAGGGTTAAAGTTTTTCCGATTTTATCCATAACGGCACGGAAGAGGTCGGAGTTTACCGTTCGTTTAAAAACGTGGGAGTTCCCACATTTTTAGAATGAACGGTAAGATTTATAGAATTGCATCATATGCTGAAGATTCGAATCGCTTCGGAAAGATCGGAAGCCGTACGAAAAAGCGCCTTGAGCCTCGTTAATTCGAGCATCTTTTCAATCTGCGGGGTAAGCGAATAGAGCGCTAGCCCGGCGCACGGAATTTTACTCAATCGATTCTGAGCCCCGATAAAAGTGGCGATTCCGGAAGAGTCCATAGTACGCACACTCGAAAGATCAATTAGAAGAATATAAATTTTTTTTTCGATCGCATCGTTGAACGCGTCTTTTAGTGCTTTGGCGGAGAATATATTGATGTCTCCCTCAATTTGAATGATGACCGCCGGGCCGGGAAGAGTTCCCGCGGAGGAAATATTTTCAATCGAAAGTTTCATTTCATTGGTTTTGTGACTGATCGAGTTGGTTTTACTATCCATAATCCTCCCTCCGAAAACGTCTGTATTCATATTATTTATATGAATCCGTAAATTCAATAACAAATGAGAAATAAATTTTTGATCGGTTACGGAAGAAAGCACAATCCTTCATTCTTTTCTGGAAAAACTACCGGAAAAAAATGAAGGATTTCGAACATGGAAAATAAAACGAATGAGATTTAAAAAATCAAACCTTACAAAAAGGAAGCGACGCATTGAGCTGCAGCGAACGATTCATAAAGAGGACAAAGACGGATTGAATTTCACTTTGATTTTATCTCAATTGTACTCGAGAAATTTGAATTTATCGTTTCATGAAGATTGCGCGAGTTCCTGACATCTGATTCCTAAAACGTGGGAGTTCCCACAAAATCCGGAACTTTTACTTGCAAAAAGTATGATTTTCTGATATTAGAATCGATCGGCAAAAGACTTTTGCCCGTCAAAACGTAGTAACACAACGCGTTCGCATTGTGCCGGATTTATCGGACCCGCCTAACGTACCGTCTACAAAGAAAATATCCACCGCAAAACTCTTATTGTTATCATATGTCGTTGATGTCCAATACTGAGCATTTGAAGTAACCGGAAAAAAAGTGTCATCAATCGCAGGCATCATTGCAACGGCATTACTGAAATCGATAATACTCAAGAGTTCGTTCGCATTCGGTAATCTCCAGGCTCTTCCGGTTAAATTCATAGCGTTGCAAGTACCCCGCGCCGCATTCCAATCCCAAGCAGTCGGAGGAGTCCCACCCGCGCATCCTAAACCCGTTTGGCCATCCGTACATTTTGTCCAAAGAAGACCCGTATTTAGATCCCGAATCGTTCCGTCTCCGGGGTCCACAAAGGAAAACGCAGGGATAGGATTTCCGGAAACACAACGAAGGTTGAGTGGGTTTCCTTGTAATTGAGTACTAAGTCCTAGAGTCGCGGTCGCAAAACTCACCGCCCAATTCGAACCGAGCAATTTAGCCGCGGGTGTATTCGTCACGTAAGGAATTCCCGAAAACGTATTCGGGAAGGAAGCCGTATCAACATGCGGGTTGTTCGAATAATGCACCAACGAGGCCAACTCTTTTACCGTAGGAATTCTCCAGTCGGTTTTGCCCGCATAACCTTGTCCACCGTTGAGCCCGTTTAAGGCAGAACAACTTCCCGCAAGTCCGGCGTTGGCGTCGGTCCAACTGATCGAAATCGGAGCGCCACCCGCACAATTAGAACCGGTTTGACCCTGAGCACAGGTTTTCCAGGTAAGTCCGTGCAGAGTATCCAGAGTTGTATAATCCGACGGAAATCGACAGTGTTGGGTCGGACCGGTAAAAGTGCGAGCGTTCGGAAGATTATTAAAATTTCCATCGGCGCCGGGCAACAACGTTGCACAATCCTGGACCGTTCCGCCCCCATCCCAACAAAGGGTTTGTCCCGTATCAAAAAGGGCGCTCGGATTGAAATTTGTAGCTGCTCCCGGACATTGAGAATCGTTGGCAGAATTATTTCCTTCTTGTTGCTGTTGTTGGGTAGAATTTACGTTTTGCAAATATTGCAATACGACGTAAGGAGGATCCGGTTTGTCCGGAGGCTTGGCGCAGAAAGAGAGAAAGATTACAAAAAAAGATATTAAATATTTATACATACATTTGCCTATCCGCACGTTCTTTTATATTATAACAAGAAGGAACTTGAGAAAAATCTTCATTTTATGATCTGAATGATTTATTTTAGAATTCAAACGCAACTCCCGAAAGCGCTTCACCGTAATTTCCATTTTAGGACTTATCCCAAAAACCTAAAAAACGCGTGGGAGTTCCCACGGATTACGTTCCCTAATATTCTTTTCACGATTTAGAGTCGTTTTTAGAATAGTTAGAGATTAAGATTTTATTTTACAATTGCACTAACATCTAAAACGTGAGAGTTCCCACATTTCAGGTTTTGGATCTCAAGATAAGAACCTTGCCCTTTCTTTGCTTCGCAAAGAAGCCGCCGCTTCCCGGCGGCTATCTCGCTTTTAAGGTCGCGAAAGGTTTAACTCTATTTCGCTCCCTACGGGTCGCGAAATAGGCGGAAAAGCTCGGGAAGCTTTTCTCTATCAGAAAATCATACTTTTTGCAAGTAAAAAGCTCCATTCTTGTCGGAACACTTGGATTTTATTGTTGTAAAGTCCTGATCCCTAAAATCTAATCACTCGCCACTTGAAACGTGCGTTTTTGATTCTTCTTCCAAAATCCTTCTCAACTTGTGGGTTGTTATGGTAAACAGCAATCGCTAAATGCTACTTCCGTTTTTGAGACACGTTGTAAAATCCAAACGCCTAACTAATCCCTCACCCGCTGATAAAGTTTGTTTTTTAAAATATAATCCGAAACGTTTTTTGAAATTCGATCCGGAATCGTAGATCGAAAAAAGGATTTTCTCAAATCCGTAGAACTAACGGGAATTAAAGGATTTTTCAAAAACTGAAATTGAATTTGAGAGGAAAGATGACGATTCAAGGGAACTACTTCCGAAAATCTTCGAAAGACAAAAACTTTTAGAACTTCATCCAGAATTTTTTCGCAATTATTCCACTTATGAAAATTGGAATAATTATCCTCTCCGATCAAAAGAACAAAGTCGCGATTCGGATAAAGGTTCTTAAGTTCTTGAAGAGTTTGGATCGTAAAACTCGGACCGCTTCGGTTCAATTCCAAATCCAGAATTCGAATCAATTCCGAAAATTCGGAAACAAATAAATTCAACATTTCTAATATATCTTGGGATGAAGAAAGTTTTTCCCCTTTGAGCGGATTCTGACGGTTCGGAATCAGGAAAACCTCCTTACATTCGGAGACTTCCCGAAAAAAAGACTTTAAGATTTCTGAATGTCCCTCGTGAGGCGGATCGAAACTTCCCCCGAAAATTCCGGTAAAATCCTCGGCCAAAGGATTATCCCCGAACTTGTCCGTTTCCGGTCACGTAAGTGGTCGTAGTCGTAAGATGAACCAAACCCATAGGTCCACGAACGTGCAACTTACCGGTGGAAATCCCGACTTCCGCGCCGAGTCCTAATTCTCCTCCGTCGTGAAAACGAGTGGAACAATTGATAAACAACGCCGCAGAATCCAAAGAGTTCGTAAAAATTTTAGCCGTGTTCAGATCTTCCGTGACGATCGCTTCCGTATGACCCGAAGAAGTTTTTTCGATAAAAGCCAAAGCCTCTTCCAAAGAAGACACAGTTTTTACCGAAAGTCTCAAATCTAAGAACTCTTCCAAATAATCCGCTTCTTTGACTGGTTTTCCTTTTGGGAAAAGAGAAAGCGCGGAAGGATCGAGTAAAAGTTCCACACCTTCTTTTGCAAGAGCTTCCAACAATTCTTTTCGGAACGGGTAACCGTTGTGAAGAATCAAATTCTCCGTAGCGTTGCAAACTCCGGGTCTTTGGACCTTGGAGTTGATTACGATCGGAATCACTTTTTCGGGATCGGCGTCCTCGTCGATATAAAGATTACAAACGCCTTTGTCGTGTTTGACGACCGGAATTTTGGAATGCTCGCTTACGAACCTGATGAGCCCCTCTCCGCCTCTTGGAACGACGATGTCGATCAAAGAAGTTTGTTGAAAGAAAGGAAGCATAAAGGAACGATCCGTTTTTTCCACGAATGTGACTGCGCCCGCGTCTACTCCTTCCTTGTTTAGAATTTCATGAAATAGTTTTACTAAAATTGCGTTGGAATGAAACGCTTCGCTTCCCCCTCTCAGAATACATGCGTTCCCCGATTTGAATGAAAGAGCGCCTACGTCGATCGTTACGTTCGGACGAGATTCGTAAATAACCATCACAACTCCGAGAGGAACTCTTTTTGTGACAAGTTCGAGGCCGTTCGGAAGAGTCAAACCTCTCGTAACCTCTCCTACGGGATCGGGAAAAGAGGCGATTTCCCGGACTGCTGAAGCCATTGCACCGATTCGTTTTTCGTTTAAAAGAAGACGATCCATCAAAGCGGAAGAAAGATTCTTTTCCTTGCCGTCTTTCAAATCCGATTCGTTAGCAGAAAGAATTTCAGATTTACGTTTTTCTAATAGATCCGCTAGATCCAAAAGAATCTTATTTTTTTTGGAAGAAGAAAGTTGTTTCAGGGTTCTGGAGGCTTTTTTGGCGCGAGAACATAGATTCTCAACATATTCAATTTCTTTCATATATAGCTTTCCCCGTTTCCGTTTCGATTTTTGCGAATGATTTCCTTTACGTCCTCTTCGGAAAAAACGCGGTTTCCGGAAGGAGCGACTAACGTCCCGACGGAATTCTCTTCCAAAAATTTCCGGATCACGTGCATCTTCTTACCGTTTAAGATCGCGGTGGGAATTCCGGCTTCCGACAATAAACCGGCCGATTTGAGTTTAGTGAACATTCCGCCCGTTCCGGGACCGCTCGGACCGCCTGCGAGGTTTAAATCTTCTTTGGAAATTTTTTCTAAAAAAGGAACCACTTTCTTTTCGTTGAGAAAACCGTCCACTCCCGTAAGAATGATCAGAAGATCGGCGCCTACGATCAAACTTACAAGTGCGGAAAGCATATCGTTGTCTCCGAATCTGACTTCTTCGGTTGCCACCGAATCGTTTTCGTTGACGACGGGAAGAATTCCCCATTCCAAAAGTTGGGTGAACGTGTTCTTTAGATTTTTATAACCTTCTTTGGACTCGAGATCCAAAACGCCGAAAAGTATCTGGGCGATACTCAAGTTCACCTTTGAAAAAAAACTATCATAGAGATTGACGAGCCTGTTCTGACCCATGGCAGCTAACGCCTGTTTTTCGGAAAGGGAATCTCCGGAAGAAACCGAAGACGGGAGTTCGCTTAACAAAAGCCTTCCTCTCGCGATCGCGCCTGAGGAAACTAAGATCACTTTTTTACCGAGATCCCTGAGATGACGGATATCGCTTACCAATTGAAAGAGAAAATCGTTCACCTCGGACGGCGGGCCGGACAATCTCGCGGAACCGACCTTGATTACGATCATCTCCGCGGAACGGATTTTTTCAGAGAGTGAATTTCGTTCCATATTCGTTCCGTAATTTCCTGTAAGTCTGCTCTAGTTGCAAAAGTTTTTTGAATCTAGTTTTACGAAGCCCGTTTCCACGTTTCAAGTGGTTAGGGATTAGTGGATAGTTTTTAGATATCAAAGTTCTACAAAGTAGAATCTCATTCCTTAACTTCCTTCGAGTTTTCGAAAGAATCTAAAATATCGGATTCATTCGAAGAGACCGATCTTGATTCTTTCGTTGATTTAAGAACCTTTTCGATTTCCTTCTTAAAAAAAGTTTCGTCCATACTTTCCAAAAGTTCTTCCAAGTTGGTCCCTTTATCCGCGGAAATGGCGATCACCTTCCCCAGATGAGAAACTTTAGAGATCACATCCTTTGTAAATTCGGGATCATCCCAAACGTCGATCTTATTCAACACAATCAAATAAGGTCGGTTTAATAATTCCGGATTGTAAGTGGAAAGTTCGTTCCGAAGCATCTTCAAATCCTCTTCGATATCCAGAGAAGACGCGTCAAAGAGATACAAAATTCCTTTTACACGTTCGATGTGACGTAGAAAAGAAAGACCGAGCCCAATTCCCATACTCGCGCCTTCGATGATGCCGGGGATGTCCGCAATCGTAAAACGAAATATATCCCCTCTTCGTTTAACAACTCCTAGATTTGGAGAAAGAGTCGTAAAAGCGTAACCCGCGATCTTAGGATGCGCGTCGGTGATCTTCGAAATCAAGGTCGACTTGCCCGCATTCGGAAGACCTACGATTCCGACGTCGGCTAAAAGTTTAAGAGAAAGACGTAAGAATTTATATTCTCCCTCCTCACCGGGTTGTGCAAAACGCGGAGTTTGATTGGTGGAAGATTTAAAATGAGTGTTCCCTTTTCCGCCGCGTCCGCCTCGAACCACGACAAATTCCTGCGTGTCGGAAACAAAGTCGAAGAGAAGATCTCCGGTTTCCTCGTCGTAAATTTGAGTCCCAAGAGGAACAAAGAGAATTAGGTCTTCTCCTTTTTTTCCGGAGCAATTATCGCCGACTCCCGGAAATCCCGCTTCGGCTTTGAACTTCCGTTTCGAAAGGTATTTATCCAAAGTGTACATGGAAAGATTGGGACGAAGGATGATATTTCCTCCGATACCGCCGTCGCCTCCGTCAGGACCGCCGAACTCCACATACTTTTCTCTGCGGAAATGTACGGATCCGGCCCCGCCGTGTCCGGCGTAAACTTCGATGGCGATTTCGTCTACAAAAGATTCCATGTTTTTTGAATATTCTAAATTCTTAAACTAATTTAAAAACAAAAAACCGCAGAGTCCGGACCCAGGAAACGGGCAGGAGGCTGCGGTTCATCCGGTTTGAGTTTGAATATGAGGGGTTATTCCGGGTAAACGGAAACCTGCATTTTCAACTTGGAAACCATCTCGAACTTTACTTTCCCATGAACGAGAGCAAAGAGAGTATGATCTTTACCGAGTCCAACGTTATTGCCAGGGCGGAATTTAGTTCCTCTTTGGCGGACAAGAATGTTACCGGCGAGAACCGATTCTCCTCCGAAGCGTTTTACTCCGAGTCTTTGGGAATTTGAATCCCGGCCGTTCTTAGAGGATCCGCCGCCTTTTTTATGTGCCATTTTCTAATACTCCTATCAGTTCAATTTCTTTCGGATATTGACCTTTCAGGTTTTTTAAACCCGAAAGTATCAAATCAAAGCTATTTTGTATCAATGCATCTTGACCGAGAACTTCAAACCGCAAATAACCGTCGGCGATTTCAGCGGGTTTTACCTTGCCGGATTGTAAGAGGTGCAGATATAGAGTCTGGACCAAAACCGAGACGGCAGAGCAGAGAAGATTCTCACCTTTTTTTCCAAGAGAAGCTGGGGAGTGGCCCTCGCTTTCCAAGGAAGAATAAAATTCTCCGAACCGAGTGATCCGAATTCGGATCAAACCGCGGAAAGGGAAACGACTTTCACTTTTTGGAGCTGTTGTCTGTGGCCCCAAGCCTTCTGATAATTTTTTCTTCTTTTGTAAACGTAAGCGTGAATTTTATCGCCTTTCACATCTTCGAGAACTTTCAGAGAAACGCGAGCGGTCTTGAGCTCGGGTTGACCGATATGAACTTTATTGCTGGATTCCGAGAAAAGAAGAACTTTCGCGTCAAAGGATTCACCTGCGTTTTTACCGGTTTTTTCGGTCAGAAACTCCTGATCCTGGGTTACCTTGTATTGTCTGTTTCCAACTGAAATAATAGCGTACATATCGATCCGGCCTGTTTAAAGTCGTTTTCAACCAATCTGGTCGACCTTATTTGTCGGTCAAGGGTAAAATTCGGGAGTCAAGCGATCTAAAAAGTTGGTCTTTTGCGTATCAAAAATTGCGACAATAGGAGGCGATACGCGTTAGTTCACAAAAATGTGGGAACTACTACATATTTAAACGAACGGTAAATCGGATCTCTTCCGGCCGTTATGGATAATTTTAACCCTGACATCTTGTAAAGTCCTAACTCTGATTCCTGACATCTACTACGTGGGAACTGCTACAATTTCCGAAGAAACTCTTCGACAATAAAGAATATCCCTAAAAGAGGCTAGAATTGAATGTCGCTATCTCCTTAATGACGCCGGAAAGCGAAGTAATTTTAGTTCAAAAAATCTTTTTCGGACAAAGAGGGTTGTATTCAAACGAAGGTGGCTTAATAACCAAAAATAAATCAGTTCAATTTCAGTAAATTCACGTGGGAATAACAAATATTTTGAACTATATAGAATTCATCCTATTATAAATTCGTTGGGTGTTTGAACAGGATCATAAAAAGAATGATTCCAATTCCTTAAAGTCCAATACGAAACGCATTCAAATTTCGGAAAAGCGCCGTATATGTAAAAAAGTCCTTAGATCATTTTTTTATCAAAATAAGAAGTAAAAACTAAAAAACGAGCAAAAAATTACTTTCCAAAGAGTTAACCGATCTGTAGATACATACAATCTTTTTAGAAAAACAAAACTAATCAGATATTTGGATCTAATTCAATTTCAACAGGAGATACAAATGGTATCAGGAATTACGCTCATGGTGCTCAGCATCCTTGCTGTGCCTTCCCTGCTTTTGGCAAAAAAACCGGACGCAAAAGAGTTACTTGCAAAGATTTCACCTTATCAAGGTTGGATCGGTCTGGTTTTCTGCTTTTGGGGAATCTACGGAGTCATCTTTTCCGGAATTCTCGGACTCGGAATGATTTCCACTTGGCCTATTTACTGGGTAACTCTTCTTGCAGGAAACATCATGCAAGCAATTCTCGGGTTTATCCTCGGATTCGGCACTATTTCTACTTATGTTCTTTCTAAGAACGAAGAAGCAAAGAAAAAAGGGGCAGAACTCTTAGCAAAATTGGCTCCCATCCAAGGTAAGTTGGGAATTATTGGAATCGCAGTCGGAGTTTGGACGATCATCGCATCCTTCTTGAACATGTAATTCCATTTTTCCGGGTGAAACATTCACCCGGAACATTCCTCTTCGATTTAAAATCCTATTTTTTTAAAAACAATTTAGATCTCAATTCAAAGAAACCATAAATAAACCGGTTCGTTTTGTAGGGAGTCACTTTCGTTTAATTTGCAAGAGCTCCCACATTTCAAGTTGAAATTCCCGAAGCGTCGAATCTGAGTCGCCGACGCACCCGAGAATTTTTCACAACAAAACCTTTATGCGGAAACGGTCTCCAATTGTTTCTTTTTAGCAGTTACGGTTCGGGCTTCTCCATAAGTCATCCATTGGCCGGTTTTCGAATCGATCACCTTACAGCGAGAAGTTGATTGAATGTAATCTCCGAAAATCGTATCTCTTTCGGAAATATTATCCCCATAAACCGTCTTGATTTCATTCAGGGCGCGTTTCAGATTGTAAAATGGAATTTTCATGTGAACGTGATGCGGCATATGAATGAAAATATTATGAAAGAAAAAATTCATGATCGGATTGATGTGATAATTGACGGTTCCCTTCATCTGTCCGTAAAACGGAGTCCATTCCTCTTTTGTTTTCCATGGGATTTTGGAATGAATGTGGTGAACGTAAACCGTGATTCCCATAAAATAATTCCATGCGATAAAAGGTAGCAAACAAACCTTAGTGAACATCCACAACCCCGTTCCGACATTGAAAACTCCGGAGCCGGAATAAGCGCCGAAATAAAAAACGAGACCGGATGAAATCAACGCGAAAGAAAGCATAATCCATTTATCTCTTCCCGCTTCCTTAAGAGGAGCCGTAAACAAAACCATTCCTTTAAGCCAAACTTCGATCATATAATAAAAACCGCCGCCCCAAGCCGACCAGAAAAATCGATGCGTTAACTTTTTAAATATTCCAAATTTTGCATATTCCTCCGTTGTCACCGGATGCCATACGAAATCACCCTGTCTTTTAATCGTATGTCCGTGATGGATTCTATTATGGCCGTACGCCCATTGATTGTATGCATGTAAGGAAGGGAGCATCGCAATCTGTCCGATCCAATACTGAAGAAATTTACTTTTGAATAGCGCTTCGTGAGCGCAATCGTGTCCTACGATAAACAGTGCGGCGATCGTCATCCCCGCAAAAAACCACAAAAAAGGAAGAATGTACCAGTTATTTACATTCCAAAGAAGTGTTATCGCGAGACCGAAAAAAAACAAATCTCTCAAAAAGTAACCGATCCCTTTGATTGCGGGATTTGCAAACGTTTCCTCCGATAGAGTTTCCCGAACGGCCCCAAGGGTTTCTTTTGGGGAATAATTGATTTTATTTTTCACTTTCATTTGATTCTCCTTAGCGAACGCTGTTCGCCAATGCATAGTGAACAATGTTCACTATGCATTGGATTTTAGCAAGAAAAAAATAGAGAATTTTTAGGAGTTCCCACGTTTCCGGGGAGAGGGATCACTATTTGCTGTGGGAACTCCCGCGTTTCAAGTGGATAGGATTCCGAATGACCTTTGGAAACCTCTAAAAACCCACATTTTTTGAAAATCTATATTATAGAATGTTTTAGAAGTGCGTTTTACGCTTATCAAAATATCGAAACGAAAATTTGTAAGAGTTCCCGCACTTTAGGGTTAGGACTGACCTTAGAAGATCTCATGGAAAGGTTAATGTTTATAGAGACCGACGCGCGAGTTTCCCACAGTGGATTTATAGGGCCGTGGTGTTGGAGTTTTATTTAACGTGAGCTCAGAATAACCAATGCGAAAGCGATTGTAGTGGAAATCCTGCAATGCAACATGATTCTAAGTATGAATATTTTGGAATATACTAATAATACAACATGTTGCTTTGCAGATTGGAACGAAAAGCGCGGTCCGGCCTTTGGCAAAGCCAAGGCCGGATTCGCCCAATCTTTATTACGTCAAATTTGCGTTTTTTAAGAAAACTCGCGTCAAAAGAAAAACTACCGATTCAATTTAAAAAATGGGAATCGAACGGGCCTAAGTTCGTTCGGGTTCGCAATTTGGTAAAGAACGTGCTCGGATAGGGTGTGTTCGGAGGGTAGATTAGGATGTCGGAAGAAACCGATTTCTTTGAGTCCGATTCTTTTCATAACCGACTGAGAACGTGTATTCAAAACGGAAGTGAAAGAAACCACTTTTGGAAATCCAAGTCGTTCGAAGCCATAGTGCAGACAAGTAGATGCCGCTTCTGTCGCATATCCTCGGTTCCAAAAAGAAAAATTCAATCTCCAACCGATTTCGACTGCGGGAGTAAACGAGGCCTCGAAAGAGACGTTCAGAAATCCGGTAAAACCGACCCATTCTTTTGTTTGTTTCGTTTCAAAAAACATTCTTTTCTTCCTTTTCAGGGTAATTAGCCCGCCGATTTTACTTTGAGGAAAACTTAATCGTTTTTAAGGAGAATTTCGGTTCCTATTTTATTGGAACTATGAAATTCTTTTTGTGAACCAGGGTTACGAAAAATTTAGTATTGCCAAAGGGAATTCCGCCGATAATATGGATAAAGAATTACAGTTATTCATTCGATTTTCTAACTTCTAAAACGTAGTCCTATCTTAAAGTTTGCTCTTATTTCTAAGTTCTGCATCTCTAAAATTCTTCTACTTCCGGTTTCCGGAAAACGCTGTTTTTAAATCAAGATAACTTGATCTAATTTACAACCTCACGAGGCAAATATGTCGGTTAATATTTATGTAGGAAATCTTTCTTACGATCTGAACGAAGGAACGTTAGGTGATCTTTTTAGAGTTCACGGGGCCGTTAATTCCGTAAAAATCATCACGGACCAGTATTCCGGAAAATCCAAAGGTTTCGGTTTTGTCGAAATGCCGAATAAGGATGAAGCGGACAAAGCGATCAAGGATTTGGACGGAAAAAACGTTCTTACACGCAACTTGAAAGTAAACGTTGCAAAACCGAAAAACGACAGATTTTAATTTAGAATTGATCCTAAGACCTTTTCACATGGATGTGAAAGTTTTAGGATAAGTTTCTTACCCCGAAAGAAATTCAATGAATTTCTCCTTAAGGTTCGCGAAGTAAATTTTGCGGGCATTGTAGGTTTTTAGAAATTCATTGTTTTTAAAACGAATCCGGTCGTTTCAAAAATCGCTTGAAAGGAAAATTTCTTTTAAGCGATTTTGAAGGCCGCGTCCGAAAGTTTTCCCCATTCCATTGCGCTCGACATACGTTTTAAAGTGAAAACTTTAGTTTAGGGTGACGTAAGAGTTCCAATGTCTCGCTCTCTACCATAACCAATCCCACAAGTTAAGAAAGCTTTTAGAACAAGAAGGATCGAAAACGCCCTTTTTCAAGTCGACTTACAGCAATTTAGTAAAACATAAATCACTAAATTAGGAATTCATTTGATGTAAAATCTGCAATCCGCGCAAGGTCAACAGAGGATCGATCTTATCGAAAATTCCCGGATGAGATACGTCAATGACCGTGACCAAACCTCCGGTTCCGATCACGCGATAATCTTCGCCTTTTTCCTTTTTAATTTCACGTATGATACCTTCCAAAAGACCGATCCAGCCGAAAAAGAATCCGGCTTGAATCGACTCGATCGTGGAATCTCCCAAAATTTTTTCGGGAGATTGAAAAACAATCGGAGGAAGTTGAGAAGTATTCCTCGTCAAAGCATCCATCGAAAGTTTCAATCCGGGCGCGATCACTCCTCCGAGATATTCGGGTTTTTCGTTCAGGACACAAAACGTTGTCGCCGTTCCCAAATCGATGATGATGGATTTTCCGGGTGAATCGGTCACACAAGCCGCTGCGTTTACAAGTCGATCGGCTCCGATTTCATAGGGCCTCGGATACGAAATCGAGAAAGGGAGTTTCATCTGATAATGAACTCGAATCGCCTCGATCTTAAACCAATCTTGAAACATTCTCTCTAAGATCGGATTTAACGTCGGTACAACGCTGGAATAAATCCCGCCCGTGATTTTTTCGTTTTCGTTTTCAATTTTGAATTCTCTTAAGAATCCTCTGAAGAACAATCCGAGTTCGTCGGATGTCCTGTCTTTTCTGGTTACGGTTCGTCTGTGAAAAAGAGGAACGTTATTTCCGTTTTCGAAAATTCCGAAAACCGTATTCGTATTGCCGACGTCGACTACTAAAAGCATTTTAGTTTAGAGAATGGAAGTCCTCCGGACTGTCAATGAAATCCAGGCTCGTCCCGGAAGGTGTTTTTAGAATTAAAGAGCCGTTTTCACCAAGTCCTTCCAAGATTCCCGTTTGTAATTTTCCATTTTCGGTATAACTAACGGATTGTCCCTTCCAGAGCAGGAGTTCGTTTAACAAAATGAGTTCTTTTTTTCTTCCTTCCACGTCCTTCCAAAGCAGAATCGCTTCGTTCAAAAACGGAACCAGCTTTTCCAAAATCTCGCTTTTTTTACCGGCTCGATTCGGATTCGTATTTAAAAAACCCGCATCCGGAAGATGAGCGGGAATCGATTCGTTTTTTCCATATAAGTTCAATCCGACCCCTATGATTAAAGTCGCGGAAGGACCTTCCACTTCGGATTCTATTAGAATTCCTGCAACCTTTTTGCTTCCTCGATACAAATCGTTCGGCCATTTGATTTTGATTTCCCGAGTGAGTTCCGGATATACGGAAAGAATCGCCTTACAAACGGCGGTGCCTATAAAAAGGGAAAGCCCCGGTCCGCCATCGAAATTTTCCAAACCGATTTTTCCCGAAAAAATCAAAGACTCTTCACCAAAGACTTCCCAAGTTCGATCCTTTCTTCCCCTTCCCTCGGTTTGTTCTTCTGCGACGATCCAAGTTCCGTGCGGGAACTCCTGGCTTTTGATGATTGAATTTGTAGAGGTTACGGAATCCATAAAGATTCCTTTTTCCGGTTGAAGCAATACATTCTGCATGCCTAATTCTATTGTAGGAAGATCGGTTTACGCAAGTAGAAAAAAGGTCGAATCGAAATCGTTTTATACGAAATGATAATCAAGTTTAAAACTTTTATCCTTTGCGAATCCTTTCTTTAACGCGAATTGGAAACGAATTTTTTTCAGTACAACAAAATTCAAACGATAAAATCAAAGATATTCGCAAATTGAACGCTTTCGGATTGAATTAACGGCGATTTATAAATAGAGAGTTTTTGTTAAAGAATCAAAAAGTAAAATTGGTTCCGTTCCTATTACTTAAGGGCAAGATTATAACTATTTTTAGTGAGGATCGTTTTATAATTCCTTTAAACCTCAAATAAAAAGCCCCGGTATTGAACCGAGGCTTTTAAATTTCCATTCTTCTTTTAGAAAAACGGGTTCGATTTTCACTTTAGAAAAATCTAAAGTTCTAATTAACCTTTGTATCTTTCGATCAACATGGACCCGGCGATACCGCCGTGAGCGCAAGCGGTGATCACCACTTTGTTAGCGGAAGGATCTTCCTTTAAGTCCATGATCGCGTTCGCAATCAAACGGATTCCGGTCGCGCCGAACGGATGACCGATCGCGATGGAACCGCCGTTCGGATTGATTTTTTTGGCGTCGAAAGATTTTTCCCAATCCCAACCCGTATCCATTTTGATCTGCTCCAGAGCCCCGACTGCGGTTGCAGCAAACGCCTCGTGGATTTCCACGTAATCGATGTCCTGGATTTTAAGGCCTACATCGGCTAACAAAGCTTCGGTGGCGACGGCTTGTCCGATTCCCATGTTGTTCGGATGAACGCCTTTCATATGCCATCCGGATACAACGGCTTCGATTGTCAGTCCGAGTTCTTTCGCTTTTTCAACGGTTGTAACGATCACACCCGCAGCTCCGTCGGAACGAGGACTTGCGTTAAAAATGGAAACCGTAGGACCGTGGGATTTTTTAAGATCCTTCGCGTATTTCGTTTTGAACTCTTCGAATTTCATTCCCGGATTGTCGAACATAAGCATAGCGCGTCCCATACGAGTCGGGTTTTCCACCAAACCTTCGCGCAGACCCACCGCTTCGTCGATGGCGAGTTCGTTTCCTTCGTCGTCTTTCATCGGAATAATGTAAGGAGCGTATCTACCCGCTTTAGAAGCTTCTAATGCTCTTTTGAAAGATTCGAAAGCGATTTTGTCTTGGACTTCGCGAGAAAGACCATAATTCTGAGCGACGATTTCCGCGGTCACTTGCATGCCGTAAGAAGTCTCTCCGTCTCCGAGGCCGTCTTCCAGAGTATCTCTCAGTTCGACACCTTCCGGTAGGTTGTCCGGAAGAAGTTTTTTCAGTTTATCCAGAGATCCCGCTTTTTTGTTCAAACGGGCGCCTTTAACGATAAAAGGCATGGAAGTTTGAGATTCCTCTCCGATCGCGAGAAACACTTCGCCTTCCCCGAGAACGATTCTGCGAGCGGCTTCCGCAACCGCTTCCATTCCGGAAACGCAATTGTTTGCGACCGTGATACAGGCGATCTCGTCTCTCATTCCGACCAGATTTGCGATCACTCTTGCGGAGTTAGGCGCGTTACTGAATCCTTCTCCTACGACAACCCCGTCGATTCGAGACGGTTTCAGTTTGCTTTTAGCGAGAATATCTTCCGCGACTATTTTTCCCAGGTGATGTCCGGGATACGGTCCGAGTGCTTTCGCGATCTGAGCAAAAGGAGTTCTTCTTGGTGTACAAATTGCCAATGGTTTTGCTAATTTCATTTTCTTTCTCCAAACTTCAAATTCTTAATCATAAATCCTATATTTACTTTCGAGAATATTCAAAATTCTCAACATAATCTCCCACGAGTTTCTGAAACTCTTCGGGCGCCTTTTTCGGCCGGGACTTGGCGAGCGAAACCACCAATTGTTCGTCCTGAACCGCGAAATATCTTAGACCGGTTTCCACGTCCGTAACTTCGTGCCTCATATAACTCCGGATCTTTTCAAATGAATGGATCCAAGTGCTTACCTTGATTTTTCTTCCCGCGGGAACGGGATGAAAAAATCGAAACACACCGCCCATAAAAAACATCGTGGTATCCATCTCCACAAATCGTTCGAGAGTCAAACCGGTCTCGGTGGAAAAAAACCATCTGGCATCTTCCACGATTCTCCAGAGATAAGCGGGATTGTATTCTCCGAATATGTTTCTCTCGCTGTACAGAGTGACCATCTCCGTGTCCACAGTCTTACAAGTTCCTCGGAAATCGGGAATTTGCTGGAACTGATCGAATCCGGTTATCTCCGTTTTTTCATAAGGGAGAAGATCGATCGGACTTTCGTCTTTTTCCGAATACGTAAGGGTTTTGATTTCCGCCGCAGGGATACCCGCGTCCGATAAAATTTTTTGATCCCAAAAAATTTTACCGTCTTTGAGAGAGAAAGCCGTCGTTTCCGTCCTCAAAGTGGCCCCTTCCATCTGCTGGGCAAAAAATCGAATCTGAGATTCCAAAGGATGAATCGCAATCCCTTGAGACAAAATCTCCCTAAGGGAAAAACCGTTCTTTTCCAAGGTCCGAAATCGGCCTTCCAGACAGAAATTCTCGTAAGTTCTGCTGGTCACGTGCCTCTGAGTGTCCAGATCGGATATCCGAGTCACGAGTTGAATTTCATCCGCGATCATATCGGCCCTCCGTATTTTTGGAGATTCTAACCCTAATTTAGACGGAGCTAAATTTAGATCAAACAAAAAAACAGAACGTTCGTTCTGTTTTTTTATCCCTCACTTTCAAAGTCATTGACAGAAGTTTTTTCGGATGGGAAAATGAACCTTATAGTATTTCTGGACATACGACGTTCCGTCATGAAAACTCAACCGCGTAAAAAAAAGGAATCAGGGACAGGCGTTCGGGAAAGAATTTTAGACACCGCCACTTCTCTTTTCTACAAGCAGGGTTTTTCCAATACCGGTATGAGACAGATCATTCAGGAATCCAATTCCGTTGCGGCGAGTCTGTACGATCATTATCCTTCCAAAAAAGAATTGGGCCTTGCCTATTTGGCGCGCCAGGAAGAGAAAACTCTCAGCGATCTTCAAGATTTGATGGATCGTTATCCGGACCTCGGAGAATTTTTAAGAGCCTGGGTGATTCTCAAAGAAAAACAAATACGCCACGGAGAATTTGTCGGATGTCCTTTTGCGGGTTTTGCGAGTCAGGTAATGGATTCCGATCCCGAATATACGGAATTCTTAAAGGACATCGTCGGCAAATGGACCCGCATGATCGGAGACTATCTTCAAAAGGCGATCGGTTCCGGTCAGCTCAAAAGAAACATGGACATTCAATACGTTGCGAGGAGAATTTTGATGGCCTATCACGGTTCGGTTACGATGTGGAGAATGACTCAGGAACTTCGTTTTATCCGTGAAATGGACGATTCGCTCCGCGAGATCGTGGAAGAATACAGGTACTAGGGGTAGATGTTAGGAATCAGTGGTTAGTTAATTTACGGAGTAAGGGAATTTTACCTTGTTAAAACCCAGTCGCCCTTTGAGGAAACCCTGATTTCTATTCACTGACTCATAGAACGTTGACAGATGTCATGATGTTTGATGAACAAAATTAGGAATTAAAAGACCTAAATGCTGGTGAAGCCTAACATTGTTGTAAAACGAAACGGCTGATTTCAGTAACTTATCCAAGATCCAAAACGAATCTTCCGTTATGAAAAATAGAATTTTACTTTCGGTTATCGCCGTTTCCTTGTTATTTGCCGGTTGTTGTGATACCAACGGAGACTCGGACAAGTTAAACAAAAAAGGAGCAAAGATGAAGTACGAAATCAATAAATCCGAAGACGAATGGAAAAAAGAACTCACTCCCGAACAATATAAAGTTCTAAGACAAAAGGGAACCGAAATGGCCTTTACCGGCGCCCTTTATAAAAATCACGATAAGGGAAACTACGTTTGCGCGGCCTGTGGCGCGGTTTTATTCTCCTCCGAAACCAAGTACGAATCCGGTTCCGGTTGGCCTTCCTTCTATCAACCCGCAAAAGAAAGCGCGGTTGACGAAGAAAAAGACAGCAGTCACGGAATGGTAAGAACCGAAGTTCTTTGCTCGAAGTGCGGCGGACATTTAGGTCACGTGTTCAACGACGGACCTAGGCCTACCGGTTTGCGTTATTGCATCAATTCGGCTTCTTTAAAGTTTCAGAAAGAATAGAATCTTCTCGAATTTTCGAGAAACGTTGCAACGCCCGGAAATATTCCTCCTTTCGTTTTTTGATTTTCAAGGAGCGGCAAAGAGGAAAAATCAACCCTACATCCGGACTCAACCGGGAGCAACCTTATGAATGATCACCTCGCCTACGTATCCGACAATCGTTCCGTCCGAAATCCTATCCTTCAATTTTTAGCGGAAAAATGGTACTCGATTCTTTATCTCTGGCACGCGATCATAGGAATTTTCAATCAATTGGAAGATTCTCCCGAAGGTGATAAACGTCCTGTCGTGTTGGTTCCGGGATTTTTAGGTAGAACTCTTTCTTGGGAACCGATGTTAAAACATCTTTCCGCAAACGGACATCCGGTTTACTCGGTTCCCCTCGGATTTCAAGTGGGAAACATCCGAAAAAAAAGCAAACTTTTAGAAACGTATCTGATCGAGAAAAATATCAAAGACTGTTATCTCGTAGGTCACTCGACCGGCGGTTTGATCGCTTCCGGTCTTACCTATAAAGGAAGGGACCGCGTTAAAAAAATTTTCATTGCGGGAACTCCCGTTCGAGGAACCTATCTCGCTTATTTCTTTCCCATGTTTATTTGTAGCTGGCAAATGATGCCGAATTCCAAGTTCATTCGAGAAGTCGGCGCCGTATTCGAAAAATTACCGAACGTTCAATCCGTTTTTACGCAAAAAGATCAAATCATCCTTCCTCCCGAAAATTCTCGTTTAGGTCATTTTGACGACGTGGAACTTCCCGAAGCCGGTCATTTGAATTTATTTATGGGTCCGCTCGGAATCGAATGTCTGTTCGATTTGATCACCGCGGAAGAAAAGAAGGACCCGAAACCGATTATTAGAAAAGTAGAATCTTCTAAACAACCGGAAGTTGTCGAACTTTCCAAAACTCTTTCCAAATCCCCCGCGCCTGCGTCCAAAAAAAAGTCCGCCCCTAAAAAAAGTTCCACCTCTTCAAAACCCGCAAAGCCGAAATCGGTTCCTAAGAAAAAATCGACTCCGGCAAAGAAAAAGAAGAAAAGATAACCCGCCGCGTTTTAAAAGTTAGATCTTAAACTTGTAAATCTCCGCGTAAAGGATCGATGTACAACTAAAGCGTCTCGCTGAAAGCCCGGTGGTCTGGCGATTTCAAAATAAATTTTCTTTAACGTATATTAGGCGATGATTCTTTTAAATCGCGCTTCTTTGATCGCGTTTTCTTTTAGATTTTTAAAGATCCGATCGTTGATAAACTACGCTTAATTTTCTCAATCGCAATCATTTCAGGTTGACATTCGAATTTTAAAACCGAAAAATTCCAATCCTTACGGAGAAACTTTCATGAGAATTTTTTTCTTTCTTTTACTGAGTCTTTGTATGAGTAACATTCTGCCGGGAAAGGGGAAACCGGCGGTTAAAACGAAAAACAAAATCCCGAATCGACTGATCGACTACAAAGCATTTCAAAATGCGGTAAATTCCTTTTCAGATGAAAGGGAATCCAAACGTCTGACGGAAGAGGATTTCTTAAAGATGATCGAAAACGAGGATGTGATTCTTTTGGACGCTCGCAGCGAATCCCGTTACAAACTCAGACATATCAAAGGCGCGGTCAGCCTACCGTTCACCGAATTTACGAAAGAATCCCTTGCAGAAACGATCCCGAACCTAAATTCAAAAATTCTAATCTACTGCAATAACAATTTTACGGGAAGTCCGCAGGCATTTGCAGCCAAGGCGCCTCCGGCTTCTTTGAATTTATCCACATTCGTTTCCTTAAAAATTTACGGATATACCAACGTCTACGAACTCGGGCCCTTGCTGGACGTTAAAACGACAAAACTTCCCTTTGAAGGAACGGAAGTGGAATAATAGAAAGAAAATTCGATCCTGTGCGTCGGAGATACGACGGCTTTCCGCTCAAGTCGCTCATAACCAACCCCACAAGTACTTTTGGATCTGAAGATAAGAACCTTGCAGCTTGATCTTTTTGATAATGTAAAATTAAGTTTTGGGACACGCTGTAAATCTGTCGGAATTACGACAACTTCCGCGCCGCAAACAAAGGGCTGGAGCTAATGGAAAGACCGACGTAGGCCGCCGCGACCGCGTCCCAGGAATCGTCGTGTCCCGCAAGCAAGTCCACGCCTAGCAGAAGTTTCAACGCCTGACGGATCTGTTTTTTGTCGGCGGTTCCGCTTCCCGTGGTTCCTTTTTTGATCTGGGAAACAGTAGGTTCCAAAATTTGAATATTCATTTCCGCTAATGTAACTAAAAGAACGCCCCTGGACTCGAATACGCGGGAAGCCGTTTTTTTATTCTTCGCAAAAAACATTTCCTCGACCGAGGCGACGGAAGGTTTGAACGTTTCCAGAACTTCCCTCAATCCTTTCCGCAGAATCAAAAGATTTTCCGGACTCGGAGTTCCGGAAGGGACCTCGACGGTTCCATACGTTAAGATTCGGATCTTAGACGAGGCTTTTTCCAAAACCGCATAACCGGCCCGATGCGAACCCGGATCGATTCCGATGATTCTCAAGGAATGATCGTTTTTTTTTAACATAAGAGAACTTCTATAGATGAATTTTAAATTTACGACGTCCATAAAAACGCCGAAGAGACATATTCTGTGGGAACTCCCGCATTGTCTTAAAAACTTGCCGGATCCTTCTTGGGATTTTGGGGCAAGTTCTATCGGGATTCTTTCCCGTTTATTTCCGGAAAAAGACAAGAAATATCGAGAATCCGTCCCGACCGCTTTCAAGATTGAAAGTCAATTCCCGCAATGATTAGCGGGACAAACTCCCTAAAAATCACTCAAATTCTTTTTCGAGCGAAGCGGCCAATTCGAAGTTGGAAGTGACTGAAGTAACGTCGTCGTGTCCGTCCAGCTGGTCGATCAACTTCATTACCTTTTCTGCAACTTCCTTGTCCGCGATTTCGGAACTCACCAAAGCAATATAACGAATTTCCGACTCTTCCGACTTGAGTCCCTTTTCGTTTAACGCGTGTAAAACGGTTTCGTAATCGTCCGGAGCCGTGACGACTCGATAAACTTCGCCTTCGTTGATTACGTCTTCCGCTCCGGCGCCTACCGCAAGATCCACGAGTTCGTCTTCTCCGATTTGAGACGATTCCAAAACGATCACACCCTTTCTTTCAAAGAGCCGACTCACGGAACCGGACGTCGCCAGAGATCCTCCGAGCTTCGTAAGAATACTTTTCACTTCCGGAGTGGTTCTGGATTTTTTATCGGTCACCGCGGAAACCATAATCGCAATGCCGCCGGGTCCGAAACATTCATAGAGACATTCTTCGTAAGTGACTCCTTCCAATTCTCCGGTTCCTTTTTTTACCGCCCTTTCAATATTGTCCTTGGGCATGTTCACCGACTTGGCTTTCAGTATCGCAAGTCTGAGTCTCGGATTTCCTTCCGGTTCTCCTCCGCCCATCTTTGCGGCTACCGTGATTTCTTTTCCCACTCTCGTAAAAATGGCACCGCGTTTGGAATCGATCGCGTCTTTCTTGCGTTTGATCGTCGCCCATTTCGAATGTCCGGACATGATTGTTATTCCTTGCTTTTGATGATAGATCCAACGAGGTTGGATCCGAATGATACTTTCCAGAAATCAAAAAAAAGACATTCTGTCCATCCTTTTCGGAAGGAATAGTTCGCAAAGTTAAAGGCTAAAATTAGAACCGATTCAAAATCGCAACGGTTCTCAAAATCGAATTTCGGATTCGCAAAAAGAATTTCTAAAATTTAAGATCGGCAAAAAAATCCGAAAAAGTCCGGGCGCTCCTGCGCCTTTACCAATCGTAAAACAAAGATTAAATGAGAAAAGGCGCAGGCCGGGCTTGTTTCGCGCTACGGCGTTCGCCTCCGGTCGTCTCTCACGAGACGACTGCTGCGCACGCTCCACATCCCTAGCGCTTCGTACATTAGAATAATATTTTATTTTAAATATATAATCGAGTTATATATTAGAGTTGTTGAAAAAACAATTCTCCATCCCTTTCCGTTTCATTGAAACGGACGATTTGGCGGTTTTGTTAAACTCCGTCATCGAATCTTTCAACAACTCTATAGCTTGTCCCAAAATCTGAAAATGTGGGAACTACTACGTTTCTAAACGATAAGCAAAATCGTACGAAAGCCTAAAGACCCCAAAGAGACTTAATCTGCGGGAACTCCTGCAAATTTCCTTTGAAGTTTTGGGACAAGCTCCAATATTTTTCTAAAACTTAATCTGCATTCCGATGCTGATCAACGGATAGTATTTCACCTTTCCACCGATTACGGTCGACTCGATGTAATTGGAGTTATAAACCGGAGCGGGATTACTTGGAGTGGTAATTCCCGTCAAAGGATTGGTAACGGCGTTCCTCGAATAAGGACCGAAATTGTTGAAGGTCTGACTGATCTGATTTCTATTTCCGAAAAAATTGATCAACTCCACGTACGTGTTCACGTAACCCCATTCGTAGTTCATAAAACGATCGATTCGAATATCCAATTGATGAAAGTCGGGCCATCTTCCGGAATTATAATATTCGGAATACGTTGGATTGTAAAGATTGATTCCGGTCGACGCAACCGCCGAAGCCTTGGAAGAATCCGCGATAGGCGTCATCGGAACGTTCGTGAGATAAGTGTATTTACTGCCAAACTGCCAACTCTGACCGAGCTTCCAGGCAAAAACGAAGTTCAGGACATGAGTTCTATCGTAGTCGTATAACAGAAGTTTGTCGTTGTCCACAAGCAGTTCGTATTTTCCGTCGTCGTAATAATTGAGATAATGCCCGCCTTCGTGGATCTGATACTGAAGTCTATGACCTCTGTTGTCCCTGGTTCTTTGATTTTCCTCGTCGTCCGTAAGTTGAGGTTGATGATTGTTTCTTTTTGAAATGGAATTGGTATAAGAAATCCAACCGAAAAATCTGCGAGCGGAACCTTGGTTAGCTTTCAAAAAAAACTCGACCCCTCTCGAAAAACCGTCTCTTGAGTTGGAATAATTCATGTTCCTTACGATCAGAGGATTTTCTTGAACGTCGTCCGGATGATTGACGATGTCCCGTTTTTCGTTGTTAGGTTGATAAGGGTCTTGAACATACGAGTCGGGAGTCACAAGATTAGAATATTGATTGTGAAAACCTTCCGCCTTGATCAGATAATCCGAAGAAATCCTTTGTTCGATTCCACCGGAAGAATGGATCGAGTGTTCCATCTTTAAATTCGGATTTCCGGATCGAAAAGAAAATTGTTCGATCTGAAGAGGAGCGTTGTAGTGTTCTCCCGTTCCCGCTAAGAATTTTGTTCCGGTTTTTAAAATCTCGTATTCCGCTCTTCCTCGAAACGCGTCCCTTTTTTCGTGGACCTTATCGTAGTAGTCATGTCTGTATCCCGGAAGAACGCTAAAACCTCCGATCTTAAATTCCATCTCGGCAAAACCCGCAATCTCTCTCGTATGTATGGAATCCCCTTCGATCAGAGCGCGAAATTGACGATTGGAATCCAACAAGTCGTTGAAAAAATCCAGAAAGGTCGCATTGGAAGATTTTATGTCTTCACCCTGAAGTTGAATCGTTTTATCCCTGAGTTGTCCCCCGAAACGGAACGTTAGATGCCTTTCAATCAGATTGATTTTCGTGTTGTTTTCGACGAAATTTACGTTTTGAGTCGTAACGTTTTGAAGATCGAAAATCTGTTCCGCGGTCAGAGGATTTTTGAAATCCACTTCGAAATATTCCTTAAAGTAATTATTGGAAACGGATATGGAAGTTTCCAACCAGGATTTGTTATTGTAAGTATATCGAAATCCGCTCGTTCTAAACAATCGATCCAGGCCGACCGGAGGACGACCCGAAGCGGCTTCCTGCAAAGTCGAAAGTCCTAGAAATTCCTTTTTACTGTTTTCAAAATCGTCCTGAGCCTTCGTATATTTCTGCTTATCCTTGGCTCCGAACAACAGAACGTTAAACGTATGATTGTTTCCCGGTTTCCAGTTGAACTTGGCTTGATAATCCTCATAGTCCGCGTATTTAGCGTCCTTGGGAATTCCGTCGGGATATAATTTTAAAAGAGCGACGTTCGGATAGGACTTTCTCGCGGAAACGATCGCATACAAATTTTCGGCGATTTTGTTCTGGTGATATACGTCGGAGAGAAACGTGTTCAGGTTCATAACGGAGAAAGTTTTGGCGACGGCATCGGGCGTTCGAATGTCGATGATTCCTCCGGTTGCGAATCCGAACTGCACGGGAAACGACCCGGAATAAACGTTAAAAGACTTTATAATATTATTATTTAATACGGAAGATTGGTCGCCCAGGTGATACGGATAGGACATCGGAAAACCGTCCAGATAATAACCGTTTGCGAGAGTGCCTCCTCCGCGCATGACCAAAAATCCGCGTTCGCTGTTCGAATAAGGATTGGAGTTGCCCACGCTGTTCACCAAATTGTTAAACGAAGAAGAGGAAAGCCCGATCGGAGGAACCGCCGTAATGCCAGGAAGAGTTTGAATCGCTTTGAGCGCATCGTTCTGGGCTCCGGGTAATCTTTGGATCTCCTCTTGATGAAGAGTGTATCTGGAAAGAGATTCCAAATCCTTTTCACCGTAAACGTTGATTTCTCCGGGAACGGGTTTGCGCACAAAAAGAAATTTTTTCTGACCGTCGTGTTCCACGGTTACGGTCTTTTTAAAAACCTTTTCCGAAGTCATGATTCTAAGATTGTAGGTTCCCGGAAAAGGAAAGTTCACTTTTACGGAACCCTCTCCGTTTGTAATGAGATACTTTCCGATTTCTTGAAATACTACGGGAGTGTTGGAGACCGCGTGGTTTCCCGTTTCGTCCATGATGACCACTTCTACCTGCAAGGGTTTTTGCGCGAACAAAGGTGAAAGTTGGAATAGAATTCCGACTACAAAAAAACCGAACCGGAATCGAGTGAGGAACAAAATCGAAAGATGAAGCCGATAATAACGTATATTAAAAATACATACTTTTCGAATAAAAGCAATTTGAAACCGTGATAAATTATTTTTGATATACGAATATAAGAACTTTTCCCAAAACCGAAACAGAACCTTGCAGCTTGATCTTTCTGATAAGGTAGAATTAGGTTTTGGGATACGTTGTAAAAAAACAAAACGGAAAAAATAGAAGTTAGTCGAAATCGATACGATTTTGCTTAAAAACGGATTTTGCAAAAATCTTTCCATAACCTTCTCGGAAGTTTCAAAAAATAGATAAGGGTTTCTATTTCAATCCATAAATTTTTTGACGACTACGTCCAAAGATTTCCTAAGAGTTTTGTCCAAATCCGCATTCCTCGATTTGGCAATTTAAGAACGAACTCTCTTTTCCGAACTTACAAAAAATGAAAAAAAGATTCATCATTTTATAAGATGCACCATAACGAATGGCAGGATTAGAAGATACGGCGTATATACAAATTTAGGGCTGTGACCAGAATTCAAATGTTCAGGGTAATCGATATTAAGAGAAAACGTTGAGTCACACAATCCGGAAAGGGAGTTCAAAAAACGAGGCGTCCAGTTCCGTGAAAGGTATAATAAGTTTCTTTATCAATTAGGGAAGAAACCCAAAATAAACCTTGCTCGTTTTACTCATTCTGTTTTTTTCATTCGAATTTATCGAGCGCCCCATAGGAAGCGAGATAGCCAAAGCGAAGCGACGGCTCTTTGCGAAGCAAAGATGAGCGCCCTGCAACGCAATCCGTAGTGAGCATTGCATGAGTTTTTTAACGCGACCCATCGAGCGCCCCATAGGAAGGCGAGACAATTAGAAACAATCAAACGCGGATAACAAAACTCTTCGTAAAAACAAAATCAAGTCTCAATGAAATAAATATCTCTATTAAAAAGGAAAATCATGAAACACCAACTCACATACCAAGACGGAAGCTCCAATAAATTCTGGAACATAGAAGTAAGCGAAAATTCGTTCACAGTAACTTACGGAAAAATCGGAACGAGCGGGCAGACACAGACCAAAACTTTCGATAACGAAGACAAGTGTCTGAAAGAAGCCCAGAAACTTTTGAGTGAGAAATTGAAGAAGGGTTATCAAAATTCCGGCGAAACCGAAATTGCCGTCGCGACCGCTTCCCCAAAATTAGCGGAGAAAAAGCCCGCAAAAAGTAAGACGGAGACTTTGGAAACAAACGGCGCAAAAACCGAAGCAAAGCAAACAACAGATAAATCCGCAACCAACGGCTCTGCAACCCACAAAGCGGCGGAAACAAATTCAAAAAACGGCATCAACAAAACCGAAGCAAAAAAACTAAAAGAACGGATCGAAAAAACTTTGGGGCTTTCCAAAGAGGATCTGCAAATCCGTTCCAACGTCGTTCCGATTCTTCCCAAAGAAGAACCGAAACCTTTCGACCTCAAAACAAGAATCGAAAGACTTTCTTCCTTAAAAAGAGGAGATTACGGGAGGAACGTGGATTGGACGAACCAAGACATTCCTTTGTTTATGAGCAAACAAGAAGCCCATTTTTGGTTTCTGGTCCTCAGTAAAATGGAAACCATAGATGATTACGAGGATAAAAAAAACAAACGAACCATCCAAAAACTTCAGGAGTTCCTCGATTCTCAAACCATAGACGGAAATCTTTCTCTCGAAAAAGCCATGACTCTTTTAGAGCGGAAAGAAGACAGATGGGAAGAAAAAAGAATCACACCTCCTTCGTATATTACACTTCCATTCTATCATCTATTCGGATTGGAAAAGACGGTTCATTTTTTAGCGACCTATCATCTGAAAGACCAATATTACACGGATGGAACTTATGTGGAAGGTTTTGCGAGTCTTTTGCCGATTTTGGACGAATCGGAGCGAGCGCATTGTAAGGAATGGATCAAACCTTATTTAAAACCGAAAGAATTGGAATCCAAAGACGCCATCGCTCCTTTCCTGATCGCTTTGGGTCTGGGAATGAAAGAGGAATTATTGCCGATCGTGGAATCTTGGCAGCGGAAAGAGCCGGCCGTCAATTATACGCATTCGGAATACCGTAAAAACATCGTCTTTTTATTAGAAAATTCTGAAATTGTAAAACGCAATATGCGGCATATCGGACATTTGCTCGATTCCGCCGAGGAGATAAAACGTTGGCTCGGGATTACGGGATATTCCGATCTTGAGTGGGTTGCCCTCTCCGTCAAAGGAGTTTTTCAAAATTACAATAACGATGGGTATAAAGAGATGCTCAAGTTATTTCTGGGAATCAAGGCGCCGGAAGTCGCTAAACCGTTGTTATATCTTTACGCAGTTCCCAAATTGGCGGCGGAAACGAAAAGCTGGTTCATCGATCATCCGTATTTTGCGATCGAAGGGCTCGTCCCGGCGGTCGTCGACAAAGACAAAAAAATTTCCGACTTGGCGATGGACATTCTACAATCTCTTTTTGCAAGGGGTTACGGCGAGGAAATCGTTCAAGAAAACGAAAAACATTCCGCCGAAATTCAGGAAAAAATCAAAAATGAAATATTAGAAAATTCTACTTTGATGGCGGAGCCTTTCGACGATTCCACGACTCCCGAGTGGCTCTCGAAAGCGATCCAAGCAGTTCCCAAAGGAAAACCGATCGCCTGGGTCGTTCCGGAAGAACTTCCTCCGATTCTAATCCAAAAACGAAAACTTTCCGCTCCGCAAACGGCTGCGGTTTTGTCCGAGTTGAAAGAAAAAGGTTTGGAAGCGGATTCTCCTCTTTTGAAAGGTTTAAAAGAACAAGCAGAAGTTACCAGCCTGGACGATTTCGTTTGGAAACTTTTCGAACTCTGGATTTCCCTCGGCGCGCCCAGCAAAGACAAATGGGCTTTTACCGCCTTAGGTCGATTAGGCGGAGATCGAATCGCTCTCAAACTGACCCCTCTCATCAAAGTGTGGCCGGGAGAATCCCAACACCAACGCGCGGTTTTAGGTTTGGAAATTTTAAAAACGATCGGCTCGGATACGGCGCTTATGCAATTGAACGGAATCGCTCAAAAGGTGAAGTTCAAAGGGCTCAAAGAAATGGCCAATACCTTTATGGAATCCATCGCCAAGAAAAAAGGACTTAGAAAATCGGAACTCGAAGATCGTGTGGTTCCGGATTGCGGTTTGGACGAACAAGGAAAAAGGGAATTCGATTTCGGTTCTCGTAAATTTCAATTCGTACTCGGTCCCGATCTAAAACCGATGATAAAAGACGAAGAAGGTAAAATAAAAGACGATCTACCAAAGCCGAATTCAAAAGACGACGCAGACCTAGCGAACGCTTCCGTGGAAGAATGGAAGCTGATGAAAAAACAAATCCGTGAAATCGGTAAAATCCACGCGCAAAGAATGGAACAGGCCATGGTAACCGGAAGAAGATGGAAGGTGACCGAATGGGAAATGTTGATCGCCAAACATCCGTTAATGACTCATATCGCAAAAACGATTCTCTGGTGGGTTTGTTTTCCGGATCGAGACAAATCGATCGAAGTATTTAGACTTACCGACGAACAGGATTATGCGGACGTATATGATAAATCCTTAAACCTTCAGGGAGGAGCCTACGTCGGAATCGTTCATCCGTTATTACTTTCCCCAGAGGAGAAAAAATCCTGGGGACAATTGTTTGGCGATTATGAAATCATTCCTCCGTTTTTACAACTGGGAAGACCCGTATACGTTCTTTCCGAAGAAGATAAACTTAAAAAAGACATTCCGGGTTTTAAGGATCAAAAAGTAAAAGCGGAACTGCTCGTGTTCGGGCTGGAGAAAATGGGCTGGTCTCGGGGAGCGGCGGGAGACGGAGGAGGAATCGACGAACATTCCAAACAATTCCTATCCGATGATGTAACCGCTGTTATACGATACGACGGAGACGATCTTTCCTATGGAAACATAGGAGGACAGGATCTGGAACTGGAAGGCGCTTATTTTGTCAAGGGCCTTCGAGAACCTTCTTCTTACGAAGACAAGGAAGCGAAGTTATCTTTGGAGGAAATCAATCCGGTTGCCTTTAGCGAAACCCTTCACGGTTTGTTACAAGTGACCGGATTTTCTTATCCAAACTCGAATGAAACCAGTTTGAAGGAAGCGGCGGGAATTTTACTGGAAAATCTCAAAACTCCGGAAAAGAAAGAGGAAGTATTCGATGAAATCGATTATACCGAAATTTACAACGGATTACCGGCCGCTTGGAAAAAACTTCTTTCCAATTCTCATGAAATCACAAAGTCCAAAAACCATAAGAAGATCGGAAATCTTACAAAATTGGACCTGGGCCGTTCCGATAAAATCACTACGATCCAGGAATTGAAATTTTTCCCGAAACTGGAAGAGCTGGAAATAGACGAACCGGTAAAAGACACTTCTCCTTTGGCGGAATTGAAAAATCTCAAAAAAATCAAACTGTCCAAATGGAACGTAAAGGATCTCGAAGTTCTTTCTTCCTGCACACAATTGGAGGAAGTAGAACTAGGCTACATTCAAGGTTTTGAAACTGATTTCGATTGCAGTAAATTGTTAAACGAATCCAAAGCGAAGATCAGTTTGGATTTACGAGGAACTAAATTCGATCGTTTTCCCGTTGCTGTGGCTACGTTCAAAAGTTTGACTTCTCTTTCTATGTGTAATTGTAATCTTACGGAAATTCCGGAAAGTATCGGAAATCTCAAACGTCTTACCAGTTTGGATTTGAGCCAAAACGCCTTGAAGACATTGCCCACAGAGATCGGAACTTTGGATCAACTGACAAGGCTTGATATCGATTCCAATCAGTTTTCGATTTTTCCGGACCCTGTGTTGTCCTTAAAAAATCTCCAAACACTTTATGTTCAATCGAATCAGATTTCTTCCCTACCGGATGGAATTGAGAAACTTTCCTTTCTCACATATATCTACTTAAACGGAAATGAACTTTCCAAAATCCCTTCTACGATCGGGGCTCTGACCCAACTGGAAGATTTAAGTTTAGGAAAAAATAAATTGACTATCTTCCCGGAAGAGGTCGTCTCTTTGAAAAATCTGAAAGGCCTGCGTTTGCATGGAAATCCGATTTCTTCCATACCAGAATCGATCGGAAATTTAAGCGCTTTGAAAGTTTTGGATCTGGACATCACACAGATCAATTCCTTGCCGAAAGAGATTGAAAAACTGACTTCCCTCACTACTTTGTATCTACGAAAAACCGGACTGAAGGACGTTCCGGATTTTCTTTCCAACATGAAGTCCTTGAAAAAGATCTATTTTGAAAGCGAAGAATTCGATCGTTTGAAACAATGGTGCGAGTTCGAATATGCAAAATATATGAATTTGTTGAATGGAAGAAAATATCCGGAAGCAAAGACCAAGATCAAACATTTGTTTCTCACCAAGGCGGAGGACTTTTTAAAACTCAATCAATGGGAAGTGAAATTAAAAATTTCCGAAGGATACTACCGTAAGGCGGAGGTTTTTGCGGCGGACGTATTTGCGTTAGCCGCCATCTTAAAGGACGAAGAAATTTTGAAGCTCGGATTTCAAATGACGGGGGATCAGTACATCAATGCAAGGATTCCGTTCAATCTGGCCTGCTACTACGCGTTGACGCAACAAAAAGATCTTATGTTGCAGACGATTCCTAAGGCTTTAGAATTGGGCAAGAAAGCGGATGAATTTAAGAACGAAAGAGATTTCGACTTTTACAAAACGGATCCGGACTTTTTAAACGCGATTATTAGTGGTCAGTGAATAGGAATCAGTAGTTAGATTCTAGGAGTCAGTGGTTAGGAAATAGTGGTTAGGTCTTTTTCAGTACAAAAAAAATCAGACTCTAAACAAAGTAGAATTCTCCTACTTCTGTAAATTTCCTATCCACTGATTCCTGACATCTGATTCCTAAAACCTATCCACTAATAAGTGGAACGCTCCGTAAAATAAGAACATTAAAATTTTCTAAAATTTACGAAATGGAAATAACCCTATGACGGAAAAACAAGATTCACTTTTAGACATTCAAAAACCTCCCGCAGAAAAACTGTACGCGGAAGAACTGGACCGATTGAAAAAAAGGGACGAATCAAAACCCAAACCTCCAGGCTGGAAACTTTCCCCGCAGGCGGTCATCGATTTTGTGTTAGGCGATGCAAGTTCCGGGATTTCTCCCAAGTTCGTAGGAGAACGAAATTTTATAGAATGTTGTATCGTAGCCCTCGCCACCAATCGGGGACTAATGCTCATCGGAGAACCGGGAACCGCCAAAAGTTATCTGAGCGAACTTTTGGCCGCCGCGATTTCGGGAGATTCCTCCTTAACGATCCAAGGAAGCGCGGGAACTACGGAAGATCAGATTCGTTATTCCTGGAATTACGCTTTGATGCTTTCGGAAGGTCCTTCCGAAAAATCTCTCGTCCCCGCTCCGGTATACGAGGGTATGAAATCCGGAAAGATCGTTCGTTTTGAGGAACTTTCCCGATGTCCGGGTGAAATTCAAGACACGTTACTCTCCATCTTAAGCGACAGAGTTTTACACATACCCGAATTGAACGAAAAAGAAAACGCGCTCTTCGCCAAACAAGGATTCAATATCATAGCCACTTCCAACACTCGCGACAGAGGCACAAACGAAATGAGCTCCGCTCTCAAACGTCGTTTTAATTTTGAAACGGTGGCGCCCATTTCCAGCATTTCCGAAGAACAGGCGTTAGTCGAGCGCGAGATGGAACGTTTGTTGAAACAGGCCAACGTACCCGTAAGACTTCCGGAAGATCTGACTCAAGTATTGGTGACCTCCTTTCACGAATTACGAAATTCTAAAACGATTTCCGGCAAAGCGTTGGAACCTCTCAGTTCCGCTTTGAGTACGGCGGAAGCGGTCAGCGTGGGATTTTCAGCCGCCTTACACGCGTATTACTACGACGAAGGAAAGGTAAACGCGGGTCATATCGTTTCCAACATGCTCGGTTCGGGCGTAAAGGATTCCGTGGAAGATTTGAAAAAAATAAGACACTATTTCGATCAAGTCGTGGCGTTTCGAAACGAACACGCCTGGTACGAATTCTTTAAATCTAGAAAACTTCTGGATCGAAATACTTAACAAATATGAAAAATTCAAAAAACGGAATGTATCGAGCGGCTTGACCAAAACCAAGATCCGACTGGGAAAAAATTAAATAAATTTACATTCTTCAAATTTTTGAATGTTAGAAAAATTAATTTATGGAAAAATTTAAATTAACGTGAGTTCCGGCGCGCACTTCTAAAAGTTGCCGGATGTTTTTTGAGAGAAAAAGTTTTAGAAAAGTACAACGGAGAAAATAACTTGATTCATCCCGAGCCCCGTTTAAACCGAATTGCAAACGATTTGTTTTCGATTGTTAAACTTGATTTAAAATGAATTCCATTTCCTTCTTTCCGGTACGACATCACAGCGTAGCCGCGTCAGTCGCGTTTCAAAAATTGGCGAATGATCTGCGACCGTCGGCGATTTTAATAGAAGGTCCTTACGATTTTAATCCCAAGATCGACGAATTGTTCTTACCTCATACGCTCCCGATAGCGATCTACAGCTTTGTCAGGGACGAGTACGGATTTTCTCGCGGAGCATATTATCCTTATTGCAATTACTCTCCGGAATGGGTCGCTCTGCAAACGGCCCAATCCTTACAAATCCCGGCTCGTTTTATAGATCTCCCTTGGGCGGAAATCTGTTCAATCGAAAGTGATTCTAAAAACTTCTCTTCCGAAACCGTACAATTGTACGGCGACGATCCTTTTTGGAACAGCGATTTCATTTCCAAACTCTGTAAAAAAATGGGAGTCTCTCATTTTCACGATTTATGGGACGAACTTTTCGAGGTAAATCACCTAACACAAACAGACGATTATATCGAACGCATGTCCTTATTTTGTATTCATACACGAAAAGAAACGAATCATTCGGACGAGACGACTTCCACGAGGGAAGCGTTTATGGCCAATCAGATTCGACTCGCACAAACACAATTTACCGGTCCGATTCTGGTCGTTACCGGAGGATATCATTCTTCTGTTCTACAAGAAAGAATTTCAAAACCTCCCGATACCGACGAATTATTTTGGGCGAGCCGAAATGACTTAGAGGACCATAAACCTTACGACTCCGGAATCGCACTGACCCCGTATTCCAACGCAAGGTTGAACGCCGCAAGCGGTTACACTTCGGGAATGCCGAGTCCGGGATTTTACGATTTCGTCTGGGAAAGTTTTCAAAAAAGCAAATCATTCGATCATCGACCCATAGTCCACAAGATCATAAAAACACTCCGTAAAAAAGGACAACAGTTCGGTTCTGCGGACAGAATCGCTTCCGAAACCATGAGCAGGGCCCTGGCCGATTTACGCGGCCACAAAGATATCTGGAGAAGGGATCTGATCGACGGCCTTCGTACCACGCTTGTAAAGGATGAAATCGCAAGAGGAGCGGGACATCCTGTGCTCGATTCGATTTCGGAAGTTATGCAAGGAGATCGTATCGGTCGTTTAGCGGCAGGGACTTCTTTACCGCCGATCGTTTCCGACATCGAAACTACATTAAAAAAATTGAATCTTACTGCCGCACAAGAAGTTCGAACTCTCAAACTTCGCCTGGCGGATCCGGAACAAAGGGAACAAAGTAAAGTTCTACATCGTTTGTATCTTTTAGGGATCGTCGGTTATACTCTGGTCAAAGGTACGGATATGATCGCTCGAAACGATATCGACGACGTAAAAGAAGAATGGAAAATCACGATGCAAGTCGAGTTTTATTCCTCTTGTATCGAGGCGTCTCGGTATGGGGCTTCGCTTTCCGAAGCCGCTGCGGGAGTATTAAATGCGCGAATCCGTTTGGAAATCGACCCGGAACTTGCCGCGGCCTGCCTCGTCGACGCCGCGTTAGCCGGTCTTGGCAAACACTCGTCCTTTTTACTGAAACAACTTTCAAACATGATTTTCGGAGCGTGCGATTTTATAAAAACTTGCACCGCGTTGCGTCATATCCTTTACTTATATGCGTATGATGAAATATTAAAATTGGAAGGCAAAGAAAGCCTGAAAAGCGTTCTCAGAGAAATTTATCGGCGATGTCTCAATCTTTTGGATCGGTTAGGCGTCACTTCCTTTCAAGGATTAGATCAAGCTAAAGGAGTTCAAACAATCTTACAAACGTATCAATATTGTGCGGAGTCTTTAAAGTTATCCGCGGAAGAGATACGAGACGTCTTACTACGCGTCGGGGCGGATTCGGAAATCGATCCTTTCGTTCGTGGAGCGGTTTGTGGAGCTCAGTGGAAATTAAACATCGCGGACACGATTCTACTTCAACTGAACTCGTTCTACGATTCCTCCGAACTGGGAGATTTTTTATCCGGACTTTTTTTGATCGCGCGGGAAACCGCACAACGGGACAAAAACCTTTTGACCGCATTAAACGATAGAATATCAGAATTATCTCATATTGAATTTTTAGAAGCCCTGCCCGCGCTTCATACGGCTTTTACCTTTTTTACTCCGAGAGAAAAACATCAAATCGGTCGGAATCTGTTTGAAATTTTACAGCCGCCAATCGACCGACTTTCCGACGAAGAAGAAGATCCGAAAACGACTTTGAGGGCGATGGAATTCGAAAGACTTCTTTTCGAAACCGCTTCCAAATACGGGATTAGAACGACTTAATGGGCGCCTCTATAAAATGAGTTTTTCATTTTATGATAGTCACAGATCGGCAACTTCATGCAAAAATTTGATTTTAAGGCAATTCTTTTTGGATTTTACAGAGTCTCCTTTAAGTTTGTTTTTTATTTCCCGAAGATTTTCTAAAACTTAAAAATAAACAACTAAATACAAAAATATTATTAAAATATAATTTATGAAAAACGATTTTACCACATTCACCCGATGGAGACTCATCCTGGGAAACGGCTCCGAACAATCTCTCGGAGACCAAACCCTCTCGGAAGAACAACAAAGAATGGATCGAGCGATCGAATATCTCTACGGAAGAGAATACGGAGAGGATCGAAACGTACGAAACGCGAACTTGGGAGAATCCAATTTAACCGTACCCTTATGGATCAACGAAGTACACGAACTTTTTCCCAAAAAGGCGATCGAACGGATCGAAAAAGACGCATTAGAACGTTATCAAGTAATGGAAATGGTGACTAGTCCCGAACTTTTAAAACGCGCCTCTCCGAACACGACTCTTTTAAGAGCGGTGTTACACACCAAACATCTCATGAACCGACAAGTGTTGGACCTCGCCCGCGAACTCGTACGAAAAGTGGTTGAGGAATTGATGAAAAAATTGGAAACTACGATCTTAACTTCCTTTCAAGGAGTTAAAAACAGAAATCGACGTTCTTCCTTGAAGATTTATAAAAACTTCGACGTAAAAAATACGATCCGCGCCAACTTAAAACATTACGATCTTACATCCAAAAGATTGATCCTGCAAAAACCTTTATTTCATTCTAGGATACGTCGTTGTGTCGCGGATCTTTGGCAATTGATCATCCTGGTGGATCAATCCGGAAGTATGTTGAACAGCGTCATTCATTCCGCGATCACCGCGTCCATATTTTGGGGAATCAAAACGATACGAACTCGTTTGATCCTTTTCGATACGAACGTAGTGGACGTGACCGATTTTTGTTCCGATCCGGTGGAAACACTCATGAAAGTCCAGTTAGGCGGCGGCACGGACATAGGCTCGGCGCTTTTGTATGCGGAAGGAAAAATCGAAAATCCGCGCCGAACCGTAGTCATACTCATCAGCGATTTTTACGAAGGAGGTTCGCCTTCCAAACTCGTTTCCACCACCCATCGATTGACGGAAAGCGGCGTTCAGGTATTGGGGTTAGCCGCGTTAGACGAAACTGCAAATCCGAATTACGATAAAGGAATGGCGGAAAAACTCGTAAAAGTGGGAGCCGAAATCGGCGCGATGACTCCGGGTGAACTCGCTCATTGGGTAAGCGAAAAAATCAAGTAGTAAGACGATGCGCCAAGACATTCTCTCCTTATCCCAACAAGAACTTGAAATTTTAACGAGTAAAGGAACCGTAAATCGGGCCTTAAACGATATCGAATCCGGCGTAAAAGGCGAATGGAAAGAAACCGAAGACGGAAGTATCGAAGTCGATTGGGAAGACGGCGTTACCTGCGTTTTGCCCGGATCGGTTTCGATTCAAGAGTCCGATTGTACTTGTCCTTCGACGGGAGTGTGCAGACACATCGTCCGCACGTTAGTCGCTTATCAAAAACGAATCGCCGCAAACAAACCGAGTCCTTCTTGGAATCCGGGAGAAATCACGGACGAAACTTTACGATCCTTTTTATCTACTTCTTCTCTTGCAAAAGCCAAATCCGTTTTCGACTCCGGCGTGGTTGTGGAATTGGATCGAACCGAAATTCCTGTCGCCAAAATCCACGGATTGGGAACGGTACATTTTCCTGTACCGAACGATATCCGATATGCGCGTGCGGATTGTAAAGGATCGCTCGGAGAGCAGGCGATCGCGATCGCGGTCTTTGCGTTTCGGCTAACGTATGAGGAAAAGGGATTTGTTTCCACCAACGTTCGAAAAACCGAAATCCCCTCGCACATAACGGATCGGGCGAATACGATCCTAAAAGAAATCGTACAATACGGCTTTCAAAGCGTTTCCGAACATTTAAAGGACGGATTATCCCGGCTGGAACGTTCTTGTATCGAAGAGGGCCTTTTATGGCCCGCGGATATTTTGTCCGAGTTGCAGGAAGAATATGCGAAATATCTTTCTCACGATTCCTTGTTCGATCCGGATCAAGTCGTATATCTTGTAGGAGAATGGTTCGTTCGTATGGATGCGCTGAAAGCAAATAAGGGAGAAATTCCTTCCTTAGTAATCGGCGGAGATACGAAGTCGTATTCCTCCGAATTGATCGTTCGAAGTCTGACCGGACTCGGCTCCGGAATCAGAGTATTAAAAAAAGGTTTTGTAGTTCTTTCTTATTTCGCGGATCCTAAGTCCGACGAAATACTGTTATTCGAACGTTTTTTTGAAAGACCGGCGGAAGAGCCCTTTCACGTTATCGGAAATCTTCCGGCACTGAAAGGAATTTCACTTTTGGATTTCGGAAAAAGTTCGATCGTCAGTTCTTCCATTCAAAAAACCGCATCTGGTAGATTAAAATTCGGTAATAAAGCGACTTTAAATCCCCAGAAATTTTTATTTGATTCCCTCCACGCGGACATTTTTTCCGATGATTTTAATAAAACGATTAGGATCCTTTCGGAAAAACCTCCTCGTCCTCTAGGTCCTCGTTGGGCGGCCGGTAATTTTTTCGTCTTTAAGATCAACCGATTTAGCGAACCCAGTTTCGACAGTATTTCACAACAATTGAATATAGAAGCGGAAGATAAAAACGAAAGCGTTGCACAAATTTATTTTCCGTATTACAGCAGGGCATCGAGCGGTCTCGAAAATCTTAGGCAAGTATTGTCCGATTCTTCCTTGTGTTACGTCTGCGGAATTGCAAGTTCCGTATCGGGTCAACTTTCTATAAAACCGGTATCGCTCGTAATCGAACAACACGGAAGTCTTACGATGTTACAACCCTACTTGGATCCTGAAAAATCTCCGACAAGCGGATCTAGTTTTCAGATACGGGACAGACTTCATCCGGAAACCGATCCTTTAAAAAGTTATATTACGGAATTAAGATCGGCGATCTCCGAAGTATGTATGATCGGTTTAAAACAATACCGCAAAATCAACGATTGGAAAAAACTGATACAACGATCCGAAAATCTCGGATTAAAAAGAATTTCAACCCTTTTGGAGTCCGTAGTTCCTTCGATACAAACTTCGAACCAAACCGACGCTTCTCCCATTTTCACTTTGGCCGCCTTGACCTGTCTCTCCAGGGAAATGGAAATCGACGATGGAAAAAACGAAAATGAAATTTGAACGGAAGCCGACTTCATTATACCCGCTTTCCAGTTTTAGTTTGACATCAAATCATATATAGTTTTATATCAAACTATATATGATTTCACGAACCGCCACTCACTCTTTTTGGAAAGTTTTTTTCTATCAGATAAAGATCTTTCTCCAATGGCCCATTTATTGGAGATGCGGAGGAAGAATTCTTCAATTTACCGATGATATGAGAGAAATGAAGGTCAAACTTCCGCTCAATCGTAAAACAAAAGGTTTGATGGGAACTCACTTCGGCGGGGCTCTTTATGCCTTCGTAGATCCGATTCCGCTATTGATGCTCAAACAAAATTTGGGAGAGAATTATATCCTCTGGGATGTGAACGGTTCGATTCAATATCTGAAAGCGACTTCTCAGGATGTTTTTGCCGAGTTTAAAATTTTTCCGGAAGATTTAATTCGAATTCAAGAAGAATGCGGCCAAAGAAAAAAGACTCTTTTTAACATAAATATCCCGATTCAAGAAAAGAACGGCGAACTGATTGCGAAGGTGGACAAGACGATCTATGTCCGAAGAAAACCGATGTTCCCCAAAGAAGAACGGCTTGATCGTTTCATAAACCGAGCTTGTACCAAAAACTGTCGAACGACCTGAAACGCGATCCGTAGAGAGCGTTTCAGCCAACGAGCAGCAGAAGCGTCGCGAGTGGCTCACAACGAAGTTGTGAAATCAACGCGCCCCTTAGGAAGCGTTGCATTGAGTTTCCCCTAATTTTGGGTGGAGGGCGGGAAAACTCAGGTGGCTTTTCTCTATCAGAAAATCATACTTTTTGCAAGTAAAAAGCTCCATTCTTGTCGGAACACTTGCATATTAGATGTTAGGGACGAGTGGATAGGAATTAGGAACAGCTGTATGTTATGTACCACTTGAAACGCTTGCGTTTCATCGTATATAAAGTCCTAACCCCTAACTATTCGAAAAGGTTATCATAAAAAAGAAGATCCAATGCGAAAGCGATTGAAGCGAGATCAACAAATTGGAATGACGAAAAAATTTCGTTTTTCGAGCAATCCGTCAATTTGTTGATCAGAGCAGAAAGCGCGGTCCATCCCTTGGCTTTGACAAGGGATGGATTCGCCCAAATTTTCAACCGTCGAATTCGCGTTGAATGGAAAATTTTCGAGATCACTGATAAAACATCCTTATCGAACGGAACTCCGAGAGTCGGGTTTAACTCTTGAACCCGGACTTAGATTTCAGAAATATTCGCTTACTTCAATTGCTACCGCAATATTATTAAGTTTTTATAATATTCCCTTTTCATACAATTCAGGTTTAGAAACAAGTTTGCAAATTTTCATTCATTCGACTTTGTTCCTGCCGAATTCCTTCTTCCAGTAAACCACCCCGAATAAAACAAAACCGATCAGACAAAACGTTCCTTGCCAAAATCGTAATAGAAAAAAATATCCCAAAGAAAACATTCCGAAAAACAAAGCTACGGTTCCCAAAACCCAAAGTACGATTCTACTTTGAAAATCTTCCAGCCTTTCCTTACTACCCTGCCCCTTCCAAAATCCGAAAGGATTGGCCCTTTTTACAAAAGCGTCTAACGTTTCCTGCGGAACCGGAGGAGTCGCCAAGGTAACGATGATCGAAACCGCGACGGAACCGATCGCCACCCAAAACAGAAGATATTCCGATCGAACGTCGGGATACGAAGGATACAAAATCATAGATAGAACGAGCGCCGTGATCATACCGGAAAGTTCGGTCCAAGCGTTGGTTCTCCACCAAATCCATCTTAGAATTTGCGGCAAACCCATACCCGAAGCAAAGGCCAACAAAAATTTCCAAGCGCTCGCAATCGATTGAATCTGAGTCGCGACGAGAATGGCGACGATCGACATCAAAACAACCGCGATCCTGCTCACTCTCACCAAGGTCTTATCGCTCGCGTTCGGATGCAAAAATCTCAGATAAAAATCGTTCACCAAATAACTCGCACCCCAGTTGATATGAGTGTCCGCCGTGGACATGAACGCAGCCATCAAACTCGCAAATACGATTCCCAAAACCCCGCTCGGAAGTATCAACTTCATCAAAACGGGATATCCCATCTCTCGATCTCCCGCGACGAGTTGTCCTTCCGAAAAATATCTCGTCGGATCGTGTAAGGGAAAGACGACTAACGTTACGAGCGCGGTCAACACCCAGGGCCAAGTCCGAACGATAAAGTTGGCTACGTTGAACCAAAGGGAGCCCTTCTCCGCTTCCTTTGGATTTTTTGCGGTGTGAATTCTCTGCGCCAAATATCCCGAACCGTCCGAATAATACTGCGCCCACCACTGAACGCTAATGAATATTAGAAAAACATTGAATGGCAGGGATGCTTCCCGAAAGTCCGGCCAGAAACTTAGAATGGATTCGTGTTTATCCGGATAAACCTCTTCCATTTTGGAAAGTAGACCGGAAATTCCGCCCTGACTGGAAACGGCGTAAATCGCAAAAAGAATCGCCCCGCCCATTCCCAATGCGAACTGAACGAGATCGGTCAGAATCACACCTTGGATTCCTCCCATGCTGCTGTAGACGATCACGATCAAAAACAAAATCAAGACCGTAATCGTATTATTCAAAGAATCGAATATTAGAAAAGAGGGCCATAGATTTTGAACGATCGCAAATCCGTCCGCTCCGAGCAGGTCCTTCCAATCCAAAAACGGGCCCGTTATCTTGGACATCGCCTTGAACACCCATCCAAGTACAATCGAATTTACTAATATACTCAAATAAAACGCTTTGACCATTCGGAGGATCGTAGCGGGCTTTCCGCCGTAACGGAGTTCGACGAACTCCACGTCGGTGAGTACTTCCATCCTTCTCCATTTGCCCGCAAAAAAAACCGTCATTGCCATATAACCGATCGCCCAACTCCACCAAAACCAATTGGCGGAAATTCCGTCCGTCGCGACAAAGCCGGTAATTACGAGAGGAGTATCCGCAGCAAACGTGGTTGCGACCATCGAAGTTCCAAGCCACCACCAAGGAAGTTTACGATCCGCGACAAAATAGGAAACGAGACTTTTACCCGCCTTGGGAGAAAGCAAAATTCCCGCCGCAAACGCGAACAACAAATACGAAATTATGAAAAACCAATCGAGAACGCTGAGCATACTTTTTTCTTATTCGAAAACGAATTACCGTGTTGATAAAACTTTCGTCAGTTTTAAAGCCTTTCCTGAGAACGAAACCTTCTTTCCAAAATTCGGAAAAGCAAAATCGAATTCTCTTGATCCCTCTCCTTAAAAGAAAAATATGACTGTTAAGGTTATGGCAAATATCATCGTTCAAAAATACGGCGGAACTTCCGTGGGAACCCCCGAAAGAATCCGGAACGTTGCAAAAAGAATCAAATCCTATCACGATAAAGGTCAGCAAGTCGTCGTCGTTGTTTCCGCTATGGGACATACCACGGACGAACTCGTGGATCTAGCGGCAAAAATTTCGGCAAATCCTCCCAAACGGGAAATGGACATGCTCCTCTCCACGGGAGAACAGATTTCCACTGCGCTCCTCGCCATGGCGCTTTGGGAAATCGGAGTTCCCGCAACTTCCTTCACGGGTTCTCAGATCAAACTTCTCACGGACGGCAATTTTTCAAATGCGAAGATCAAAATGATCGATCGATCTCGAATCGATTCCGCGTTAAACGAAGGTAAGGTGGTAATCATCGCGGGTTTCCAAGGGATCGATGAGGATGAAAACATCACGACTCTGGGAAGAGGCGGATCGGATACGTCCGCAGTCGCGATCGCCGCGGTCCTAGGCGCGAAAGAATGTGAAATTTATACGGACGTTGACGGCGTTTATACTGCCGATCCGAGAGTCGTTCCAAACGCCAAAAAACACACACAAATCACTTACGAAGAAATGCTCGAACTTGCAAGTTTGGGAGCGGGAGTTCTTCATTCTCGAAGCGTCGAATTGGGAATGAATTACGACGTGGTCATCCACGTTCGTTCCAGCTTCAACGAAAACATAGGAACTCTTGTGGTGAGCGAGGATAAAATTATGGAAAAATTGAAAGTCAGCGGAGTCACCGCAAAAAGCGATCAGGCAAGAATCACGATCGCGGGAGTTCCCGACAAACCGGGATTAGCTGCGGGTCTTTTCGGAGAACTCAGTTCCAAACATATTCTCGTGGACATGATCGTTCAATCCTCTCCACATAACGGAATCAATACGATCTCCTTTACGATTTCGAAAAAAGACGTCCACGAAGCGAAACCGATTCTACAGAGCTTTTCAAAGTCGCATAACGCGCAAGAACCGGAAATCAACGAAAACATCGCGATCGTTTCCGCGGTCGGAGTCGGAATGAAGTCTCATGTGGGAGTTGCGGCGGGAATGTTCAAGGTTCTTGCGGACAACGGAATCAATATTGAAATGATCTCCACTTCCGAAATCAAAATTTCCTGCGTGATTCCGGAAGATCAGGCGAAGGTCGCGGTCAACAAGATCCACGACGTTTTCGGTCTTTCGGCTTAAATCATTTTTGTTTTTAAAACTCCGAATTTGATTCCCCGTCTCGGAGTTTTACCCCTTCCGTTCGCCGTCCGTATCCGGTTCGGATTGAAAGGCCGCAATCAGTTGAATCAGAACGAAACACCAGTGCATGATCGTTGTGATATAACCCATCGGAAGGCTGTCCACCACGATAAAAATCTGCCATAAAAGTATATTCGCAGTTCCTAATAGAGTATGAATTGCAACCGCCGTGATGTGCCAGGAACGAGTCGGTTCCGCGCGAAAAAGAAGCACCCCGAGAATCAAGGCCAAACCGTGCGCTTCCAGAGATCCGATTCCTATATATTCTTGTCCTTCGAAAAGACGGGCCGCCGGACCTTTGGCGAAAAAGATTCCCAAGATATCCATGGAAAACAAACCGGCGATAGCCGCAAAAATCAGCATGATTCCGTTGATTCTTAAGAGTAATTTACGCGTCGTAAGAGTCATATGATTCAGCACCTTCCTCACATTATTTTTAAAGGTTAAAACGAAAGAATTTAGAATTTGTCCTAAAACTTTTACAATCCAATAACTCTCCTTTCGGAAAAGATTCGATCTTAAAACATCAAATCGTAAGATATAAATCCGACATAAAACAAATTTAGAGTCCTCTCCAAAACCCGTCGAGCGATCTGAATAAGTCCTGGAAACTCATCTGAACGGCTTCCTGCGGGCGGCGTTTAGGAAACGAGACACTGAGTTTCGCAGAAACGCGGGAACTCCCCGCGTTTTCCGTAAAACGGTAAACTCAAATCTCTTCCGCGTGCCATAATGGATAAAAACGGAAAAATTTTAACCCTGAACCCCTGATCTTATCACTGACCTTAGTACGAACTCCTACAAATATTTCCTTTCGAGTTTTGGGACGAACTCTTACCCACCTTTTATCGATAGAAAACAATGATTTTTTTATAAATTGGCAATATTTTACTCGAGCATTTCGTCCCACACTCTATTAATATTTTTTAATTCCTAAATGGCCCATTTACGGGAGGCGCAATGAGCATTCGATTTCGTATTTCTCTCTACCTTTCAATCGTTTTGTTTATCGGTTTTAGTATTCTTGCCGGTATCAATACCTATACGGCCTATCAAAAACTGGAACAAGAGGTAGTCAACAATTCCGAAGTAACAGCCGAACGTTGGACCTTGGAGGTTAAGGATTATTTAGACACGGGTATGGGAATAATCCGAGGTTTCCGATTCCCGCTTTTATTCGATTCGCCCCCCCGAAGTAAAGTCATCTTAGCCCTACAAGAAATACTAAAAGTAAATGAGAATTACTTCGGAGCCCGAGTGGCCTACGAACCGAACGCTTTCGACGGGCAAGACCCTCAGTTTGAAAATACGAACGGACATGATTCCACCGGAAGATTCATTCCTTATCTTCATCGCGGAAAAACAAAACAAGAAATCGTATTGGAAGCGGCTAAGTATTACGACAACAAAGGTCCGGAAGGGGACTGGTATCAAATTCCTAAAAAAACGAATTCTCACTTTGTGACCGATCCGTATTATTACGAGGTGGAAGGAAAGATCAAAATTCTTATGATCTCTCTGATCGTTCCGTTCCGAGTAGACAATCAGTTTTACGGAGTTGCCGGTCTCGATTATGAGTTGGAAGAATTACAAAAACTGATCGGAACGAAAAAGCCGTTTCAAGACCAGGGATATTTAGCCCTCCTTTCTCCCAGAGGGATTTATGCGGTGAACGGTTTCGACGGCAATCTGGTGGGAAAACAAATTCCCGATGCGAAGGAATTGGAATTCTATCTTAAAAAAAGCCAGGAAGAGGAAGGAAAAAAATTCACTACCGACTCGAACGGACATACTCACTACTTCTTTCCGTTCCATATCGGTAAAGACAAACGTTATTGGGCGATGCAGGTCAGTATTCCCAATTCGATATATCGAACCGCGATCGTTTCCATTCTTTTTCAAAGTTTTATTTCCACCCTACTCATACTCGTCTCCGTTCTTTTTTGCTTAAACTTTATATTCCAAAAATTGATTACGGCCGGACTTCTCAAAGCGGTCGGATTTTCCGAAGAAATCGCGGGCGGAAATTTAGTCGCGCAAAGTTCTCACGATAAAAAGGACGAGATCGGTACGCTTCTCGGTTCCATGAATCAGATGCGGGAAAATCTTCTCAAAGTTTTGAGAGAGATCGGAGGATCCGCAACCACTCTCAGAGACACATCCGAAAAAATGGCGGACTCTTCCAGAAATTTTTCCGACGTAGCACAAACGCAGGCCTCTGCTGCGGAAGAATCCTCCGCGGCCGTCGAAGAACTCGCCGCCTCCGCTCAAAACGTGGGTAAGTCCATGGAAAAAGCGGTTTTCAGCATGAAGGAAATCGACGGGAACGTCGTGCGACTCAAGGAACAAATCGTGAATATCAACCGGGAGATGCAGGATTTAGTGGAACTCGCGGCGCTATCCAAAGAACAAGGAGTTACCGGTGAAAACGCGATGATCGCGTCTACAAGCGCCATGGCCGCGATCGGAGACAGCGCTTCTCGAATCACGGAAATCCTATCCATCATCACCGAAATTTCCGAAAGGACGAACTTACTCGCGCTCAACGCCGCCATCGAAGCCGCAAGAGCGGGCGAAGCGGGAAAAGGATTTGCGGTCGTCGCCGAAGAAATCGGAAAGTTAGCCTCGCAGACTTCTTCCAGTGTGCAAGAGATCGGTTCGCTTGTTAATTCCACGAACACCGCCGTATTCAACGGAAATACAAAAGTTGCGGAAGCGTCCAACGTTCTTAAAAAACTCAGAGAACAAGTGGAAGAATTCGATC
>NZ_ANIK01000082.1 GCF_000347175.1 Leptospira alstonii serovar Sichuan str. 79601
TGAAAGGGCTTCCAAGAAAAATTCCCGAACTTTTGAGAACGTATGGAAAGTATCTTTCCGCGACAAAACGTTTGGGTAAAAAGGCCGGCCGAACCTTGTATCAGCCCAGTCCGGGAAAACAAAAAATGAAACGCGTGAATATTCGCCTTAACACCGGAACTTGGACTCTCTTTGGAGCTCTCGCACAGGCCCACGGCGTGTCCCGCTGTTATCTTTTCAATTATCTTCTGTGGTTGGAATCCGTGGGCGTCGGAGACTCTATCGTGGATACGATGAATGAGGGAGTTCCCACCTTTCACAGGTCTTACAGTTATATTCTCCACCTCGACCTAGTGGATAACCAAGTGACCCGCAAATTACGCTGCCGACCCTTATCCCATTTTTACGCATTGGATTATCGAGACTGGTTCCCGACGTAAAAAACGTAGAAGTTCGGAATAACAAATGCGAAAGCGATTGAAGCGGAATCAACAAATTGGTACAACGAAAAAATTTAGCTTTTAGAGCGATCTATCAATTTGTTGATTGGAGCTGAAAGCGCGGTCCAGCCAAAAAACTAAAGTGGCTGCTCTATGGATCGCATTTTCGCTTCGCGGCTTTTGGCTGTCTCGCTCGCTATGGATCGCTCGACATGCCCAAACTTTCTTAGATCGATCTCACGTTAAATAGGAGAAACGGGACATTCAAGTCCCGACAAAACATGTCCACAATTTTATTCTCGATTTCAAAACTTGCGACCCTCGTTCTTTTCCCTTTGTCTCTGGTTCTTCTGATCCTCTTATTCGTGGGAGCAAAACTCAAGACCTGGAAAGAAAAATTTTCCGTCTGGATTCCCGTTCTGTTTCTTTGGATTTTATCCACGAGTACGGTTTCACAAAAGTTGATTCAATCCTTGGAGATTTATTATCCGCCGGTTTCTCTCGAAAAGGTTCCCAAGGCCGACGTAATACTCGTGTTAGGCGGAATGGTTTCCACCTTAAGCATCCACGACGAACCGGTCGATCTTTCCAATAGCGCGGAAAGGCTTACGGAAACGGTCAGACTTTATAGGGCCAAGAAGGCGCCTAAAATTCTATTCTCCGGAGGTTCCGGAAATCTTCTGTATCAAACGGTTCCGGAATCCGAACCCGCCGGCAGGTTCCTAAGACAAATGGGCATACCCGATTCTTCTTTGATCCTGGAATCCAAAAGTAGAAACACCGCAGAGAACAAAAGTTTTGCATTGGAGCTGCTCAGAGAGCAAGGTTGGACTTCCGTAATCCTGGTGACTTCTTCCTTTCACATGAAAAGATCGATCGAAATTTTTCAGGAAAAAGGAATTACGATCATTCCCTTTCCGACCGATTTCCGCACTCAGAAGGCGGTCTTGACCTTGGATAATTTTTTTCCTTCCACCGGCTGTCTCGAAAACTCCACCATCTCGATCAAGGAATGGATCGGAATTCTCGTTCATAAGATCCGAAATTACTGAAGCGCGGTTTGAACGGGATGGGATAAAACGGGGATATTTCCACTTTTCTCCGTCCATCCGTTCTGATTTTATGGTCTAAAACGAAAGACAATCGGAACTCTTACGATGAACATCAAATTTACGGTCCTCGCTGGGATCATTCTTCTTTCCCTCGGCTCCATCGCTTACTTCTCCTCCAAGGAAACATCTTATACGCTTCTCGACGCTTCGGAACTCGCCGCCTCTCCGGCAAAATTCCAAGACGATCTTTTACGAGTGAGGGGTTTTGTAAAATTGGGATCGGTGGTTCGCGAAGGTAAAACCGCGAAGTTCGTCTTGGAATTTAACGAAAAACAAATTCCGGTTTTTTTCACCGGTGAAACCCTTCTTCCCGACGCCTTTAAGGAAGGCACGCGCGCGCGAGTGGACGGTTATATGAAAGACGGAGTGTTGGTTGCCGATCACGTGGAAGCGAAATGCGCCTCCAAATACGAAGCCGATTACTCGGAAGAAAATAAGTAAATTCAACTTTTCTAAATCGCTGTTAAGCGAAAGGACCTGGACTCTCCGATATGAATGATTTTGGCGCCCTCTGTATCATAACCTCTTTCGCGATTCTTATTTTTTCGATCGTTCAAACCTCTTACGGAATTTGGAAACGGGACAAACAAGCGATCGAACTCGGAAGATACACTTTGATGGCAAACACGGCCGTCATCCTTCTGGCCTTCATCGTACTACTCGTCCAGCTTTTCAGAACCGATCTTTCCAACTACTACGTCGTAATGCATTCCAACGAACATCTTCCTCTGTTTTACAGGCTGACGGGAATTTGGTCCGGATCTTCGGGTTCTCTTCTTTTTTGGAATCTTTTACTTTCCCTTTTTACCTTCATCGTACTCTGGCAAACGAGGGAACTCGTTCAGGATAGAATCCCGATCCTAAATCTCACGTTAGCCGTAATCGCTGCGTTCTTTTCCTATCTCGCCGTGTTTTATCCGGACGCACAACCCTTCCGTGAATTTCAACCGGCCGCCGTCGCAGGCCGGGGCCTCAATCCTCTTTTGCAACACTGGGCGATGGTGATTCATCCTCCGATTCTTTACGTGGGTTACGTGAGTTTTGCGATTCCTTTTGCGATCGCGGCCTCCGCTCTGATCACGGGACATCTTTCCGAAAACTGGTTTCGTTTCGTAAGGAGATGGACCATCTTTTCCTGGTTCTTTTTGGGAACGGGAATTCTTCTCGGTTCCAAATGGGCTTACGAGGAATTGGGCTGGGGCGGTTATTGGGCCTGGGACCCGGTGGAAAACGCCTCTCTCATGCCTTGGCTTTTATCCACCGCGTTTCTTCATTCCATGATCATTCAGGAAAGAAGAGGTATGTTAAAGTTTTGGAATCTATTTTTGATCATCCTCGCCTTCCATTTCTGTTTATTGGGAACCTGGATCACTCGAAGCGGAGTTCTCGAAGGACCTCATAGTTTTTCCAAATCCACGATCGGAACTCCGTTTATCATTTATATCGGAGTCAGCTTTTTATTTTTTCTAGGGTTTTTGATTTATAGAAGGGATTCTCTCAAACCCGAACGTAATCTCGAAGCGATGACTTCCAAAGAAGGAAGTTTCCTTTTTAACAACTTTCTTCTCGTGATCGCGACTCTCGCGATTTTACTCGGGGTCTTTTCCCCTCTTTTGTACGGAAGAGAATTCAAAGCCCCTTGGTTCAACTCCTGGGGAGTTCCCGCGGGAATTCTTTTGATTTTTCTGATGGGTTCGGCGCCCCTTCTGGCTTGGAGAAAGGGCGCGGATAAGATTTTCTTTTCCACTCTCATCAAACCGTTGTTAGTCGGATTTGCCGGAGCGGGCGCTTACATACTTTTTTATACGCGGAATTTTACGATCAGCGACTACAGCCTCGGAGACGTTTTGGGCGAAGTGTATTCGGTGATCGCCGTCGGTCTCGGAATTTTTACGATCGCGGGTATCGCTCAGGAATATCACAGGGGAATCGTCGCGAGAAAGGTAGCGTATCCAGGCGAAAATTATTTCTTTGCCGGTTTTAGAATGCTCCTAAAAAACAAAAGAAGATACGGAGGTTATCTCGTTCACCTCGCGATGGTGATTCTTTTTATCGGCTTTGCGGGAAACGCGTTCAAACAAAATACGTCCATTAAGTTTTTCTACTTCTTAAACGTTCCCGAAAAGAACGAGATCGTCTACTCCAGTCAGGACACGGGAGTTCTCGGCGACTATCAGATTTCGGCGAACACTCTCAAAATAAAACCTCTCGTAAACGGGGACGCAAAAAACGGACTCAACATTCAGAATGTGATCGTTTCTCACGAGGCGACCTTTCAGGTAAAACGCCATCTCAAGGAATTTTCCACGATGGTGACCGAAAGAAGATTTTATCCTCAGATTTCCCATTTGAGCGGGGACTTTGAAACTCACATTCCTACGAGCGAACCCGCGATCACCTCGACTCCGAAAGAGGATTTATACATTCAGTTGGGCGCGATCGAACACTCCGATCTTTCGGATGAAAATCCGGATCTTCCCCTTCTGTTTATGAACTATCTTTTTACGAACGAAAATCAACCCGTTCGTAAATTGGAAAACTTCAACCGGTTTCCGAGACAGATCGTGGCCAATCTCGAAGTCTGGATAAACCCTCTCGTGAAATTCATCTGGGCGGGTTCTCTTCTCTTTTTCTTTTCGGGTCTTTTGATCCTTCTTCCCATCGGAGAGTCCAGACCATGAAAACAGTATTTCAGAATATTCTAATTTTATTGACTTTTTTCGGAATTTGTATCCTCGGTCCGCCCTCGTCTTTGTCCGCCGATTCCACGTTTACGAACCTGACCGAACCGGACCAGATCCGTACCTTTCACGAGGTCACTTCCAAGATCCGATGTATCTGCATCCCTTCGATCACGATCAAAAGTTGTTCGTTTAACAACTGCACAGTTTCCGCAAAGCTGAAACTGTTTATAGAAAATCGGATTCAAAAAGGGGAAAACGCCGACGTAATCGTAAATAAGATGGTTCACGGTTTCGGAGAGGGAGCTCTGAGCGATCCTATAATCCAAAAGTTCGTGGAAGCGGGTAATACGGGAATGGCAAACTCCGTCGTTTTCGGATTCGGGGAGAATATTCTGGCTTCTCCCGATTCCACTTGGATCGACCTGAGCCTTGTGCTCGCGGGTTTACTGGGGATCGTCTCGATCTATCTTTACATCAAACGTAAAAATCCGTATGCTCCTAAACCGGCCCCCGAAAAACCCATCCAACAAGGCGAAGATTCTTTCCGTAGATATCTTTCCGAAATACAGGAAAAACAAAAATAATGGATCTTTTACTCATTCCATTTTATATCATTCTTCTCGGGATCGTAGTCTCCCCTTTTTTATACATTCGATTTGCGATCAACGCGAAAGCTTCCGATACGGAATCCGAAAAATCGGAACTGATCCATCGAAGAGAAGTGATCTTGGAAAACCTACGGGACATCAAAATCGAATTCGACACCGGTAAACTCACAGAGTCGGAATTTCAAACCATCTCTTCCGGAATCGTAAACGATCTGGAGGACTTCGACGAAAAAATTCGAACCATCGCTTTGAACGTTCCCAAAGACGCGGTAATACAATCTCCGGGGGCGTCTTCCTTTGTTCCCAAATACTGTCACGAATGCGGTTTTAAAATCGAGATCTATGGAGCCAAGTTTTGTCCTTCCTGCGGAACCAAATTGATCGTTTGACGGGTTCACGGTCGTACCCGAAAATCTTCTCGAAAGTATTTTCTATTTTTATTATATTCTTATATTGTATAATTCAATTTTCCTGTTCCGGCAAAAATCTGAAACTCCAAGGGGAGCCGAACCGCCTTGCCGAACTCCCTTTTTATGGCGGCGGTTTTCTCGTTTCCGCTTCCAAAATCGAAAAGGAAGATCTTGAGGATATTCGAAAGGATCTTAAAAACGAATTAGCCTCTAGGATTCCCAAAGATAGGATGGAAAAGTGGAAGGAATTGAACGCCCTCGACGGCTCGGAAGGGATTTATATCCTATTTCAGATCGTTCCGGAAACTAGGGTTCTTCCCGAATTTTTGGAATTTCAATTTTCCTTAAACGAAAAACCGCCCGAAAAAACTTGGAGTTATTACGTTCAAACCTTTACCGCGAGGGTTCGGAACTCCCGTTTTTCCGCCCTTCCCGTCTACGGGACTTTCGGTTATCCGTTTTATACGGTTCCTCCGGGGGTTTATCCTTCCGGAACGGTCCTTTACGATTCGGACGTAACCGCGGAGACCGAACATATCTATCGTTTTTTGATCCGTTTTCCCAAGGACGTTTCGGCACGTAACTCTCGGAGTAAGGTTTTTTTTCAGGTCGTTACTCCTGCTAAATCCATTCTGCTTTTTGAATATTAGAATCTTATCCAAACTCAAGGTTGAATGATGAACCGAATCGGATTTCCTTTTCTTTCGTCCAGGGCGTTAAGACATTCATTCAATTCCTCTAATGGATGATGGGAAGTGATCGAATGAGAGAGGTCGATTTTTCCCTTTAGGTAGAGTTCGATCAGTTCGGGAATCGCTCTTCGATCGGAACCGTAGGAACCGACGACCGATATCATCTTTTCGATCAATAGAAAAGGAACCTGAAATTTCAAAGGTTGTCTGCCGATTCCGACAAGAACGATCCTTCCTCCGGGATTCATCGCACGAAGCGACTCTTCCACGTTGGACATATGCGCCGAAAAATCCGCGAGCAGATCCACTCCGTTCGTGATTTCTTTGAGCGCCTTTCCGGGATTTCTAACCTCTTTCAAATTGACCGTTTCATCGGCTCCGTATTTTGCCGCATTCTCTAACGCGCCTTTGTCCACGTCCAAAGCGATCACTTTTCCGCCGGTCAACGCTCTTGCAACCGCAACCGCGTGAATGCCAAGCCCCCCGCAGCCGAAAATTGCAACCGTATCTCCGTCCCGTATGTTTCCTCTGTATCGAATCGCGTGATACGGAGTGGAAACCGCGTCCGCAAGGATCGCCCCTTGATCGAACGGTATCGAATCGGGAAGGTAATACAAATAACGTTCTTCCACGACGTTGTATTCCGCAAAACTTCCGTCCCGATCGAATCCGAAAACTCCGACGTCCTTACATAAATTTTCGTGACCCGCTTTACAATACGCGCATACGCCGCAGGAAGTTCCGGCCGCGATTACGACTCGATCCCCTTTTCGAAAGCGACTAACGTTCTCCCCTACTTCCTCGATTACACCCGAAGATTCGTGACCGGGAACCCTCGGGAAATGTTTACACTTGAGAGTTCCGTGGATCACAAGATGTACGTCGGAGCCGCAGATCCCGCAGGCTTTGATTTTTACTTTTACTTGTCCGGAGCCGAGTTGCGGAACGGGAACTTCTCGGACGTCTAAAACTTTTTTACCGGATTCTAATACTGCAGCTTTCATTTTCCATTCTCCTCAAAAACGCGAAACAGATTAACGTAAGTCGGTATAACCGATGCGAAAGCGATTGCCGCGGAATCAACAAATTGGTGTAAGGAAAGAATCTCGCTTTTAGGGCGATCTATCAATTTGTTGATTGGAGCAAAAAGCGCGGTCCCGCCAGCGGGCGGGATTCGCCCGTCCTTATTTCGCCGAACTCGCGTTAGATTAAGATCGTCGGCAACTCAGTCAAGGCCATTTGGCGGAGAATTTACGTTCTTAGTTTCGGATTTTTAAAAATTCGAATCGAGAAAAACGGCTTTGCACTTCGGAATTTTTTCGGGTTTCGCACTTGAATCCGGAAGGAGCGGTTTTTTCATGGAAGTAGAATCCCATCGTCAAGATTCGATCGATCAAACCGGAGGAACAACATGGAATCGGAAACAATCTTTCGGGAAATCAAAGCAAGCCAAAACGGACAAGACTGGCATCATAAAAACTGCTTCGGTTGCGGTCCCGATAACGTAAAAGGAATTCACGCAAGTTTTCCCTTTCACGAAGAGAGCGGCGAAGTTCGATTTCCGTTTAAAATAGAAAAGTCCTTCGAAGGCGCGCCCGGTTACGCCCACGGTGGAGTTCTCGCGACTCTTCTCGACGAAGCTCAGGGTGTTCTTTGTTTTCATCTCGGACATTTCGTGATGACCGATCAGCTTTATATGCGTTATCACAAAGCGGTTCCTCTCAACGAAGAAGTCCAAGTTCGTTGTTGGGTTACGATGGTTAGAAGAAGAAGGCTTTATACGAAAGCCACGATTCATCTTTCCAATACCGGAGAACTTTTGGTTTCTTCCAAAGCGCGTTGGTATGATATGTCGGAAAGAACGATGAAAAGAATGTTTCAAGGAACCGTTTTCCCGATCGATACCCTTCTTCAGGTTTTAGAAGTGAATCAAAAACGCGGTAAGGAAATTCGAAAACGCCTCAAACTTCAAAAGACGGATTCCTGATTTTCATCGAATCGGAATTTTATTCCGAAACTAAAAATTTAAGACCTAAAACCGAAAGAATCAAAGTAGATAAAAAGAATCCTCTCCAAAAATCGATCGGCTCTCCGTGTATAACGATGCCGACGAGAACGGTTCCCACCGCACCCAAACCCGTCCAGATCGCGTAAGCGGTTCCCATAGGAATCGTTTGAACGGCTTTATTCAAAAAAGCTAAACTAAAAACGGAAAAAACTATAAAACTCCCGATCCAAATCGGTTTCGTAAAATTATCGGATAACTTGAGACAAGTCGTAAATCCGATCTCGAATGCGGAAGCGATGATAAGATAAACCCAAGCCATAACTCCACAAGTCTTTCGATTCATACGGACATCAACCCGTTAGCTTCGGTGATTCGAAAAAATTTCAAATATTACTTAAGGCCGAAGTTTTTTCCGAATCACTTCCTTAGCCGAAACCGTTTTTATGAATCGAACCGAAATCAAAAACGGAAACTCCGGATCTTATTCTCCGTACAGATTCCGATTTCCTAAAATAATGACTCGCAGACTTCTTCTTTTTTGATAGAATCTGCTCTCTTATTAAAAAGTTATTTCGGAGCCGGATATGTACGTATCGATCCAACGGACCTTCTTTGTACTTATCGTTCAGTTTATTATACTATTCTTTACTTTTTCCGAAATTCTATCGGAGGATACGAATGATCCTCCCGAGTTTCTCAATGAAACGCCTCCGATATCCGATTCTCGCCAAAAGCGGCCAGGAACTTCTTTTGATCGCCTTTGAAAAAAGACCGGACCTGAAAGCGCTCGAATTCGGAATCAAAGCCGAACAAACAAATCTCGCTTTGCAAAAGTCGTTGGCGATTCCGGATCTTAAACTCGGAGGAAATTGGGACCGCGCCGGAAACTACATCAACAATTACTACGGAGTGACGGTTTCTATGGCAATTCCCACCTTCGATAGAAATCAGGGAAATATCCGCGAATCCGAATTGATTCTCGCCGCAAAAAAAGCGAGGTACGAGGAAAGAAAAATTAAGATCAGAACGGAAGTTCTTTCCGCAGTAGGAAAGGCGAAGGAAAAAGAAAGATTACTTTTGGAATATAAGGATTCCTTTACAAAGGATTATCAGAATCTGGCGGGTCTAATGGTGGAGAATTATCGAAAAAGGTATTTAACGATTTTGGAATTTGCCGATTTTTTCGAAGCATACAGCGACAGTTTTTTAAAAATGATCCGCCTTGAATCGGATCGGATCGGATCGAAAGTCTTGAAACTGTAAACTACACGTTAGGAAGTACCGTTCTGGAGATCGGTCCATGATTTTTAAGAATTTCATTTTCTCCTTCGCATCTTTTTATCAAAGAAGACCCAAGTTCGTTTTGTTCTCCACGATTTTGATCCTGACCCTTGCTATCATTCTCCACAATTGGAATTCTTCGCGAAAAATACAGGAACATTGGAGATTGGAAAAGGCGAGAAGTCCCCGCGTAACCGAAGCGGGTGCGAGAATCGAATTCCCCGAAGATCATCCGGGTCTGGCTCGTTTGGTATATCAAAAAATCGGAAAGGGAAACGCGGCATTCTCCGTAATCGCATCGGCTCGAGTGATCGCGAGCATCAACACGTCCGTTAACTCAAATGAGAAGTTGATCCTTTTCGATTCGGGAGAAACCACACATCTTTATTCCGAATACAAACGGACTCGTGCCGTCGCTTCCAAAGCGTTCAAGGACTTGGCGAGAGTGAAAGATATGTATGTCAATCAAGCCGCAACGAGACGGGACGTCACCGACGCCGAATCCAACTTTGCCGTCGCACGTGAAGGTTCGAGTCACTCTCAAAAATACGAAGGAAAAAATTCTTCCGGGAATGTTCGCGAGAGTCGACTTCGGAGATCCGCGTTCTTCCGTGCTTGCGATTCCGAATCACGCGATCGTAACCGTAGACGAAAAGAATTACGTTTTTCTAAAGGAGGACGAACATTCGTTTCGTAGAAAACAAGTCATATTGGGTTCTTCGGGAGAGGAAAAAACGATCGTCAAAGAAGGTTTATCCGAAGGTGACGAGATCGTGATCGACGGAGCCATTCTTCTCAAAGGAATCAGCTTCGGGTTTTAAGAATGATCGATAAACTCATCGAATTTTCCCTCAAAAAAAGAATCCCGACGATCCTACTAGCGTTATTCGTCTTTGTGATCGGACTTTGGTCTTGGAACACTCTCAAGAAGGAAGCTTACCCCGACGTAGGAGACACTCAGGTCACCGTGATCGCCGTTCTTCCCGGTAAGGCCGCGTTGGAAGTGGAAAGACAGGTCACCCTTCCTCTGGAAAGGGAGATGAACACCGTACCTTATGTTTTAACAAGAAGATCCAAAACCATTTTCGGTCTATGCGTGTTACAACTGATTTTCGAAGACGGAGTTACGGACTTTACCGCGAGACAACTCGTTTTGGAAAAAATCAGAGACGTGGATCTTCCTGCGGACGCGGATCTTTCTTTGGCTCCCCTCACCGGTCCCGTGGGCGAAGTTTTTCGTTATACGATCGAAGCCGGAGAAGAATGGACGAGTATGGATTTGAGAACGATTCAAGACTGGGTTGTGATTCCTTCTTTGCGTCAAGTGAGCGGAGTCGCCGACGTGATCAACTTCGGAGGTTTGGTCAAACAGTATCATATCATCACTTCCCCAAATCGAATCTATCGTTACAATCTCGCCTTACACGACGTCGTCGAGGCCGTCTCTTCCAATAACAGAAACACGGGAGGTCATACTCTTACGAGAGGCGATCAAAGTTTTGCGGTGCGCGGTTTGGGCGCGATACAAAGTTCGGATGATATTCGAAACACAGTCGTCGCCTCCTCCGGCGGAACTCCGATCTATATCGGTAACCTCGCTTCGGTGGAGGAATATCCCAAACGACCGGACGGAGTTTTCAGCTACGCGCTGAGAGATCCGGAATCCTCCAAGATCAAACTCAGAGAATCGGGTGTGCAAGGTTTGATCGCGATGCGTCGAGGCGAAAATCCTTCGGAGGTGGTCGAACGCGTTAAGAAGAAGCTGGAAGAAATCAATCGTAACTCCCTTCCGGAAGGAATTCGCTTAACAACGACGTATGACAGAAGCGATCTCGTCAATTACACGGTAAGAACGATTTCGAGAACTCTTTTCGAGGGAGTCAGTATCGTCGTTCTCGTTTTGATCTTTTTTATCGGAAGCGTCCGTTCCGCGTTAGTCGTCGCTTGTACGATTCCGTTATCCCTTTTATTCGCTTTCTCTCTGATGAAGATCACGAACATCCCGGCAAACCTTCTTTCTCTGGGTTCGATCGATTTCGGAATCATCGTAGACGGAGCCGTTGTGATCGTGGATAATATTTCCAGAAAGTACAAGGAAACAAAGGAGAAAAAAACAGCGGGGCTTTCGTTCAAGGAAATCGAAACTCTGACGATAGACGCGACAAAGGAAGTAGGCACCGAAATTTTCTTTTCGATCTCCATTATCATTCTTGCCTATTTACCGATCTTTACGTTTCAAAGAATCGAAGGAAAACTTTTCTCGCCGATGGCGTTCACGCTCGCATACGCGGTTTCGGGAAGTATGCTCATCGCTCTTACTCTGATCCCGGTTTTGATGACTTTTTTATACAGATCCAAACTGGAAAAGAAAGGAAACGATTCCTTGGAATGGCAGAACCCGTTTTTCCTAAAGATTCAAAATTTCTATTCTAAGTTTTTAACCGACAGGCTGGTCGATCCGAAAAAAGTCGCGGCGTTTGCGTTAGTTCTCGTTTTGGGAGTCGGAAGTTTATCCTACTTCAAATTGGGAACGGAATTTCTTCCCGAACTCGACGAAGGTTCGATCCCTACGGTCCGAATCGTTTGGAAATCCTAATCGGTCTCAAAAATTATTCCGATTGGAAAGAAAATATTTCCAAAACTGAACTTCTCCATAAAATCAAAAAGGATCTTCAAGAAACTTTACCCGGAGCCAGCTTTCTTTTTTCTCAACCGATCTTGGACAACGTCACCGAATCCGCGACGGGAAGCGTTTCGGATCTTGCGATTCTAATCAACGGAGAAGATTTGAACGTTCTTAGAAATTTAGGGAAAGAAATTCTTTCCGTCGTTTCCGAAATACCGGGAGCCACCGAATTGGGAATCGAACAGGAAGGAGACCAAGCGCAACTAACGATAGAAATCGATCGCAAACAAGCCGCGAGATACGGGATCAACACGTCCGAAATTCTGGACACGATGGAAGCCGCGATCGGCGGTAAAGGAGTCGGAATTCTTTACGACGGTTCTAGAAGATTCGAGATAATCGTGAGATACACAAACGACTTTCGTTCTTCGATCGATTCCGTTCATACGTTACTCGTCACCGTTCCGGGCGGAGCGAGGATTCCTCTTTCGGAACTTGCAAAGATCGATTTCAAAGACGGTCCCACAATCATCCAAAGACAGGACGGCAAAAGACAAATCTCGGTGAGAACGAACGTTAGAGGCAGGGGCCAAGGAAGTTTTGTCGCGGAAGCGAAGGACAGGGTTTCCGAAAAAATCAAAATCCCCGAAGGAGTCGACATTCACTGGGGAGGTCAATTCGAGAATTTACACCGCGCTGTTTCAAGATTACGTTTTGTGATTCCCCTTACCTTATTTGCAATTTTTATAATACTCTATACCATGTTTCGAAGTCCTCGGTTGGTTTTACTGGCCATGTCCGGAATTCCGATCTCCATCAGCGGGGGCCTGCTTGCGTTACTTTTCAGGGGAATGAATTTTTCAGTTTCCGCGGGTGTGGGTTTTATTTCCCTCTTCGGGATTTCCACAATGACGGGTGTTCTTTTTATATCCAGATTATTGAATATGATTGAGAAAAATACGAAGCGGGATCTCAAAACCTCGGTGATCGAGGCCGCGGTCATTCAACTGAGGCCGAGAATTATGACAATTCTTTTGGCCTTATTGGGTTTAATTCCCGCGGCGATCGCAAGCGGAATCGGCTCCGACGTTCAAAGACCTCTTGCTACGGTCATCGTCGGCGGGCTTAGTTTGGAATTGTTGGTAACCTTGGTTTGTATCCCGTCCCTATTCTATCTTACGAAAAAAAGGGAAGATTGATTCCTTCGGATAAAAAGTGAGGCGATCGGGAATTCGTTATTAAAGATATAGGCATTCGCACCTGTTAAACCTTCATCAAAATCCACTCGGATATTCCCAAACAAGAAGTTTGAAAAAAGTATCCCGAATATCTATTCGCGAGAAAAGGAATCGACTTTTCATAAACTGAGTCGTCGCAAGGAATTCATAACGACTTATGTTCGGAAGTAGATTAGAGTTGTTGAAAAATTCCATAGTCGTGATTAACAAAACTGCTTCAATCGTTCATTTCAATCAAACGGAAACAGACGCAAAATTAATTTTTAAACAACTCCTATTGAAGAAACTCTTTCTAAATCTCAAGCTTATAAGAAGCGAAAATTAAATTTTGTAAGTGCACTCAAATTATAATTCGAAAGAAAATAAAAATTTTATTAAAAAGCACGGGGCTCCGCACAGAAAGTTAAAACGAACCAAGGGCTTCTAAACACATGCATTTTTTTGCAAATCTATATTATAGAATGCTTAGAAGATCGTTTTGCGCCTATCCAAATATCGAGACGAAGGTTTAGAGGTTCCCCAGTGTAAAATTCGACCGACGAATAAATTACAAAAATTTAAAAAATTAAATGAGTTATTTTATGCTCTATAAAATAATGTGCAAAATTTAACTCAATTAACATTTTTAAATAGTATAACATTATAATTTTAAAAATTAAAACTATGCAATATATTGAACTCAAATTTCCCGTAGAGGGTAAATCCATACCGGCCGATCACGGATATAAACTTTACTCGGCGCTTTGCAAACAGGAAAAAATCATTCATGAAACGGAAGGATTGTCTATTTGCGGAATTTCCGGGACTCCTGATAAAAATAGAACCTTACATCTAAACGGAACAAGCAAATTGAGGATCCGGACCGCACAATCCCTATTACCCTTCCTATGGAAATTAGCAGGTAAACGTATAGAGTTATCTCAGGATAAAATTCGGTTGGGAATTCCAACAGTTGCATTGCTGAAACCCCATAAAACTCTGTATAGTCGATTGGTAACCATCAAGGGACATACGGAAGAAAACAGCTTTTTGGAATGCGTCCAAGAAAAATTACGAGAACATGAAATAAGCTGCGAGGTTCTTCTATTTAGAGGAAATATCTCGGAGAACAACCAAAGAATCGTACGCAAGACGATTCGAATTCATGATAAAGAAGTCGTAGGTTTCCCTGTTTTGCTTTTAAACCTCTCACCGCAAGATTCCATTAAAGTACAACAAATAGGAGTGGGTGGCCGACGGAAGATGGGTTGCGGTCACTTCTTGGGAGTACGTGTGTGACGGAAGGAAAGTTGTTGGCGAAAACTAAAACCAATGACGGCAGAGAAATTTCCCTTATAGAACATTCATTGGATACGGATACGGCCGGTAGCGCCATCTTCAAAAAAGACTCGCGCTTTTTAAATAATTGGCTTCGATTTTTTAAAGTAAGTAACGAGGACGCAGATAAGTTTCTTTTAAATCTTAGCATTGCTTGTTTGTTTCATGATATCGGAAAAGCCAATGAAGATTTTCAAAAAGCGGTTAATGACACAACTTTTTTTCATCAGGGAATCAGACACGAACATTTGAGTGCGTTGATTTTACATCTGCCGGAAGTGAGTAGTTGGTTAGCGAAAAATGAAAACTTAGATCATAATATCATAACCGCAAGTGTTTTGACTCATCATTTAAAAGCGGAAGAAAGTGGATTTTATGAATGGGGTAAACTTAGAAGAGAAGGTATAATAGAAGTTTCTCTGAATCATTCAGAGATAAAAAGTATTCTAAATCAGGTTTCTACAATTGCACAACTCAATAACATCCCGAAACTTCCTACGGAATCATTTAATTCCGCAAAGAATAATACTTTATGGGATGGGATCATTGCAAATGGAAAAAAACAAGCAAGGCAATTTCATAGAAGTCTACGATCGGATTCAGACAGGAAATCATTGCTGCTTTCTATTAAAGCGGCATTGATCGTATCTGATTCGGTTTCATCCGGCTTATGGAGAGAAAAGAAGGATTTTGATGCATGGATAGAAGAAAAACTACATTGTAGTGAAATTTCGCCTGACGAGATTCTGGAAAAAATCATTCAACCTCGAATTGAAACCATAGAAAAAGAAAGTGGCAAACAGTTCCAAATTCATAACTTTCAAAGTCTCGTTGCTACAAAAGGAAGTCGAGTTTTACTCTTAGCTCCCTGCGGTGCAGGTAAAACATTTGCAGCTTGGGAATGGGCGAAGGAGCAATCAAAAGTCAATCAAGTTAGTCGAATAATTTTTTTATACCCGACTCGCGGCACGGCAACCGAAGGATTTAAAGACTATGTTGCCGCCGCCCCAGAATCGGATGCAGCCTTAATGCACGGCAGTTCAAAATATGAATTGGAACAGTTACGGAATAATCCAGATGAAAAGGATTCTCAAAGAAAAAATTATAATGTTAAACAAGAAGATGAAAGACTTTTTGCCCTGGGGTATTGGTCTAAAAGATTTTTTAGCGCCACAGTAGATCAGTTCTTAAGCTTTTTACAAAATAATTATAAGGGGATTTGTTTATTACCTCCTTTGACAGATTCACTTCTTATCATAGATGAAATACACAGCTTGGATAAGAAAATGTTTGAATCACTCTTGAGTTTCCTAGAACATTTTAATTCGCCGGTTCTTTGTATGACAGCAACCTTACAAAAAGAAAGAAGAGAAGAATTAATTAAACTGGGATTAAAAGCGTATCCGGACCTAGTTGATAAGGAATTCCTAAAGGATTTAATTCTCTTAGAATCGAAACCTCGATATAATAAAAAATTGATTCATTCATTTGAAGAAGGTATAGAAATTGCAAAAAAAGAATTAGAAAATGGAAATCGCAAAGTTTTATGGGTGGTGAATACGATAGCGCAGGCTCAGAAACTGACAAAACTTCTCGCAGCATATCAACCTATCTGTTATCACAGTATGTTTAAGTTAGCGGATAGACAAAGTAAACACAAAGATACCGTTCAATTATTCAAAACAACTTCAAAGAATAAACCGGTATTAGCCATCACTACACAAGTATGCGAAATGAGTTTGGACTTAGACGCCGACGTAATGATTACAGAATTAGCTCCTATTTCTTCCTTGATTCAAAGATTTGGACGAGTGAATAGAAAAATAGACGGTAAACCATCTGAATTTAGGGGAGAGATTTTTATTTATAAACCCGAAAAAGCTCTGCCCTATGAAGACAAGGATCTTACGGCAGCTGAAAGATTTATAAATCATCTTTCCGATAAAGATCTGAGTCAAAAAGATTTAGCCGATAGTATGGAACAATTTTCTCCAGATCAGCCAACACCCCAGGAATTTTCTCAATTTGTTTTGAGCGATTATTATGCTACATCAGAAGAATATAGGGACATTGAAGAATTTACAGAGCAGTGTGCGTTAGATTCCGACTTACGTGCAATAGAACAATTTCTAAATAATAAACATCCCATTGACGAATTCATTCTACCTGCCCCAAAGAAAATGATTTTAAAAGAAAATAAACCCAAGTTTTTACCAAAATATTTATCTGTTGTCGACGGCAAGAATTACAATTCCGAACTCGGACTCATAAGGACATAACGATGCTGAAAGAAAAAAAGGAAAAGGAAGCCAATTCTGCAAAAAAACTTAAAACTGCAAACGAAGAAGTTAAAGAAATTACTTTAGAATATAAACTCCACGAACTTCCTTCTTCTCAGCACAAATCCGGACTTGCCGGTCTCGTCCTGATGGTTCGTTGGTTAACGAAAAGAAATCCACACAAAGTAAAAGGGATTTTAGAAGAATTAGAATGCACGGATAAGATTTATAAACTTCGAATTGATAAAGAAGGAATGAAATCTCTTTTCGATGAAACCTATTCGGCGAGTTGGGAAGAGCAAGAAAGAGATAAACCTTTAAAAAATTCGAGAACAAAGGAAGAGATCCCCTACAAGAGAAAAGAAACGAAAGCAGTCGGTATTGTAGATAAAAAAACTGGAGAAAACATTCAAAAAGAAAAAGAAATATATATTTATGATGTGGTCGTTCCATCGGGTTCATTTCTAAAAGATATGGATAATAGCCAAGAGTCAGCTTGGATCAAACTTTGGCGAGATATGATATGGAATATACTAAGAGGCATCCCGACTACTCGTATTGTATATGAAAATAGAGCCAGTAAAGAAGATAACAAAGACTATTTAGAAGTTTGGAATAATTTAATAAAGATAACTACTAAAAAATCAGAAATTCAAGGTACTTACTTTCTGAGCTCCCAAGATAAAAATGCGGAAGGAGTTCCTTTTTTAGACCAGAATAAAAACTTCCTATTATTGCATTTCTGGCCTTTCATTTCTCAAATCTATATTCCGCAAAAATTAGAATATGACAATTCTTCAAAGAAATACAAACCGTCCGATGATGGATTTGCAATTTGCATTCCTGAAATTTTAGATTTAAAGAACTTCTGCTTAGACTATGAAGAATTTTTAAAATCTAGAGACAATACGATCCTCGGATTCAGACCAAGAGCATCTAAAATTTTCGTTTTACAAGAAGCAGGCTGGGACTCTTTTGAAAGACTCAAGATTAGTTTAACAAAATTAGAGGGTGCGAAGAAATATTCCGATTTAGTGAATGGGATAGATGTTTTTCGCTTTATAAAAGAAGGAAACAATATTAACAATAAAGCAAATTTTCGTATAACGCCAAATGATATTACTTTAAAAGAATATGAAGCATTTAAAAACGATAACTACTTTGATTCCATATTTAAGAGGCAAATTTTAACTAACCTCTCTGAGAATAAAAGCTGGCACGAAGATTTCGGCAAACTATTCAAAACATCTGGATACGAATATTTCATAGGAAAGGGAAAAACAAAGGACGTTAACTTTTCTAACGACGTTAATAAAAAATTCAAGGGACTTATCAATTCAATTCACAAGGAACATACTATGGAAAATTCATTAGAAACTGATGAAAAAGAAATTTCATCTGAAAATCTAAAATCATTAGAGCAAATCATTTATTGGATGATTCGAAATTATATTTCAATACGACTGGCTTCCAAATATGGTTTCAAAAAAGAGGATATTAAAACCAATAAATATGTTGAGATGAAGGAAAAATTAGCCAAAGAAACATTTCTGGCAATTCGAAGTAGAACCGGAGGTGATTTTATCAGCTATTTTTCTTCTTCTATATGTTCCGTAGGGCAATACATGAATGAGGAGAGATTTCTCACTCTAACAAAAGCATTATTCGACGAAACGGACAAAGTAAGGACATTATCCATGCTTGCATTATCCGCAGTTAGTTACACATACCAAAAAAAGGAGACTTCCAATGTCTAAACAATCTATCAAAAATCTTTTCGGAACTATCTTAACTTATCCCGCACCAAGCGCAAACTATCGCGGGGAAAGTGAAGAAAATCGTACTGTATTACAGAAAATTTCTAAGAATGGAAAAGACTTTGCCATTTTTAGTTCAGAGGCTAAGAGAAATGCGTTGAGAGAAATACTAATTAAAAAGAACATTTCAACGAATAGGACCCGACTTCATAATGAAGGTCAACTAGCCGTTGAATTTAAAGAATTTCCAAACTCTGACAAATATGCCGATGATTTTATTTTTGGATATATGGTTGCGGATAGCAAGTATTTACCTAAAGACAGAAAAGATGCCACACTAAAACGAGATAGCATTCTAAGAATTAATAATTCGGTGGCATTATCCCCTTACCAATATGAAGCGACCTTTCATCAGTCTCCTTTAAATGCGAAAACAAAAGTGAACGAAGATAAATACTGGAACAATCAATCCACTTCAGTCCTTCTCCATAAAGAAATTTCCCTTACGGCATTTCAATATCCCTTTGCACTGGCTGGGAATGATTGCAAAGCAAAACCAGACTGGATTAAAGCGTTACTGGAGTCTATCGGCGAATTAACCAACGTAGCCGGCGGTCATGCAAGGAATTATTACGAAATGGGACCTAAGAGTATTGTAATTCGCTTAACCCCTTCCTTAGTTGCGGGATATGACACATACGGGTTCCAAGAAGACGGAAGTTTGGAAGTATTAAAAAGAATTAAAGATAAAGAAGGTAAGATCGATTTACCCGGAGAAGAGTTCTATTTGGGCGGAGAGATTGTTAGAAACTTATCCGAGGGCAAACATACCGAACTTAAAAGCTTTGGAGTGAAACTCTTCGAAAACCCACAGAAACTTTTAAAACAAGTTGGCGACGATTTTCTGGATGAAAGCAAATAATATGAGCCTTTTTTTTATGCGGTTAAAAGCTCCTTTTGCCGCATTTCGCTATTTTCAAGCCGGTGTTTACAGATCAACCATGCCGACACTTCCACACAGTGCGGCCTGGGGACTGATCAACAATATTCTTGGAATCGAAATCCGTACAAATACAAATCACCTAACAACCCAAATATCAAAAGATATTCCTTCTTTAAACCTTGCTATCGGAAATATTTCTTTGGCTGAAACGAATTCTTTGTATCAACAACTGCATGTTATTCCGGTTGGTAGTTCGGGAAAAGAAAATCTGGAGCGGACAAAAGGTTCAAAATATTTCATTCGTCCCGTCAGAAGAGAAATACTTACAAATTTGGATGTCTTGATTGGAATACAATCGGATGATCCCGAATTAAAACAAAAAATAACTTCTGGTTTGAATGGAGAATGGAATGACACCCGCTACGGTCTCCCATTTGCCGGGAATAATAATTTACTTTTTGATTCTATTGATATTTTTGAAGAATCTTCAATACCTGCCTTTTGGCATTGTAAAGTCGGCGACAACGATCAAATTGAAACGGAAACGGCAAGACTTACCGTTGGGATTGATAGATTAGATAATAGTAATACCGTTTCTCCCCTCTTTGCAATTTCAAAGGAAAAATCGCTCCAACCTCCCCCTAACGCCTGGGTTTGGACGCCGAAAGAACCCTAAACAATGTTTAAAATATATCTAGACCTTTGCTGTTTCAAAATAGGAGTGTTGATGAAATTTTTACGGAAGCACGGAAGTTTGCTATAGATTTTCGTAAAATCAAAGGATCTATATAAAAAATCCATTCTTCGAAAAACTTATTACTTTATCATTTAACAACAAACCAATCCCAGAAAGTTCAAAACTCAAACTATATTTTATTATTTTCATACTAAAATTCTAAAAAATGAATATTTTAACTCATTTTTAGAATATTCTAAATCGATACTATTACAACTTATGATTCTATCATGAGCAATCAAACATTATGGACTCTTACGGAAACTTGCGAGCGATGGGAATTCATTCCCTACTTTATTGCGAAAGACTTTTCTATTTGGAAGAAGTAGAAGGCGTTTTAATCGCCGACGATCGCGTCTATGCAGGACGTACCTTACATGAAGAATTGGAACCCAATGAGGATTCCTCGGGGAGAATCGAATCCTTTCATTATACGAGTGAAAAATTAGAAATTTCCGGCAAAGTAGATCGTATTCAAAAAAGAGACAGTTCAAAGCCCTCACGGATGAAACAAATCGATTGAACTTAGCCAAAAAATTAGTGTCCGCAAAATGCGAATCTCAACTCCGTTATTTACTCAGAGCGACTAGAGGAAAAGACGAAACCAGAAATGAAACGGAAGGATATTTAGGAACAATTCGAACGGGTCTTAAAAATATTGAACTAGCGGATTCTGCCGGCCAACTATTAGGGATCGAAGGTTCATCCGCACGAGCCTATTTTGCCGGCCTTCCTACCTTAATTAAAAATTCCGATTCGTCCTTGGTCCCCAACGGAAGAAGTAAACGACCCCCTAAAGATCCTTTTAATGCTGCATTAAGTTTTTTGTATTCGCTTCTTTACAAATCCGTTCGACAGGCAATCATATCCGTCGGCCTTGAGCCAAGTTTCGGTTTTTATCATACTCCAAGATCTTCCGCGGAACCTCTTGTATTGGACTTAATGGAGCTTTTCCGAGTCAGTGTTTGCGACATCCTCTTGGTTGGAAGTATCAATCGTAAATCCTGGATCGATGAAGATTTTGAAATTACGAAACATAAAGTTTGGCTTTCGGAATCGGGTCGTAAAAAAGCAACTCAACTCTATGAGTCCAGATTGGATGATACGTGGAAACATCCGGTTGTAAATTATTCGCTTTCCTATTACCGGATGATCGAGCTGGAGACGCGGCTTCTCGAAAAGGAATGGAGCGGCGAAGCGGGAATCTTTGCTCAAGCGAGATTAAGATAATGAAACATTGGAGATTAGTATCTTATGATATTCGAGAACCGAAACGGCTTCGAAAGGTCGCAAAAATCATGGAAGGTTTTGGAGAGAGAATTCAATATAGTGTTTTTCGAATTTACTCTACGGATCGAGAATTGGAAAAACTCCGATGGAAATTGGCAAAAGTCACTGAAAAAGAAGACGATGTTTTCTATCTTACCCTTTGCACCAAATGCGCCTCAGGCGCCCATACCCAAGAGAAAAAATCCGCTTGGCCGGAGGCTCCAAAAACTCTGAAAATTCTATAATTCAAGTATCTCTTCAGGGCATAGACATAATTCTATCTATAAACAAAGCCTTAAATCCTCAATCTAAGTTTAGTTCCGGCATCTATCAACTTTCATTAGGATTTCTGAATCCTCTCGATTCTATGGTTCTCCGCGGCTTTTTTTCTTCCTTGCGATAATTCCGGTTCCTTTTAGGATTGAAAATGTATGGAAACGTACTTGATTCTTTAAATCTTAACGGTAAAGACCGAGAGAATCAAAATTCGATCCGTATCGAAATCCAGAAGATGAAAAAGAGAAATATCCGACTATATGCTTGTTTTCCCTTTACAAATTCCCGTACATCCGCAACCTCTCCTCGTAAAAGCCATAAAAACAAAATGCTCTGAACATACCTTTGATGCCGTTAGGCGTTGAGCACTCTGAAGAAGTCAAAGCACAGGAAACTGAGAAGGAACTGAACATACCTTTGATGCCGTTAGGCGTTGAGCACCCGAAATTTTAATTCTTCCCCCGGATTTTCGCGGTACTGAACATACCTTTGATGCCGTTAGGCGTTGAGCACCCGAAATTTTAATTCTTCCCCCGGATTTTCGCGGTACTGAACATACCTTTGATGCCGTTAGGCGTTGAGCACGAGTAAGCCCGCCATTTTCATTGACCAGGGAGATATCTGAACATACCTTTGATGCCGTTAGGCGTTGAGCACGAATTAAAGCATGGCCGTAAAGAGAGAAACGAAAGACTGAACATACCTTTGATGCCGTTAGGCGTTGAGCACGAAAGGCATCAATATAATCTGTCCAAAACCCAGGATCTGAACATACCTTTGATGCCGTTAGGCGTTGAGCACAAATCGCAGAGGATCTTAAAGAACTAAAATGGAACTGAACATACCTTTGATGCCGTTAGGCGTTGAGCACACAGAAATTATGAATTTTCTTTTTCAAAAACTATCCTGAACATACCTTTGATGCCGTTAGGCGTTGAGCACTATCATAGGATTTCTCGAAGATTCTTAGGCGATTTTTCTGAACATACCTTTGATGCCGTTAGGCGTTGAGCACCCGACTACGCCGGAGAGTGGTTTGTAGTGGATGCCTGAACATACCTTTGATGCCGTTAGGCGTTGAGCACAGCACGAATTTTCAAGAAAGAAAATGGCCCAATGGCTGAACATACCTTTGATGCCGTTAGGCGTTGAGCACGAACCAGGGCAGTCGGGTTTGATTTTGCCTACGCCTGAACATACCTTTGATGCCGTTAGGCGTTGAGCACTTTATTCTGATTACGATAGGTGGCGCAACGATTTAATCTGAACATACCTTTGATGCCGTTAGGGGTTAGGACTTTACATACAATAAAACGCAAGCGTTCCGACAAAAATGGAGCTTTTTACTTGCAAAAAGTATGATTTTCTAATAGAGAAATGCCACCGGAGTTTTCCCGCCTCCTATTTCGCGATCCTGAAACGCGATCCATAGAGAGCCATAACCTTACCCACAAATATGAGAAAAAACTAGATTTTTCAACCTTTATTTCCAAAGTTAGTAAGGGCCTTATAATGAACACTACACATTGGAGTAGTACACTCGGAACGGAATTAGATTGGGTGGAAGAAGAATATTTATCGCTGAACTTGGGAGATACTCGATTAGATAAACGACTCAAGAAAATCGTGAGCGTGATGACAAAACGAGGAGGAACGAGTTTGCCAGATATATTTGGCAATTGGTCAGGCACGAAAGGAGCGTATCGCTTTTTTTCGAATCCGAAAGTATCATCGGAAAAGATCATAGAACCTCATAGTCAAGCAACAAAGAAACGACTTCACCAACAAGAAACAGTCTTGGTATTAAGCGACACAACGAAATCTATTATAGAAAAAGGGATCGTGTAGATGACTTGGGGCCGATGAACTCGGAATACAATCAGGGTCTTCTTTTGCATCCATCGATAGCTTTACGACTGAGGAATCCCTTTAGGCATCCTGGATTTTAAAATGTGGTCACGTACGGAATTAGGCGCCAACCAAAATCAAGACGGAAGAAAAATGTCCATAGAACATAAGGAAAGTG
>NZ_ANIK01000083.1 GCF_000347175.1 Leptospira alstonii serovar Sichuan str. 79601
TTAAATATCTGTAAAGTGGATACCCGGTTACTCCTGCTTCGTAACAACAATGTATTTCGTTCCATTCCGATTTCAGTTTGGTTACAAATTTTTTAATCTGAACCTCATTATGCTTTATCTGTTGTTCTTTCACCAGTTCCTTTGAATTGCTCGTTAAATACGCGATACTGATCGTTTCTTTGTGGACATCCATTCCTACATATACTTTTCTTTTCATTACGTTCCTTCTGTTGGTTTTCTTGTTTTGTGGTAAATGCTTCGCATCTAACCCACGGTTTTCAAGCCGAGAAGGGGCGCCATTTTGTCTAAATGAGTTCAGCAAAAGCAAAATACTTTAGAGATCTCGATGGGTTTATTGCTGAGCCAATATTCGTCGGTACTGGTATTGATGATTTTGAAAGTGAGAGACGCGAGAATATGCTGGCAATGGGCATATCTTTCGAAATTGCTAAAGAGTGCAAAGTAGATGATTTCTTAGATTTCTTTGAAAGGTTAGTTGCAAGCAGGAGAAAACAATTAGAGGGTTACCCAAACCGGCGTATGTTATTCTATGTATGGTTTGACGAGCAAGCAGGCCAGCTCCGATTGAATCTTATTTCCGCAGAACACAATGTACCACCGTTCGGTACCGAAATCAAACCGATAGCGTTAGACGAAATTATTACCGACTTCTTGAGTTCAAAATATTTAGAAGGAATACCGTTAAGTGAATTTTCGTCCGGCAATTTTGAATCAGAGGCAAAAGAAACACCAAGATTAATCTTGAAGGTATACTACATAGTTTTATGATTACTACGCTTACCCCCCCCGGCATATTGATGGTAGGTCAAGAGCGGCTATTGAGATAAATCTGCTTTGTAAAGTCCTAAAATCAGCGTCGGATCCTTGAGCTAAATAAGACTGTCCAATAACAATAGCGCCTCTTTCTTTATCGACCTATATTAAATCACATTTTTTATCATTTGATTTATCGACAATAGATTCCGGATGCAATATGAAGAATATCGTCGATATCAAAATAGCGCTCTAAAGTGGATAATATAACAGAGTTGTTGAAAAATTCAATAGCCGCAATTAACAAGACTGCTTCAATCGTCCATTTCAATGAAACAGAAACAAATGGAGAATTAATTTTTCAACAACTCTAATAATGTCTTCTGTTATTGATAATTATAATATGGAACATTTTTGAGTTGATACTTGTGATTATGCGACATTCGTTGATTTCGAAGAAGTTATCAGCAAGTTTTTTTGAAGTCTTGATCATAGTGTGTTTTACGCCATGCTTTGTATCCTTTTTTTGATGCACAGCCGTGTCCATTAATTCGGGGAGGTTCAACTTTGTTTTTCTCACATGCTCCTACGGTATTGCCCGCCGACTTCATACAGAGCGTGAGTCATTTGACCTAGGGAAACCTTTTTAGAAGTTTCGATCAGTTCCTCAAAGATATTTCCGTTGCTCAGGCTTGCGGTTTTCAATCTCCGCAAACGATCTTCCAAATCCCTCTCGTTTCGTTTTTGAAATTCTCTCAAAGCGTCGATTTGGGCCTGTTTTTCCGAGTCGGTGGAACGGATCACTTCTTCGGGAACGATCGTAGGGGAACCTTCTTTGCTTAAGAAGGTGTTCACTCCGATCACCGGAAATTCTCCGCTGTGTTTTAAGGATTCGTAATATAACGATTCTTCCTGGATTTTATTTCTTTGATACATCATCTCCATCGCGCCTAGAACTCCGCCCCTTTCGGAAATTCTGTGGAACTCTTCGAGGATCGCTTGTTCCACCAAGTCGGTCAGTTCCTCGATGATAAAAGAACCCTGACCCGGATTTTCGTTTTTTGTAAGTCCCAGTTCCCGATTGATGATGAGTTGAATCGCCATCGCACGACGCACCGATTCTTCCGTTGGGGTCGTGATCGCTTCGTCGTACGCGTTCGTATGTAAAGAATTACAATTGTCAAAGATTGCGTATAACGCCTGAAGAGTGGTTCTGATATCGTTGAACGCGATCTCCTGCGCGTGAAGCGATCTTCCGGAGGTTTGGATATGATACTTGAGCATCGCCGAACGGTCGTTAGCTCCGTATTTGTATTTCATCGCCTTGGCCCAGATTCTTCTCGCGACTCTACCGATCACCGCGTATTCCGGATCGATTCCGTTCGAGAAGAAAAAGGAGAGATTGGGCGCGAAGTCGTCGATGCTCATCCCTCTGCTCAAAAAATATTCCACATACGTCAGACCGTTAGCGAGCGTGAAAGCGACCTGAGTGATCGGATTGGCTCCCGCCTCCGCGATATGGTAACCCGAAATGGAAACCGAATAAAAATTTCGAACCTGATTGGCGATGAAGTATTCCTGAATATCGCCCATCATCTTGAGGGCGAACTCCGTCGAAAAGATACAAGTGTTCTGAGCCTGATCCTCTTTGAGAATATCCGCTTGTACCGTACCTCGAACGACCTTTACGGTTTCCTGTTTTATCTTTTCATAAACTTCTTTTTCCAAGACCTCGTCTCCGGAAACTCCTAAGAGCATCAGACCGAGGCCGTCGTTTCCTTCGGGAATCCGCGCGTTGTATTTCGGAACCGGAAGATTTTTTTGTTTATAGATGGATTCGATTTTTTGACGGACTTCTTTTTCGATCCCGGATGCCTTGATATGTTTTTCGCAGGTTTGATCGATTGCGGCGTTCATAAAAAACGCAAGCACCATCGGAGCCGGTCCGTTAATCGTCATTGAAACCGAAGTGGTGGGATTGCATAGATCGAAACCGGAATAGAGTTTTTTAGCGTCGTCCAGAGTTGCGATGCTCACACCCGAGTTTCCGATTTTGCCGTAGATATCCGGTCTTTCGCCCGGATCTTCGCCGTATAACGTCACCGAGTCGAACGCCGTGGACAAACGTTGTGCGGGCATTCCCAAACTCACGTAGTGAAAACGGGCGTTGGTTCTTTCGGGACCGCCTTCTCCCGCGAACATACGAGTCGGATCTTCCCCCGTTCTTTTAAAGGGAAAAACCCCCGCGGTAAACGGAAATTCTCCGGGAAAATTTTCCTGAAACGACCAGAGGACGATTTCTCCCCAGTCTTTGAACTTAGGCGTGGCCACCTTCGGAATTTTCAGGTTGCTCAAGGAGGTGGAGGTGTTGGAAACTTGAATCACCTTATCCCGAACCTTATACGTGAAATTTTCACTACGGTAGTTTTGCAGTTTTTCTTCCCAACCGGAAAGAATCGCTTTCGTAGCCGGATTCAAAGAGTTTTCAATTTTAGAATATTCTGATTCTATAATATTTGTGTCCTGCCCGGAAGTTTTTAAGATCTCGATCGCGCCCGAAAGTTGGAAGAGTTTTCTGGCCTTTGAGGATTCGTTTTGTGCGAATTGATCGTAACGATTGCATTCTTCCCGAATTTCCGCTAGATAACGGACCCGATCCGGAGGAATGATGAAAATTTTCTCGCTCGTTCCGGATTCTTTGCCGTAAGAGGAGGTCCAACCCAGGTTCAGCTTATCGGAGACGGAACGGATTACGTTTCCGTAAAGAAGGTTGGTTCCCGGATCGTTGAACTGCGATGCGATCGTTCCGAACACGGGCATGGAGTCCGCGTTTTGTTCAAAGAGTTGTCTGGATCTTTGGTATTGTTTTTTCACGTCTCTCAGAGCGTCCAGAGCCCCTCGTTTATCGAACTTGTTGATCGCGATCAGGTCGGCGTAGTCGATCATATCGATTTTTTCCAACTGAGTCGCGGCCCCGTATTCGGGAGTCATCACATACAACGCGACGTCCGCAACTTCCGTGATTTCGGAATCGCTCTGACCGATCCCCGCGGTTTCCACGATAATCAGATCGAAACCCGCGCTTTTTAAAACGTCGATACTTCGTTTAACGTTTTTGTTAAGCGCAATGTTGGCTTCCCTAGTCGCAAAGGATCTCATATAAACCCGATCGTGGGAAATCGAATTCATCCGAATCCTATCGCCTAGAAGGGCCCCTCCCGTTTTTCTTTTGGAAGGATCCACCGAAAGGATCGCGATGGTCTTGTCCGGAAAGTCGATCAAAAATCTGCGGACCAGTTCGTCGGTTAGAGAGGATTTGCCCGCACCTCCGGTTCCGGTAATCCCGAGAATCGGAACGGTTTTGGATCCCGGAGGAAAGTTCAGTTTTTCGGTTAACGCCGATTTTTCGAGTTCGTCTCTTTCAAAGGTGTTTTCCACAAGAGTGATCGTTTGAGCGATCGCGAGAGGATTTTTGTCTTTTAAGGAAGAATGAAGCGTGCCGTTGAACGTAAGAGGCGGAATGAAGTCCGCCTTGCGGATGAGATCGTTGATCATTCCTTGAAGACCGAGTTCTCTACCGTCGTCGGGAGAATAGATCCGAGCGACTCCGTAGGCTTCCAACTCCTTGATTTCGGAAGGGAGAATGGTTCCTCCTCCTCCTCCGAAAACCTTGATATGCCCCGCGCCTTTTTCCTTTAGGAGGTCTATCATGTATTTGAAATATTCCACGTGACCGCCTTGGTAACTCGTGATCGCGATTCCTTGTGCGTCTTCTTGGATCGCGCACTCCACGATTTCTCTTACGGAACGGTTGTGACCCAAGTGGATGACTTCCACGCCCGAAGCCTGTAGGATTCTTCGCATGATATTGATCGAAGCGTCGTGTCCGTCGAAAAGGGAAGCGGCCGTGATAAAACGAACCTTGTGTTTGGGAGTGTAAACTTGAGTTTCCATATGGATTCTTCTATTGTAATATTAAAAAATTTGAATTTAGCTTTCCGGTGAATCGATGAGTTTTCTCACGCGGTTTTCCAGTTCTTCGATAACGATTTTTGCGGCTTTTTTCAGGGGTTCCTTCGGAAACTCGTGCGGATAAATCGGCTTACCGATGTTATATGTGATCTTGGCCCCGAACGCCTTTCCGGTCAAAAAGGCTTCGGGTTTGAGCATTCTCCACGCGCCTTTGATCGCGCTCGGAATGATCGGAACTCCCGCACGGATCGCGAGTTTTGCGGAAAGCGCCTTGAAAGAACCCGGAGTGACGACGGGTGTTCTGGTTCCTTGTGGATACACCGAAATGAGTTCTCCTTTTTGAATGAGCTCTACGATGTAATTTTCGAGATCTTCGTAATAGGCCGCGGCGGACTTAGCGTCTTTCACGTTATGCGCTCTTAGGATGGGATGGCCTCCCCAGTGCATGAGTTGTTTACCCTGCATATCTCCGAGCGCGTTCAGGGCGGCGACCAAGGTTTGTTTCATCAAACTGAGAGGAAACGTATTTAAGGGAGAATCCGGATTGTTAAGGATGTCCAAGACGGTCTCCTGAGGATGAAACAATTCGTATTTTCCGAGATAAATCACTTTTCTTAAAACCGAGGTTCCCTGTACGATTACATCCAGGTTGTCCGTGTGATTGGAGATGAGGACCGCGCCTCCGGTTTCGGGAATGTTTTCAATGCCCGTGACTTCCACCGAATAAACTAGGTGGAGAAGAGTTTTTAGAAATTGTTTTACGGGTTCTCTGGGAATCAGAAAAAGGCTGTCAAGAGGTTCGGCTTCGGTTTGGTTTTCCATTCAAGGTCTGCTTTTAGAACGCGTGTTCAATAAATATTAGATTTAGAATTCATTGTACCGAATCGAATCGAATCCATCAAGTTGGATTTTTCGAATCGAAGACCGCTTTAAAATCAAGTTAGGAGAAACGAGAAGGGTGAGTACGAATATCGGTTGGTTGGGGGATCCGTTTTGGTTTGGGGAAACGTTTTTACAAGCTCTGCGCGGAACTTCGTTGGATCCGGTTTTGAGCGTGTTCACTTTGATCTTTCATTATTTGGGAGAGACCGTATTTTTTATGACTCTACTCTCCTTCGTTTACGTTTTTATCGATCGTAAACTCGGAATCCGTCTCGGAGTAGGACTACTCACCACCGCAATCTTCAATGCGATCTTAAAGGTATGGTTTGAAAGTCCCCGACCCACGCTACCTTGGCACGGTCCCGGAAAACTCACCGAACTTTCTTACGGATTTCCATCGGGACACGTTCAAACGTCCGTGGTCATCTGGGGATTGATTTTTCTGCACGTAAAAAACAAAACGATCCGTTCGATTTCTCTTTTTGTTCTAATGTTCATGCCTTTTGCCAGAATGTACGGAGGAGTACATTATCCGGGAGACGTCTTGGGCGGATTTATTTTCGGTCTGATCGGTTTGACGACGATCGAGTTCGTATTTAAAAGTTTTCCCGAGTTGGAATCGCCGAAAGCCTTTGCGGGTCAGACTTATTCCAAAACGAAAACGTTTATCTTGTTTCTAGTCGTATTGACCTTACCTTCCGTCTTATTGTATTCGAACGGGAGCGCGTTTGAAAAAATAAAGTCGTATGAAAACGTAATATCCGCAAGCGGAGCCTTGGGAGGATTTGCGATTGGAATATTACTTTCCAAATATCATAATTTGGAATGGGAAAAACCGGATCGCGTATCGGAGGCGATTCGAAGAGCGGTGGTATTGACGCTGGGAATTTTTCTTTTGTATGTGTTGCCCGGAATCCTCGTCCAAAAGTTCTTACCGGAAAATCCGGTTGCAAGATACCTCAGGTACGGGATCGTTAGCAGTTACATCGCTTTTTTCTCGGTATATATAACGGTTAGGTGGAAGGGAAAGGCTGATTTAAAAAAATAGAATGTTGAATTTTTTCGGGAAGACGCAAAAAATTTCGGACCTTTGGTTTCAGTTCCGTAAATCCGGAATGTTTAAAACCTCCTTATTCGTCAGCGTATCCAAGGCCGTCTCGTCCCTCCTCAATCTCGTGTTTATGGTATATTCCGTAAACATACTCACAAAAAGCGAAAACGGACTCTTTCAATATTACGCCGGATTTCTACCCGTGTTACTCGCGATCGCGGAGTTCGGATTACCCGCGGCGCTCGTAAAATTTTTGGCGCCCGTAACGACGGACAAAGAAAAGATCGGGGTATTATTGTCTTCTTCCCTGCTTATCAAACTGGGCGCGCTCGGGGCCTTGACCTTGATCAGTTTGATCGGAGCCGTACTCTTGAGGGAAAGTTCGATCGTAGTCGCGTTGCTCGTATTGGGAAGTTTCGTACTGTCGTTCAATTCCTTTTTTGAAAGTATTTTCATCTGTTTCGGAAATTATATCTCGTTATCCTTATGGAATCCGCTGCCCAATTTAATCCGACTTGCGGTATTGTATTTTGCGGATCAACTCGCCGAAAAGGCGCTCGGACATTTGGATATACTCGCGATTTTTACGGTTTCGCCTTTGTTCGTATTGGTGTTATTCTTTTTCGTATTTCCGAGAAGGCAGTTGTATTGGAGCGGGGAAAAAAACGGAATCGTCGAGACGACGTCGGCCTTGGCGTCGTTTAACGGATACGCGTTTTTAGCCTCCATCTTTGCGATGATATCGGACAGGATGGAGATCTTTTTTTTGAAGTGGTATCATTCCCAGGAATCCGCGGCCGTATACGGAACCGCCTTACAGCTGTTCAGCGGATTTGTGATTTTGTTTTCGGTGATCAACTCGCTCATCTATCCTAAATTATCCCGGCTTGTGGACTCGGATGAATTTCCGAATTTTCTCTGGAAGTCCGTGTTGTTGTCGGTGGGGATGGCCCTCGTATTATCTCCCGGATTTTTTATGGCGGAATGGATCTTGAATCTATTGTTCCGGGGAAAATACGCGGACTCGATCGGGGTGTTTCAGATCCTTTATCCGAACTACATGTTGCAGTTGGTGTTTTCACCGCTCGGAATCGCGTTATTCGCGCTTGGACAACCCAGGATGCTCGCGTTTTTGGCGTTACTACGACTTGTCTGCGGATTGGTCTTGGCAAATGTTCTCATACCGGAATACGGACCCACGGGCGCGGCGTCGTCCTACTTCTTAGGGCAAATCGTGTCCTGGCTCATCTTAACGGGATATTTTCTTGCCTACTTTAGAAGATGAAGCCGAATTTCCGAGAACGAACCCGAACAAAAAAAGCGGGCGGTTCCGCTACGCGAATAATACATTCAGTTTTTTGTATATTCCTGTTATCGCAATCGATTTCGGCGGAATCCTATTCGGAATATAGGCTCGACGATCTTCTAATCTGGGAATACGGAAAAAAGGATCTGACCGGAAAAGGAAGGTTTCCCGATTCGGCCGAAAACCGGGCGAGCATATCAAAGGAAAAGGAACGCGAGTTTTCAAGGGATCGAATTTCAAAAGATCAAACCGCAAACAATGAAATCGGAAAACGATCCGAAGAGGAAATCGAAACCGAAAAAAAAGGAACTTCGCAAACGGAAAATAAAACAAACCCGTTTTACGGAAACGTCACGGCGCTTTACAGGGGATTGACTCAAAAAGGAGGGGTTTGGGGTGAAAAACCGGATCGAAGTTTTTCCCGCGGGATTTTAAGTCCCGAAGTCGGATGGAGGAACAAGGGCGAAAGAGTATATCATAAAATTCTTATCTCTCCGTTTTTACAATACGAGGAAAACGTAGTCGGAACCAAAACCACGAATCGGGGAGCCGACGCGGAGCTGTTGTGGATAACCGGTTGGGAATCGCCCGTATTTCGTATGGGAATCGAAGCGGGACGGGGATATCAAAGGTTGGATCGAAACGGATTTTTATTCGTGGGATTTTTAAATTACGGGGAATTTCAATTTCACTGGAAACCGCTCGGGATAACGGCGTCGGTCGTCGGCGCGCAGATGCAAAATTCCCCTTTGTACACCGAACGAGACAGGAACGAATCTCCGCAAAGAATCGTCGGAGGAAGCGTTCAAATGCTTGAAAACCCATTCCTTCAGAATTTTAGAATATTCTACTATTTGTATAAGGAATCCAGACAGGAGGCGGTCAAAGGGGATTTTTCGGTAAAAGCGGAACCGTTCAGGGCCTATGGAGCGTATCAGTACTACGGATTCGAATTCTCTTCCGCAAAATTTTACGGATTGAAAATCGACTTGGACGGGATCCAAGTCCTGGGATCGAGGGAATACGGACTCGATTCTTTTCGGAGTTACGGAACCAAACAGTCCACAAAAGGAAGTTTACTAGGATCGCGACTTGTATGGGAAAGACCCGAGGCCTCCTATTTTCTGGGGGGATTTTATACGTCCAAGGACGAGGAGTTGCGGATCGATCGAAATTCGAACGGTTACGCCGGAATTCGAACCGATCCGAGGGGTTACGGGGGAAAAACTTCCTTTTTATTGATGGAAAGTTTACTGATCCAAGAGGGCAACTTGTTTCAAGAGGACGGCGTCGCCGCAAAACCGAATTTTGAAAACAAGGGAATTCGACTCGTTCAATTCGGAGTAAAAAAAACCTGGGACCGGAAGTGGAACGTCCAGGGAACGGTTTTTAATTCGTCTTCGTCGACGGGACGGGGCTGGGAAGGGAATTTGACGGCCGGACATCAATCAGAACATTCTTATATTCTAATGAGCTTATCCTATGCGTACGTGGATCCGCAGAAGGAAAAAAAGATATTTTTCGAGGAATGGGAACAAGAAGAACCGATCCGAAAATATTCCCGGATTTATCTTTCAGCCGGCGTTTATTTCTGAAGCGGCGGGGAGGGCTCTTTTTAAGGTTCTGCTAAAGCTGACTTCGTTTCCGATTTCGTTGTAGACCAGTTCGTCCACGTTCATTCTCACTAAAAAGATTCCCCGACCGGAAAGGTAACTTGCGTTCGGATCGGTGACCGGATCCGGAACCTTGGCGGGATCAAAACCGGCGCCGCGATCCTTTAGGGAAACGTAAACCTTTTGATTTTCAAAACCGACTTCAAGCTGCACGGATTCGCTCAAAGTGTCGCAGATCCGATCCACGTAATCCACATAATCCGTATCGGAAGCGAGCAGTTTCGATTTATTATCGTAACTGATTCCCGCAAAACCGTGTTCGATCGCATTTCCAAGTAACTCGTACAAAGCGAGTTTGATCCCGAGAATATCGTCCGTGTGAATTCCCGGAATGAGTGAAATCGACCTCATCACAAGATTCACGTATTGATTCAGATTTTTAAGACTGGGTTTGATCGAAAAACGTTGTTTGGACTCGGTCATCTGAAAGTAGTTTTTACCGATGAGTTCCTGACTGGAAATAAATAAATTCTCGAATTTCTGTAGGGATTGGCGGATCGCGTCCATTCGAAAGGGTTTGATGAAAAAATCCACGGCGCCGAGCCTGAGCGCTCGAATGGAAATGTCGATATCCTGATTGCCCGTAATCACGATAAAAGGAGTATTCACTTCTCTGTCTCGGAGTTTGGAAATGAAGTCGATCCCACTCATTTTGGGAAGACGAACGTCCGTCACAATCAGGTCGAAACTGTTGTCTTTACAGATTTCTAAGGCTTCTTCCGCGGTTCCGGCCAGAGTGAGATCGTGAAGGATTCCGAATATTTCACGGAACAGATCTCGGATCATTTCTTCGTCGTCTAAAAAAAGGATTCGCATTGAATGTCAAACATTACATTTCCGGAATGGATCCGTCAAGAAATTATCGGTCTAAATTATCCAATTTGTCCAGGCTATAATTTGAGAGAATTTTCCGATTTAAGTCCTGCAATTGTTCTTTGGAAAATGCGGCGATTCGATTTCCGGAAAAACGAAACACAACGTATTCTTCCCGACTCTCGTTCAGAATCTCCTTGAGATCGGATAAGGAACGAATGGACTTATCGTTTACGGATTCTAAAATTTGATCTTGGAAATCGTGGAATCCTTGGTTTGCCGGGTCCGGAAAAACTCTGCTGATAAACACGAGACGATTTTTTTCGGGATGAACCTTCTTGTCGAAAGATTCGTAGAGGTAGAGAAGTTTTCTGTCTACATTTTCCCTATATTGATCTCCGGATTCCTTTAAGTACGAACCGGTCAATTCCGTAAAAAAAAGTCCGCCGCTGATTAAATACGAAGGAGGTTTTGCTCCCGACTTGGAAGGAATGAAAAAAGAATCTTCCGAGTAACTTTTTAACGAATAGGTAATTTCTTTTCTTTTACCCGCTCTAAAAACTCCGAGAGTCACAACGTTTCCGGGGAGGGCCAAACGGCGATTTTTCGTAAGAATTCTGGAAAGAACTTCCTGCCGACTCGGAGGATGGGTGAAACTTTCACCGTCGATGCTGTAGATCGCGTCGCCTGGAAATAAATTATGAATCGGTCCGACTCCGGGATAAACCTCCGAAACCACAACTCCGGTTGAAGAATCGGGAAAGTAGAATTTTCTTTCCGGAACCGTAAGCGCGTCGTCAAAGGAAAATCCCGGGTGGACGATGGGGTTGCTCGAAGCTGCGCGCAAAAACACGGAAAGATATTCCGAAGGGACGTTCCAACGTCCGTCCGTATAACCGCAAATTATATTTTTTGAATATAAGAATTTCCTGTCGCTTACTTCCTCCGCGGATCGTCTGCTCATTTTCAGGATGGCGTTGGAAAGATCCGGATTCCCCCATTCCGGTTTCGGGAAAAACTTGGAACAGGAAGAGTGAAAGGAGTCGCCGAAACGGGCTTTTCTTTTAGAGGAAAATTTACCCTTGTGCGAAAAAAGGGCGAGGCCAGTTTCTGGATCGTGTTTGAAAAGATACAAACGGGTTCCCGGTTTCGTTTCCGGATTTGTTTCCGAAAAGAGAGGAAGTTCTCCCGGCGGAAGAAGCGCGAGTAGGAAGTCCTGATCGGCTACGATGGCCGGAACCTTTCTTTCGAAGTGGAAACCCTTCTGCCAGGGATTTTGATGGGAGAACTTTCTAAAGTGAACGAGGATCGTTTCCGCATTCAAAGGAGTTGAAATCGTTAAACTCCATAGGACACAAAGGCAGATCGGAAAGGAGAGGAAGACGGATCTTGGGAAAATTCGTATCATTCGTCCGCCTCCGCGCCGAAACGTTTTTTAACGCGAACATTGATCTTATCGATCGTATCCTGATCGAGAACGATCGGAAGATTGACTCCTCTGAATTTGAGGCTGATCGTACTTCCGTAGAATTTTTTCCACAAGGATTTGAAATCCTCCAGGTCGGAAGGAGTACGATCGTTGATGGACTCCAGGATTTTAAAACGATAACCGGAATATTTGGAGTTGAGAGGATCGGGATAAATACCCGAAAGAAGGATGTCCCTGTCCGTAAAACGATACAACTCGTCCTGGATGTAATAACTATAATGATAACGAAGAGAACTTTCCAAACGTTTGGAATCTCCTCCGACGAGAGCGCGGTTGACCGGTTGAAACAAAAAACCTCCCGATAAAAAGCCGGAAATTTTATCCTGCTGCCTATAAAGATCCAAGGCGGGAACCCGTTTGAGAGTTCCTTCGATTTTGTAGTTTTTTCCGTTTCTATAAAAGAAAATCTTAATCGGATCTCCGATGAATTTTTCCTCGATCAGATCCCCGATAAAACCGCCGATTGCGTCCATAATTCCGCCTTCACCGTTGAGATAGGATTGGTCGATTTTATACACGAAATCTTCCGGTTGTAAAAGATCCGAAAACGAGGAATCCGGATAAATCGTATTGATCAAGATACCGTTTAAACTTTCCGGAATTTTTAAATAGGACTTTAAGGAAGCTGAATTGCCGTTTTGAAAACTGAAACCCGGAAAAGGAAAACCGTGATAGGTTCCGTCCTCTACGTCTTTCAAGAAGTGATTGATGATCTCCGGAGGAATCAAGTAAGCGACGTTTCCCTGGGATTGACTGACTTGGAAAGTGATCCCTGTTACTTTTCCGTTTTGAATCGCGGGTCCGCCCGAATAACCGGGAATGATGTTGGCGTTGACCCGAATTGCCTTTCTGTAATCCAGACCGGTAAAGGAATAACGGACTCTTTCCACGCGGGAAACATTACCGTTCTCTAATGTTATATTTTCGTCCCCGCCCGGATAACCCAGAATCAGAAGATTACTTCCGAGAGCTGGGGAAGAATCCGAAATTTCCAAAGGTTCCACTCCGCTGAAAAACTCCTCTTCCTCCACTTTTAGGATCGCGAGATCGCAGTCGAAACCGAGGTATTGAACCTCCGCCTTGTAAAACTTGCTCGAATTGAAATGTTTTACCTTGAGATAGCCGGAGTTGGAAACCACGTGCGCGTTCGTCAGAATCCGATTTCCGGAAATGATCATACCGGTTCCCGCGTCCCTATGAATCGACTTTTCGGAATAACCTTCCTGTTCCTCCTTACCCGAAAAAGAATCGCTTCGGACGATGACTACTCCGTCCAGAAGGGCCTTGAGATCCGCCGAGTTTCCGTTTTGGGCGGAGATACCCGAGCCGAAGGACAATATTAAGAGAATTAGAATATTCAAAAATACTTTATTATTCATTGTAGATTTCCGCATCCTGTCGCCAGAGGATTTTGTCCGCTTCTATGGAATGGATTTTCAATTTGCCGAGATATTTTGCGCCTTCCTGGACGTTGTCCGTGTCCTTGTCGTCCACCCGAATTTTTCCCAAAAGGTCGGAACGAATTCGAATATAAGAATAAGGTGAAGAAGGAATACAACTCGCCTGAAAGGAATAATACACCGCTTTTTCCCAATAAAAATCGGAATCCTTTTTTAAAAAGATCAAAGGGCAGGAAGAATCGAAGAAAATTTCCTTTCCGCCGTTTAAATCCCTTTTTGCGGGATGTTTTGCGATACTGAGGTAATACTGAAGTCCGTAGTTATCCTTGTATTCTTTCGGAGTTTGCGGTTCTTTTTTGGCATGATCTTTTTTGCCGTGTTTTTTAAAATCCGGGGAAGAGTGTTCTCCCTCGAAAGAGGGTTTCACTTCCAGATAAACCTTCTTACCGATTTTTAAAACTTCGCCCAGGGAAATTTTTGCGGAACGATTTTTCCAAAATTCGGAACCGCCTCCCAGATAAATAAAGCCGGACCATGTTTTTTCCTTACACTTGTAGGAAAGATAGATTACTTTTTCAAAACGTCCGGATTCTTCAAAAGCGCAAGGTTCCGGTTCAAAGGAGGAATATTGGGTTTGGAAAGATCGAACGAGGGACGCTGAAGGATGTTTTTGAAATTCTTCTAGGAAGGATTTAAAATTTTCCTGAAACGATTTTGTTTCGTCCGATCGGATGTTTCCGGCCAGAAAAAAGAAAAGAGAAAGAAGTCCGAAAAATACGACTCGTTTCTTCCGCACATTTTTCGGAAAAATTCGAGTGGAATTACGGAGTTTCCTGAATTCTCTTATCATTGTATAGAATATCGGTCTCGCGCCCCCTCGATGTTAAATCCTCCCGCACACTCGCGCGAGAAGGACTTGGTTTATTTTCCGATCTGAGAATTTGATCTTTCTTTTTTATAAAATCTTATGTCTCAAATTCGCGATGTTTTATAAAAAAAAGTACATCGAAATTTTCAGGTTAAAAATAATGGTTTAATTCAAAGAAAGACTCGTTTCGAATCGATAGGGTGGGTTTGCTTGTCCAGCTGGAATTTTGTAAAAACTGAATTGAACGATAAGGATTTTTTGATCGATTGCCGTTCGGCGATCGGATATCAAGAATCGACTCTCAAGGGAGCGTATAGTTTTCCCTTTATCAAAAAGGCGTTTGCTTCCGACGCGGAATCGCAGAAGAAGATGACCGGTCCCTTGGAAGAAATTTTAAAACTCATAGAACAAGAAGGTGCGACTCGGGTAATCGCCTTTGACGAAGGAATGGGAATGTTCGCTTCTAGAATGGTGTATCTTTTGAGAGCGGTCGGTTTTCAGAATGCTTTTTTATACGGAAATCGCTGGCCCGTATCCGAAGCCGCTCAGGAAAAAGGTTCTAGAGAAATGGAACTCGGTCCCGGAGACAAACCTCGAAAACTCGAAGGAATCGTAGATAAGGCGTTCCTAGAAAAAAATTTAACGCGACTTCAGATTTTCGACACAAGAACTCAGGAAGAATACGAAGGAAAACTTCCGAGACTCACCGCGCCGGAGCCAGGCACGTTATGCGGTCGTTTACCGGGGGCTTTTCTTTGGGATTGGAGAGTTTTGTACGACGGCCAAGGAAATCTGATCGAAAAAAACCAGTTCAATAAAAAGCTCAGATCCTTTCCGTTTATGCCGGAAAGGATTACCGTTATCTACGATTACAACGGAGCTAGATCCTCGCTTTTGGCTTTGATGTTACGCGAAGTCGGTTATTTGGATGTTCATACCTACCAGGGTTCTTGGTTCGAATGGAGAAGATCCAGCCTTCCTAAACAGGCAGTTTCGGTTTACGGACAAGCGGGAAGCGGAGGTGCTGCAGCGCCCAGAGTCGGCGGCTCGGATCGTAAGTCCTAATAGCTACTTTCAAAATTCTTAATGTAACCTTAAACAGGACGATCGTCGCAGTTTTTCGATTTAAGACCGGGGGTTTGGTACAAACGTCTCGGATTTTTTTATGTTGGATTCATTCCCGCATTTTTCGTAGGTTTTTTAATAAGAATCGAAAAAGGCCCGCGTTAAGGTAGAAAAGGATTTGAAATGTTAGCGCAAAGAAAGTATCGAATATTTCTGATCGTATCGAACGTCGTACAAGCGGTCCTGCTTATTTTGGTCTTTCTGTATTGGCCGACCGATCCGTATCGAGGATATACGAAAATAGGAGAACTCGATACGGGGATAAATTACTGTAAGGTTGTCGTTTACGTAGCGGATGATTGGGAATATGCACAACCGGCTTATTACGAGATCACCATAAGCGGACGCGTGGAAATTCCTTTCGCCTATTTTACGAATGTGGACCCGGAGCGGGTTTCCATTCAGGAATTTGAAATCATCAAACATCCGAAAAAAAACATCATCGGGCTTGTAACAAAAGAGAATCCGAACATACTTTTGATGATTCATAATTTCGATACCAACGAGAACTGGCCGAGAGCGAATTTTACGGAAGAATATAGCAGCGTCGTCAAAAGAGGAAAATCATTGCGAAATTCTTTGAATCCGACTTTGCAGTTATGATCCGCGTATTCCTCCTAAACGAAAACGGACACGTTTTAAAAAAATAAAAGGCGGAGTAATCCGGATAGAATTTAGTAGGGTTGTTGAAAAATGAATTCTCCGTTTCCGTCCGTTTCGTTTCCTTGAAATAGAAGATTGAAGCAGTTTTGTTAAACGCCACTATGGAATTTTTTAACAACTCTAATCTACCATCGTGAAAAAACATATCTATTCAATCATCCTTGTCCTTTTTTTATCCTGCGCTTTTGAAATGAAAGAATCAAAAATTAATCTCTCTCCCATAGAAGAATCCAAGTTATTGCCGCAGCAATCATCGTATCGTCTTATCAAGAGATACAACGATCGTCTGGATTATCAGGATAATTACAGCCAGGCAGACTATTTAGTATATCCCGCTTTGCACATTTCCAACGGATCCAAAAGAACGTTTAGGGTTACTTATCAATCCGATTTTAGAATGAACAATAAACAGACGGGACTCGTATGGGCCTGGTTCGGTCTGGCGTTTACAAATCCAGCCCTTTATCCCGGAGCTTACATCGCCGTTTATGGAAGTTCCTTTTTGGCGCCCGTAATTTTCGGTTTTGCGATCTACAATTACAAAACGGAAGTAAACGAAATCCAAACGGGTACGAAATTCGAAATTCCCAATTAAAAAAATCCAACCTAGGATCAATTTGATTTGTGGGTTCTTTTTTAAAACCGGCAGGATCGAATTCTAAAATTGACTTCACGATGAAGATGGGTAGAGTCTAAACAAGAGATGACTTTCACTGAAAATTCACAAAAAACTCCGATCGTATTCTTTGACGGGGTTTGTAATTTGTGCAACGAGGCGGTTTTATTCTTCATCGATCACAATCCTAAAAACGATTTACGGTTTGCAAGTCTGCAATCCGACGCTGCGCAAACGTATCTCGGTAAAAAAATCGAAGTGGGCGAATCCCCGTCCTCGGTTCTCTTTTTGGAGAATGGAATTCTTCATCAAAAATCGAACGCAGTTCTTAAAATCGCGAAATATCTTTCCTTTCCTTGGAATCTTTTTCCAGTATTCCGATTTGTGCCGGGATTTTTAAGGGATACGATTTACGATTGGATCGCTAAAAATCGGTATCGATGGTTTGGAAAATCGGAAGCCTGCAGAATGCCCGATCCGAACTTGAAATTTAGGTTTTTAGAAGACTAAGGACTAAAGCGTTCGATTTGTCTTTTCCCGCAAATCTATTTCAGCAACAAAATCCTACATAAGTCTTTAGATTTTGTTTATTAGGGATCCAAAAGGAAATATTTCTTTAAACTTGAGTTCATTTGTAAAATCTAGGAACTCCTAGAATTTAACCAAGTGATCCTTCGAATGTAAAGTCCTACCCCCCTCGTCACTTGAAATGTGGGAACTCCCTCGATCTAAATAAGAATCAATTCTCAATAAACTGGCCAAAGAAGTAAAATTCTTTAAAAAACATTAAAAAATAACCTTTAAAGATAAAAATCAATCTATTTGAATTAAAAATATTGATTATCCTTGATTTTCATCAAAGAAGTTGATGGAAAAAATCCTTGAATGGAATCCCAGAATGAGAAGACTGACTTCAGAAGTTGTTTTCCGTTGCCGACGTTCAATATAGATCATCTGAGATTTTGTTTGGCGACATATTTTGGAAGAAACGATATGAAAAGAAAAACCGGCTATATTTTGGTAGGATTACTAGTCCTTGGACTTTTTTTCAGCATAAAATCCTTTGCCAATACAAATCTTGAAGAAATCAAACTGGATAACCAATATCTTCAGACTTACAGAGGTCTGGAGGGGGTTTGGATCGTACCGAATCGAGTCAAAGAATCCGTTGGAGATTTGATTCACAACTACGGAACGACGGAACACGAGGTCAAAAGGGTCAACGGAATTCCCGACAACGAAAGGATTTCCTTAACCGATCCGGTATTCTTCCCTTATAATGAAAATTTTATCAGAAGTCTTCTTTTAGAAGATAAGGGTCGCGAGATTTATCGCACCGACCAAAGAGAATTTATCTGGCCGATCAGCTTTAAACATTCTTTTGTAACTTCTCGGTTGGGAAGACGATGGAATGCGATGCATTCCGGAGTGGACATCGCTTGCCCGACCGGATCCATCGTGATTGCGGCGGCGGACGGGGTCGTTTTGGAATCCAAAAAAGACGGAGGTTACGGAAATAAGATTTTACTTTCGCATCCCGGAATCAACGGAATCAATACGCTTTACGCGCACAATTCTCTTCTTTACGTAAAGGAAGGGGATAAGATTAAAAAGGGGCAGATCATCGCCCTTTCCGGAAACACAGGACATACGACCGGTCCTCATTTACATTTCGAGGTTCGTTATCAGAATGTCGTATTAAATCCGGAACATTATCTTCCGGTCTTTCAATCTTCTTCCGAGGCACGTGTGGCGATCGCCCGGGAGACGATCGAACAGTAAGTGGCCATCACGCGGGATTTTTGGAATCCGCCACTTTATGAAATTTTTTCCCGGTTACAGCCCGGAAAGGCCGCATTCGATTTTGATAATACGCTTGTAAAAAACGATTTCGGAGAGGCCGTGATGGAGTTCTTCCTTTCGGAGGGAGTTCCGGCATATAAACGAGACATTGCCCCGTTTTTTGCAAAGGAGAATGTGGAAAGAATTCTTTCCGCTCGGTTTCAAGATCCGGTTTTGTTTCGTTCTCTCGTTCTTTCCGAATACGAATCCGTTCAATCCAAGTTCGGGCTCGAAGCGTCTTATCGATGGAGTTCTTGGATTTTCTCCGGACATTCGCCGGAAGAATTGAAAGAAATTTCCAAAAAGATTTGGAACAAACACTCGTTCGACGCCGGCTCGGATTCCGTCAAAATCTACGAACCGATGAAAGAGCTCGTGGATCATCTTCTATCAAACCGATGGGAAGTATGGATCGTAACCGCTTCTCCGCAGGAAATCATTCAATCCGTTTCCCATCTTTTCAAAATCCCGACCGAAAGAGTTTTAGGAATGCAATTGTCCGTTAAAAACGGACTTCATTCTTCGGAGATTTTAGAACCGTTCACGTACGGAAAGGGGAAGGTGGAAAGATTGAAGGCGGCGACAGGAGGTTTTGCCGATCTCGCGTTTGGGGATTCGATCAACGACTTCGCTCTACTCAGTTCCGCGTTGCAAGCGGGAATCTTTTTAGACAGAGGAAAGGGGGTTGTCCCTCCTAAAGAAGCGAAGATCCAACCGATTGCGGGTTGGAACGTTTTAAACAAAGTTCTTATCTAACGCAAGTTCGATGGTCGAAGATGAATTTATGATTTTCGCTAAAACAACGATCCGTTTCTTCAATGCAAAAAACCGATTTTGGAGAATTTTTAATTACTTCGAACTCACTTTGTATCAGTTATGAAAACTACAATGCAACTTCTTGCGACATCGAACTTCCGATATAACAAAATCGATCTTGGGATAAGTTGTAAATCATGAACACTCCCTCTAAGGGCAACCTCGTTTTAGTTTCTGTTTCTCTGGGAAATCCGGGAGATATAACTCAACGGGCAAAGGAATTATTAGAACATTCTGATATACTCATAGGAGAGGAATCGCGGACGACTTCGACCCTTCTCAAATCACTTTCCATTTCCAAGGAATTTATCCTCTGCAACGAACATACGATTCCCGAAGAAATTCGAGCACTTGCCGAAACCGTAATGAACTCTAATATTACCGTTTTGATTTCCGACGCGGGAACTCCGGGGATCGAAGATCCCGGCCTAGAACTCGTTCGGGAAGTTTTAAGTCGGGGAGGTAAGGTTCAATGCGCGCCCGGTCCGATCGCATTCGGAGCGGCTCTGAGTATTTCCGGTTTTAAAGTTTCTCCGTTTACGTTTTGCGGTTTTCTTTCGAGGGAATCTCCGGAACGAAAAAAAGAACTGAGCCGTTATCTTAAGCCAGGACATACGATCGTATTTTATGAAACACCTTACAGATATAAGGCCGTTCTTCACGACTTGGATTCCGTTTTGAAAGAGACGGGAGAGGATCGAACGATCTTTTTCTGTTTGGATCTGACCTTGGATTCCGAATTTCAGTTTCGAGGAAAGTTAGGCGAACTTTTAAAAATTTTGGATACTCTTCCTAAAGGAAATCCGGTCATCGTTATTTCGCAAAGAAAGGGACAACCGAATCAAAGATCTTTTTCAAAGGGCGGTCCCCAAACTTCTTCGAAACGTTTTAAGGGAAAGAAATAAAATAAGAGACCACAAGTGTAAATCCAGTGATGGATTAAATTTTAGAGACACTACTTTTCTCTTAAACAACCGAAACTTTAAAATTTTCTCCGTCTTCATTCGTTCGACGAGTTGTATTCGTATCGGTGGAAACTAAGTCCCAATTTCCTTTTGAAAAACGATACACGTTAGAATCTATCGGATCCGCCAAGGGTTGAATTTCCACAGTCAGAGATTTTTTGGGTTCGATTCGTTTTCCTCCTTCGTCATAAAAAGCGAGATAAAACATGCCGGTCGATTCTAAAAGAAGATTCGGACCTATCTGTGTGGGAATTCCCGCAAAAAGAAAATCCGCATGGTTTTTCAGGATTGTGATCCTTGCTTCCACTTTTTGAGAATTGGAAAAGGCACCTGCGGGGATTTTGAGTTTTAAGGCGCCTGCGTCTAAAATAGTTTCCTGATAAGATAGAAAGGATTCGATAAACGGCTTTAAAATCGAAAAGCCTAAAGAATTAACGTTCGAAGAGGATTTGGAAATTTCCCAACGATCTTCTTGTTTTGCGATGATTCGATTTCTTTCTTCCTGACTTAACGTTGGATCGCTCGGGTCGACTTGCGCGTTGATTCGAAAAGAAGAGTGTAAAAAATACGGAGTAAGCAGAGAATTGATTCATAAAAAAAATATCGATTTTTTAGCGATAAACTTTAGAGCTGAAATTTTTTATTCTATCTTCATTCAAATTTTTATCTAAACGATCGCTTTGTCGGGTCAACGATTTAGCAACGAAAAACTCTTGAACACGGACTTAAAGTCCGTCCCAAAGTAAAATCTGCGGCAAATTTTTCCTTCTCGAATCCAAATTTATTCGGTATCAGGTATTTTTCGGGCGATTCCGGTATTGTAGAATATAGTAATATTAGAATTTATTCAAATACTCAGGCATTTCCGGAAGGGAATTTTCCGTCCAGGTCCAAGCGCCTACAAGAGAAACGATCGGCGCCGATTCGCCTTCTAAAATGGAAACTAACGCTTTTTTGAGGTCGTCCTGAGACGTTAACCGAAACGACACGTTTGGAAATCGGTGAGCGAAAGAAGCCTCCTCCTGTTTGGAGACGTATTCCAAAAAGAAATCCGGAAAGTTCATTCCCGATTCCTTTTGAAGTTTGAGAAGATTTTGCAAATCGGGATCCTGAGATTTTTTCCCCATCCTTTGCAGTATGATCGTAATTCCTCGAACGCTTTGACTGAAAAAAGATCCGGCGCGGATGATCTTTCGTCGACTCGGATTTTCAAGAGCCCATTCTTCCATTTTCTTTTTTACATAAGCTAAAGATCCGTAAAAGGGTTGTAGATGCGGTCTGTAATAATAAGCGGAGTACCCGACGCTCAAAGTCGGTTTTAGCTTGGCTTCGATGGCAAGCATCGGATCCATACAAAATTTCAAAGCGTCCTTCACGTCGCTTTCGGGAGTTTCGGAAACCGGATAACCCAGGTTTCCTCTTGCAGGCGTATAGACAAACAAATCGATCCGGGAAATCCCGTTGTTTGTAAGTTGTTCATAAAGACGCGCAAGAGAATGGTTCGGGTTTTCCAAATTGATCTCGGTGATCGTAAGATCCGCTTCTTTCAAGGGAGAGTTTTTGCTCGTAGTAGCGATCAAGACCAAGTTTTCTTTTTTGGATTCGGCATATTCTCGGATTGCGGAAACCGCGCTTTGTCCTGCCACGCCGCTCGTTCCGATAATCAGTGCGTATTTTTTTTCCATGAGTTCGTTCTCTCCGACCGGGAAACTCTTTCTCAAACGTCGTTCTTTGTCTTTCTATTTTTAGCTTAAGTTCGTGGAGAAAGTTTAACTCTTGCGTCATTCTAAACTAAAGCAGAACGGCTTCCTAAGGGGCGCGTTGTGGGTCGAAACATATAATCGCTTTTGCATTTTTATATTAATTTAAAGGGAATTTGGAAAAAATAGAAGAGTCCAAAGAAATCCCGTCCAAGAATTTTTGAAAGTCAAAAGGCGGAGGACAGAAAATTCTTTCTTCTTTGCCGTCTTCCGTTTGAAAAGAAACTCCCATTGCGTGCAGGAGAGATCTATTTACGGTATGCAAGTTCGAATGTTTTTTGTTAGGTGAAGTCTTTAAAACGGGACGTTCGGTTTTTTTCGAAAACCGATTTTTTCCCGTTTCGACTTTTATTCCCGAGGAAGAATCCGACGAACTGACCGCTCCGTAAACCGGATCTCCTAAAATCGGATATCCCTTTTCGCTCAATTGAAATCGGATCTGGTGTCTTCTTCCCGTATGAAGTTTTGCGAGTAACACCGAATAATGTTCTTTCGGATTTTTTTTTAAGGTTAAAAATTCGGTGACCGCTTTGTCTCCGCCCGAAAAAACTTTACGCACTTTTTTGTTTCCGTCCTTGATATAACAGGTTTCCGTAAAGTGTTCCACTTCGGGAACTCCGGAAGCGACGCAGAGATAAATTTTTAGGGAAGATTTTAAGATTCGGTCGGCTTCTTTGTTTTTATCGGGATTTTTACAAAAAAATACGAGACCGCTCGTATCCAAATCCAATCGATTTACGGTTCGGAGATATTCGAGGGAAAGTTGTTTTTGAAGTCGGTCAGTAAAATTTATCCTTCCGGAATCCTTGGTCGCGTGAACGGGAATCCCCGGAGGTTTTTCCGCAAAAAGATACGATTCATTTTCATAGAATATTCTAATATTAGAATGTTCTTCAGGCATTTTGTCTTCTTAGATCCAACAAGGAACTTCTGAAATTCTTTTCATCCCTCAGAATGGAAAAAAAAGTTTGTCCGTGTTTTCTACGATGTGAACCGCTTTTCCTACGAGTTCCTTTCCCTCGGTTGTGAGAAAAAGACAATTGGCTCTGGAATCCTCAGGATCAGGCTGTCTAACGAGTAACTTTTTGGATTCGAGACTTCGTAAAACCTTGGAAGTCATCATCACGTCCGTTTTTGCGTGTTCTGCGAGACGGACCTGTGTGGCTTTCTGAGAGGTTTCTTCAAACCAGGCTAAACTCGCCAAAAGCACGAATTGAACGTGTGTTAAATCCAAAATCGATAAGTTTTCTCGGATTCGTTTTTGCCAGAGGTTCGTGATCTGCCAAAAGAGAAAACCAGTGCTTTCGTCCGCCTGGGATTCTGTGAAGATGGATTTCGGTTTCATGGCTTTTTTTTCGGGGGATATGTTTCATTCTATTTTTTTATCCTCGATTGTAAAGTTGGAATGTTACGGATTTTTTGACTTTGAAATCCTTGAGTTTGGATCAAAATTCTAAATGAAATCCGGTCCGTCATCTGCGTTCGACTCCGAAAGCGGCAGGGATCGAAGTGAAAATACTGCAATGCAACAGGCTCTTGATAAAATTTGAATAGTAACGATCGTATTTCCTGTTGCTTTGCAGATTGAAACGAAGAGCCCGGTCCGGTTCCTTGCATAAAAGTGCAAGGAACCGGAGCCGCCCCGAATTCTCAAATGTGGGAACTCCCACGCAATCGCAAGTCTCGATCAAATGTGGGAACTCCTATCCTAACTTGCAGTAATCCTTTGAAGAACCGTCGGGCGCGCGAGTTGCCAATCGGGTCATCTCACGCCTACGTCGAACGAGCGTTATTTACGGGAATCCTAGTTTTGGATTGACAGAATTCTGCTATATTAGACAAAAAAAGAGAAATGAATCCAGCTATGGAAGAATTGGAAGCAGGGAAAGAATCTCCCTCCAGTGAGCATATCACAGAAGTAGTCAAAGAAAATCTCAAGCTCATTCGCCACACGAAAGGGTTTTCTTTGGATAAACTCGCTTCCCGTTGCGGTGTCAGCCGAGCGATGCTTTCTCAAATCGAACAGGGCAAGAGTGTTCCGACAATCTCCGTTCTTTGGAAGATCGCAAACGGTCTCAATGTTCCTTTCAGCGAACTTCTCAAAGAAAAAGGCACCGAAGGTGTGATCGTCATGAAGATGGAAAACACCAAAGTTTTGTTTTCCAGTTCGAAAGTTTTTTCCAGTCGCGCCCTTTTTCCTTATAATGGAAACCGCAAAACGGAATTTTATGAACTCATTTTAAAGCCAGGCGGCATAGAAGTCGCAGAACCCCACTCGTCTGGAACCACGGAAAATATCGTCGTAGTTTCGGGTAAACTTCGTCTTCGAGTCGGCGAAAAAGTCGTGGAACTGGAACCGAAGGACTCAGTTTTTTTCAGAGCCGACATTCCTCACGAATATTCCAATCCTACGGATCAGGAAACTCTAATGTATCTGGTTATGGATTACAGAGACGAAATCAGCTAAATAAGGGCCTTATCAAAATCATCGGCTTTTTTTATCGGAACATCCGCCAATCGTTTTTTAGTTTTCAATTGGCATAATCTTTCTTATTTAACGTAAATTCAATGTTAGAAAGTTTGGGCGAATCCCTCACCAGTTTTTTCTTGCGGAAAAAACTGGTGAGGGACCGCGCTTTCTGCTCCAATCAACAAATTGATAAATCGCTCTAAAAGCGAAATTTTTTCGTTATTCCAATTTGTTGATTCCGCTTCAATCGCTTTCGCATTTGTTATACCGAGCTCACATTATTTAGTATTAACATTCGATATTAAAAAAGATCTTTCCATTCTTTGTCCGCAAAGTAGAATTCTCCGGATATTTCCTTTAGGAATTTAAAAAGAATGTTGAAACATTTGTATCGGTTCGTTCCGCTCTTTCTTGGTTTTTCTATTACCTTTTTTTCGTTTTCGTTTTTATACGCACAAAGTCCCCCGTTTCCGAAGTCCGATCCCGACGAAATTTATACGGAACAAATATCCTGTCACCCGAACGATTGTATCTCTCTCAAACTGGAAGAACTTCTTTCCGAAGGTGCGAAATCCAAGATCGCAGATCTCATGTCCGAAAACGCTGGAAAGATTTTGATCGATACTTCCGATTCTCCTCGTAAAATCGATTCGGAAGACTTGGACGATATTCGAACGGTTCTGGAAGAAATTTCAAAACGAGACGGTAAGGTTGCGATCGAAAAGTTGCACATCGCGATTCGTTCGTTTCAACTTCCCGATCCTCCCTTTCTCAAAGACGTAGGTCTCGTAGGTTGGGACGTTTTCAAAAGGATTTATAAGAAAATCTATTATAGAAGGACCGGCGATTACCACGCGAAGGTTTTGTATCATCCCGAAACGTTAAACATCTTTCTCGTCTATTTCGTTCATCGTAAATACGGAGATATCTGTAACACGGTTTTTGCGAACTGCAATGAAATCGAATATTTGGACGACGACACGTTCGACTTACAACTTTCCCAGGCTCTAAAGGAATCCAAAGAGAAAAAGGTTCCGGTTAAGGTTTTGTTCCGTCAAACCGAAGCGGTTCTTCCGGAAGCGAAAATCGATTTGGAATATCTCAAAGGCGTCAATCGCTCCGCTAGAATTTACAAATGGATGGCGGCCGGTAAGGAAAGGGAAATCAAACCCGTGACCAAATCCAGATTTTTAGCCTTCCAAGCGATTGTCACGGCGATCGATTATTCTTTGACCGTTTATGATATGATTGCCGCCTTAATTCTATATAAACCGGCTACGGAAAGAAAGATCGAAGTGAACTATATCGATTCCGAAAACGGAAAAATTTTAACCTGACATCTGATTTCTAACCACTGATCCCTAGTATGAACTCGTAAGTTTTTAAACGAACGGTAAAACCCGGATCCTTCCATGCCGTTATAATAGATAAAACGGAAAAATTTTAACCTGACATCTGATCTCTAACCACTGATCCCTAGTATGAGCTCCTACGTTTTTAAACGAACGGTAAAACTCGGATCTCTTCCATGCCGTCCTAATAGATAAAACGGAAAAATTTTAACCTGACATCTGATCTCTAACCACTGATCCCTAGTAAGAGTCCCTCCCTAAAAAAGAGAGGGACCTGGCGGCGGGGTTCTTCTTAACGGA
>NZ_ANIK01000084.1:0-12500 GCF_000347175.1 Leptospira alstonii serovar Sichuan str. 79601
TATTTCAAAATATTTGAATGAAGCGGTGGCTAACATTTGGAAAGATGAGAATCGCAGGCTGCGTAGTGTAAACAATGAAACTCTCTCCGGGACGAAATTTCTATGGTTAACGAACCAAGAAAATTATTCTGATAAGCAAAAGGAAGCTTTCAATTCTCTTAAACTAAATCTGTATAAAGTCGGGAAAGGATGGCAGATAAAAGAAGCCTTTCGTTATTTTTGGTCTTACAGCTATAAAGGTAATGCGGAAAAGTTTTTCAAACGTTGGTATTTTTGGGCTACTCATTCTAAACTTAAACCTATTATTAAAGTCGCTAAGATGCTTTATAAAAACATTAAATACATCCTTACCTACTTCGCTCATCGAATCACAAACGCTGGTTCGGAAAGTATTAATTCAAGTATTCAGAAAATTAAATCGAATGCAAGAGGCTTCAGAAATTTCGATTTCTTCCGCGTCGCTATTCTCTTTCATTTAGGCGGTTTGGACGTTTACCCATGATTTTTCCTGAAGGGCCTCCAATGTTTAGTGTTCATTATAAGGCCCTTACTAACTTTGGAAATAAAGGTTGAAAAATCTAGTTTTTTCTCATATTTGTGGGTAAGGTTATGGTTCGCTATGGCTCACTCGAACCTCGTGTCAAGTCCGGCGCGCAGAAGCGCTTGGACACGCAACGTCGAGGAGACTCTTTCGTTGTCTGAAATGCTGGCCCAAGAGTTTTTAGCAGGAAACATGGCATCGAACATGAAATTTTTTACTAAGAAATGGGCTTCCGGTGAATTATCAGATGAAGAAGCCCAAGAGGTGCCAGAACTTTACCAAAAGCATCTTGATGGTATTATCCCAGAACTTGCATTCTCCGTACGGGCTTTAGCCCTTGGTATAAGCCTTCATGACGGTTTAGTTCAAAAATTTCAGAAGCGTGGTCATAACCTTGAAATTGTCATAATCGTTGGCGATCTTCAGGTTGGCTACCAAACCTTAAAATTGACCTATATTTCTGGAAAATTACTTGCTTCAAAGGCGATGCACGAGAAACTAAAAAAGAAAAATGCAGTCGAAATAATTTATGACGAAATCGACATAGGGGCAAAAGCAGGTTTCATACATAGAATACTCACTTCTTCCAGAAGGCATTTTGAGATTCAATTTACGGATCTGAGAATAAGCTTGAAGCCGAGAAAGAATGGGCGCAAATAATTACGCCGTGGGGCCAGCACTTCAGACAACAAAATTTGACACGCTGCGGTGCCGTAGCTCCTCGGGTCTGCGCGGCAAAGATCGCGCCCGGCAGGGCAAGAATGATGTGCATTTTGCCTGCCGCGCTCGACCCGTTTATTCGAAGATGCAGTTTGCTTTTGATTGGGCGAACTTCGCCTAACTAACGCTTACCGCTTCGTTCGAGATTTGCTAAAGCAAACTCTCACTTCGGTCTTCGACACATCGCTTCGCTCACTTGATTATACGGACTTAGAAGTGTTATTTAGTAAAAATAAGCTCCTTGACTGTAATACTTATATGTGATACATGTTGGCTATGATAAGTTTACGTTTACCACCGGAATTAGAAAGAAAATTGGATTCCTTTGCAAAATCTGAGGGTAAAAGTCGTTCAGAAATAGTTAAAGATTCTATCTTAGAATATATTAAAAATCATGGGAATATCAAAACTCCATTTGAATTAGGGGAAGATTTATTCGGAAAACACGCGTCCGGAGTTTCAGATTTAGCTCAAAATCGGAAAAAATATTTGCAACAATCGATTAAGGGTAAAAATGCAAAACGTAGCTCTAATTGATTCCGGTCCGATTGTTGCTTTGTTTAATTCTAACGATAAATTTCACAAATCTACTTACAAATTCATTAAATCCTATAAAGGTTCACTATTCTCATCGTGGCCAGTAGTTACAGAAGTTGTTTATTTACTTTCATTCTCAATAGGAGCCCAATCTGACTTCTTAGAATGGATTGAAAGGGGAAGTATCCATATTTTAGATATAAGTTTAGAAGATCTTCGATATATAAAAAGTCGTATGAAAAAATATTCCGACTTACCTATGGATTTGGCCGATGCTTCTTTAATGTGTATTGCAGAAAGGGAAGGAATTGAACGAATTATTAGTATTGATTCTGATTTTTCTATTTACAAAACATTAAAAGGAAAGTTTTTACAAAACTTGTTAAAAGTATAACGCGACCCAGCGTCTAACTTCGTCTCCTCGCTTCGTTCAGGATCGCTAACGCGACCTTCACTCCGGCTCCGCACATTGCTTTGCCACTTCGGTTCGAGGGACGCGACTAAGGTCGCTCGAACCTCGTTCCAATTCTTACGCGCGTTTAGACGCGCTCCAGAACCGCAAACGTCGAGAAGCCTATTTCGTTAGGCGTAATCGCTTAAAAATTTCTTGGGACTAAAATAAAGCTTGCAATAAATCTCAATATGAGATATTATTTACTTTGTGCATGTAATAAGTAAGCGAAAAATTAGAGATTTTATTGAACAATATCCAAAATCGAGATCTTCACTGGAATTATGGTATAAAGTCTTAAGTAAAACGGATTTTGATAATTTTCCCGATTTAAGAAATGTTTTACCCTCAACAGATATTGTGCAAAATTTATTCGTCTTTAATATATCTGGAAACAATTTCAGACTTATTGCAGCCATTCATTTTAATAGGAAGAAAGTTTATATTCGAGAAATTCTAACTCATTCTGAGTATGACAAAGGAAAATGGAAGGTGTGAAATGATCGCTGAATTAGAAAAAGTAAAGAATGTGTGGCCTGAGATTAAAGAAGTCATTTCCTATCCGAGGACTCAAAAACAATATAAGAAACTTGTAGAGATATTAGATAACTTAATTGATGAGATAGGTAACAACGAAAAACATTCATTGGCGCCATTAATGGAAACAATCGGAAACGTGGTTGAGTCATATGAATCTGACCATTTTCCAGAGATTGAATCTGATCCAATTGAAATTCTAAAGTCTTTAATGGAAGAGCACGGGCTATCTCAAAAAGATATGAAGGAGCTTGGTAGTCAAGGTGTTGTATCAGAAATTTTAAATGGTAAAAGAGAATTAAATGTAAGGCAAGTCAAAGCTTTGTCTAAAAGATTTAATGTTTCTCCCGCAGTTTTTATTTAAGATTTTAAAATCAAAGCGACTACGCATAACTTCATCTCCTCGCTCCGTTCAGGATCGCTAACGCGACCTTCACTCCGGGCTAAAGCGACATTGCTTTGTCACTTCGGTTCGCGGGACGCGACTAAGGTCGCTCAAACCTTGCGCCAACCCCATCGCGCACAAGCGCTCGGGGACGCAACGTCGAGGAGACTCTTTCGTTATGCGAAATGCCTGCTAAGTGGCTTTTGAAACAGAAAATGCACTTATGTATTCGCTTTTGTAATTTAAGAAAACTCAAAAATCTCATTGACAAAATCGCGAATGTATTACATATGTGATACAAGAGGCAAAGTATGATTAGTCTTCGATTACCCCCAGAATTAGAAAAGAAATTATCAGAAGTAACTAAAATTGAGAATAAAAGTAAATCAGAAGTTATTAAAGAGTCTTTAGTTTATTATATTGATAACTTTGCTCAGGAACCATCCGCCTATGAATTAGGTGAAAAATACTTTGGCCGATATAAAAGTGGAATTTCAGACAAATCGGTAAATCACCAAAAGTATATTAAAAATGTGATACTGAGAAAGCAAAAAGATAAATGATAAAAGCAATTATTGATACTGGACCAATCATAGCGTTCTTCGATGAATCAGATATTTACTGTAATGAAATAAGATCTTTTCTTAAAAATTTCAAAGGAAGACTATTCACAACTTTAGCTATTGTAACGGAAGTTTCGTACCTGCTATCAGATAATAAGAAAATTCAGAATTCTTTTATCGAATGGATTAAAGACGGTGCAATTACAATTTTAAATCAAGACAATGAGCATTTTCCATTGATTCATCATTATATGGAAAAGTATTCAGATCGACCAATGGACTTTGCAGATGTTTCTCTTGTGAGTCTTTCCGAAATTTATGGAATAAAAGATATTTTAACTTTAGGTAGCGATTTCCTTTTTTACAAAACAAAAAAAGGCAAAGCATTAAATATTATTAATTCTGAAATGATCAAATCTTAAATTAGGGCAAACACGATCGCCTAACTTCGGTTTCTCGCTCCGTTCACCATTCGCGGTTCCCGCTCAGGCTCATTCAAGTCTCGCGCCAACTCTTCGCGCATAAGCGCTTCAGATACACAACGTCGAGAAGCCTATTTCGTTAAGCTACATGCCCCGCCGCTATATTCGATTATCAAAAAGTCGATTAATTGGTGCTTGAACTTTTCAGTGAACACCATATAAGTAGATCTATGAGAAAAGTAGTTTTTGCGATCAACATTAGCACCGACGGGTTTTGCGGCCACACGGATATGGTTGCCGACGACGAACTGCACGATTACTTCACCCGGATCCTGCGGAATGCGAGTCTCCTCCTCTACGGCCGCATCACGTATCAACTCATGGTGCCCTTTTGGCCCGAAGTCGCCAAGAACCGGTCCATGTCGGAAACAATCAATGAGTTCGCTCGCGTGTTTGACTCGCTCGACATGGTCGTATTCTCAACCACATTGGCACACGTTGAAGGAACGAACAAGAGACTCTTACGCGCGAACATTGCGGAAGAGGTGATCGCGTTGAAGCAGCAGCCCGGAAAGGACATTTGCGTGGGCAGTTTGAGCATTGCGTCGCAGCTTTCCGAGCGCGGTTTGATTGACGAGTATCGTTTTGTGGTTCATCCGGTTGTTGCCGGAAAAGGGCCGCGGTTATTCGAGACCGTGAAGCCGCAGGAGAACCTTCGGTTGGACTTTCTTGGTTCGGAAACTTTTAAATCCGGCACCGTTGCTCTTCACTATAGAAAACATACGTAAGAAAAACGGATTTCGGAAGCGGGGCACGAACGCCTAACTGCCGCTATACGCTGCGCTCCGGGAAGGCAAACGTCGAGAAGTCTCTTTCGTTAGGCGTCATCACGTTTGAAATGCAAATTTGAGAAAGCATCTTAGTTTAAAGAATTAAGAAAGGATATTACTTCCAAGTAAGGTCAATTTTCTTATGCTTCGATGCGCATTCAGCTAAGTATAAATTAATTAAATTTTGATATGGAATACCAGTCTGATCAGATAAAGTTTTAAAGTATCCGATAGTATCAACATCAACTCTAATCGTAATTGGTTTTTTCAGTTTTTTTAAATAGGGGTTTTTCTTTGACTTTGAAAAATCGTATTCTTTTCTCATAAAAATTCCTCGTATTGTTTGGATTCTAATTTCGTTGCTTTTCTTGCTGAGATAATTCGGATTGTGTCTTTTGAAGAACGATAACAATGCGAAACCATCAAAAGATTTAATTTATAACTAAATCCAAGTATGATAAATCTTTCTTCATTTTCGGAGTGGTCTGGGTCATCTATAATCCTTGCGTTTTCGTCGTAAAAGACTGTCTTTGCTTCTTCAAATGAAATCCTATGTTTTTTTCTATTTGCGGTATTTTTCGATGCATCCCATTCAAATTCGATTGACGTCGACATATGCATAGTGTCAATATATAGTAAATATAAAGAATGTCAATAGTATTCATTGACTGAAATAATTACTTAATGTGATATAGTCTTATGGACGCGTGACAGCAACTAACTACGGCTATATGCTGCGCATCGTCGCTCACGGTTCCCTCTCGGACCTCGCGCCAACTCCTTCGCGCGCAAGCTTGGAAAAAACGCACGCGAAACGCCGCCTAGCCGTGTGCGTTAGGCGAAATGGCGTAATATTATGAATAAGAAAAATAAATTAGCGAATGATTCGCCGTTCCGATTGTGGAATATACCGGAGCGAAGTTGGCTGTGGTACCAAGAATGGAATCGTGCTATCTTCATTCACATTAAAATTGATCCCGATTTATTGGTTCCTCTCATCCCCATAGGTTTGGAAATCGATAAATATGAGGGGGAAACCTGGCTATCAATTGTTGCATTCTCGATGGAAAATGTTCATCCAAAAGGTTTTTTTCCGTTTCCGCCTGTTTCAAATTTTCATGAAGTTAATGTCAGAACCTATGTAGTGAAAGATAATAAACCGGGAGTTTATTTTCTAAGTATTGAAGCTGAAAAATTAATACCGGTTATTTTGGCTAAGTATCTTTCAGGGCTACCTTACAAAAAATCTTCAATTATTCGTAAAGTTGGGCCTATCGAGGAGTATTTTGTTAAAAATTATAGAAATAGCCTAACAATAAAGTATAAGGTTAAAAACCCGTTAAATTCCAAAAGCGCACTTGATATTTGGCTTACCGAACGTTACTGTCTTTATAATGCATATTGTGGAAAGCTTGTTCGACTTGAGATCCAGCATCAGCCATGGCCTTTATCGGATATCGATATTGATTCAATTCAATTTAACTATAAAATTGGTGAGAAGATACTGACTAATAATCCTATTGGTTTGGTTCATTATTCTCCGGGTGTTTCTGTTCAGGCTTGGAATGAAGAAATTCTTTAATATTGGCTTTGCGAGATTATAGGGTTACGCGTTTGCCACTTCGCATCAGTCGTTAGGCGACAGTTTGCGTAAATCGGATTGACAGAAACGACTAGAGGGTATCTGTTTTATTACATTTCTATTTGATTGATATCCGAAAATTATCGCAAAATACTTTCCTTTTAAAAGAAAGGAACTAGGTGTTAGGATTTTATAGACAGAACATACAACTCTGCTCCTAATTTTTTATTGAGTTCATTAAACAATGCCGGAAATCATGTAAAGCTCTACGAAGTTTATTTGTCTGATAAATCAATTGAAAAGTTCATCAATGTAACTATCCGAACAAGTCTAAACCATTAAATGTTCGTGCAGCGGGATGCCTTTCCGGCGAAAAATTCGAAACGACTATTTTCATAAAATTTGTAACACAGACGATCAATCACTCTAAAAGAAGGAGAAAAACATGACGAAATCAAAGAAAAAAAGCAGTTCGCTGAAGCGGAAACCCGATGAAACGAAACTTAAATTCGTGGCGGCTCCGTCGCACAGCATAACCCCTTTTCTCATGTTCAACGCGAACCCCGAAGAAGCGGCGAATTTTTATGTGTCGATCTTCAAGAAATCTAAAGTTCTTAGGGCTAACCCGATGCAGGCCGATTTCATTCTGAACGGCCAAAGATTTTTTTCCTACAATGGCGGACCTGGTTTTCAATTCAGTTGGGGCGTCTCATTCATGATCAGCGTAGAAACGCAAAAAGAGGTCGATTATTACTGGAACGCCCTTCTCGCAGACGGCGGCAAAGAAGCTATGTGCGGCTGGGTTCAGGATAAATACGGTATGTGGTGGCAGATAACCCCTAAAATTCTCTTGCAACTTATATCGCATAAAGATCGTGCGAAGGCCGAGCGCGCGCAACAAGCAATGCTGAAGATGCAAAAAATTGACATCGCCGCGCTTAAGGCGGCCGCAGCCGGTTAAAACGGCTTTTGCTTTTTGCCACCGCGAGAGCAAAACGTTACGCTCGCTTTGCTCTCTTCCGACTTCCGCAGATAACATCGTATAGTCGTGTCGTTACGCGCCATTGTCTAAAAAATAAGATGTTATCGAGCTATAAAAATGCTCGGTTTGAACCCAAACGTTATGCGTCGTTGCGTAAAATTGTTCTTTTCAAAAGTTATAATAATCAATGAAACGTCTTTATTTAATTAGCGGCCTTGGTGCGGATGAAAGAGTATTTAGAAATATCGATTTTGACGGAAATGATACAAAGTTTATTTCTTGGATAAGCCCCGAAACTAACGAGGAGCGCTCTATTTATTGCAAAAGATTAAAAGGTATATACAATGTATAATGGAATCAATTATTCAAAAATGGAGTAATAGCTTAGGAATTAGAATTCCAAAAGCAATGGCAATTAAATGATGGAAGTTGCGTCGAATCGCAATTCGAAGGGGATAAATAGTTATTTATCCAATGCGAAAAGCATCTCTAGAAGAAAAACTCGCAAAAATTACAAAACAAAATCTTCATAAGGAATATAATTCAAAAACCGGCTTAGCAATTATTTTGTCCAATAACAAGTAAGATTCAGGGATATCCATTTGAAGCGACTGTTAAATCTAAAAAGTTCAACGGTGTAATTCTTTCCGATCAAGTGAAGAACTTAGATTGGACTATCCGTGAAGCGGAACTTATAAAATCAACAAACAAACTTTCTTTGAAAGAAGTTTTAAATAACGTTAAATTGTTAGTATTTTAATCGCGGGCTACGACAACGAACTTCGCGCAAGAGCTCTGCGAACGTCGAGAAGTCTTTTTCGTTAGGCGACAATTTTTAGATATCTTTTGAAATGAAAATTGCAAGGAGATATTCAATACAAAAGTTCAATTTCCGTCACTGGCCCACCGGCCTTCTATCGAAGGCAAAATCTTACTCCTTTTTGATTGACAATTCTTAATGTAATTACATAGTAATTACTATGAAAGCTTCAGTTATAAAAATAGGTAATTCTAAAGGGATTCGGATTCCTAAAGCCGTTTTAGAAGAATGTCAAATTGAAGAAGAAGTAGATTTACTAATAGATAATAATAAACTAATCATTGTACCTCTAAAATCAAAACCAAGAGAAGGTTGGGAAAAACAATTTAAAACAATGTCATCCAATAAAGATGATAAATTACTGATTCCTGATTCGATAGATTTATCGGACAAGGATTGGAAATGGTGATTTTTCAATACGAAATATATTTGATTAATTTAGATCCAACGATCGGGTATGAGATAAAAAAATCAAGACCGTGCGCGATAATCTCGCCTAATGAAATGAATAAAACTATTGGAACAATTATTATTGCACCAATGACAACTAAATCTCGATCGTATCCAACAAGAGTTGAATTAAAATTTCGAGAAAAGAAAGGTTGGGTTGTATTGGATCAAATTCGAACAGTAGATAAAACGCGTCTGATAAAAAGGTTAGGAAAAATAGATTCCAAAACAGTTAATAAAATGAAACTGATTATAAAAGAAATGTTGGTTGATTAATTACGAGTCAATTAAAACCGTCGCCTAACTACTAACGTTTGAAACAATATGACTTATTTCGGCGGGCTTGGAACAGAGAAAGGATGGTACAAATTCAAGTTTATACTTACGCCGAACGAGTTCAAAGATCTTTTTGAAGGCTTAGAGTATCGGTTTGTAATCACAAATACTCGGGTTCCCATTGACTATTCTATAAATGATAAAGATTCCATCTTTAAACATTATCGATTTTGCTACGCGAAGGTCACCTCAGCTGATCCTTGGGTGCGGAAGGAAGATTGGAAACGGGAACGCAACCTCAGGATCTCAATCACACAAGACACAAAGATGATTCAATTTCAAGAAATTCGGGACGAGAAAGGTCGACTGTTACAGGACTTTAAAAGTGTAGAGCCCCAAGGGCCTGTGATTAACATTTCCCCATTTTATCTACGCTGTGTTAACGATAAACTATCGATTGAGATTTTAAATGAGGAAGGAATTTTAGGACTCGAACTCAATTTTCCTAAAGTTGTAACATTTCACAACGAAGGATTTGAGAAGATTCATGAAACAGGATATTTCTAGTTAAAGAGGAAAATCGTTCTCAAAATTTCGCCTAACGTATAAAGGACAGATCAACTTATGAATACGAACGAAGAACTCAATGATTTTCTATTTAAAAAAAGTAATTGTCTTTACGATGCAAACGGCGTGTCTTTAATCAAAATATGAAACTAAACCCAGAAGACTGGTTCCGACAACTGAATATTAGCTGGAAAGAGAAATTCGAAAGAGAAGCGGCGATGCGAAAGACGGCCGTAAATCCGGAAGTTATTCTCGCAGCGGATTGGTTTACGATCTATGAAGCGGATCAAATCGATTCTTTAGAGCCTATATCCGCATTTTCCAAACTGAAAAGTTTTTCGATTCATAACAAAAACGGAATTGATCTTTCGCCTTTACAAGTTCTTGGAAATCGTTTGGAAAAACTGACGATTACGGAATCGAACTCAAACCTCAGCGTATTAAAAGATTTCAAAAAACTGAAAGAACTCACATTACACGGAAGTTTTACCGATAGCCCTACCCTGCTCTTAGAAAAATTAGAATTTTTGAATATGGAATTATCCGGCCGACTTGAATCCCTGGATTTTAAGGATATTCCGATTGAAAATCTGGCGATTTTAAAACCTTTTACGAAAATACGCAGGCTTAGGATTTCAAACACGAAAGTGACCGACATCTCACCCTTGGAAAGCCTGAAAAATTTGGAAGAACTCAATCTGTCCGATTCTCCCGTATCATCCTTCGAGATTCTTTCCAAACTTCCGCTTCGGACCCTTTACGCGGACAATACGAATTTTTCGGATCTAAAGCCGTTTTACAAAACGAAAAAAATGCTTACTCTCTATTGTAGAAAAACGAAAGTCAGTTTTGAAGAGTTATTGCGGTTTAGAAATTCGCTTTCTAATTCCTCCCTTTTAGCGCTGATCCTTGTCTCCGATTTCAACGAGAACAATACAACCTTTGTAAGATCGCTGAAATCGATCGATTTTCCTCTGAACGAATTGGGTAGAGCTTTGACGGAATGGACGTATCAGAGAATCGGTAATCTCATCGCCGACGATTTCGGTTTTAACGAAGATCCAAAAAAAGAAAAAATATGGGAAGCAATTCCGATTCTAAGGGCATTTTTGGATTTAGCCGAGTTCAAACACGACCCAGAAACCGAGAAAAGATATACGACGCTTTTACAAGATTCTATTTTTTGCACACTTTGTATCGGCGCGGATATCGATCCCGATTTCGACAGAAAAACACTGGATAAAACAACGGATCTCATCCCCGACAAAATCCAAAGTCCGCGTTTCGCTTTTTTATTGGCCCGGTATTTCGCCAAAAGGGAAGACCGGAAGCAACTTCTTCGTTACGTTTCGATTTGTATTTCCCTCAAACACAGGAAAGATTCCTTTCTTAAATTCGAAGAATTTAAACCTTTCCTGGAAGACGATGATTTCAAAATCCTTCTTTCCAAGATGCAGGAATGAGTACTTTCGATTTTTTTAATTTGAAAATTCAATTATCGCAGTAAGATACGCAGTAGTATAAAACCGATACGCGATTTTCTTTAAGATAGATTCAAAAATGCGAATACGATCCGAGTTGCTTTGACGTTACGAAGTTTGACTCAAATCGCGAAGCCCAGTTCTTCTTTGAGTTTTTTGGCTTCTTCAAAATCGGGTTTGATCAGGATCGCACGATGCAGATACTGAAGCGATCTTTCGGGACGATTCCAAATTTTATACAGTGTGGCGAGATTGTAGAGTGAGATATGAGGCGCGTCGTTCAATTCGCAGCGTAAGGATTTTTTCAGCCAGTATACGGCTTCATTTTCCTTCCCCGCTCTTAGTAGTATGATTCCGATTTCGTTACAGGGATTTCCGTAATTCCGATTTACTTCCACGGATCTGTAAAAGTGCATCAATCCCTTTTCGGGATTTCCCTTTTGATTTTCCATGAGTCCTAAATAGAAATACGCCTCGTGACTTTCCTCGTTTTCCAAAGAAAGTTTGAACAAATATTCCGCTCTGTCGCTATCGCCCTTCTTGTAAAAATATTTTGCCGCTTCTAGAAAATCCGAAGGAGTAAAGTTTTGCAATTCCATAACCCGTTTTTATTTTCATTTTCGGTTTGGAACGGTTACGGGATTAAGTTTTTTTTCAGCGCCTCCGCTACGTGTTCCGCTATCGACTGCCCGTCCAATTGATACGCTTTGAAAATTTCCTTTCTTTCTCCGTGATGTATGGGTTCCGGCGGAAATCCGTAGGTTTTGACGTATTTCGTCAAATTCTCCGGTGAAATTCGATTGAGCAGATATCCGGAAGCCCCCGCGTCCACATAACTTTCGTCTAATATCGCAAAACGTCTAACGTTGGTCAATTCCGCTTCGAGCGCTTCCACCCCGAGCGGTCGTAACCACACCAGATCGATGAGCGTTACGCTGAAGCCCTCGCCCTCCAGAATTTCGGTCGCCTTTTTGGCCTCGTCGATCATGGAGCCAATCGTTAATAACGCTAGGTCCGTTCCTTTTTTGAGAACTCGAAACGTTCCAGGTTTTAATTCCGTTTTTTTGTAAAAATCCAAAGTACTTAAATCCACGCTCGACTTTGGAAATCGTATGGCAATCGGAGACGTATCGTACGTTTCCATCCATCGAAGCGAATCGATCAAATCCTGTCCGTTAGACGGCACAAATACGTCCATGTTCGGTAAGCCGAGCAGATATCCTAAATCGAATAGTCCTTGGTGTGTTTCTCCGTCCGGTCCCACACATCCCGCCCGATCGATCACAAATCGAACCGGTAGTTTCATGAGCGATACGTCTTCCACGAGTTGATCCATTGCCCTCGTCAAAAACGTGG
>NZ_ANIK01000084.1:15000-45228 GCF_000347175.1 Leptospira alstonii serovar Sichuan str. 79601
TTGAAACTCGTCAAAGTCTTTTGCGGGATGTTCTTGATCTTTACGTATTTTCCCATTACAACTTCCACGTCCCTTTTTACGTCCACCCCGAGATAATTACACGCGATGATTAAGTCGATGGACGGATAGTATTCCGTTTCCCTAAGCGGTCCCGAATTCAACAGTTTTGCTACGAGAGGCATTCTTCGGTTGAGTCCACTTTCGTCTTTTTTAATATTCGCAAATCCTAATCCGGATGCTTTTTCCGCTACGGGTTCGATCGGAGGTTGCGGGAATTTCAACCAGGATCTTCCGACATCCCCCGGATCCTCCACGTTTTCCAACTTAAACTTTTTGAGCACGTCGATGCGTTTTTCCAGATTCAAAATGGAACTCTTGGATTCCAAACTCGTTTCCATCGGGTAGTCGAACATGACCTGCGGATTTTTTGCCAAGGCTTGAGCCATCTCTTCGGTTTGTCCGGGTTTATAATCCACGAAAAAAATATCGAACATCAACTGGTTGGACGTATTCTTAAATATGTCTATGATGTTTGCGTAATATTTCCAAGGTAAAGGCCATTTTCCCTGCAGTTTTTCCAGCGACGTGGTCGTGATTCCGATTATCTGTATATCCTGTCTTGCTCCGGGAGGCGGATTGTATCGCGTGTATTCGATCGTGCCTTCTTCGGATTCTTTTTCGCTCTTATTCACCCCGGCTCTCAGTAATGTGAACCTCCAAGACACGGATGATTCTTCCAACTCGGAGAGCGGTGTAAAGACCTGATATAGGAAAAACATCGTAAACGATACTACGGCCGAAAGCCAGATGCTGCCGGACCTTTGTTTATCGGATGTGTTGGCTTCTATGAACTTATAGATCGGATACGAACTGATCAAAAGCAGTGCGAATCCTCCGAGTAAAAATTCGGTGTTGAGCGAATAGTTCGGAAAAAATGCCGTTAATGATATGAAAACAATCCCCAATATCCCCAGTATCAGAGAGATAATGTGTAGTGGAGTGATTTTAAACTTTGTTTCGCTCATGCGTTCCTCCGGCCTTGATCGGGGATCAGTATCCTATCCGTCGGAGTTTCGTCAATATTTTCAGGGCCTTACCGCCTGTTGTTCTCCTTCCGTTTTCATTTTTTGTTCCGTTTTCCGCTCCGCCCGCTCTTTACCCGGAACCGTTCCGGTTATGGGGAATTCTTCTTTTAAGTCCGGGTTTACGTCTTATTCCGTCCGTAAGTCCGGTAATCTTTGTTCGTTTTTGATTCCGGAGCACTTGGTTTGTTCCACTCGGCTTCGTCCGAAGGCCCTTCGAAAAACCCTGCACCTTCTTTTATCGCATTGGGACGAGACCTTGGTTCGGAAACGTTTTTTGGGGAAGAGGCTGGCTTATGCCAGATATCAGGAGAAAAATTTGAATCTGCAGAAGATGAACTTTCGTCCTTTCGAGGAGGATTGGTGTAAGCTGGGAATCCTGGCTTGGGGGTTGGGAATCTCCCGGTGTTTTTTATTTTCTTTGCTATTAGAGTGGGGAATCCCTAGAAAAACAAAATCCCGTGGAGTTCCAACAAATTTGAGTATTACAAGAGAACTTCGCTTTCCCCAAAAACTTCTACGGAGCCAAATCCAACTCGGAAGAGCACACCCAACGTAAAAAATCCCACCGTCTCTCCAATTTACAGACCCAAACAACGAACCCGAAAAAGGAGTGCGGCCTCCTCATCTCATAGAGGCTCGAATCTCCGAAGCATACGCCAAAAGTTTACCCGCACAAACCACGCGATTCGCCCCGAATTCTTCGATGATTTTCTGCACCGCAGAACCGATGATCACACCGTCCGCGAAACGCGAAATATCACGGGCCTGATCCGCAGAAGAAATCCCGAACCCGGCGCAAACCGGAAGACCGATCTTATTACGAACCAACTGGATTCTCTCTTCCAAACCCTCCGCAAGAGCGCGACGCTCGCCGGTCACACCGTAAGAAGTCACGTAATAGATAAAACCGGACGCGAGGGATTTCATCGACTGAATCCGCACATTCGTAGACGCAGGAGTCACGAGATGAATGAAATCGATTTTCTTTTTTACCAACAGGGAAAAGAACTCCTCCGCCTCGGGGGTATCGTAGGGAAGATCCGGAATGATCAGACCTTGAATGCCTGCGTTCTTAGCGGATTCGGTGAAGGTTTCCAAACCCATCGAAAACAGAGGATTGAAATACGTAAGATAAACCAACGGAATTTGAGGATGTAGTTTATGAATCTCCGCGGTGATCTCCAGAATTTTTTTCATAGAGAAAGGATGTGCTAACGCACGCTTGAATGCCTTCTGAATGACGGGACCGTCGGCGACCGGATCGGTAAAAGGAATCCCCAATTCCAAAATTCCGGCGCCTCCTCGAATGAGGGCATCCGCCCAAACGACGCAGGATTCATAATCCGGATCACCCAAGGAAATATAGGGAATGAAGACGCTCTTATCGGAAGAAAAAGCGGAGGAAATCGCGTTCAAGAAAATTCTCCTTTCCGAAGTCTTGCAACCTCGGCTACGTCCTTATCGCCGCGTCCCGATAAACAAATCAAGACGTCTTCCTTTTTGCTCATAGACTTAGCAAGGTCTTTCGCAAAACGAAACGCATGAGCGGTTTCTAATGCGGGAATGATACCTTCGATTCTACAGACTTCTAAAAAGGCGTCTAACGCACCCTCGTCGTCCACGTTCGCGTAGGTCACTCTGCCGCTTTTGTGAAAGTGCGCGTGCTCGGGTCCCACTCCGGGATAATCAAGTCCCGCGGATATGGAGTGAGCTGGAACGATCTGACCGGATTCGTCTTGGATCACGAGAGTTTTTGTTCCGTGTAAGAATCCGGTTCTTCCGAACTTTATCGTCGCGGAATGTGAACCGGGTTCCGAAGAATATCCTCCCGCTTCCACGCCGAATAACTTTACTTTCTTATCCATTAGAAAACCGTAAAACATACCGATCGCATTCGAGCCGCCTCCGACGCAGGCAACCACCGCGTTCGGAAGTTTACCGTTCGTTTTTTTGAATTGTTTTCTGGACTCGATACCGATCACGGATTGAAAATCTCTTACGATCGTGGGAAAAGGATGAGGACCGATGGAAGAGCCGACGATATAATGAGTATTAGAAACATTTAATGCCCAGTCTCTCATCGCTTCGCTCGTCGCGTCTTTGAGAGTCGCGGTTCCGCTGGAAACTCCGACAACTTTCGCTCCCATCATTTTCATACGAATCGCGTTAAGTTCTTGGCGACGAAGATCCTCTTCTCCCATATAGACCACGGTTTCCATTTGAAACATCGCGCCCACGGTCGCGGTTGCGACCCCGTGTTGACCCGCTCCGGTTTCCGCGATGATTCTCGTTTTGCCCATCGCCTTTGCGATCAGCACTTGGCCTATCGTATTGTTGATCTTATGCGCTCCGGTATGATTTAAGTCTTCGCGTTTAAGCCAAATTCTCGCGCCACCCCAAGCCTTTGTCAGACATTCCGCATACGTCAGCGGAGAAGGACGACCGATGTAATTCTTGCGATAGTAGGAAAGTTCTTTTTTGAAGTGTTTGCTCTTCTTGAGTTTCTTGTACGTAGCTTCGAGTTCCACGAGGGCGTCGTGAAGAATTTCGGGAGAATAACGTCCTCCGAATTCTCCGAAGTATCCTTCTTTTTCGAAATGACTGGCTTTTCCCATAACTACTCCAACTCTGCGAAGAGTTCCTGACGCAGAGATTCTACTCTTGCGACCAAGTCTTCGAATCCCGTAAAGGCGAAGGATTCTTCTTTGTCTTTCTTACGATTGTAGATCGAAATCTCCCCGTTTTCGAAGAATTTTTTTCCGATCGTGATTCGGATCGGAAAACCGATGAGTTCCGAATCCTTGAGTTTAAATCCCGGTCCGACGTCGCGGTCGTCCCAGAAAATTTCTATCTGCTCGTTCTTTAGAACATTATAAAATTCTTCCACTTTGGAAGTTTGCTCCTCACCCTTTGTGATACTCACGAGAGCGACCTCGAACGGAGCGATACTGATCGGCCAGAAAATTCCTTTCTCGTCGTTACATTGTTCGATTACCGTAGCCATGGTTCGGTTGACTCCGATTCCGTAACAACCCATCGTAAGAGTTCTGGTTTTACCGTTTTGATCCAAAACCTGAATCCCAAAAGCCTTGGTATATTTTTCACCTAACTTAAAAATATGACCGACCTCGATTCCCTTTTCGGCTTTCAAAGTAGAATTGCAATTCGGACAAAGATCCCCTTCTTTTGCTAATGCGACATCGGTGAATTCGGGAAGACCGGAAATTTCTTTTTCCAAAACAAAACCTTGGATGTGAAAGTCTTCTTTCGAGGCTCCGACAACGTATGGAAAATCTTTTTGTAAGGAACGGTCGTATAAAACTTTTACCTTGTCGTTCGGCGCTACGGGCGCGATAAAACCGGGAACGAGCCCGAGTTCCCGGATCTCCGCGTCCGTCATAGGTTCGGAGTCCACAATTCGGAGAAGAGAATGCAGTTTGTGAAGATTGAGTTCCAAGTCCCCGCGTAAGAATACCAGGATCTTTTTCTTATCCGATTTGAGCGCGACGGCCTTGATCGTTTCTTTTGCGGGAACTCCCAAAAACGAGCTCACTTCTTCGATCGTTTTTTTACCGGGGGTTGCGACTTCTTTTTTTTCGAAAAGTTTTGCGGAGTCTATATTCTCTTTTTTGAATACAAAAGGAGTCTTTTCGCTGTTGGAACTATAACCGCAGGAATTACACAACAATAATGTTTCTTCTCCGATCGGAGAAACGACCATAAACTCTTCCGACGCCGAACCGCCCATACTTCCGGAGTCCGCTTGAACCGGAATCGTCTTAAGACCGCAGCGATCGAAGATCTTTCTGTAAGCGACTCGCATCGTTTGATACGTTTCGTCGAGAGAAGGATCGTCGATATGAAACGAATATGCGTCCTTCATCACGAACTCTCTCGAACGGATCACACCGAAACGAGGACGAATCTCGTCTCTAAACTTAGTTTGAATCTGATAGACGTTGATCGGAAGATCTTTATACGATTTTAATAAAGGTTTAATGAGCGAGCTGAACGATTCCTCGTGAGTCGGTCCGAGCGAGTAGGAAAGATCGTGTCTGTCTTTGATACGGAACATTTCCTTTCCCATCGCGTTCCATCTTCCGCTCTGTTCCCAGAGTTCCGACGGAGTTAAGATCGGAAGATCGAATTCCAACGCGCCCGTGTTGTTCATTTCTTCTCGAACGATCTGTTTGATCTTCTGAAGAATTTTCAAACCGAGCGGAAGATAAAAATAAAGACCGGCGGAAGATTTACGCGCGAGACCCGCGCGGATCATAAGCCGATGGGACGCGACAACCGCGTCCGCAGGATTTTCTTTTTCTGTTGGGAGAATGTATTTCGATGCTTTCATGCGTTTAGAAAATTCGCATTACATCGTTGAAGGTGACGTAGAGTCCGAGCCCGAGCAGAAACAAAAATCCGATTCGAAAGATGGACTCGATCACTTTTCCGGGAAGAGGTCTTCCGGTGATCGCTTCATACGCATACAATACGATATGTCCACCGTCCGCCATCGGAATGGGAAGTAAATTCATTATCATCAGAGCGATCGAGATCCTAGCGACGAACTCCAAATACGTTTCCCAACCGATTTCCAAACTGATTCCCGCATAGGAAACGATACCCACAGGTCCGGAAAGACTGTCCTTTACCGAAAGAATTCCGGAGAACAACATTCCGATTCCTTTGAGAGTGGTTTCCACATTTTCGTAAACGTCCTTACCCGCGACCACAAAGGATTCCAAAAAGCCGAGTTCTCTTTCCATCGGAGCCGGACTAAATTTCATGTTCGGTCTAAAGCCGAGAAGTCCGATCGGACGCACCTTCGGTTCCGCTTCTAACTTAAGGTTTCCCATATCCACGATTACGGTTTCTCCGTTTTTGTTTTTGATATAGGCGAGAAGTTCCTCGAAGTTCGGAAAACTTTTTCCGTCCACGGCAAGGTTCAGAAGTTTTTGGCCGAGTTCCGGATCATAACTCGCAAACTGGTAGGACTCCAGGTTCAACTCGGAAAATTTCCGATCTCGAATATTCTTAAATTCTAATATATTAGCTCCGAGAACCGGAACTTCCACACTCACGTTTTCAGTGGACCAAGGATTGACCAACGGATAAGTCTTACGATCTACTACGATACTTACCTTTTGATTCTGATATTCCCCCAGAATTTTTTGAAGTTCTCCCACTGTGGAAATCGTTCTTCCGTTTATGGTCTGTATCACGTCCCCGTCGTTTAAATAACTGAGAGCTCTGGAACGAAGGAGGTTTTCTTTTTCTTCCTTTTCTTTTTCGAGTAGAACTTCCGCGGGAATATCCCTGCCTTCCACGGCTTTTTTCAGACGTTCTTGATAGTAATTCTCCGCTTCGTGCGATTTATCCAAACGGGAAGACAACCAGTGTTGAAACTGTTCGGAATAACTGAACGTAGCGACCACCCTTCTTTCCCCGAAAGGCTCCACACCGATGGTGGGAATTCCGGAGGAACGTTTCGGATTGTAGACGATACGGGGAATCACGCTCCATTCCATCGCCTTACCTTCTCTTTCTCCTCGGATTTTGAGCGCGTTACCGGAGGACAAACCAACGCTCGTCACGATGTCCTCGAACTTTTCGGTTTTGTTTCCTTCGATGTTCAGGATTCTGTCTCCGGTTCTAAGACCCGATTGGTACGCGGCGGAAAATTCCTGATCGGCGGGATCGATAAAGATCCGATTCCCCGGAGGATTGTGTCCTAGAAAATTCAAAATCAATAATATTCCAAAACCTAAAAATAGATTAAAGAGAGGACCGCCCAAAACGGGAATCATTCTTTTGAGGGGAGGAGTGGAAAGAAGTTCTCCCGGTTCCCCCTTGATTTCTCCGCCGTAGTCGTCCCCTTTAAAAAGAACGTAACCTCCGACCGGGATCGCGGTGATCTGGTAGGTCGTTTCACCGACCTTCTTCTTCCAAATCCCCCTACCGTATCCGATCGAAAAAATTCTCGCCTTAACTCCCACGAGCATTCCGCAAAGAAGATGCCCCAATTCGTGGATAAAAATCGAAATCGCCAACATAAATACGGCGCCTAATATCATGATCAACATACGGATACTGCCTTCCTTAATTTCAGATTTCGGACGGTTTCGCGGGCGATTCGATCGGCCTCCTCGTAACCTTCCAGAGACGTCGGATATTCCGTCGGTATTTCGTCTAACGCGGCGGAGATGTAATTCGGAATTTCGACAAAACGAATCTCGTCCTTCAAAAACAATTCCACAGCCGCCTCGTTGGCCGCGTTAAAAATACAAGGAGCCGTTCCTCCGACCTTACCCGCATCGAAGGCCAGCCTAAGCCCAGGATATCTTTTAAAATCCGGCTCCTTAAATTCGAGTTTACCCCAATCCTTTGCGGGATGGGACCGAAGGATTTTCGGGACCGGTTCCGGATAAAAAAGGGAATGGGCGATCGGAAAGATCATATCCGGATAAGAGGCGTAGATCAACGAGGCTCCGTCCTTCAATTCCACGATTCCGTGCGCGATACTCTGCGGATGAACGACAACTCCGATCTTCTCGTAAGGAACTCCGAAAAGAAAATGGGCCTCGATGACTTCGAGTCCCTTGTTGATCATACCGTTGGAATCGACCGTGATCTTAGGACCCATGTTCCAAGTCGGATGATGAAGCGCCTGTTCCTTTGTGACGGAAGCCAATTGTTCTACGGTTAAATCCCGAAACGATCCGCCGGACGCGGTGAGAATGATTTTTTCCACCGAGCGGGGATTTAAAGACTCCAGAAGTTGAAAAAGAGCGTTGTGTTCGGAATCGACGGGAACGACGACCGTCTTATGTTTTGCGACGAGGGAATTGACGAGAGGGCCCGATGTGACTAACGTTTCTTTATTAGCGATTCCTAATCTTTTTCCGGAAACGATCGCGGCGATCGTCGGACGTAAACCCACGGCGCCTACGATCGCGGTGATCACGATCCGCACCGCCGGTTCGCGTACGAGTTCGCAGAGAGCGGATTCTCCGTAAAGGACTTGTGTTTTGCCGATTTTGTTTCCGAGGACGGTACGATCCGCGGAGTCGGAACTCACGCAGATAAACTCCGGGGAAAATTCTTTCTGAATCGTAAGAGCCTTTTCGAGATTGGAATGGACGCTGAAAGAATGAAGACGGAATTCTTCCGGAAAGGCGCGCAGTACCTTAAGAGTGGATTCTCCGACCGAACCCGACGCACCCAGAAGACAAACGGAGGTTGTCATACCGGTTAGACTTGAAATCCCAGATCCCCCTTGATCTGAAGGTAATAATAAAGAACGGGAATCGTGATCAAAAGCGCATCCGCGAGATCGAGCATTCCGCCGTGACCCGGAATCAGAGAACCGGAATCCTTGATCTTTGCGTCCCGTTTCATCGCGGATTCCAAAAGATCTCCGATCACGCTGACCAAGGATAAAATCGCGGAAATCAAAAAGACCTCCAACCCGCGCACAGCCGCCGAGGTTCCCGTGGAACTTTCCCAAATCAAGTTGAAGATATATACCGCAGCGATCGCGGTGACGATCCCGGTCGCGTAACCTTCCCAGGTTTTTTTGGGAGAGATCGCAAGTCCTGCGGGATGTCTTCCGAACCATCTTCCTCCGAAATACGCTCCTGCGTCGGTAATAAAAGTAACGACGGAAACGAGAACGACGTAGTAAATCCCCTGCCCCATTCCGAGCAAAAGAATCAGATGTCCTAGAGGAATCGCGACGTAAAACACGCCTAAAAACGTGGAGGAAACCGAAAAGATCGCTCCATCTAACGGTCGTTTGGTGATCTGCAAAGTAAACGTTACGATCAACAGCAAAAGGAGCGCGGCCGGAACCGGATCAAACGGAGGAATGAAATATCGGATGTATTGCAAAAAGAACAAGGGAGGTTCGAACTTGTTCTGAGCGCCTATAAATCGAAAGTAATAAAAGGAAATGATGAGAAACATAAAGAAGGTTCCCGTTCCGCGAAACGGTCTACCCTCCTCTCCCCGATCGGAAAGATTATAAAATTCCCCGATTCCGACAAAACCGCCCAAAATAAGAATCAGATACGTCTGCAGATAATAAAAATCCGCGTAGAATATCATAAAAAGATAAAGTACAAGAAGCACAACGGCTGAAGCGAGCCTTTTGGATGTTTCACCCATTCGTAAGTCCTCCGAATTTTCGGGTTCTGGTTTCGTACCACTTGAGGGAATCCACCAGGGAATTTTTGTCGAAATCGGGCCAAAGAGTGTCTGTAAAATACAACTCCGCATACGCGGATTGCCAAAGCAGAAAATTCGAAAGTCTTTGTTCCCCGGCCGTTCTGATCAGTAAATCTACGGGAGGAAGAGCGGACGTATATAAAAATTTTTCAAGCTCCTTCTCTTTCAGGGGCTTTTCGAAAGGGACCTTATCCTCTTTTCTCCGTAAAAACGTTTCTTGTGCGGCCCGGAGGAGTTCGTCCCGAGAACCGTAGTTCAAACAGAAGTTGACGCTGAGATTTTTGTTCTTTTGGGTTTTGTCGATCGCAAAGTCGATCTTGTCCAAAACGTTTCGCGTCAGACGTTTTCTGCTTCCGGAATGAAAAATTCGAATTCCTCTCGAATGAATCGTATCCAAACGGGTATCGATAAATTCCACGAGCAGATTGAAAATGGATCGGATTTCGGTGATCGGACGTTTCCAGTTTTCGGTGGAAAATGCGTAGAGGGAAATGTTTTTCAAACCCAGCTCGAGGCTCGCATCCATGAGGCGATCGATCGCCTGCGCCCCTTCTCTGTGACCGTCGGATCTGGATTTTCCCCGAGCCGTAGCCCATCGACCGTTGCCGTCCATGATGACGGCGATATGTTTGGGGAGATTGGACTCGAAAAAGCCCACGTTAGATCGTAGTGATTTCCTTTTCCTTCTCTGCGGTAAGAGCGGAAATTTTTTCCACGTAAGAATCGGTGATTTTTTGAATCTGGTCCTGAACGGTTTTGATCTCGTCCTGGGACAACCCTTCCGTGTGTTTTTTGAGATCTTCCATCGCGTCCCTGCGGATGTTTCGGATGGCGACCTTTTTTTCTTCGGACTTAGACTTTACAACTTTTGCAAGTTCTTTCCGTCTTTCTCCAGTCAGTTCGGGGATGATGATTCGGATCACCACACCGTCGTTAGACGGTTGAAGACCCAGACCCGAGGTTTGGATCGCCTTTTCGATATCCTTCATAATTCCCTTATCGTAAGGAGAAATGACGAGTATTCTAGGTTCGGGAACGGAGATATTTCCGAGCTGATTGATCGGGGTTTGTGTGCCGTAGTAGTCCACGCGAATGTCTTCCACAAGGGAAGGATTGGCGCGACCGGTGCGAACGGTTCCGAAATCTTTTTTAACAAGATCGATGGTTTTATCCATCTTGGTTTTCATACCCGCAATGATTTCTTCACTTGCCATCGATTTGAATGTCCTCCGAATTAGAGATCAGGGTTCCGATGTTGTTTCCGGTGATAAGATCCTTCAGATTCCCCCGTTTGAAAATGTCGAACACGATGATCGGCATGTTGTTTTCCATACACAAACTGAGAGCGGTGGAATCCATCACCTTCAAACGACGATTGATCGATTCCATAAAGGAGATTTGAGAATAACGTTGTGCGCCGTTGTCTTTTTTAGGGTCCGCGGTATAAACCCCGTCCACCTTCGTGGCTTTGAGAATCACGTCGCAGCCTACTTCCACGGCTCTAAGGCTCGCGGTCGTATCGGTGGTAAAATACGGATTTCCGGTTCCGCCCGCAAAAATTACGATTCTTCTTTTTTCGAGGTGTCTAACGGCACGACGACGAATGTAACTTTCCGCGATGGAATTGATTTCGATGGCGGATTGAACTCTCGTGTAGAGTCCTTTTTTTTCGCAGGCGTCTTGAAGCGCAAGGGCGTTCTGAATCGTAGCGAGCATTCCCATGTAGTCCGCGGTGGCGCGGTCGATTCCCACCTTGGCGAGATTGGTTCCGCGGATGATGTTACCGCCCCCGACTACGAGAGCGATTTCCACACCGAGGTCGTGGACTTCTTTGATTTCTTCCGCGAGAGAATGGGCCTTATGGGTGTCGATCCCGAATTCTCCCTCTCCGGCAAGAGCTTCTCCGGAGAGTTTAATTAGAATTCTCTTATACTTCGCTCCCAAAATTTAGAGTCCACCCACCTGAAAGCGGACGAAACGGGCAATGGTGATGTTCTCACCGAATTTCGCGATCGCTTCCTTTACTAAGTCGTCGATCGTTTTGGAATCGTCCTTGAAGAATGACTGATTTACAAGACAGGCTTCGGAAACGTATTTTTTGATCTTTCCTGGAAGGATCTTGTCGATCTGCTCCGCCTTCTTGCCTTCGGCTTCCAGCTGGGATTTCATGATTCCTTTTTCCTTTTCCAGATCTTCCGCAGGAATGGATTCCTCGTTCAGATACAAAGGATTCATCGCGGCGATCTGCATGCAGATTTCCTTACCGAGCGCCTCGAAGTCTTCGTTTTTGGAAACGAAGTCGGTTTCGGAGTTCAGTTCGACTAAAACTCCGATTTTACCGTTTCCGTGGATGTAAGAAACCACTCTTCCTTCTTTGGTTTCTCTTCCCGCTTTTTTGGCGGCCTTGGCGATCCCTTTTTCACGCAGCCAGGTGATCGCCTTTTCGATATCGGCGTTGTTTTCTTCGAGAGCTTTTTTGCAGTCCATCATTCCTGCGCTGGTTCTCTCTCTGAGTTCTCTGATTAAGTCTGTAGTAACTGCCATTGCCAAAAATCCCTTAGTCTTTTTTATCCACTTCGATCGTAGTCGCAGCGGGTTCCGTAGTTGGAATGGTCGCCGCAGGTTCTGTAGTTGGAGTAGCAGTTCCTGCTGCTATAGCTGCTGCAGCGGCTTCATCGGCGGCGGCCTTGGCTTTTTTAGCGTCGGCGTCTTCGTCCATGATGAACTTTCCACTTTCATCATATTCACCTTGGTATTCCAAAGCCAGAGCTTCCGAATCGAGGTCTTCGCTGAATCTAGGTTGTTCCACAACTCCGCCGGTTCCTTCGATCACCGCGTTGGACATGGTTTCGAGAAAAAGAGAGATCGCGCGGATCGCGTCGTCGTTACCCGGAATCGGATAGTCGATCAATTCGGGATCGCAGTTCGTATCCACGACCGCGAAAATTTTAAGGCCGAGTTTTCTCGCTTCCTTAACCGCAATTTCCTCTTTTTTAGGATCGATGACGAACATGATTTCGGGAATGGTAGCCATGTCCTTGATCCCGCCCAAAGTTTTGCGGAGTTTTTCCAACTCTCTTCTCAGAGTAAGAATTTCTTTTTTAGTTTTTACTTCTTTCTCGAAACTATTGTCCGCTTCCATACCTTCGAGCTTTTTGAGACGGGCAATGCTTCTCTTAACCGTGTTCCAGTTGGTAAGGAGTCCGCCAGGCCAGCGGTTATTGATAAAGAACATATTGGAGCGGATGGCTTCTCTTTCGATCGCGCCTCTCGCTTGTTTTTTTGTTCCTACAAAAAGAACCTTTTTTCCTTCGGCGGTCAGTTTTTTCAGAGCGTCATACGCTTCTTTTGCTTTTTGAACCGTCTTTTGTAGGTCGATGATGTGAATTCCGTTTCTGGCCGTAAAAACGTACGGCGCCATTTTCGGATTCCATTTACGGGTCTGGTGACCGAAGTGTACTCCGGTTTCCAGAAGATTTTTCATTGAGATCACTGACATTGGTTTACCCCTTTTTTAGTACGAAATACAACGTCGCTACGAGTCCCATGAGACTAGCAGGGGTAAATTGTATCTCGACCTTGATTACGTAGAGTTCGAACTTGATTGCTTCCCGAAGCAGGTAGGAAGAGAAAAAAGAAACGCCCGTTAGGCGATCGAGAATGACTCCCGTCACGGCTCCGGCGAAAAAACCGAGGAGCAGAATGAGGGCGATTTTGCCTATCTCAGCCCTGTCCGTAGGCTTTTTCGGGTTAGCAGGTACCACTTTTTACGGAGGAAAGCTTGGGTCAATCTTTATTGGGCTGGATCATCTCACAGTTCCCGTCAAAGATCACTCCGTCTGCAATTTGTAATTTGGAAGTTTTGATGTTTCCGTTCACCTTGCCGGTGGATAACATTTCCAACTTTTGAGTGGCGATTACGTTTCCTGTAATTTCACCGCCCACGATCACGGTACCGGCCTTGATGTTCGCGCGGACTTTTGCGCCTTCGCTTACGAGAAGAAATCCTTCCGATTCGATTTCTCCTTGAAACTCACCCGAAATTTCTAGGGGTTTTTGAAAGTTGAGAATTCCGGAAAAGGAAGTTTCTCTTCCGAGAACGGTGGAAATGGCTCCGTACTCCGTAATGGGACGTGCGCTTCTGGTTGCGGTTTTTTTGGACATGGATTCTCTTATTTCGTTTTCATTTCAAAAACCCCGTCCCAGTCTGCGGGAGGAGGATTTTCGATGAATGCCTGACAACGGCCGATGTATTTTTTGGAAGGGCCGTCGTCCGGAGTCAACTCGGCGGCCTTTTTGAATTTTTCCAAGGCTTCCGTAAACTTTCTGGTTTTATAAAAGTTCAGACCTTCGTTGTAAAATTGAATCGTCTGTTTCATCGTATCGGAAATCATCGTTTACTCCTTATAAAGCACCACGACGGCGGTGGAATAATTCTCAGCGTGGCTGATCGAAACCGAACAACCGCTGTATCCTTTGGTAAGAAACAATTCTTTGGATTTTCCATGGAGTACCAATTCTTTTTTTCCGAATTCCTTTCCGAAAAGTTCGATTTCCCGCATATCCAAGACGACCTTGTCCCCGGGTTCGATGGCTTTAATAAAGGCTTCTTTAACGCAGAACCTTCCGCTTAAATGAGGAATGGGATCCTTTCGATTGGAGCAATATTCCTGCTCGGACTCGGAAAAAACCCGTTTTAAAAAACGATCTCCGTGTTTTTCCAAGAGATTTCTAATTCGAGAGTTTTCTACGATATCGTTGCCGACGGAAATTTTCATTCTTCTTCCAAAAGCTCCGGATTGGAATCGGGTTCGATCGTATTTTCCTCTTCGGTAGCGTCCGGCTCCTCTCCCCCTCCGGTTTTGTCCTTGTCGGGTTTGACTTTGAAAAGAATGGAGATCCGGTCCGGAAAAACTCCGAGGATGTCCACGGCCTTGAGAGAAGGAGATTTGTTCAGTTTGATCTTGGCAAATACCGGTTTGTTGTCCGGAAGAACTTTTTTGGTCTTGGGATCGTACTTATGTAAACAGACCACACTCGCGGAAAGTCCCTTTATGACCTGGATACTTTTCAGAGGAGTTTTGGATTGAAGTTTTACCGAAACCTCGGGTTCTGAAAATTCAGCTTCCAGATTTTTATCCAGGTTTTGGCATTTGATCGGAATTCCGAGTAACAAAGTCTCGCCCGCGTTAGACGCGCTTGCAAAGATATTGATCCGCACCGCGACTTCCTTTACGTTATCCCGCACCTTGACGTTAGAAGGAAAATCCGGAAGTTTGTGTTTTACGGTAAAGGATTCGGTTTTGTCCTTGAGTGCAATCGCGGGAATCGTAATTTTTCCCAGACCTTCCAATACTCCGGGAGGACCGCTGACGTGTATCACACTCGGCGAAACGAAATGGTTCGTCTTTACGTAGTTAGGCGGAAGGTCCCCGGTGAACTTGACTTCGACGGGAAGAATTTTACCCGAATTGGATTCCACGTTGACCCTGATCTTGTCCTTCAGCCTCGTGATCCGAAGTCCTGCGGGTGCGCCCGAAATCCTGTAGAGCGAAATCGAGTTTTCGCCGGGTTTGAGTTCGGACGAATTGATATGCGCCTTTAAGAACTGGGAATAATAGTTCACGTATTCCCGAACCCCTTCCACTTTTACGGGAACGGTTTTATCCGAGGTTTTGGAGACAACAAGTGAACCGCCTAACTTGGGATATTCGATCGGGATCTGGATCTCTTTTACGAGTATTTTAGAATTTTGTAAATTGATGTAGAACACGGCGGCGAGGATCAAGGATCCGAATTTGGCCTGCCAGTTGTTGAAGATCATTTTCAACATCATCCGTTACCCCGTTTTGTCTTCGATCGAATTGTTTTTTTCGGAGCCGATGTCTTTCTTTTGCAAAATCGTATTCACCAGATTTTTAAGCTCGATCGGTTTGACCGGATGAGTCATCTCTCCGTCGTAACAAACCGAAATTTCCCCGGTTTCTTCCGACGTTACGATGACGATGGAATCCGATTCCTCCGAAATTCCGACGGCGGCCCTGTGCCTGGCTCCCATTCTCGCGTCGTCCAAATTCCGAGTCATGGGCAAAAACGCGCCCGCACAGGCGATCCTGTTTTGTTCTATGATTACGGCCCCGTCGTGTAGCGCGGAATTCTTTTTAAAGACGGTAAGCAGCAAACTCGTGGAGATGATCGCGTCGAGCTGCACGGATTGATCGATGATTTCCTTAAGACTGTTTTCGCGTACGATCGCGATGAGAGATCCGGTCTTGTTCTTTGCCATGATTTTGACGGCTTCGGTGATCTCCTCCAAATCCGTCATTTGTTTGAGAAGGAAGGGCTGAAAGATTTTCATCTTGGAAAGATCGGCTGTGATTTTTCTGAGTTCGGGCTGGAGTAGTACGATGATCGCAAACACGAGCGCGGGACGGATGTTTTCTATGATCCAATCCAGGAGTTCCAGTTCGAAGGTGCTCGCAAAAATTCCCAAGAACCAGATGACCGCGACCCCGAGCAAAAGTTGGATTCCGCGCGTCCTGCGGATGGTCGTATAAAATTGATAGATGAGAAAGCTGACTATGAGTAGATCGATTGCGATGACGAGCGGATTTTTACCGAGCGGGAAAAGGGATATGTTCTTAAAGAAAAACAAACCGCAAACTCCCGATCTACAATCCCAATACCGAAAACATATCGTAAAGTCCGGGTTTGCGTCCGACTAAAAATTCCGCGGCGTGTACGCTACCGACCGCGAAGGTTTTTCGATCCTGGGCCTTGTGTGTGATTTCGATCCTCTCTTCGGGTGTGAAAAAATATACGGTATGATCCCCGATCACTTCTCCCGCGCGGAGCGTATGAATTCCGATTTCCTTGGGATCTCTTTCTTTGAGAATCCCGTGTCTTCCGTGGACAACGTTCTTTGAGGTTCTGCCTAACGTTTCGAGTAGAATGTTCTTCAGCATTTCGGCGGTTCCGGACGGCGCGTCCTTTTTATGACGGTGATGTACGTCTTGGATTTCTATGTCCGATATTTCTCCCATCACCTTGGCCGCGATTTCGGTTAACTTAAAAAGAAGGTTCACGCCGATGGACATGTTCGGAGAATACACGATCGCAATTTCCTTGGAGGCGACTTTGAGTGCGTCTTTTTGAAGTTCGGTAAGTCCGGTGGTTCCGATCACCACGGGTTTTAAATGTTGGAGACAGGCCTTGAGTGTGGAATCCAAGTTTTGATGTGTACTGAAATCGACGACGCAGTCCGCGCTTTTGACGGCGGCGTTTATGTCCGAGGAAAAGTCGACCCCGTTCTGTTTGACTCCGGAGTGTAATCCGGAATCCATTCCCAAAAACACGGAACTTCCGCTGACTACGGAAGAAGAAAGCGCCGACTTGGAGGAAACGGAAAGTACGGAGATGATGGCGCGTCCCATTCTCCCGGAACCTCCGATGAGAGCGATCTGATGTTTGGAATCGGTCATCTTACTCGTATCCTTTTTCTTTCAGAGTTTCGAGAACCTTTTTGAATTTTGCGCTCGTAGTATTTTCCGAAAGTTGCGTCAAAGGAAGACGGATTTCCGATCCGCAGTGACCGAACCAATGCATCGCGGCCTTGATCGGTATCGGATTGGTTTCCATAAACGCGAGCGCGAACACTTCTATAAAATCGTAATGTATTTTTTGGGCTTGGGCCGTATTTCCGTCGTGAAAGGATTTTACGAGCTGCACGATTGCCTTGGGAAATAAATTGGAAATTACGGAAACGACCCCCGTTCCTCCGATCGCAAGCAAGGGAAGCGTGAGATTATCGTCTCCGGAAAGTACCGTCATTTTATTTCCTACTAGGGAAATGAGTTTTCCCATTTGTCCCAGATCCCCCGTGGCTTCTTTCATCGAACGAATCTGTTTGACCTCGCTCAATCTAAGAACGGTTTCCGGCAGTAGATTTACGGAAGTTCTTCCGGGAATATTGTAGAGCATTACGGGTACGGAAGAATGTTCCGCGATCGACTTAAAATGCTGAAAGAGCCCTTCTTGTGTCGGTTTATTGTAGTAAGGATTGACGGAAAGTACGCCGTCCACTCCGTCCTTGCAGGCGGCCTCGGTGAGTTCGATCGCTTCTTTTGTGGAGTTGGAGCCCGTTCCGGCCACAACTTGAATTTTTCCTTGTAGGACTTTAACGGTTTCTCGGATCAGTTCCGCGTGTTCGGTATGGGAAAGGGTCGGTGATTCTCCCGTTGTTCCACAAGGAACAACTCCGCTTACGTTCGCCTTGATTTGTTTTTCCAGTAGTTTGAAATAGTTGTCGTAATCGATTTTATCGTTTTTGAATGGAGTGATGATCGCCGTATAAACGCCCTGGAACATAGGGTTAGGTTCTTTACTTTAGCCGGATTTGGCAATCAAAATCGTTTCGATTTCTGATTGCTTTGAGACTTCTCGCTTCTAGGTTGGATGGTAGTGAAACAGATTTCTTTTTTTTGGAACCCGGCTCTTCTTGCTGTTCTAGTTTTTTCGGTTACGATCTTTTTATCCCGGTTTTATCTCCATTCCAAACGGTTCGGGATCGCGGACGTTTCGAACGAAAGAAGTATGCACTCGGGCACCACGAAAAAATCGGGGGGGATTTGGATTTTTCTTCCCGTGTTTTGTTTGGCCGCGGTTTGGTTCGGAGGTTTTGAAATTCCGGATCGGAAGATTCTTCTTTTTTTTGCGGGTCTGTTTTTCTTTTTTTCCATCGGTCTCGCGGACGATCTTCTTTCTCTCGGCGCGGGGACCCGCCTCGTTTTGGAAATTTTTTTCCTGATCGTTTTCCTTCAGTTGCTTCCGATTCGTTTTACGTTTTTAGGTTTCGGAGCGGAAAACGTTCCGGGTCTTTCCACGGCGCTTCTGATCGTCTTCGTCTTGTTTGTCGTCAACGTTTGCAATTTTATGGACGGACTCGATACGTATCTTTCCTCTCATTTTCTTCTTTCGGTTTTGGCGTTTCCGTTTTTGTTTCATTCTCAACTTCCTTCCGTTTACGTTTGGATCTGCGCGGGTGTGTTCGGTTTTTTAGGTTTCAATTTGCCCAAGGCCAAACTCTTTTTAGGCGACGCGGGTTCGCTTCCGATCGGTTATACGATCGCGGTTCTTCCTTTGTTTTTTTTCGATGAGAGGGTTTCGTTTGAAATCACTTCGGCTTTCTTTTTACTTCCGGTGTTTTTTGTGGACGGCGTGATTACGATTCTGCTTCGGATCAAAGATCGGGAAAATATTCTCAAAGCGCACCGTAGACATCTCTATCAATTGGTCGCGGTTCGTTCGGAAAACAAAGGTTTGGTCTCGTTTCTTTTTACGGCCGCCAATCTTCCCGCGATGATTTTTTTTGCGGTTCATCGCAGCGCCGAAATTACGGGAAGCGCCGTGTTGACGTTTTGTTTGGCGGGTTATGCGGGTTTGTATTTTTTGTTGTTTCGTAAATTGAAGTTTCCCGACAACAAAGACCGTTGATTCGCAGAAGTCCGTTCTTCGATATCTTTTCAGCCCGATCCAATACACGCATAACGATGAATTTTCTTTCCGTTTGATTCTTAATTTTACGCGCGAGCCATAGTTTTTATTTTTATGTGTCAATCTTTTGCAGAAGTTTGATTTGTAAGTTCGGTTCTGTGTCAACTAACGCACGTTTTGTGGTTCGATTTCGCTCTCGTCCTTCGATTCACATTTTTTTCCGAGTTCAAAGTATACGTACATGTCTTTCTCAAAATTCGAATTGTTTTTTACGCCGTGAACAAAAACTTGAATCATTCGAAATGAATAACTTTTTAAAAACTGCGACGCGATGTATTAAGAACATGGAGACGATTTCCGAGAAGAAACCGAATGAGTTCAATGAGCGCGTTACGTGAAGTGAATGGGAATAGAAAAGAACGTTGTTTACGTTCCGGAAGTGTTTGCGTTGAGAAGTCAGTACGGTTTATGAGGACTTTTTGATAAAACAAGATTCAGTTTTAAAACATGCTGCGAACCGAATTACAATTAGAGTCCCGTTTTAATAATTCGAGTTCCATTCTATAAAATTTTAAGTTTATAACTTCGCCAATCCATAGTTTTCAAAGTTTCAAAGAGAATCCAAGTTCGTAAATCCCGTATTTCCCCGTATGTTTGTCGCGAAAATATCCTATTTTGGCATATTCTATTCCAGGATGTAGAATTTTCTCGTTTTGTTCAAGTCCCTTCATTCACGCGAAGCGAAGATTTTTTGTAAAAATTTAATCGCTGCCAGAAAAGACGCCGAGCTTACTCAACTGGAAGTTGCAGAACGTTTGGGCGAGCCTCAGTCGTATATTTCCAAAATCGAATCCGGTGAAAGGCGTCTTGACGTTATTGAGTTTTGGAGAATTTACAAAATTCTCGGGAAATCCTTTGATTTTTATTTTCACTTTGACGATAAACAGGACGGCTTTGAGAAAAAATCCAAAACTCTCAAAGCGGCGAGCGGCAAACGTAAGAAAAAACGACGATGAATCCTCTTCGCTTGTTTTTTTGATAATGTAAAATTAAGTTTTGGGACAGGCTGTAAATCTGTCGGAATTACGACAATCCTCCGTGAAACAAGCAAGCCCTGCAAAGCGGTTAGGCTTTATCAAAGGTTAATCTTCCTCTTCTGTAAATTACCTAACCATTATCCGCTAGTTCGTTAGTTTTCTTCGGAAACTTTCTTCTTATCTTTACCCTTATTTTCTTTCGTTTCTTTATAAGGTGTTAGAATTTTTTTAGCAATTTCCCAAGTTTGAACTTGGCCGCTGGTAGTCGTAACCCGACCCGGCGTGGAAGTATTACCCGCGTGGGTTCCGGGCATATAATTTACGGAAGTAACGGTTCCGGAATCGGCTAATATGATTACGTCGGCTCCTTGTTCTCTTGCCTTTTCTTTAACGTATTCGATACAATGTTTTAATTGTCCGCAACGAACTTCTACGATTCCGATCTGTTCCACTTGATAGTCGGGCACGGCTCTCATGATCACGTCGATAGGTTCCGCTTCCGCAAGCGGCGGATAACTTCTTCCGGTTATCGTAAGATTACCCGTTGCACAATTCGTTAAACCGAAAAAAACGAAACAAGATATTACAAAAATTTTTCCTAACTTAAGAGAGTAAGTTGTCATTTAAAAAGTGAATTCTCCTTTATGGTTCTGGATCGTTTTTTAAAAAACCCTTATATGTCAAATTAAAAATATTTTAAGGGAAAACTTTCGTTTCGATTTTTGGATAAGCGCAAAACGCTCTTCTTAAGCATTCTTTAATAGAGTTTTTGAAAAATTCCATAGTCGCGATTGACAAAACCACTTCAATCGTCCATTTCAATAAAACGGAAACAAATGGAGAATTAATTTTTCAACAACTCTATTAAAGTACCCGATATTTTGCGCGGAAACGGTGTTTTGCGATAAAATTAACGGTACTCAATTTTTTAAAGATCAGAAATCCCTATCCGCTCGTCCCTAACATCGATAAGAGCGAATCCTCATTTTTCCGTAAAAGTAAGTTTGCTCGCAATACTACAAAGTAAGTTACCTCAAACCGAAATGGGAACCAAAAAACACGTTCCAATACCCATTTTTGGAATTAATTTGATGGGGCAACCAAAATATTATCACAAAAATCGCTTTTTTTGTTAAAAACTGCCGTTTTGAGATGAAATCGGCCGATTGAGATCCGTTTTTAATATTCAAAAATTCTGATTTAGTTTTTTAATCGATCGGTTTGTATATCCGTTTTTTACCGAACGTTGTACGGGATCGATTTCGTATAAAATTTTTTTTTTCGGTTTTATATCGCCACAACAGGCCTTATTTTTTTCATAGTCGAATTGTATCTTTTGTTATTTGAACGTCTCTCGTCTTTTCCGTTGGAATCGAAAGGCATAACGTACATTAGTCGATCGACTAACGGGTCATTTGAGAACGTTTGAGTTCAAAAGCGTAAACTAAGAGGTGAAAAATGTTGAAAGTTCGTTGGATGTCTTATATCCGTTTCCGTTTAATTTCATTTTTATTAATCCCCTTTGTTCTGACCTGCAGCTTGCTGGATAAGGATCGGAACTCTATGGACAACGTCGATCTCGCGGGCGCGATTTGGTTGGCCGCCGAACCCGTAAAAACTCAAGTGAATAGCGAAGGCGTTCCCGTCAGACCCGGAAGTTCCGGCGGCGGATCTGCGTCCTCTCCCGTCACTCCCGTGAACGGTCTTTTTAATCTTCCTCCCGGCAGAACCGTGGGCGCAAACGCTCTCATGGGCACCATCGATCCGACCGGTACGACCATCGTGAACGACTTTGACGGGGACGGGATCCTAAACGCCAATGAAACGTTAAGCAACGTTTGGGTGGCGGATTATCCGCAGATCGAAACCACGATCGCCCCTCCCGTTACGTTAAAAATTCAGATCTTAAAAAACTCAAGCAACCAAAGCGATCAGATCGTAAGCGAGATCAACTCGGACGATTTTGAAGCGTCCAAAAACGAAGGCTCGGAAAAAATCCATCAGAACGAACTGAACGAAAGAACGGTTCAGTTTCAGGATTCTTTCAGCAGCGACGTTGAAGTGGGACAATCACACGAAAAAAGCCATAGTTTTGGAACGGAAACCAGCGTCATGAATTTGGCATCCGTCGGAATGAACTACAGCAACACTAGTAAGGACAGTTGGAATGCAAAAAATGCCACATCCGAAACCACGACCAAATGGGCGGACCGTCCTTTTAAAAACAACATTGACCGGGACGCTTGGAACTTAAAATCGGATTCTTCCACGAACAAGGCCAGAAAGTATCGTTCCGATAAATCGGACAAGATCAACTCTACGTCCACGGTGGAACCGAACGCGGGTGTGGTTCGCGCCGCTCTTTATATCAAAAATTTATCCGTGAACATGCCGGTTAAAATTTCCAACATCCTTTGTTCTTTGATGTTCGAAACCCCCGGCGGAGAACTCGTTCCTATGTCTTCCTTTCGTTTGAGAAACGACGACTACAGTCTTTTCGAAGTGGAAGTCTACGGAGGTTCGGAGTTCGGTCCTTACGTAGTTGAATTAACGAATTTGAATACTTCGGAAGTGGAAAAGGCGATCGCAGCGGGTTATACTCCCAAGATCATGATCGTGGACTATACCATGACCCACGTTGCGGATTCCAATTACAAATCCAGTCTGCTAAGTTATACCGGTAACAATCTGAAGATCGTCGAAGAGAACGCAAAAGGCAGAACCGCTCTCGTAAAAGTTTACGGACCCGGCGTGAGGGAAATGTTTCGCGTAACGGCCTTTGATACTCCGAACGTATCCAACCCTTGTAATACTACGACTGCGGACGTGTTTTCTCCGGGGATCAGTTTGAAAAAGGCCTTGGAAAGAATTTCCTGTTCCGGGAACAATATTACGTTTAAGGATTACGTAATCGACTTATCCGAATCGGCTCCCACGTTAGGCGAGTCCAGAATTTATCTGAAAGGGGTTCAATCTTTCGGCGGGATCAGCACGAATCTTCCCTGCACAAACGAAACGAGCACGGGAACGGACGGTGTGACTAGAACCGCCTGCGTCCAAAAACCGTACAGCCAATGGACGGAAGCGGAAAAAAACAACTCGGGAGTTTGGGCTATTTATTCCAGAGGTAAGTTTTATTCTCCTACCGAATACTGGACCGACTCGGGAAGCGTTCGCAAATTCGATCCTTGGAGGGGCGCTGTGGCGGCTCCGATTTTGAAAGGTGTGGATTCCATCATCTGGGCGGGGGATAACTACGACCTGGTCTATATCTCCTTTAAGGATTTTGCGAAGGTGGAACAAAAGTTCGGAACCAATCCTTTGGAAACCGGGAACGGTTATCCCCTCAATACAAAATGGGAACTCAAGTCTTTGGGAAATCATCCCTACTATCCGGATGCGCATTCCCTTTACTTGGGAGAGGTCGGCTTCGGAGAGAAGATCGAATTGAAAATCAAATTGGACAAGACGAAGTATCTGGCGCCTAACTTCGGTTCTGCGACCGACACGGGACCTTATCAGTACTTTACGAATTTCAGTTACAATCAACAGACGTCCACCGATCGATACAACATCAATCAAGCGGCGGACTTTGAAATCAGCATGGGATTCGGTGGAAATCGCACCGATTGGTTCCATATCATAAAAGACTTAAGTTCCAGCGATCCGTACAAATTGAAAAACTGCGGAACGACCCTGGACTTTATCAACCAGACTTACACACTCTGTGTACAATTGCCGACTCTCAGCACGAACGTGGACCCTGCGATCAGTTTAGTAAAATTGTATATTCGACCCGCCTTAAATACGGCGTACCGCAAGACCATCTGGCCTTTGCATTACTCTCAAGTACGCAAACTGAAAGGAGAGGCGGGAGTTCCGATCGTAAAAGGAACGAGCCTGGTCAAAGTGGCGAACTCATACGGATCGGTGAACGTCGGGGACGATTTCTATATCCAAGGAGATACGACGGGCTACAAGGTAATACAGGTATTGCCGACGGCACAGGACGGATCCTTTGACGTACAATTGGATCGCCTGATCCAAATAGACGCACAGAAGACGACTTCCGTGTATGTTCCGGGAACTCTCACCTCTCCGGATGTAAGACTTTCGGTCGATACGGGGTTTGTGACCGATTGGAACACGTTCGTAAATTCTTCCTTTAACTCGACCGCGTTCGATCAGGTTCAATACAAACCGTTTTTGTTAAACGGAAACGTTAGCTGTACTTCAAGTCCGTTCCATCCCGGTTCTTGTTTGGGTTTTACTCCCGAACTGAACGCGCTCAACTGGATGGGGATTTACAACGAAGGCGTGGCCCTTTGGAATTCCTGGGCGGACGGCGGAGACTTTAGCAATTTCTTGTATAGCGGACTGGTTCGTTTGACCGCGGCTACGGGAAAATCGTATCGTCTGGAAAGCACGAACACGGACTTTACGGTCAGCGCGGATGTGAACGCTCAAGACTTGGCGTATGCCTCTGTTGTGAACCACGGGGATGTAGCCTTGACGGTTTGGAGACAGGGTACGACCCTCATCGGAAGATATCATCAGATCAGTACGGGACAAGCTCTAGGAAATCCGTTTAACATCAATTCGGCGGCTTCCACTGGAAATTATATCTTAAAAGCAAAGAACGGAAAGGCGGTGATTGTTTGGGATAACGGTGATAACCTTTATGTATCCGTCAGGGATCTGGCCAACCTATCAACGATTGTAAGCGAAGCCCTGGTTGCAAACCGACCTCAAATGATTGTTATACCTGGAACAGGTTTTATTCCCTTTTCTTATTCATATGATGTAACTATTGGAAATGACCGGGCTGCGGTTGTTTGGAATCACTTTGTAGGTTCAGGAACTTTAACGGCTGCTGCTTATCCCAATGGGTTTCCTGCAGGCGGAGTAAATGGTTTTCCAAATGTTGAAAGTTACTGCGGAAGTATGTGGGGTGGTGGATATGGGAGTTGCTATTATGTAGAAACCAAAACTTACCAAGCCAATGCTCGGGTTTTACGGTTGGACACAGGAGCCTTTCAAGGCGGAAACATTGTAATTTGGAGTTATGTAGAAAGTACAAATTCAATAAGTTTTCCTTATTTCTATAATCCTAGTTACCAAATCGACGTAGCGGCAAGTGCAAACGACAACAATCGACTTGTGTATGCTTGGAATGTTAGGCTGGCATCCGGTGGCGATTCTCATACAGTCTACGGTTCCGTATACGATCTAACGACTGGAACCAAGATCGGTTCCACCCAGACCCTTATTAGCGAATCGACAAGACCCGTAGATTCTTTGCAAGTGGGAGCCGCCAATGGAAGAGGAATGGTTCTTTGGAGAAGAAACGACGGAGCCATTTTAGGAAGAGGAATAGACACTTCGAATTCCAATTTATTAGGAACTTCTAATATTGAAGTGGAATCAGGAAGTGTCGATTCTCTCAAGCTTACTTCTTTTGGAGATCGAGGACTTTTAACGTATAGAAAAAACGGTAAGGATGCTCTTTTAAGAATCTTAGATCTTCAAGCAGGACAATTTTTGTATCCAAACGCTTTATCTTTAGCTCAGATGAACGTGGATTCTAGAAACCTTAGCTTTACCGGTTCCATTTTATCGGGAAATAAAATTCTGACTACTTGGGACCAAATCAACGGAACAAGACGTACTATCTGGGGAAGGGTCAGCGACATCTCCACATTTACAGTCGACGGTCCAAAAGAATTTCAAATCAGCACGACCAATGAAGGGGTTCAATACAGGGGAACTGCTGCTGTAGATTCCGGACTCGGTCTTGTAATGTGGCTCTCCCAGGACAAAACCCAACAGAGAATCCGAGGAGCGAAAGTCGATCTGGCAAACCCGGGTGCGTTGAAATACGGTCTGAACAATTTCTTTGTGGCGCCTTTGATCGACAGGGACTTTACGATCCGAGCCAAGATCAAATACTAGTTCTAGGGGTCAGGGTTCAGAAATCAGAGTTCAGGGCCTTCCTGCGGAAGGCTCTGTGGAAGGGAGTTCTTCCGATCTATTCACTGATTTCTGACATCTGATTCCTATTATTCATATACTGAAGTTGATTTAGAAAAGCGAAACGTTGAGAAAAATGGAATTCGAGCCGGGGGTTGTCCGGCCGTTTTTCCCAATTGAGAAGAAAAAATAAAAGCGAAGCAAAACGCAAATGAAAACGAATGCGAAAAACAAAATGAAAAAATCGGATAGAATTTTAAATTTAGAGCTTGTCCCAAAACCTATCGAACGACCCGGACAACACAATGAATGCCTCCCTATGGATCGGCCCTATCCACTGATTCCTAACCACTATTCACTAGAAAATGTGGGAACTCCCACGTTTTTAAACGATGAGAAAATCTTACAAACGCCTAATGACCGTCAAGGAGACAGAATCTGTGGGAACTCCTGCAAATTTCCCTCAAGTTTTTGGGACAAACGCTTAAAACCTCGAATGAATCGGCCTTTGAAAACGAAAATGCTAAAAACAAAAACCGTAACAAGAGAAAACATACAAACAAACAAAAGATCTCGGAAACAAATATCCCAAGCATTCATAAAACTAAATAACATAATATTCACAAGTATCCTGTTGACCACGACAAGCTGCGGACTACTCCCCGGCAAACACGGAAAGAACAACAACTGGTGGATGGCTCTTGCGGGACTCGTACCCGGAACAAGCTTACCGTCCTCGGGCAGCGGAGTGGGAAGCGGCAACACAAGCGCCGGACCCGGAAGTGCACCGGCGCCGGAGGGAAGCGACCTCTTTTCCATCTCGACAAACTACAGCGAAGCGATCGATGATCCGGAAACAAAAGCGGACCCGCTGACGGGAGCGATGTATGTCGCGGCCCCGGAGCCGAATCACAACGGGGCGGTAAGTCTAACGATACCGATCGTGACACCACAAGGAAGAGCGGGAATCGAACCCAAGCTAAGCCTAACGTATTCCTCCACGGGAGGAGACGGATTTGTAGGAGTGGGATGGAGTTTGGGCCTGGGGAGCATCACGAGAACCCCCGAATACGGAGCCCTTTACTACGACAACCGAGACAGCTTTACCTGGAACGGAACAAGACTCGTCAAAGTGGGAGGAAACACAAACAACGAAAACGGAATCTACAGACCAGAAATCACGAATGAAGAACTTGTAATATTAAAACTCTCTCAAATAGAAAGCGGAGGGGTATGGGAAGTATTGGACTCAACAGGAACCAAGACGACATACGGAGAAACAACTTCCGGCAGGATCTTTAGCCCAAACAACCCAAACCAGACATACAGCTGGAATCTAACAAGAACCGAAGACAAAAACGGAAACTATCTCCAAGTCCATTATGACAATTCAGAATATTCAAAAAACAGAAATCTCTATTTGAAAGAAATACGATATACGGGAAATACGAAAAGCGGACTGCCCGCAAAACAATACGTAAAATTCATCACCAAACAAAGGGAAGATTTCTACGTATCCACCGCTCCTGGGTTCCTCATGAAGATGGACAAACTACTGGAAAGGATCGAAGTCGGATGGGACAACGGAGGGGAACTGTATGAATACACACCCGAATATGAAATCTCTTCCGATTCCGCAAGACCCAGACTGAAAACCATCCGCTCTACAAAACATACGACAAGCCCGGAGTTTGAATACCAAACCTCCAGCCGTACCCTTAACTGGCAGAATGTAATCAACCAAACGTCAACCGAAATCGAAGACGATCCCCACTCCACACAATACTTTGAAGGAGATTACAACGGAGACGGGATCAGCGACATCCTCTTTTTTAATCCGAAGTCGGGAAACTGGAAGGCCGCGGAAGGTAGAAAGGAAGGAGGATACAACTTCAAACTGTATGCGAACCGATACCAAGGATACAATACACAAGAAAAAATCCGATTCTTCAAAGGAAACGTAAGCGGAGACTACAACGGAGACGGAAGAAGCGACATCGCATTTTACTTGCCCGAGACCAGAGACTTTGTAGTAGCGGAACACGACGGACGCGTGTTTCAATTCAAATCGTACGGACGCCTCATGGCCGGAATACCGGACATCTTTCGGATGGAATGGTTTGCGGGAGACTACGACGGAAACGGTTTGAGTGACTCAGTTCTCTTTGACGAACCCACAGGACAATGGACTCTCATGCTCAACAAAGGAGGAAGTTTCGAGTTCCTCAGGTTTGCAAAAAAGTTTCAAAACGTATTCAGAAACGATTATATTCCGGATTCCAACTTAGACAGCTCTTCTACAAACGATTCTACAAAACCCGGAAAGGATCACGACAAAGTAAACTTTTTAGTCGGAGATTACAACGGGGACGGAAGAACGGACATTTCTTTGTATGATTCTCGAAGCGGAAAGTGGTTCGTGGGTGAGAATCACAGAAACGAGAACAAAACGGATCCAATCTATTTCAAGATGCAGTGGAAACTCTACAAAGTCTTTACAGCACCCGAAGAAGCTCTATTCGGACACGACCGATTTAGCGGAGACTTTAACGGAGACGGATTTTCAGACTTTCTAATATTCGATCGAAGCAACGGCGAATGGACGTTAGGCGAAACGGGAGACGGTACGATTAATTTCAAGATTTGGTCCAGAACCCCCCAGTTCAAATCCGTGACCCGTTGGCTACAAGGGGATTTTAACGGTGACGGAAGAACCGATATCGGATTTTACTCTTCTTCCGATCAGAAGTTTTGGATCGGAGAATCCACACAAAACGGATTTAGAACCAAAATCTATAGCGACATGAACTACGGACCCGATCCGGAAAGAATCATGCAGACTCCTCTTCCCAAGGACGAAGTCAAAATCGAAACAAACAGAGCCAACTTTACTGCGTCTAACAACACAAAGACGATTTTACTGAACTACAAATATGACGGAAATCTTAACTTCCAAAAAGGAGAACTTGTATTTCCAGGATGTTTTACAAGTGACGATTGTTCCGCTTCTCCCGAACTTTTGATCTTTGACAGAAAAGCAAACGCATGGGACTTAAAACGAGGAACCACATTTGCAGAAAGGGTCAATACGACTTTCAACCCGGAGACAACCGGAGTTACTACCCTCTTGGGAGGAAAACCGGATCGTTACACGAACAACACAAAAGACGAGGTTCTCTTTTACAAAAAACAAGGAAATACGAATCAGTTTTTTGTTATTAAGAATACAAACGGAACTGCATTCGAACCTTCTAATTTAGCTTCCCCTTCGGACACCGACGTTTCTAAGTTTGATTCGACTAACAGCGGGTATGCGATTGATCATTTCGAGAACAACACTTCCCAGTCGGTTCTGATTTTAGACGAGCAAACTTCAAACGGTAACGCGAGGTTCATTCTTGCCGGGCTTGGTGGTACTAAAATTTTAATTCCAGCAGGAGACTTGACCGCGACCGACTTGAACGATCTCTTTCAAGCGGGAACAAACGAGAACAGACAACGCAGAAAAGAATTCAGTTTCTTTTCGGGAAAGTTTACTTCCACACAAGCCCAACTTGTGATCGTGGACAGAAGGACCACGGTTTCCAAATGGTATTTAGGAACGATCAGTGGAACTCAAGTATTATTCAAGAAATTAACCGGAGAGTTCGCTCTTCCCATTACAACTTCCGATTACAATTCCGCAAGTCCCGCGGGGATTGTGTATGCACTTACAAACACGGGTGAGATCGTGTTTGGAAAAACACAAGACAACGGAACTTCATTTTACAAAATTAAAATCAATTCTACGAATATTACAAAATCTACATACAATGCGGGAACCGTGGGGTTTAGCGACCGCTTTGACAATGGCGGAAATCCGATTGTTCTTTCGGGTGGAGAAGACAAGTTGTATGACTTGGCTCAGAGTAAAATCGTTTCTCTTCCGGGTAACGTCCTCACAAAAACCTTAGATCGTCCCGACTTGATCGCGCAAGTGTACGTTTTCCAGTGGATCCAAGGGGATTACAACGGAGACGGTTTAACGGACATCGGAATCATTCATTTGAAAGAACCGACCTGGTATTTCGCACTTTCTACCGGAAGTGTACCAGACGTCATCGAAAGAGTGAAAAACGGGATCGGGGGTATTTACGATTTCGAATATTCCAATTCCACGAAGTTCGACAACACGGGAGACGATGACATCCCCGACCTTCCAACCAGTTACAGGGTTTGTACGAGAGTTACAATTGACGACGGTTTTTCAAACATCATCTCAAAAGACTACGAATACAAAAACGGATTTGCATTTTCTTCTTTCATCAACGGTAAAAAAGAAACCGATTACTTTGGGTTCAGTGAATTTACCATCAAAGAAGCGTATGGGGAAAGAACAACTCACAAATACCATACGACTCCGTATGCGGACTTTCTAA
>NZ_ANIK01000085.1 GCF_000347175.1 Leptospira alstonii serovar Sichuan str. 79601
TGTGTTTCTGAAATCCATGACGTTCCCTATTGCGGACTTGAATTGCGGTCGCACTCTGAACCTCCCACCCAAGATCCAAAAAGAGTGAGAGAACATCAGAGGTTTTGATTTGTAGATACTTTTTGCTGACTTGCCCGAAATAGGCATCCGAATAAACAGAAGGGATTCTTCTTTTTAATTCCTCTTCACTGATTCCCATTTGAACTCCTACTAACGAGGAAGTTCATCGTTCTTTACCAAATTAAAGGAAAGTGAATTTTGTAATTGAGTAGGAATGAAATTCGGAATACAGTATAAGAATACTAAAATTTACATTTGAGTAGTGGTAGAGGAATTTCAGATTCTAAATAGGATTTTAAACCAGCTTTAGCATTCTGATCAATTCCACATTCAAAATTCTTAAACTCATTCTCGATAAGAGAACAATCCTCAACCTTTTCAAAATTGGTATATAGCTCATATTGTTTTTGGGAGATTGTTTCCGCTTTGAGTAGTTCATTAAAGAAATCGGTATAGTATATCTTTGGATCAATTAGAGAAACAACCAAGCACGTATTCTTATCCTCTGGGAAGCTAAGCGTTTTTCTCCCTATATTTCGGATTATTTCTCGATCTTTAACCTCATATTTTCCGGTCAAATTTTTCGGTTCTACATAAATCAGAATCGGAATGGAGATATCATAAGTGTCCAATTTATTAAAGTCTTCCATCGAATGAAAACGATCCATGCTAATTGCTTCTTCTTTTGGAATGAATGAGGTCATAGCGGAAACTGATTTTATCTTGAATTGTTTTCCAAACTTTGTGTTCAAAGCCGGAAAATTAAAAAATCTCCGATCATAGTGGTCAATGATTCTAATTTCTTTTCCAATCTCTAAAAGCGATTTTAATTGATCCCAAGAAGTTTTCCATTGTTCTGGATCATTTTTTTTAAGCATTACACAATAATTTGTGGAGAGTAAGAGTATCACAAGTAAGACAGATTGAATTTTATTTTTTAGAGCATCCATTTTAATTACCTTTCGAGTGTTTTGGAGGGGATAGAATGAGTTTGAATTCTTCATTTAATTTTATTAAGAAATTCAATGTCTGTATAATTGTAGGTAGGATATTCTGAGAACATATCGAATACACTTTTTCCGATTGCATACGCTTCCAGGGAATTCGAAGTTTCTTTGTAGCCATTTTTCTCGCTTACAATTTTTTCCAAGGTGATGTTATTCTTATATGGACTAAAATAAAAAAAATGAATTTCTTTTGGAGTGTCAATTCTCCATATAATCTTCCCGTCTTTTTGTGAAAGTTGAGTTTCAATCTTAAAACCCGTTTCAGGATTTCTTCCGAGGATCAAGCTACGGAAAACTTGGTAAAATTTATATTCGAATTTTGACCCATCAGAATCGATTAAATCGTTCATGAGATAAGGTTTAACAAAAGGAAATTGTCTTTCTAGGTAAGTTTGAACTTTTTTGTCCAGTAAATTAGTTAGAAACTCATTTGCTTTGTCTTTTGTTTCTCCGGGAGGAGTCTTTCTATTGAATTCAATAATCTCTTCCAAAGAGTTTTTATTCACCTTTTCCCAGGTAGAGCTTTCTTGTTCGAATGTAACCGCTAATTCTTTATTCGATTCGGTTTCAAGCTTTGAGAGCGTATTTGCGATATTAGCTCCGATATTCATTAGAATTGATCTATCCGAGCTTTCAAACTTCTCTTCTTCCTTGAATCGTAGAGTAGCAAGGTTGTATATAGATAGAGGAAACCACATCCAAAGCTTTTTGTTCTCCGAGTATTCCTCTGTTTTTTTATGTGCGCTATTAATGTAATAATCTAATATAATTACGCTTTCTTCTGATTTCCAACAAGGAATTAGAATGCAAAAGGTAGCAAGTCCTATCAATCCATAGTTATCCTCCTTTTGTATAGTTCCACCACGGAGACGTACATTTAGAGGATGCTGAAGATACGCCGTTTCGTCGACTAAGTCTACGTATTCTGATAATCCATATGAGTCGTTCTTTGTGATAAACTTCGTTTGGGTGGTGCTTGGGGTCCAGATAGATGCCTTAGGTTTTGTTTTTGCTTTGAATTTTTCAGCAATGTAATTTGGCTTTACGGTAAATAAGCAGTTCGTTGCTTGCAAGCAAACGAGTAAGATTCCTATAAGGGAAATTTTATTAACTAAGTTCAATGGTATGACTCCTTCAAAACATTTAAATTGGTTTATAAATTCATTGGGAGAAAAGGGAATAGGAAAAACTAATACAATGGTCTTTCCGGTTTGAGTTGGCATTCGATGAGAGCCATAAAGCCTGGAGAGCGAATGAGGTATCCCCAAGTCTTGATTGCTTCCAAGCAGTTATCAACAGACTGTTTGTCATAATAGGCGTTAGAATCAATCCCTGCAACTTTGGAAGCGTTCATGTTGAGTAAGAAGTTACTGGCTGTCAGGAT
>NZ_ANIK01000086.1 GCF_000347175.1 Leptospira alstonii serovar Sichuan str. 79601
TTTACTTTGTGAGGTATGTGACTTTAAGAGATTTAAAACAGCCGGTTCTTTCATGAGCTTTCTTGGGCTGGTTCCTGGAGAATATTCCAGCGGTTCCAAAAGAAAACAAACGGGGATTACAAAAACGGGAAGTCCCAGACTTAGAAGGATTTTGACGGAAGCTGCTTGGCAGCATCGCTTTCCCGGAACAGGTAGTAAGATCGTAACTGCAAGGAGGGTCGGACAACCTGCGTTAGTCGTTGCTTTAGCAGAAAAAGCTTCCTTAAGATTACACAAGAAGTTTCGTAATATGCAGCAAAGAGGAAAAACACCTCAAGTAATGATAACGGCAGTCTCACGAGAGCTATCCGGTTTTCTTTGGGCAGCGATGAATCTAGTAGCTTAGAGTTAGAATAATGTTTCATCAAATGGTTTTATTCGTTAGAGAAGATGTACGATAAAGGAGGAATACTTGTTGACTCAGTGTTGAAGCAAATTTGAATTTCAAATTTGACCTTCGTTTTTAGACTAAGAACAGCTCCCGATGTATAGATTATCCTGCGGTATCCAACCCGCGAATATCAGTCTGATCAATCGTCGCGAATGCTTTTCTCTAACGAGTTAAACTATTTGATGATAAAAATGCGAAAAAATATTTACGGCTCGGTTGGGTGCGCCATATCAGAGTTTGTCCCAAAACCTGAAAATGTGGGAACTCCTACGTTTTTAAACGATGGGAAAATTTTACAAAAGCCTAATAACCGTCAAGGAGACAGAATCTGTGGGAACTCCTGCAAATTTCCTCCGAGGTTTTGGGGCAAACTCTTAGATTTTGGGACAAGTTCTAAAGTTTTAAAAAACGTCAAAATTCAACAGGAGAATCGTCATGTTTCTATCCCAACTTAAATTAGATCTTTATAATATTCGTAATAATATCGTCCTTAATTGGATTCAAAATCCGTATAACATCCACCGAAGATTGTGGATGGCTTTTCCGGATCGCCCGTCTTCTCAAAATTCCCCGTTTCTTTTTCAATTGGATTACAATTCCAATCCGGGAAAAATTCCTCCGAGAATTCTCGTGTTCTCGGAGGAATTGCCCGACTGGGAACGAGCCTTCCAGGATTTTAACGTTTTGGAAAAAATTCCGGATCAGAATCAGATCAAACGAATTTCTCCGGCTTTTATTATGAAAGATACGACCTTACGTTTTTCACTGACGGCAAACCCCACTAAAAAAACCAAGGACTATCGCCTTTTCCCCACATGCGTGGGGTTGGATGGGAAACAGGATATTTAAAATTCTATCCACTGATCCCTAACAACTATCCACTTGAAACGGGTTGGAACCGCAATTGAGAACGTTATGTGCTTTTGCCACGCCCTTTTACCCAAGAAGAACTTGTCTTAAAAACTTGCCGGATATTTTTTGAGGTCTTGGAACATGCTCAAATTGGAATAGGAACGATCAAAAACAGAAATTTCCCCGACATACAAAACGTATGATCAATAAAATTAGTATATTCTATTTTTATTAACTAATGATCCGAACAAAACCGGCTTTTGATTGCCCGTAAATCCTAAGCGAAAACGCCCATGATTGCAATCGAGAACAGCAACATTTCGTCCGGCTAAAGAGAATATAAGAAAAAATGAATGAATCGAAAAGAAATAAAATCCAAAGAAGAATTCGAGCTTTTTATCGTAAGAACGTTGGATGATTATCGAAAAAACAAGAAATCGCGGACTTAAATCCTGAAATTGCAAGTTGGCAATTATTTGCCGATATTCTAATAGGCGTTAGGATATATGAATAAAAAATAAATTTGAAAAAATTACAGTTGAATGAACCGTTCGTTTATGTGTAATGAACCTTTCTTGAGTCTCTTTGTAGTGGAAAATTTGTATCTGGAGCAAGTCTTAGATGAAAAAAAGATATGAGCAACTATTGAATTTTGTGTTGTTAGGAATTTTTCTTGCGGCTTCATCGATCTCAAGTTCTCAAACCGACGCTTCCATTTCCGCCTTCTGGGAAAAATTCAGAAACGCCGTCATCGACAACGATTCGGTTAACGTTGCAAACTTATCCCAATTTCCGATCCACATGCCCTACGGAGCGTCTGAAATAAAAAGTAAAACCGAGTTTCTGAAACGTTATGATGAAATATTCAATGGAGAAGCCGATTCTAAAGAATGTTTTCGCAATGCGAAACCTACCCTTGATCCCGAAAGAAAGAAGGAATTTACTGTTAGCTGCAAAATGAAAGGCGGAGAACCGGGTGCGGAACCGATTCTTTTCGGATTTAAGTACACTCGCGCGGGTTGGAAATTTATTTACCTCGATAACATCAACGAATAAACGACGATTAACTCCCATTCTACTACTTCCGTTTGAACTATTTCAAAAACTTTCAATACGGTAAACACGTCTCGTAACGAATTCCGGATTTGTTCTCGGAAGTCGACAAATCGTTTTCCGTTTTAAGTTCTACACAAGTCATAAACGACTCCTTCCAACAAACGAATATCAAACGAAACCATTTAGCTGCAAATAGATGTTTAATTATAGAGACATCTAAAAACAGGTTAAAACGAAGATGAAAGTTTTATGTAAACGAACGGAAAAACATTGCTCATTTAATTTTAACGAATCAAAAGCCTTAAAAACACAGATGAATTAAGATAATATCAATGAATTTGATTTTAAACCGAAGTTTACTCTAAACTCATATCGCAAAAGATTATTGTATACATCTTTGTTTTCATGTCCGCTTAAAAAGACTCGAAGATTAGGGATTCTTAAGTTATAGTATACTGATTAGTCGTCTAACAACTGTAAGTATGGCTAAATAAATTACTGGTTGTTAGCTTCTCAGGTTCTGAAACTTTTGTCTTTGACTGATATAAGCTTCCGGATATGGAAAGCGTAAAAATTAATTTTGTTTGAAGTTGCTAATGAATGATTGGAATTACACGGTATAGATGTTTCAAGAGGTAAATCGAAAAAATAAATTTCTAGGACAGTTTTTTACACCCGAAAGGGTAGCGGATTTCCTGGTAGATTGGGTTCTGGGAGCTGAACGAATCGCTTCTACAGAAAGTTCAAAACGTATACTGGACCCGGCGATCGGAAACGGAGTTTTTTTCGAAAGCATTCTTGATAAACTTCCCAATCTCAACGCGGAATGGGTCGGGTTCGATCTGGATATACAATGTTTGAGTTCCAGCCGTGCCGCTCTCGAAAATAGAATCTCAAAATCTAGTATACTTAGTTTTTACGATCGCGATTTTTTATTACAGGAAGAAAGTCAAAAGTTCGACGTTATTTTATGCAATCCTCCTTATCGAAAAATCAGCGATAAGAATTACTCCAAAGAATTGATTCAGCAATTCGAAGGGAAATCGGATAAAAAACTTCCCGGGACCGCGAATCTTTACGTTTTCTTTTTATTAAAATGTTTGAATCTAATCCAAGTAGGAGGCCGAGCCGCCTTTCTTGTTCCTCAGGATTTTTTCAATTCCGGTTACGGTGTTTTTATCAAATCGGCGCTACAAGAATCGGGTTTGTTGCATTCTTTGTTTCTTTTTTCTCCTCAGGACATTCTTTTCGACGAAGCGATTACGAGTTCATGCATTCTTCTTTTGGAAAATTCCGAAAAAGAAAAGAAGTCGGGATTTTTTTGGACGAGACTCAAACCCGGATTTTTTTCCGATAAATCCAAACTCCCGATCAGCTCGGTCAAATCGATTCAGACCGATTGGATTTCTTTTCCCGATCCCGAAGCGAAATGGAGCCCTATCTTTCATCGTCTTGAAAAGAAAGGCGAAAAAAAGACGGACTTTGAAAAGGAAAGAACCGGCCATTTCGTTCCGTTGACGGAATTCGGAAAATTTACGAGAGGAATTGCGACCGGAGACAATGATTTTTTTCTATTTACGAAAGAAATGGTGGAAGTTTCGGGGATCCCCGAAAAGTATTTTAAAACCTGCATTCCAAAATCTCAATATGCAAGAAACAAAATATTCTTACATTCCGATTGGGAAGAATTGAGTCAAAGGGGCGCTAAGGTTTGGTTGTTGGATGTTAAGCTTGAATTCGATCCGAACGATTCCCTCGCGCTGCAAAATCATTTACAATCCGGAATTACAAGAGGGGTTCATCAAAGATTTCTTCCTTCGAAAAGAAAAAACTGGTACACTCAGGAATCCAAGTCCGCCTGTCCGATTCTCGCCTCCAGTTTTCATAGAACTGAAATCAGAATCATCCGAAATTTTAGCAACGTCGTTCACCTAACTTGTTTTCACGGTTTCAATCCGGCTTCTAACATGGAAGAATGGGTGGATGCGCTTTACGCATATCTTATTTCTTCGGTTTCAAAAAAAGATCTGGAGACTAGAAGAAGAGAATACGCGAGAGGTCTTTGGAAGGTAGAACCGGGAGATCTCAATTCTCTTTGGGTTCCCGATTTCAGAAAACTCGATTCTCATACTCAAAAAGAATTACAAAGTTTAGTTTCCGATTTGAAACAAGCCCGTTCCTCTTCCGAAAAGGAATCTTCCATTCTGCTTAGGATTGATTCGATCTTTAAATAAAATTCGTATATTCCAGTTTTCTGTTTCTTTGATTGTACAATGCGGCTCTTATTAAAGTCGCTTTTTTCTATGTTACTCATAGCCATATAATAATGTACCTAATATTTTGCATTTAAACAGTGTTCTTCGATAAAAATTAACGGCACTCGATTTTATAGAGATCGGTAGGATTTCCGAACTAAGAAAAAATATCTCAACAAGTGTTTGCAAAGGGCTTTTATTTTTTTTGAAAGTTTGTGTTTCTTTGAATTCTCTATTTTAACGTAAATTCGGTTTAACCGATGCGAAAGCGATTGCAACGGAATCAACAAATTGGAATGACGAGAGCGTTTCGTTTTTCGAGCAAACCGTCAATTTGTTGATTGGAGTGGAAAGCGCGGTCGCGAGCCGGTCCGCTATGAAATCCGCGAGCGATTCGCCCAATCGTTTCAACCGTAGAATTCACATTAATTAATTCCCAACTAAACCTTATATACCCTTAAAATAAGTATATTATAATTTAATTACATTATAATACAGGAATCGATGAGAGTTTCCATTTTAATCGAGAATCGATAATAATGATAAAAGGTGAAAATTATGAAAAAAATTTCAACGATTCTAATCGGTTTCTTTTTATTAGGAACCTTAGAAAATCTATATGCAAATCGGGATAGGATACTTTCCAATCCGGTCGATATTGTCGCTGGGACTTACGAAAATCAGGTTGGTACACCTCCCGTAGAAGTCTTCTATCTTGCTTCTGAGTCTACTCCGGAGCAGGTTAGATATTGGGACGGGTTTCGGTCGAATGGATCGATCAATAATACTCCGAATCTAAACTTTTCGCTGATCGAATATGTGTTACCGACGGGTAATAGCGAAAGAGCAGGTTATATCCGCTTGTTTAGGAATTTTACACAGGCGCTTATATTTGCACAAGGGAACAGTTCGGGAGATTTTTACATTTATCAGATCGCCGGAGGATTTAATATTGTGGACGTAAGAGGTTCTCTCGGACCTTATACTCCTCCCGATTCGACTGCAGACGCGGTCGCATTGAATCGAATCTATTTGAATCAAGTTTACGGATGGAATCATATCCCGAGTAATTTTAATTTTGTTTTAGGCTATCAAGGCCAATTCGAACGGAATCCGATGTTCGATCGAGAGACGTACGCCAACGCTACTTCTTCGCCGGGACTTCCGGAACTGGCCGGATTTCCTCAAGGCGATCCTAGATGGGGAAACGATTTTTTTGCGCATGTCGCAGGGTGTGAAGCTCCTTTACGCAAACGTAGTAATGGAAGATGTTATCTAAAACAGGCGTTGTTAGGCGTCGCTCAAAAAATTTCCGATACGGGTCGAAAACAAAGCAGGTTACCGACTCTTCCGCTTTTTAAAACTCCCATCTCTCAAGTCGCATCCAGTAAAGGAACTTTTGTTAGTTTATCGGATTATATGTCCGGTCTTTGTTATGTTACTTCGAAAAATAAAATCGAATGTAGATCCGTATTGAACAACGGAAAACTTAGTTCCGTCAAAGAAACCACAATCGGCGATACGGGCTACGATGACTCGTATATGTTCGGGGATGTTAATAACGATGAGAAGGATGATTTTTGTCGTCTGACGGCGGTGTCGAACGGGCATCCATTACTAAAATGTAATCTAGGCGACGGCAACGGAAGTTTTCCGACAGAGGTTAATTTCGGATCCGTGAACGGCGGCTGGGCCTCCGGAGGCGCGGCTAACAAACGTTTGATCGTGAATGGAATTGCAGGAAGGTCTTATTTTTGCCGAATTATAACCGTAGATTGGTATGAGATCGCCTGCACGGAGTTAGTTCAAAATCGGAGCGGAAGCGCGGTTACTTTTACTCTCGGAAAATCCGGAACTACGAACGAT
>NZ_ANIK01000087.1 GCF_000347175.1 Leptospira alstonii serovar Sichuan str. 79601
GTAAAACTCGGATCTCTTCCATGCCGTCCTAATAGATAAAACGGAAAAATTTTAACCTGACATCTGATCTCTAACCACTGATCCCTAGTATGAGCTCCTACGTTTTTAAACGAACGGTAAAACTCGGATCTCTTCCATGCCGTTATAATAGATAAAACGGAAAAATTTTAACCTGACATCTGATCTCTAACCACTGATCCCTAGTAAGAGTCCCTCCCTAAAAAAGAGAGGGACCTGGCGGCGGGGTTCTTCTTAACGGAAGAAAATGAACGTGAGAAGCAAAAAGACTGGGATCAATATTCCAAAAGAATAAAGTACATATCCGCCGAAACTCGGCATCTTTATCTTATTCTCTTCCGCGACGGACTTTACCATAAAGTTAGGCGCGTTTCCGATATACGTGAGCGCTCCCATAAACACGGCTCCTACCGAAATCGCTTTTAAGATACTTTCCGCGTGAGGATCTGCGAGAATTTGAGCCACGTCCGTCATTCCCAAAGTTCCCTTCGCCAAAGACAAAAAGGTGAGGTAAGTCGGCGCGTTATCCAAAACTCCCGAGAAAATACCGGTCACCCAGAAGAACTGCCAGGTTTCGGTAACTCCCAGTTCCTTTCCGTGGTGTTCCAAAAGAATGAGCGCCGGAATCATCGTGATAAAAATTCCGATGAACAGATAGGCGACTTCTTGGATCGGATGCAGAGTGAATTTGTTGTGTTCTCTTACAAGTTTTTGAGTCGTAAACTTGGAAGCAAAAATCAAACCGATCAAAACTCCTTCTCTGATAAATGCGATGTACGGATTTTCGTTGATCGCCGAAATGTAATTTTGATTTAAATACGCGACGGACAAAACGACTCCGAATAACCAGATGAAATTTACCTGACCTTCCAGGCTGATCTTTTCTTTACGAACGTGGTCCTTTTTGATATCCTTAACGCTTTCTTTTTTGTAAGCGATCGTATCCCAGATAAAATAAACGATCAAAAGAAGGATACTCGCAACGAGTAACTCCGGTAAAAGTTTGAACGTCCAAGTGAACGGAACTCCGATCAGATAACCTAAGAACAACGGAGGATCTCCGAGAGGAGTTAAGGAACCGCCGATGTTCGAAACCAAAAAGATAAAGAAGATCACCGTGTGAACCACGTGTTTTCTTTCCGAGTTCGTTTTTAAAATCGGACGAATCAAAAGCATGGAAGCTCCCGTGGTTCCGATGAAGGATGCGAGAAAGGTTCCTATGATCAAAAAGATCGTGTTGTTGAGAGGTGTCGCTTCGATATCCCCTTTCAAACGGATTCCGCCGGAAATATAAAAGAGCGCTCCGAGAAGAATGATAAACGGAACGTATTCGAACACAAGAGTATGAACGATCTTACCGAACCAACCGTGCAGGACCAAAATGACAAACGAGAACGACGCCAAAACGAGCGCGAGGATCAGTTTGTTCGTATTACTTTCCCACCAATGAGAAGTCGTATGCGAAACGATCGGCAAAAGTGCGATACACAAAAGCATAAGAGCGAAAGGAATTACGCTCCAATACGGAAGGTCCTCTCCCGCAACTTCATGATGGCCTTCTTGCGTATGAGAAGGATCCTGGGCCTCGACAGTTTGAGTATTTTGCGTATTCCCGACGGGTTCGTCCGCTAATAGCGCCGCTGCCGGTAGGGTAAGAAGGATTGCCAGAAGGACGGATGTAATTTTTTGTTTCATTGCTCGTATCATCTGAAGAATTTTTAGACATTCTGGAGATTTAGAAGAAAGAGTTAAAGTAAAAAGACTTTCTTGTCCGTTTTTTTCGGCGGTTTGCGGTTTTCATTTTGCTTCCTTTTTTGGATTGCGAAATTTTTCAACAAAGAGACGATTTCCGCGCACTCTCCGAATAAAATTGTGCGAAAATGCGATTTACGAATGTCTTATGGGATAGAGGGTTCCGAATGGGATTCTAAGAAGAATGGAAGCATTATTTGTTAAAAAAAATTGTCTCACACCGGCGGAAATCGAACAGAGGTTGAAGTCCGTTTCCATTCAGCCCACGATGCAGAGAATTTCGATCTGCCAATATGTGCTTTGCGAAGCCGACCATCCCACCGCCGAAGAAGTCAAAGAATGGGTGGATCGTCGCTCTTTCAAAATGAGCCTTGCGACCGTCTATAATACGTTAAACGTCCTCGTTGGAGCCGGGCTTCTGAGGGAATTCAAATTTTCCTGTTTGGGAAAATCGGTTTACGACAGCAATATCGTGGACCACTATCATTTCTTCGACGAGAAAAGCGGAAAGTTCCACGATATAGATCCTTCCTTGCTCACTCTCAGTTCCCATCTCCCACCGGAGTTCCAAGTCGATAAAACGGATATCTTACTGACCGGAAACCTGGTTTATTCATTCCCTAAAGATTGATCGCTTCTCCCAAAGCCGCTCCAAAGGATTCCATTACGGTTTCCGAAAGTGTGGGGTGGGCAAAGATTGTGGACGCGATTTCTTTCGCTGTCAGTTCCTGAGTCATTCCGAGGGCGATCGCCGGTAAGAGTTCGGTCACTCCGGGACCGATGAGATGCGCTCCTAAAATTTCTCCGGAAGTTTTATCCACGATCACCTTCGTAAAACCTCCCGTGTCTCCCATCGCCTGGGCCCGACCGCTTGCGACAAAAGGAAACTTTCCTACGCGGATCGTATAACCCATGTCAGTCGCTTTTTTTTCGGTCCATCCGATGGAGGCGACCTCAGGATGACAATATGTACAACCCGGAATCGCGTCGTAGTCGATCGGAATATAACTGAGGAAGTGCGGATTTCCGGAGTGAATCGAAATCGCTTCCACGGCCTTGATTCCTTCCATAGAAGCGACGTGCGCCAGTAGAGGAGGTCCGTTACAATCTCCGATCGCATAGATATGAGGAACGCTCGTTTTGTATTTTGTGTCCGTCTTTACAAAACCTCTTTGTAAAAAAACTCCGATCTCTTCTAAGTTCATCGAGTCCGTATTTGGAACGAGTCCGATGGAAACCAAAATTTTTTCCGCTTCCAAGGGCTCTCCCGTTTCCGGAAGATTTTTTCCTTTCAGGAGAACTTTGACTTTTCCGTTTTCGATTGTCGGGTCGGAAACTCCGACTCCCGTAAGAACTCGGATTCCTCTTTTAACGAAGGACTTTTCTAAAAACGCCGAGATTTCCTTATCTTCTACGGGTAGAATTTGGTCCAACATTTCGACTAACGTTACTTTGGTTCCCATTGCGGAATAAAAGTCGGCGAACTCCACTCCGATCGCGCCCGCTCCTACGATCAAAAGGGATTTGGGAATTTTTTCCTGAACCATCGCACTCTTTGAGGAAAGAACCGCGGTTCCGTCAAAGGGCAAACCCGGAAGTTCTCTGGCTCTGGCCCCCGTCGCGACGATAAAATACTTGGACGTGATTTCTTCCTTGGAAGTATCGGGAAGCCAAATCGTATTCGAATCTTTGAATACCGCGTTTCCTTTTTTGCGAGTGATCTTATTTTTGTTTAAAAGAAACTCGACTCCGGAAGCCATACCGTCCGCAACCTTTCTGGAACGTCGAATGATCGCGGGAAAATCGGGTTTCGCGTTTGAAAGTTCGATTCCGTAATTTTTGGCGGAGTGTAGTTTTTCCAAAAGATGGGCCGATTCCAAAAGGGCTTTGGTGGGAATACAACCCCAGTTCAAACAGATTCCGCCGGGTTTGTCCTTTTCGACGATACAAACGTTCATTCCCAATTGAGCGCCTCGAATTGCGGCGACGTAACCGCCCGGTCCCGCTCCGATGACTGTGAGATCGTAGGATTCTGGCATAAATTTATAAATTCTCCGGAGTTATGGATAGAGCCTTGCCAAGGTTGGGCAAGGACTTTTTGGAATCAAGTAAACGTCCCTAAAATTTTAGATAAAAAATAGTCCGTTTTTTTGAAGAAATCTAGGAATTGTTTTTTGAAGAAGTGTAAATATAAATACTGTCATCTCTAACGATTCACTTACTATTTGAAATCAGAGTGAATAGAGTTGTTGAAAGATTGTTATTTCCTGAAAGTAAAATTGTCCGAATCGCCCGATTCATAAAATATAAGCCGATTCAAGAATTTATTTTTCAACAACTCTAATATGAAACACGAACGGAGAATCGATTGAAAAACGATCCAATTCAAAAAAAACCGCAAGTTACCGGGATCGTCGTTCTGATTTTTGCGATCATAGTTTTTCTTTTTTCAGGCTGCATAACGACTCAATTCAAAATTCATTCCATTGAATTGAAACGACGAGAGAAGGACGACCTTTATTTTCGTATGATTTCTGATATTAATTTTTTGGACAAACGAGAATGTCAAGGTCATCACTGTTTTGTTCGTTTCGAGTTTTATCCGATCGATAAATACAATCCGCAACGGAGAATAAGGACCGACGGGTGGCGCAATAAACTGAACATATATCCCTGGAATGAGTCCGGGGTAAAGGAACAATTGGATGTACGTAATGCAGGAGCGACGTTTACGGTTTTCTTTGACCATCCAGAGCGAAGAAGAAGCTATACAAGTATGGGGAGGGGGAATTTCTTTTTCGTCGGTTCCAAATCAAACGGAATGTTTGAATATCAATTTAGAATCGATTTGAAAGAGGAAAACGGAGGCTCTTGGAAAGATCCGAATTTAGACGACGAATTGGTCGATGAAACCTACGAGCTGATCGAAGGGAATACTTACGTTTTTTGGGGAAGACTTGAGGGACCGGTTCCATTCGCATTTTATGGTTTTCAAGGAATTCGATCGCAGCTCTATCGCTGGGAAGTAACAATTCCAAAATAACGATCTTATGGTCTCGGATCGTAAGATCGGATTGCGTTTTGTTTTATAATTCGTTTCGACTAAAGAAACGGAAAATGTTTCCCTTATAAAAAATCAAGCAAATGCTAAAAACGACTTTTGCAGACCGGTTTGAATGAATAAAAGAAATAAAAAATCGCTACGGATTAGGCGCTCTTTTTTTTCAGAACAAGAATCATTCTTCCGGCCGAATTCTTAAATTTGGTTTCGTTAAAACCGGAATACACTTGTATGATTTCGAATTTATGTCTGAGAACCATCTTTTCGATTTCCGGAAGATAGAAAACGCGCATAACGTGTTTGTCCCGAATTTCCCTCGTATCGATTTGATAGATATAATTGACTTCCACCATCGTGGATGTATCGGCCCTGACCAAACGGAAGCCTCTGTTTCTTTGAATCGTAGTGTTTTGGGATTTGATCTGAGCGACTGGAGTGATCGGCTTTCTTTTGATCGTTCGCAGAGGTTCCGCGTTCCAGACTTCTAGAATTGCGAGGCCCGAGGGTTTCAGATTTTGTTCGATGTGATTGAGAGTGGAGTCGATTTCCTCGTTCGTTAAGAGATAGTTAAACGAACCGAAAAGACTGATTACACAGTCGAGAAGAACTCCGGATTGATACGTTTGCATCGGAGACACGTCGAACTTACAATGGGAATATCTTTTTTTGGCGACGTCGATCATTCTGGAGGAAGAATCGATTCCCTTGGGTCTATAACCGAGAGACTGAAAGTGACGAACGTGTTCTCCCGTACCACAACCCATATCCAGGATGGTCATGATCCTATGTTTTCGAAAAAGGCGATCCAAAAACTTGGTTTCGGAATCGATCTTGCGTGCGGGCTTTTCGATATCGAAATAGAATTCTGCCAGTTCGTTGTATAACTTCATAAAAATTGGTTGAGAGGTCTTGGAATTTGCCCGTTAAGTATATTAACGGCAGTCCGCTTATGAAAATCCAATATTTCGGAATCATTTTCTTTTTTTTTAATTGTTCGTTCGACGTTTTAGAAAAACAGACGAACATCCACAAAATTCTCCTAACCGGTGACACCTTGGTTTTCGGGGGAATTTCGATTTCACTTTTGTTCCTGTTCGGTTTGGTTCTTAAGGAAAGCGTTCAAAAATCTCCGAATCGTCGTACTACGAACCAACATCCGAAAATCGATTCGAATTCTCGAACGGAAATTACAAATAGGGCGACACAAACATTCGATAGTACTATTCCAACTCCGGTCTTGCAAATTCATCCGGAAGAAAAGAAAAACGAAAACTCGAAGTTTCAGAGCGTAAGCGATTCTCCGGAAGAAACAAATACGGAACGAAGTTTTGCGGCAAAACCGAATCAAACTCAGGTTCGTACGATTTGGAGAAGAGACGTTCCCACACATCCGGAGCTGATCCACGCACATCGAAAACTTTTAGAGCGACTCGGCTCCAAACTCGGCGCGACCGAAATCTACTTTTTAAGCGGGGAAGTTTCTCTGCTCTTGGCTTCCCGTAAGGGAAAGGTGTTTCATATTCCCGAGTCTCCGGAAGAAAATACTCTGACCGAAAGAAGTTTAAGGGAGATCGGGGAGGGGAGAATTGCATTCACCGATACTTCCGTTTTGATTCCGCTTTCCATCGGAGTTCAGCCTTTCGGTTATCTCAAAATATCGTTAAACGAATGGGAGCTTTTGAATCCGAGAGAGTTTCAATCTTGGAAGGAAGAATACGAAGAGCAGGTTTCGATACAATTCGAATCTTCCGATCCGGAAACCGGATTCGGAAATCTGCATGCGTTCGAATCGGATAAGACACGAGTTCATGAGAGTATTCTAATTTTTGCAAGTGTTCGGACGGAATCTCCTTATCCTTACGTGTTGAAATGGATTTCGCTCTGGACTTCCAAAATACTTCGCAAGCAGATCCGTTTTTATAGAATTCGAAAAGACAGGATCGCATTTTTCGTTTCTCCGGAAGAATGGGAAATTTTCAGCAAAAATTTAAAGGAACTCGTGGAATCACTGCAAAAGGAAAATCATCCCGCGGATCTCAACTTGGGCGTGTCCGTCTTGGAAGAAAACAGGGAAGAATGGTCGACTAACGCCAGAAAGGCGCTCGGATTGTCCGTCGAAGAAGGCCCGAATCGGTATATTTGTCTGTGAGTATCGATCCCTTACTCGACGAAAAATTCATTCTTACGATCTCGCAGATCTTTCCGGAATATCTGGACAAAACTCTGAACGTAACCGCGATCCGCGAGGCGTTCGGTCCGTCCAAAAACGAAGGACTCTGTTACGAAAACTGTACGATGGTGGAATTCAAGGGAGAGATCGAAGGAAAGTTATTTCTTGCGATGGACGGTTATACGAAATTAAAACTGCTTCCTTTGGTGGCAAAATCCTTTCATATCGATCCTACGGTAAGAGCGGATGCTCCTTCGATCCTGATGGAGTTTGCCAATCAGATCTGCGGTTTGTTGATTTCGGAAATAAAACTCGGAAGATTTGAAACCGATCTTTTACCGCCCGAAATGCTGAATCATAAATTGATACCGATCGATCTGGAAACGTACAGACAATACATCCTGATCTACTTTTTAAAAGACTTGAAAGCGAAACAATACTTGGGAAGAACCTATCTCATCCTCCTCATGAAAAAGTTTTAGGACTTTGCAAAATACTTTTGAATCGTAAAAAAATTGTGGAGATTTTTACCGGAATTTAAAAACTGCAACGCCGATGTACCCTTTTAACCTATGGCGGGGATTGCCCTTTTTAATCGATTATTCCGGACTGAAAACTCCCAAACAAGTGCGTATAACGGAGACAAGTTTAGATCTACCGAACTCGGTTTCCTTAAGAACGAAGATCCTGGAAAATCAAACCGACTCTCACGCGCCCTTGATCTATCTACAACACGGGATGAGTTTTAAAGGAATCGACGACAAGAGAATTCTCGCGTTGGGAAATAATCTAGCCAACCGTGGATTTCGTGTTTATCTTCCCGAACTTCCGGAAGTCAAGGGGCTGCTCGTTCGCTCGGAGACGATCGCCAATATTCGTTCCGCGTTTCTTAAGATTTACGCTTTGGAAAAACGTCCTCTGTCCTATCTTTCCGCGAGTTTTTCGGCGGGAATGGGCTTTGTCGCATTAGCAAATCCGGAATGTCAAAGGGTTTTGACCTCCGCGCTTTTGATCGGAAGTTATTCGAACTTCGGCGATACTTTTCCGTTCGTATTAAAAAATTATGAAATAGAAAGTTACGCGGTGAACGTGATGATGTACAATTACGTTCATTGGATTCGTTCTCGGCCCGAGGGTTTAAAGGAATACTTTTTTGAATCGGCTCTGGACAACGGACTTTCCAGAGAGGGGGACATGGTTCGGGGACCGAAAATATTTTCCGCTTTAAGCGAGGAGGATAAGGTTTTTGTAAAAAAGTTTTTGGAGAGTTCCGATTTTAGAAAACAAACCGCGTTTGAAATCAAAAAAGCCGTTACGAACGCGGATACGTTCGTGAAAGAAACTTCTCCCGCTTTTTTTGCGGATCGTTTTTTCAAACCTTGTTTTTTACTTCACGGGGACGACGATCCTGTCATTTCTCCCCAAGAATCCAAGGATTTAAGGGATTTAATTCTGAAAAATGGAAATCAAAACGTTTCCTTTCTCGAAACCGGCCTTCTGACCCACGGGGATCATCGTCCGTTTTACTCTAGTTTGACCGAAATTTTTCCCATGGCGAAATTCTGGGGAGATTATCTTTTTTCCGCGGGCCGCCCTTTTTGAGCGTGGGTTTTCTGAGTGTTTTTTCGTCTTATCCTAGGTTGATCGAACGAACCTTCGATTTTTTATTTTCTTGCAAGGTTTTCGTTTTCGAAAGTTCGGAAGTGAACAAGATTTTAGAAAAAAATTTAGACCGACGTTTGTTGTTTTATTCGAGTGAGTGAGATTCACTTTTGTTTGTACGGTTTGTCTCAAGAGGGAAATTTTCTACGAGAAAAGACTTAAGAATTGTAAGACAGCGTTGTTTTTTGAGAAGAGTTCTTCGGATTCATCGTAATATATGTAAAAAATAAGTTTTATTTCAATGGAATCCTATATACTAGATTTTAATTTCTTTTCTCTCTCAAGTTGAAATTGGAGAGGAATCTTAGTTTATGACTAAAAGATTGAAAGATCATGAATGCGACCAATAAACCTATGAATACACCAACGCCAGAATCTCAAATATCTCCCGTTTCCATTGATTCCGCAATTACCGTTGCAGTCTCTCCGGATCAACTGACGGCAACGATGACCGTTCGACCGTACAATCTGAAAGATGAAACCGTATCCAAGGATAAACTCTGGAGTATCGTTCTCGATTGGGGAATCCACAGAGAACGAATGTTAATCGATGAGATCCGAAGAGTTTTGGCGTTGCTCGATGAAGCGACCAAAAAGGGGGATTTCACTCCGATCAAAGTAGAGATTGCAAAAGGTGCGGCTCCGATTCCCGGAGAAAACGGATGGGTTCGTTTTTATCATCCGATGGCAAAACGGGTCAAACTGCTCGAAGACGGTAGGGCCGATTTCAGAAACATAGATCGTTACATCAACGTTAAAGTCGGGGAAAAACTCGCCACAAAGTTCGAAGGAATTCCCGGAACACCCGGCTTTGACGTATTCGGAAACATCATTCCTGCGCCCGCGATCAAAAAACCTAGACTTGTGATCGGTAATAATATCGAGGAAAGGGCGGGCCTTGAGGAAGGAAAAAAACTTCAGGAATATTTCGCTTCCACCAACGGAGTGATCTTCGTTACCGAAGTTTCCATTACGGTATCCCCCGAACTTCAAATCGCGGGTAACGTGGGACTTTCCACGGGAAACATTCAGTTTGACGGAAATGTAATCGTTCGAGGAGATATCGAACCCGGTTCCGTTGTGGAATGTACGGGGGCTCTTGTCGTCTACGGAAACTTGGAAAGTAATACGGTGAAGGTCGGGCAGGATTTGATTGTTCACGGCGGGATTAAGGGTTCCGGTACGGAAATCATTCAAGTGACGGGAAGGATTCAGGCGAAGTTTATCGAGAACGCATTTCTGGAAACGGAAGGAGATATCATCGTAGAAGGAGCGATTCTGAATTCTACGATCGATACTTTGGGTTCGGTCATTCTAAACGGATCGAACGGCAACCTCGTTTCGAGCAAGATTAGAACCAACGAAGGAATTTCAGTCGTTTCCTTGGGATCGAGCGCGGAATTGGACGTTTCGGTCGAACTCGGATTTCATTTTAAGAACGATCGTTCCTTTCAAGATATCAGCAAAAAGATTCAGATGGGCGAGAAGGAAATGGAGAAAATTCTCCCTAAGATCCAACAGATCAAACACATGGTTCAACGTTCCAGAGGAAATCTTCCCGAAGATAAAAAGGCCGCTTTTAAAACGGTATTCGAAGATTATAACAAAAAATTAAAGATTTTGAATATGCTAAAATTCAAACAGGAAAGTTTGAAAAGCGCTCGTTTCAATTCTGGCTCCGTTCGGCTCGCGGTTCAAAAAGGCGCGTTTCCCGGCGCGGTGATTCATTACAGAAGGCAGATCGAAAAGATCACTAAGTTTCAATCTTCCTTTATAATGGTTTTTGAACCGGGGCAGGAGAAGGCGATGATGGTGGCGTTACAGACGAAGTAAGTTCGGACGAAATCGGTAAAAATCCTAACTTCCGATTTCTTATCCATAACAACTCCAAAAGTTCTCGGATCTTAAGAAAGGATTTGTCGAGCGCCAATAGAAGCGAGGCGCTTTAGTTTCCCGAGGCCTTCGCTTTTTGTGAATCGCTCTCGGCAAGTTTTTGAGATGTGCCATAAACCCGGCAATTCAAGAAGTAATTTCCGAAACCCGTTGCTGTTAACCGAAAACTTTTTTCAGATTCTCTTCGTTAACGGGAGAGACGATTCCTCTTTCGGTAATGATTCCGGTGATGAGCGAGGCGGGTGTCACGTCGAAGGAAGGATTGAGGGCTTTCATTCCGTTGGGAGCGATCACACCTTCGTTTAACAAAGGTTTTCCTTCCGCGTCTTTCAAAAATCCGAACGAAGTGACTTCTTCTTCCTTTCTCATTTCGATCGGAATATGACTTCCGTCCGGAATTCTAAAATCCATACTCTTTGCCGTAGCGGCCACGTAAAAAGGAACTCCGTGATGTTTGGCGACGATGGCCAAAGGATAGGTTCCGATCTTATTGGCCGTATCTCCGTTGGAAGCGATCCGGTCCGCTCCTACGATAACCGCGTGGATTTTTCGGGAAGCCATCACCCAACCGGCCATATTGTCCGTGATGAGATAGGAGGGAATTCCTTCCTCTTTCAATTCCCAGGCCGTTAGGCGGGCTCCTTGCAGATAGGGCCTGGTTTCATCCGCAAAAACCGTAAGAGAGTGTCCCGCGTCTCGGAGGGACCGTATAACGCCTAACGCAGTCCCGTGTCCTGCGGTGGCGAGCGCCCCCGTATTACAGTGAGTGATAATGTTCAAGGAAGAGGGAGATTTCGGAAAGAGTGAGAGCGCATTTTTAGAAAGGGTCAAATTGTTTCCTAAATCTTCTTCGAGCATAAAGAGTGCGAATTCTTCCGCGCCCTTTTGCATCTGTTGTAAACTGAAGGAGGAATAATCCGATTTCGGAAAACGGGAGGAAAATTCCTCAATGGCAAGTCTCAGATTGACCGCGGTTGGTCTGGATTCTAAAAGTTCGTCTAGTTTTATTTTGAGTTCGGAGAGAGTCGGTTTGGAAGACAGGCCGTTCAAATACAAAACGATTCCAAAGGCGCCTGTGATCGCAATCGCGGGAGCCCCCCGAACGACCATTTCACGGATCGCAAAAATACAGTCTTCCATCGTTTTTGCGGTCAGATAGGAAGTGGTTCCGGGAAGAACTCTTTGATCCAAAAGGATCAGTTCTTTGTTTGTCCAAAGAATTGGTTTTAGTACTGATTCTCGCATTTTTTTCTTTCCGACTCTAAAGGTTGAGGTCCGATTTTTCGATTTAAAGAATGTGATTGAAAAATCATTCTCCTTCTCCCGGAGAATGTAGGAAACCCGGGGCGATTTTTTGCCCCGGCTTAGCCTGCTTGACTCTCTAACCACAGTTCGTATTCTATCCAATATGGCAAAAAGAAAATACCGAAACGGAATGTCTCTTTTCGGTCGTTCTATATTTCATCCGATCAATCTATTTTTAATCGCAAACGTCCTCATTTATATTCTTCAGCTTTTTGCCGGCGGAACCGGAATTTTGGAATATTACTTCGCGTTAACTCCTTCCCGAGTTTTTCACGGATACTACTGGCAAATTTTTTCATACGGATTTTTACACGAGGCATACGGTGTTCCATTCATACATTTGTTCTTCAATATGTACGTGTTCGTGATGTTCGGTGGTTTGATTTGTAAATATATTCCCGCATGGAAGTTTACGATCGTCTACGTCGCGGCGATCTTAACGGGCGGAATCACCGTTTTACTAGCCCCTATGTTCGTTCAAATATTAGGAATTCATTATCCTATGGATCTCTTTCATACCACGACTCTCGGCGCGAGCGGCGGAGTGACCGGGATTCTCGTTTTGTTCGGAATTTTATTTCCCGAAACGGAAGTGTTTCTTATCTTCTTTAGAATGAAAGCGCGTTATGCGGCTTGGATTTTTGTGGGAGGGGGGTTTGTCGCGGACTTCGTTTCGGTTTATTATTTCCATTCCCCCTTTGTAGTGAGCAATTCCTGTCATCTCGGAGGAGCGATCGGTGCGACTCTCGTCGCCCCTTGGATTTTGAAAAACAATTTCCTCGGTTTCGGAAAAATCTTTCCTAAAAAAAAGATTCAAGAGAATTCACCGCCGCAGACTCGCTCTTTAGAGGGGGATTTGGATTCGGAAACTCGAAAAAATTTAGAATTGTTAAGCGAACTGGCTCGGCAAACGTCCTATTCCGATCGGGAAACGATTTTGATCCCTTTGCAACAAAAGAACGTGAATTTATGCCCTCCGCCCACCTTTCAACCCGAGGATTCTTTTTGTTTGCGTTGCGAGTGGCTTCCAAACTGTGCCTTAAGGAAACTCCGGACGGATCAAAAATCGGATTCGGGATGAAGTCGCTAAATTTTTTTTGACTCTAACTTTCGTAAGAACGGATTTCCTTTTTTTTGCATGAGTTTTTACTTTCATCAAACTTGCCCGCTCTTTGTTTTACAAAGAACCATCGGCCTACCGTAAGGTTTTCTTCTCGAACGGTTTGTCGCAAAGATTTAAAAAATAAGTTTTTGACACAAATGAAATACTACGTTCGAGGGATTCTAGACTTTTTTTAGAATTCAAATTGAAAGATATTTTTTTCCTGGAAAATTCGTCTTATAGCTATTAGTAGTGGCGGGGAGGCCTATGTCTTCCGATAAGAAAGTAAGTATAATTTAATGATAGGGTGTGATCGTGAGTAAGAATAAAAAAAGCGCTTTATTCGATATTTTAAAACGTGAAAAGCTCGAGAAGATGAAAAAAAAGAATTCTCTTGCCAAACTTTTGGAGCCCGGTGAAAAACCTCAGACCTCCCCTTCAGAGAACGCTTCCGAGAAACCTTCGGCGGAAAAAAAAGAATCTCTGGGTTCGAAAATTTATAAGGCCATGGACGATGTCAAACTGGACATTCGTTATTATTTTTTAGAAGACGATTATAAGGAAAAAATGGCCGCGATTTATATCAAAAACGAAACTCAATTGGACAAACTCGGAATCGATCCGAAAAAGTATTTGGACTACGCGAGAGAAAGTTTCGATCGATTCAAACAACTCGATAAAAAAATGCCTTTGGAACCTATGAATAAAAAGTCCTGGGATCACGTTGAGAAGAGTTTAAACGAATTGATTTCAAAACTTTTGGAGAAGTTCGTTAAGTAAGATCGGTCGTTTCCATTTTTATAAAATTCTAAAGTATTTTTGAACCAAGACTCGAAATCGATTTTGCACACATTTCCATTTTGAAAATCCTTTAGAACCTTAGGACCGCACAAATACAAATTCGTCGCGATCGGCGGGGCATCTTCTTAGTTCCGTATAAGAAAACGATACATTCAAAATGAAGAATATTTTCTGTAGAGTTTTGATCATAAAAAAAGCCGCAAGAGATTGCGGCTTTTTACATTCAAAAATTCTAAACTAAAATCAGTTAAAGAATCTTTTGTTCGCTTCGTCCGAAATGGAAATTCCGGTCAATTTAGCTTTTTGGATAATTTCCCAGAAGTATCTGTAAGTCGCACGGTCGTGAAGATCGCCCGCATACTGAATCGGTCCCCATTCCGCGTTTTGAGCTTGGATGAGAATTTCAGCGGCGGTTTGAACCTCGCTGTAATCCGGAGCCATAGCGTCAAGGATCGCTTGGATCTGGGTCGGGTAGATGGACCACATTCTTAAAAAACCGAAATCGTCATGGGCGCGTTTTGCGTCCTTATAAGTTTGATACTGATTTTTAAGATCCAAAGTTACGTTGTGTGCAGGGATCACTCCGTTGGCAAGAGCCGCCGCTACTAAGTTCGCCTTTCCTCTTCTTAAGAGTTCGTGGTCGAACTGACCGGGGCTTTTCATACAAGAAGCAGGAATCGCCCCGTGGTGTCCCGAGATGAAGTCCATTAAACCGAAGTCAAGAACCTGCAACCAAGGAAGGGCCGCGATCTTTTCGATTTCTTGAAGGGCTCCGTTGGTTTCGATCAGAACGTGAATCGGAATTTCTCTTTTGATTCCCGCTTTCTGAACCGCTTTTTGGATGTAAGAGATCATTTCCTCGACCTGAGCCGCGCGGGTAGGTTTTGGAATGGTGATGTATGCGATTTTTTCTCCGGCTCCCGGAACGATGATGTCTACGTCTTGTTTCCAGAACGCGTTTGTGTAGTCGTGGATTCTGACCCCGCTCATCTTATGTTTGTTGAGTTCGCTGTTTTGAAGACGAACGATCAGTTCCGCGTGTTCTTTTTCTTTTCCGGTTTGCGCTCCGTCTTCGCAGTCCATCGTGATATCGAAAAGACCGCCGAGTTTGTTTTGGAGTTCGAGCGCTTTTGTAATCAGCTTTTCGGAACCTGCAAAATGCTCACAGGCGGGAATGATAGGGAAAGGCTTTTCTCCTTCGAAGAGCGCCTCTCTCGGATGAGTCAATTTAGACATAGAGATACCTTTAATTCTGATTTCGAGCCTGCAAGTGAGGGTAAAAGGCTCTAAATACAGGTTTCGAAAGCGCGGACCTCTGTAAACCGATTTTCAGAAGGATCAAGCTTCCAGGAGTTTAAGAATGATCGCTTTTTGAGCGTCCAGACGATTCTCAGCCTGCTGGAATATGATCGACCTAGGGCTGAGGACCACGTCACGGGTAATTTCGTAACCCGCGTGGATCGGCATGTCGTGCATCACTTTCGCGCCGGTTTTTTCCATCAAAGAAGAATTGATCTGATACGGCATCATCAGTTCCATTCTTTGTTTTTTCTTATCCGCGTAAGAAGGATCGTTGAAAAATTCCATATCCAACCAAGTATCCGTGTAGACGTAGTCCGCGTCTTTCACGGCCTTTTCCAGGTTCTGTTCCCAAGCGAGAGTGCCTTTGGACTTGGCCCTTTCCACCGTCGATTCGTGGATGTTTTCTTTTTCGGCGATCGGAGTTACAAGAGTGAGACGAACTCCGAGTGCTGCGCAGATCCCGATGAGAGAATTGACTACGTTGTTATGAACTCCGATATAAGTCAGTTTCACCTGATTTAAAGGACGTTCGGGTTTATCGAGTGCGATTGTCATGATGTCCGCGAGGGATTGACAAGGATGAAACATATTATCGCATCCGTTGATCACGGGAACCTGGGAACCGTTTTTCATCGCGAGAAGGTCCTCGTGTTTTTTAAGACGGGCCATGATGACGGAAACGTTTCTGGAAAGATATCTCGCTTCCAGATCGATATCGGAAAGTTGAAAGTTAGACGCCATCCAATCCAGATAAATTCCGTGGCCTCCCATTTCGGTCATCGCGACTTCGAAGGAAACTCTGGTTCTCGTGGAGGTTTTCTGAAAGAGCATAGCGAGGGAACGCCCACTGAGATGACCCGAGTAGTTGACGCGATTCTTCTTAACATGAATTGCAAAATTGAGTAAATCCAGAATCTCGGAATCCGACCAATCTTCCCAGGATATCAGATGTTTTACATTGCTTTCGGTCATAAGAGCTTATGTACAGAAAACAAAATCGAAGTTGTTTCGTAAATGAAAAAGATAAACGAGAGAGAGTTTCAAGTTAAGAAGAGAGTTCCAATGCAATGAGAAGATCGGGATATCTTGTGGTTTGGTTCAATTGAATTCCAAGAATGAAACCGTTTTGATCCCGTCTGGCGACTTGTCTTTGGAGACGTCCTTGAAAACGAAATTGAAGATTTAAAGTTGGAGAATCGATCTGTCCGCTTACGGGGGAACCATTGAGTAGATTCAATTCTATAGAAGAAGAAATGGTAATTCCGTCTTCTTTGATTTTTAAAATTTCGAAAGATTCTTCAAAACCGTCGATTCCGAAGTTTCAATCCTTTGAGAGCTTTGGATGGAGTGAAGGGAAGTCCTTCCATAATGGCACCTTTCTATTTGTAAGATGAGAAGAATATAGCCGATTTACATTACCGCAGACAATACGAATGAAATAAAAAGTATGCTGATACGAAGTTTTTGCTATATGGAATCGGAATGTAAATTTAAGATTGGATTTTAAAACCCGATTATGAACGGACTTGCCCGATTGATGGACAACATACAAAAAAATAAAAGCAGAAGGACATCACAATTCGTAAATAAAATAACGTTTTATTCGGTGATTCTATTTTTCGTTTTGAGTGGTGTCATTTTGCTCTACTCAATTTGGATGAAAGGGGATACAATCGATTTTATTTCCTACCCGCTTTTTCTGATTATAATTTACGGATTATTTCTTATCTTTAAAAGAAGAGGGTTGAATACCGGTATCGTTTTATTAACTCTCTTTTGTTCTTTGAATCTTGTTTTTTTAGATTCTCTCAATAAGGTAGACGGTTATCCGGATAAGGAGTTGGCATTTGGATTGTTTTTATTTGCAATCCTATTGTATCACTTCTGGATGTTGTTTCTTTTTATTAAATACGGTAAAAAATATTCAACTTTAATCGCTACAAATTTACTCGTTCTCTATTTGTCTTCTTTTGTTCTTCTGCCGATTTCAATTATCAGACAATTTGTGGCAAGTAAAACCGTAAAAGAGATTTCTACGCAAGAAAAGAAAAATACAAGAATATTATATTTTACGAAAATTCTTTCAAATACCGCTTATGCAATCGGAAGGAAGGAATATTCCGATGGCGATTACGACGTCGTACTGGTTTTTCACTTTGAGGGTCAATACGTTTATGATCGAACATTATGGCTGGTGAGTGGGCAGGGAAGTATGGACGCACAAATTCCGAATCAATCAAAAATATATCAGAAAGGAAGCGAGTATTTTTTGAAATATTTCGGAAGGCCGTAAAAAAAAGGAAAGTCGTACTGAAACTTTTTTTCCAAAATAAGTTTTCATTTACTTTTGAAAAATATCCAACAACTTCGTTGAAAGCCAACGCCAAACTCACTTCCTATGGATCGTCGTAATGTGAATCGCTCGTTTAGTTACTGACAGAGCGCTTTGCAAAGAAAATCTGGAAAGAGCGCGGAGCAAAGTAATGAGCGAACCAGTCATACAAAAATCAAATCAATCCATCGAAGAGGAAACTCGAAGAAGAAGAACCTTCGCGATCATTGCTCACCCGGACGCGGGAAAAACCACTCTTACGGAAAAACTCCTTTTATACGGAGGTGCGATACAACTCGCCGGGGCCGTTAAGGCCCGTAAAAATCGCAAGGCCGCGACTTCCGATTGGATGGAGATGGAAAAGGAAAAAGGAATCTCCATCACTTCTGCGGCGCTTCAGTTCGAATATAACGGGCACGTTCTCAATCTATTGGATACACCCGGTCACGAAGATTTTTCAGAAGATACGTATCGCACGTTGATCGCGGCCGATACGGCGGTGATGGTGCTCGACGCGGGTAAGGGAGTGGAACCTCAGACGATCAAACTCTTCAAAGTATGTAGGGATCGCGGAATTCCGATCGTAACCTTTATCAACAAAATGGACAGGCCCACAAAAAATCTTTTTGTACTTTTGGACGAGATCGAAAAGGTTCTCGGAATTTCGGCGGTTCCTATGGTATGGCCGATCGGAACCGGCGTGGATTTCAGCGGAGTGTATTCCCGCAAAGATAAGAAAATTCTAACATACGATAAGACCCCCGGAGGAAGTCAGAAGTCTGCTTTTCAAACTTCGGGTATAAACGATCCGGAACTCGATTCCAGGTTTGAGGATTGGGTTATCAAAACCTTTCGAGAAGAATTGGAACTCGTAGAAGGCGGAATTTCGGAATTCAGAGAGGAAGACTTTTTGGATTCTAAGATTACTCCCGTCTTCTTCGGTTCCGCGGTGAACAACTTCGGGATTCAATTGTTCTTGGACGAGTTCATCAAAATCGCACCTCCGCCGTTATTCTTTCCTTTGAAAGACGGATCTCGTTTGGATCCGATCCATACGCCGTTCAGCGGTTTTATCTTTAAGGTTCAAGCGAACATGAATCGTCAACACAGGGATCGAATCGCGTTCTTAAGAGTGACTTCCGGAAAGTTCGAAAGAGGGCTTAACGTGCTTCACGGAAGATTGGGAAAATCCGTTAAACTTTCTTCTTCCTTTGCTTTTTTCGGTCAGGATAGAAACACCGTCGATGAGGCGTATCCGGGAGATATCATCGGCCTTGTAAATCCGGGAACGTACGCGATCGGCGATATCGTCGCGACTTCGAAGGTTCCGGATCTGAAAGGTCTTCCCGTATTTGCTCCGGAACTTTTTGCCACGATCTCATCTTCCGACACGGCGAGTATGAAAAGTTTTCGTAAGGGAATCGATCAACTTGCGGAGGAAGGAATTCTTCATTTGTTCTCGTCGCAGACGATCGGGGGAGGGTTGCCCATCATAGGCGCGATGGGACAACTTCAATTTGAAGTTTTCAAGAGAAGGCTCATGGACGAATATAACGCGCCTTCAACGATCACCGTTCTTCCGTATGTGATTTCCTGTTGGATCGGTCGGGAGGATTTGGCGAAGGTTCCTTCATCCGCCAACTTGGTTACCGATCGTGGCGGTAGGGCGGCTCTTCTCTTTGATACGGAGTGGGACAAGGGTTATTTTCAGAAGAAAAATCCGGAGATAACCCTTTTGGATTATCCGCCGATCGCCTGACGGAATTTTCAAACGATAAAAAACGCTCTCGATGCGGTAAGAATCGAATTCTTTTTGAAGTCATACATTTTGTATTTGCACCAGATGTCTTTGAGGCGAAGCGACGCTTATTAGGAGTCACTTCGCCTGTTTTTTAATCGGTTTCTATTTTTCTAATGTTCATATCTTTCATTTCGTTTCGCCGAGGATCGTAGGCAAATGAAAGATCACGTTTCTTCTCGAGGTCGTTGTTAGGTTATCCTCTCCGCTCGTTGCGTTCGGTCTGTCGGCCGCATTCAATTGAGGAGAGAAAACGTTGTCCGCGGCGCTCGAATCCCAGAAGAGGACTCTGTCCACGGAAACGTTGAAAAGGAGATTTCCTTTTTCCCCTTTGGTATTGTTCAAGTTCACTACGAGAATGTAAGGATCGTCTTTTTTCAAAGAGTTGGCGGAAGTCGGTAATTTGAATTTCAACTTCTGAGAACTGTTTGTATAAGGAACTCCGGAAAAATTTTCCGCCGGATTTAAAGAATTGAATCCGAACGCCACGTTGGTGCTGGTAGCGTCCGGCATTTTTAAAAGCGAGCCGCTGGACACATCGACAAAGGATTCAAAAAACGAGTAAGATCTAAACTCGTCTTGGGGAAGAAATTCCGGAAACATAAGACTCGGAGAAGTCATAAACGATTGGGGTGCTTGGTAATCGAATATGACCGGAGAAACGTCCCCTCTTTCCGCAAAAACGGCTCCTTCCATTCCGGGGAACATAGGAAGAGTAGGTTTGTTCAAAATCAAATCCACGTAACGATACGCGTTTTCGGGAAGATCGGTCGGATTAAAATAATACCTAAACGCTCTGATGACCAATCCGATTCGATCGTAGTCGTCTTTTTCGTTCTGTGGGATTTGGTTTACCCGTAGGGCTGTCTTCATTGTGCCACTGAGTCCGGTTATACGCATTGGTTGGAACGCAGTGCATACGCCGCTCCCGAACGGACCGCTCATATTGAAGGAAACAAAATTAGCATTTTGTAAAGTTTCGCTTCCTTTGGCCGGTCCTCCTTTTGCGGCGGATTTGTAGGCGACGATCTGGCAAACTTGAATTTCGGCGGCTTGCGGAGTTACAAACTTATCGTTAAATCCGTCACCGTTTCCGTCACCGTAGTTTTGAGGATTGTCCCCGGCTAAGTCCGTTAAGAACGAAGGCTCTTGTCCGAGAGCGTCGGGGAGCGTCAAAAAACGAGAGGAATCTTTGGTCCTTGCCGCAAGCAAATTTGTAGTATTCGAAAAACTGAACTCAGCCGATCCGTTCGGACCATTGGTTAGAAGCGCGGCTATCAGCAAAAGTTCGTTATTGTCGTCTTTTTCTTTTTTACAATCCGTAACCGAGAAGAATGCCGCGATTACGAAAGCCGTAATTGTCCACATTCCTCTCTGCAATTGATTTTTATTTTGTTTCATCTTGTAAACCTCCAATGAAATATCAGAGGAAATATAGAGAGGTTCCGAAGTGAGTAAGCCAGACTTCCCGAAAAAAAGATAGGATTTTGGCGTCGACGGATCGTTTTTTCGATTTTACTTCAAAGATTTTTTGCTAACCCGTAAAAGGTTTGTTATACGCCAGAATGAGCTGTTTTGAGATAGATGTTGGAAAAAAGGAAATGTTGGAATTAAGAATCAATCAAATGTCATTTAGGAATTGATATTTAAAATCGGGGAACTTAAGAAATTTTACCAACTTTCCTTTTACCGACGCGGATGGAATCCTCGTTTTTGTTTCGAAATAGAAGTCAAATGATCCATATATTGTATTTCTCTTGACTTGAAATTTGACGGCTAAGAGTTACAATCTTTGAGTTGTAAATGGGTTTTTACGGCGTACAATTTCGGAAAGGATCGGTTTTTTAAGGAAAGTATGATTTTAAAAAAATTTCAAAGTATCTACGCGCAGGAACCGTTTATCCTAAGAGTGAGAGCTTTGTACTTGCTTTTTTTTAATGCGGTGGTCTTTACTTTTGCCAGCCTAACATTCACTTTTTTTTTCTATGAAAAGGAGAGGACTTATCGTCCGAGTTTTATACTATTCATAACCGCATCGTTCATTTCGATTTTGTTGCTTTGGTTGGGAAAGTATAAAAAAGCGTTAGTTATCACTTTGCTTTCGGTGGCGATAGGGGTTGCTTGGGCGTTGCTTTTCGGAAATCCGGTCGGAAACGTCCTGCCCAGTCTTTCCATTCTTGTTATTTTGTTTTTGTTATTCACGAATATTCGAACGACCATGTATATTTCATTATATTCGTTTATTATAATGTTTTTGTTTTTTTACAAACTCGATGCTCTGAATTTATTAAACAGCGTTTTCGTCGTAGATTCCGTATTGGGTTTTTTTCTTTTTACGATCCTTGCCTTTTTAACCGTCAATCTTTTGAATTCTTACATCAAGGAAAAAGACGAGCTGATCAAGGAAATCCATCACAGGGTGAGGAATAATCTTCAAGTTTTATGCGGACTCGCGGATCTTCATCGAAACGACAAATCGGATTCGCAAAGGGTATTATTCGAATTTCAGAATCGAATTCTGGCGATGTCCGAAGTTCATAATTACATGTACAAATCGGACAACTATCACAGTATAGAATTTTCGAGCGTGATCGAAAAGATCATAGAGAACCTGAAAAGTAAACATAAGGAGTCGCAAGTATTGATCCTCAATTATTCGGAACGAATCGATCTTCCGATCGAAACGGCGATTCCTTGTGCGATGATCTTCAACGAACTTTTGAACAATTCTCTGACTCATGCGTTTAAGGGATCGTCGGACCCGAAGATAGAGATTTGTTTTTCTAAACACGGGGAAAATTACAAATTGATAATAAAGGACAACGGAGTTGGAATGATCACTCCCATTGATTTGAAAAAACAGAATACGACCGGTTTCACTTTGATTCAGATTCTTTCCAAACAAATCCGAGCCAATTTCGAACTTTTCAACGATCGGGGTTTG
>NZ_ANIK01000088.1 GCF_000347175.1 Leptospira alstonii serovar Sichuan str. 79601
GTAAGAACCTGCCTAACGTTGGTTCGTAGTATCTCGATTTGTAATAATAAAGACCCGACTCTTTGTCTTCGGCTTGTCCTGTATATTTGTAACGAAATATATCAGGACCATAAGAATCATTTCGATTGATTGATCCATAAGGTTCGTAAGAAACGTAACTGACTCCCGGTTCCGGTCCAGATGCAGGGTTCCCCGCTCCGTCCGTTATCATTTGAATCGATCCCAGATGATCCGGATGATAAAAATACATGTTCCAAGGGGTTAGTGGATAGGAATTAGGGGTTAGGAACTCGCCACTAACAACTAACCACTCGCATCTCGAAGCGGGCGTGCCTCTGCGAAATCTTTCCGAACTTCCAGCGCAGAGTCGCGCTCTTCGTTTCAATCTGCAACGCACCATTTCAAGCTTTTTGTATATTCATATTTCTGCATTCATATCATGTTGCGTTGCAGTATTTCCACTTCGATCGCTCACGCAAGGGAAATAAGAAATCCTTAAAACTTCTGAGATAACACCGCATCCCCACTTGGAGAAACAGGATTCGTATTAATTCCGTAGATGCTCGGGATATAGCGGTTTTCCTCTTTGTCGCATTCTTGAAGTCTTTGGTAGTATTGGAAGCAGTTGAGAATAAGAAATGATATTGTTTCTGCTCGACTTATCACTATTTCTTCAGCTACTTCAGAACCAAGTGGGGCTCCCGCTAAAACCTGTAATAATTCACAACTGTCTTTACTAGGTCCAAAAATCCCCTTATCTTTCAAGTTATACCTACAAGTATCTCTTTGTGTTCCGATGTAACAGTTCATATTAAAATAAACTGTCAGGACGATCATAACTAACTTAATCATATTCAATTTCATATTCTTTCCTTTCTCCACTTTATAATTTCCATTTATTCGGTTTCCAAAAGTTGCTGTATCGCGCTTTTCAAAAAATGTAATTATAATAGGAAAAAACTAAGCTTAAGCAACATCATTCCTTACTATACAATGCAGGAGTATAACGGTTTCCTTCTTTTTCACACTCTTTGAGTTTTTCGTAATATTGATAACAATTGAGAATAAGAAAATTTATCCTAGTTGTTCGACTTTGTATTACATCTTCCGTCGCGTTAGACGGCAATGGTAATGCTGCCGTTGTTTGCAAAAATTCGCAACTATCACGGCTTGCGCCAAATACGCTTTCTTTTCTTAAATCCGATTTACAGGCATCCGTTCGAGTCCCAATTTGACAAGTTGAGCTTATACAAGCAAACAAACTTAATAAAAACAAAGTCAATAGTCTCAATTTCATATTCTTTCTTTTCTCCCTGTTATAATTTCCATTTATTCGGTTTCCAAAAGTTGTTGTATCTACCCTTCGGAACAAAAGTCGCATGATTAATAAACCTAGAGGAATAGCCGATAATGTTTTGAACCGCAAATAGAGTCGTTCCCACTTGTAAAGCCAATCGATCAGCCAACAATTCTGTTGCGTAATAATTTACCCCAGCTATAACCGATTTTCCCGTATTCCCGTAACGATCATAACTCTTCGGTAACGCGTCATATTCCCTTTTGTAAGCTGCCTTTTGTTCGTTAATTGAGAAATAATTTCCCCAAGATTGTTTGATCCATTCCTCGTTGGCATGCAGAGCTTTAGGTGTCGATTTCCAGCTATGATTCTCGTCATGAGCAATTCCAGATCGATCCACTATCGTCAAAGCCGAATTCGGTTTGTAGAGGAAATAATATGCAAGGGCAAAGGCTGGGCCGAAGTCGCTTCCCAAAAGCGCAAAAAACATATATTCTTCAACTTTCTTTGGCAGTTTTCCTCCACACATCCCATCTCCCTGAAAGTTTCCGAAAACCGCTGGGTTCTTACCACTAAACGGACAACCAGGCCCGGAAGTATTACGAATCTGTTGGCTGTGCAAAGCAAGTAGCATTAGATCGCTTTGCTCTTTCTGCGGGCTATTCGGCATCTGCGCGTATTGATACAAAGCCGCATAAAACATCATGTCCAAACTGTGACCACTGGAATCCTTGTAGTTGACCGGATTTCCTTCCACATACATATAACGATTTTGGCCGTTCGGTGAATCCGGATGAATTTCAGAGTCCGCTTGTAAGAACCTGCCTAACGTTGGTTCGTAGTATCTCGATTTGTAATAATAAAGACCCGACTCTTTGTCTTCGGCTTGTCCTGTGTATTTGTAACGAAATATATCGGGACCATAAGAATCATTTCGATTGATCGAGCCATAAGGTTCATAAGAAACGTAGCTCACTCCGGGCTCGGGTCCTGAAGCTGGGTTTCCAGCTCCGTCCGTTATCATCGTAACCGACCCTAAATGATCCGGATGATAAAAATACATTCCCGTTACGGGAAATCCTCCGACACTTCCGCCGCCTGTCATTCCTCCTCCGGGGTTCTGAATACTTGTCACGCCGGGATTTAAGTTCGCGCCCATCGCCAATATCCAAGGCGGGTCCCCTGCTTTGCCGCCCGTTCCCGGTAACACTCCGCATCCGGGTAAAGAAGTTAGGATAAAGAATGAAAGGATCAGAGCGGGAGTTCCCGCAGCTCTCCAAGAAAGTCTTTGTAAAAGTTCATTTCCTCGGAGGAAATAAGGATAAGCTACATAACAAAGACTTAATAGAATCAAAAAATACAAGGCTTTGTAGAGTTTTGTGGGTGCCGAACGCCCCTTAGGAAGTGAGGCATTGAGTTTCTCTTGAAAGTATTTAGAATATCCCAATATTCCAATAAACCCAGATTGAATCCTGTTTTTGTAATATTTACCACAATTGATCGTTACGTCCTTGCAAAACGGTTTTGTGGTAGTTCCCACAACTCTTCCGACAAACGATCCGATGGAATTTTCACTTGACTCCGGACTTGAACTTGCATCCGCAATCTGCAACGTCGCGTCATCTCTCGTCCACTGTGCTACAGTCTCTCCTTGAATCCCTTTCACATACAAAGTATGTCTTTCCGGTATTCCCGGATTTCTTACGATCTCGTAATTGTTTCCAAAGAAATAACTCGTCACCGATGAGCCATCCGTGATCGATTTGATTCTGCTTCCAGTGTAGTCATAGCTGTAGTAAACCGAGTCCGTCACTCCGTTCGGGGTGATTTCGATCAACTTGCCATAGCTGTCGTAACGTAACGTGTCTCCGTTTCTCGAAACCATGTTCCCGCTTGCATCGTAGGTATAGTTCATCGTTCCCGTGTTTGCACTTGTCGCGGTTGTCACCGCGTTTGCATGAGTTCCGTCGCCGTAAGTTAAAGTATATTCGCCTTTTTGAATCAAGTTTCCGTTGGCTGAAAAGGTAAAATCCTGGGTTCCGTATTTCCCGGTTGCTTGTGTCACTCTGCCTAAATTGTCCAACGTAAAGTTCTGGGTTCTCGTCGGGTTCAGTTTGTCTTCAATTTTTGTAATATTCCCTTTGGAATCATACGTAAGTTCCGTGTTGCCGATTATACTTCCATCCGGTTTTTTAGAAACCACGCTCAAAGGTTTTTTGTCGAGTGGCTCAAACCCGATTTCCATCGTCACGCCGTTTCCGGTGGTCCTTCTTACGCTTGGAACTCCGTTTGAATCTAAATACGGCCCTTGGTAAGAAACGACCGTGTGTCCAATACTTGTGCCGTCCGCAGAGTCCATTGTAATACTCGACAATGTTCCGTTAGGCGAATAGAAATTGTGTAGCTTGGTTCCGTCCGGTAACGTTTCCGTAATCGGTCTTCCGAGGGAATCATAGTCTATTTTGAAAATCGCAGTGACATCGTCCACGTATTTCGTCTTTTGGATTGTTTCCCCTCGTTGATTGTAGAAAAACTTTGTAATTCCCGCTCCGTCCGTTATTTGCGTTACGCGCCCTTTAGAATATGGAACATTTCCA
>NZ_ANIK01000089.1 GCF_000347175.1 Leptospira alstonii serovar Sichuan str. 79601
TTTGACGGATTCGTCTATGAAGGCTAAATTATCCATCGAATTGGATTAACATTTTTTCCCTCCAAGGAGCCTTTCCTCATGGCATTCATCCCCAAAGAAGAGATTACGCGACTAAAGACGGAAACGGACCTGCTTGCCTTGGTCCGAAGCTACGGGATCGAACTGAAGAACCACGGAACGAACTGGGTAGCAAGATGCCCGTTCCACGATGACAAAACGCCGTCGTTCATCGTAACGCCTGTAAAGAATCTGTGGCACTGTATGGGAGCTTGCCAGACAGGAGGAAGCGCGATCGACTTCGTAATGAAACGGGAAGGTGTAAGCGTAAGAGAAGCAGTCTTGAAACTACAAGAGAGAGAACGAATAACAGCAAACGAACCAGAGAAGAGGCGGGGCCAGGCTGCTGCTCTTCAAACAAAAGAATTCCCCATACACGAAAAGGCAAGCGAGCGCAAGGACTACAAAGAGTTTAGCGCACAAGAACAGGATTTAATCGAAGGAGCCTTTGACTACTACCAAGAGACATTGGGGAAGAGTAAAGAAGCAATCGAGTATTTAAAGTCCAGAGGAGTGTATGACGAGGAGGTGCTACGCAAGTTTAGGGTAGGATACGCGAACGGAACACTGATCGAAAAATATTTACGTAGGCGGGACGGAAAGGCAGCGCGAAGGACATTTTTAGAATACGGACTACTCCGGGAGACAGGTAGAGAGCAGTATCACGGATGTATAGTATTTCCACTTTGTAACGAAGAGAAAAAGCCGGTAGGAGCGTATGGAAGGGCCTTCAAGGCAACGAGTCGAGAGATACGCCACAGATATATGAGAGGCCCGCATACAGGACTTTGGAACCGGGAAGCATTTAGAGGCAAAGAGTTGGTACTTTGTGAAAGTGTGATCGATGCTTTGACGTTATATGTAAATGGGATACGCAACGCAACTTGCAGTTATGGAATCCAAGGATACACGGAAGAACTGCATACGGAAATCTGGAAACAAAAACCGAAGCGAGTAATACTCGCGTATGACAACGATGTAGCGGGTAACGAAGGGGCGACAAGAGTAGCGCATCGGCTGTTGCAAGAAGGGATACAGTGCAACCGGATGAAATTCCCTCCGAGTATGGATGTGAATGACTACGCTCGGAAGGTAACCAACTCTAGGGAGAAGTTAAACGCCCTCCTACTTGATTCGAGAGAAATGAGAGAAGAAAGGGAGAGTAGTGGTCAAGACGCCGACTTGGAAGGATTAGAACCGGAAGGAATGGAAAGAGAAGAAGTAAAACATGAAACTAGAATGAATGAAAAGGCTGTAATGGAAGTAACGGAATATGAAAATTTGGAAGAGAAGGAACACACAACCGAAGAGAACAAGAAAGAGAATACGAAGGGATTCGAGATTAGAAGAAGTTCGGAAGAGATCTTGTTTTTAAAAGGAGAAAGGGAATACCGGGTAAGGTCGTTGTACAAGAATCAGAGTATGGAACAGATCAAAGTGAATCTGAGACTTTTAGTCGGAGAGGACTATTATATCGAGACGTTCGATTTAATGAATCAAAGGATGAGAAAGGGCTATGTACAAAACGCAAGCGAAGCGACAAATATCTTGGAAGAGACGATCACGAATGACTTGAAAGAAGTGTTTCGGGAAACGGAGGAAACGCTCTACGAACATTTAGAGAAGGTAAAGAAACCTACAAAAGAAGAAATAGAGCTTACTCCCGGGGAAAGAGAAGAAGGGCTTAGTATATTAAAAGATCCCTGCTTAGTGACGCGGATCTTAGAGGACTTTGAGAGAATTGGACTTGTGGGAGAGAGAACGAATTCTCTGCTTGGGTATCTCGCGACACTAACAAGAAGAACTGAGAATCCGCTCGCGGTGATCATACAGAGTTCATCGAGTGCGGGAAAGTCAACCCTGATGGATTCAATTTTAGACCTGGTACCGGAAGAGGAGAAAGAGAAGTATTCAGCGATGACGGGCCAGTCCCTCTTCTATATGTCCTCGAAGAATTTAAAGAACAAGGTGTTAGCGATCTCGGAAGAAGAAGGAATCGAGCGTGCAAAGTATGCGCTCAAGATATTACAGAGCGAGAAGAGAATCAGTATCGCAACGACGACCAAGGATCAACTAACCGGCAAGCTATCGACGACGGAATACGTGGTGGAAGGACCGGTAGTGTTATTCTTAACAACGACGAGTGTAGAGATCGACGAAGAACTGCAAAACAGAGCGATGATCTTAACGGTGAACGAAGAGAGAGAACAGACCAAAACGATCCTTGAAAACCAGAGATTGGAAGAAACTCTCTCAGGGGTATTGAAAAAGAAGACGAAGGACGGAATTGTAAAACTCCATCAAAACATGCAGAGACTGATTCTACCTTTAGCGGTGGTAAACCCTTACGCAAAGGAACTTAAATTTCCGGATACGAGACTGCGGATGAGGCGGGATCAAAAGAAGTATCTAACGCTGATACGAACGATAGCGCTTCTCCACCAATACCAAAGGGAGGTAAAAATAGCGAAGGATGAGAGCGGCCAAGAGATCGCATACATTGAAGTGGAGAAGTCGGACATTGAGCTCGCGAGTTTGTTATTTAGTCGAGTGTTTGGAAAGAACTTAGACGATCTAAGTCCTCATACAAAGAAGGTGCTAAAAGAAATTCACGGATACGTAAAAGAAGTGTGTGAAGAAAAAAAAGTGGAGAGAAGCGAAGTTCGCCTAACCAGAAAGGAGATACGTGAGAGAACTGGAACGGGCGACACAAGATTACGAATCTATTTAAAGAGATTGGAAGAATTAGAATATTTGTATGTGCGAACGGGCAAACAGGGATTAACCCTTGAATACGAATTACTTTGGGACGGAGAAGGAGAAAACGGAAACGATTTTGTACTTGGCATATTAGAAAAAGAAACAGACCTAAGGGAGAAACAAAAATGGGATTTGATCCTTTAAGACTTGGTGAGAGTAGTTCTCTCGTTTTTGATTCAGTTCGCACCCCCAAACGGGACAGTTTGCACCCCCTTCGCGCGTCCCTTGCGCCCCTTTGCCTGGGGGTTGCGCCCCTGATGAAAACGAGAACGGAGGGCATATACTTGTAGAGATTGGCGATTCTTGGCAAAACGAGAAAAACATCACTGAAACTGCAGTATTAGGAAGGAAAAGAAAACTTGTTCACAACTTGAACGGTAGTTTCGGACTAAAAAGGGTAAAAGCCAAAGATTAGAAGATTAGAGTTAAAACTATTTAAAGAGAAAGGATGAACGAATGAGAGAAGAGACATTGAAGATAACGGACGGAAAGTATCATCTACACGGTTTTACATTGAAAGGGAGAGAGAGTGAATTAGAAAAAAGGATATTAGAATATCTGCAATCACAAGAGCGGATTGGAAGGACAGTTAAGACACTCAAACACAAACGAATAGCGTTAAAGGTATATTACAACTGGAGTGAAGAGAGGGGCCTTACAAACCCGGAAGAGACGACCCAAAATGAAATAGAGGGATATCAAAGATATTTGAGAAAATACAGAAATCAGGTAACGAGAGAGAGGATCGGAATTAGGACCTCGAATTCGTGGTTATGTACTTTGAGGTCGTATTATTTGTATTTAGAGAGGAAAGGGTATATCCGAAGAAGTCCGTGTTTGGAGATGAAGTTACCTCGTAAGGGAAGGCGTATTCCGCGTAACGTCCTAAGTGTGGAAGAAGTGGAGAGTATCTTGTCGGTGCCGGATTGGCGAACCTCCCTAGGGATACGGAACCGGGCGATATTGGAGTTATTCTATTCCACGGGTATACGGTTATTTGAGCTAAAGAGGTTAGAGATTGGAGATATTGATTTTTCGAAGAAGAGGATATTTGTAAGGGAAGGTAAAGGAAAAAAGGACAGAGTGATCCCGATATCAAAGAGGGCGTTATATTGGTTAGAGAAGTATTTAGAAGAGGTGCGTCTTGGACATGTGAAAGGATCGGGAAATTATGGTCTATTTTTGTCCTGTAGAGGGACTGTACTGCAATCAACGTGCCTCATCGGAATTGTAAGGGAAGCGTTAGAGAAAGCGGGGGTGGAGAAGAAGGGAGCGACTCACATGTTTAGGCACACGACGGCGACATTGATGCTTGAGAACGGAGCGGACATACGGTATGTGCAGGAGATGCTCGGGCACAAGGATTTAAATTCCACACAAATCTACACACACGTAGCGATACGGAAATTAAAAGAGGTGTATGAGAGTACACACCCGTCGGCTGGGCATGGGGAAAGACATTTAAGAAAAGCGAATATTAATTCGACAGAGAGCGACACGAGTTAGTGAGTCGGAATTAGCGATTAGATGTTAGGATTTTCTAAATCTCTAAACAACCAAACGAAAAGGGCCGGTTAAAGGGAAGACTTCCCTTTTTAGCCGTTTCTTTATTTCAAAAAATTAACAGAATTCAAAAAACCTAAACAAGTTAGGAGGCCGAAGGCGTATTAGGGATCAGTGGATAGAAGTCAGGGATCAGGAAATTTACAGAAGGGATGAAAACAACCTTTGTTAAAGCGAAATTGCTCTACTCGGAAAAAATAACTGAACTCTGAAATCTAACATCTGAGTTCTAGTATGGAGTTTAAGAATGTATATAATCACGCTTGCGAATTTGAAAGGCGGGGTCGCGAAGACAACGACGGCGATCAATCTTTCGTTACAATTGATGGAGAAGAAAAAGAGAGTCCTTTGTATGGACTTGGATTTGAACAACAACCAAACGGACTTCTTTCTAAGGAAAGTGAGTGAAGAGGAATTGGACGAAAGAAACGTATATCACGCGTTACTGGAACAAAAAGAGATCGGGGCTTGTATATATGAGACACGTTTTCCGGGAATCGATATACTACCGGCGACAATTGGTTTGGGGAAGATAACGGAGGAATTAGGGAGCGACCCGAGAGTGCTTGCTTCGTTTGTTGAGAAGTTGAAACAACTCCATTATGATTTTGTAATCATCGATACGCCGGTGTATTTGAGTCTGGAGCTAAGATTTGCGTTGTCGGTAGCGGATCTTGTAATGTATCCGGTCAGGCCGTCGAGATGGAACTTTCAAGGAACCAAAACGTTACTTGGAGAAATAGAAAGACTACGCGAGGGAGATGAAAGCGATCGTGCTTCTCATACCCAAGGTGATGCGTCCTCTTTTTTTGGCGACAGAAGAACGAAGACGTTACTTGTGCCATCGATTGTAGGCAAGAGCAAGAAAGAATCGGAAAGGATCTTGACCTTGAGAAAGAAATACAAGGTGTCGAAGACCGTTGTATCGAAGTTGTCGGCGATTGAGGCGGCCACAGAACTAGGAAAGCCTTTGAAGGAGAACACAAAGGGATATTCATTATTCGAGGAACTGACAAACGAAGTGTTGGAACTAACGGGGATGTATGGGAAGAAGCGGAAGGTAGTCGTATGAAGAAGAGTCAGGAAGAGAAAGCAAACGAGTGGATGGACGCGCAAGAAGCAAATCCCAGGCCCGGATCTACATTCAAAAAACAGTATATCCCGAAGGGAGTTACGTTGAATCCGATTGTGAAGATGGTTCCTCCGGAGAGTTTAAAACCGAATCCAAAGAACGACTTTGATCCATTGAGTGAAGAAGAATACGCAAATCTCAAAGAGAACATTGCTCTCAACGGAATCTTGGATGCACTGACAGCGAAAAAAGACGGAACGATTATCACGGGAGAGAATCGTTACCGGATTGCGCTTGAGTTAAAAGAACACGAAGACGAGAACGTGCGCCGGAGAATCGAGAACATCCCTGTTCGTTATTATATGAACGAGCTCACACTGGAAGAGGAATACGACATCCTAGAAGGAGACAATTTATTTCGAAGACATCTAACAGCGGAACAAAGAAAAGAGCGGCTAAAGAGAAGGATTCTTCGCAAATACAAAGACGAACTTATGCAAGACAATCGAGGCGGAAACAGAAAGAGCGAGTCGTCTAAAATACAAAGTGAAGAACAAACAAAACAAGAACTGTCTTTTCGGGTGGAAGAACAAACGGGTGGAATGTCCGGAAGTGAGCTTGGCCAACAGGTGGAAGTTGGCAACTTAGAAGAGCAAGCGAAAGAATCAAACCTTCAGGGTGAAGGTTTGAAAGAGGATTCTAAGATGTTAAGCGAAGTTTTGTTCTCTAAAGAATCAAAAGATGAGGGTCATCTTTTGATCGGCAAGAGTCAAGGTTCGAATGAAAAATCAAAAGTTCAGGGTGATCGTTTGAAACAGGGAGAACAAAAGAAAGAAGCATCTTCTTCGATCGGAACCAAAACTGAAGGATCAAAAGATGACCCTCATCTTTTGATCGGTAATTCCAGTAAGGACTTAGCAAGGAAAGTATCAGAGAATGAAAACATACCACTTGGAACGGCTAAAAATTATATCTCTGAACTAAAGAAAGAACTCAAAACCAAAGAGCCGAAGCCAACCGCAAAAAAAGAGAAACCGGCCAAGAAGGAAGAAGGCAAGAAGAAGACACGGAAACAAATCGCACAAAAGAAAGCGAAGGAGTTTCAAAAGAAGTATCTGAAGATGAGTTACGAACAAAAGGAAGCGGCCCTCGATCGAATGTTAGGCTTACTTGTGAGATTGAGAAAACAGCAATCGAAGTTAGACGAGCAGGTAATGGAATTGCACTGGAAGGATGCGGAGATCGTATATCAGCTAACCGCGGTGGGTCAAGACAAGAGGATTTGGAAGTTGAAAGTATGAAAAGCAAAAACGAGACAAAACGAGACAAAAACGGATTAGATCCAAAAACAAGGGAGGAAGAAGCGGAAGAATCTTCCATCCAAAAAAGAATGGAAATCTTTCGAAAAAGATATGAAAAGATGAGTTCGATAAAGAAGAGAGAGGAAGTAAAAAGTCTATTACAGAAATTGAAAGTGTATCGAAAGAAGATCCAAAAGCTGATTCTTCAATTGACGAAAGTAGCGGAACAGGAAATCGAGATTGAAAGAAAACTCAGAGTGATCGGAGGAAGGTCGATCCACTAAAGGAAATGGGAAGAAATTAGGCTAAAAAGTGAGGAAAAAAACAGCCGATTTTTCACTCACTTTTCCTTCGTTTTCCTCACTTGAAATTACCCTTAATTTATCTGAAATTAGGAAGCCCAAAAAAGGGTTGGACAAATCGCTGAATCGAGGTCGAAATCAAAGAGGGAAAGAAATGGTAAAGACTTTAACATTAGAATTACCGGATGGACTGAAGTTAAACGAGCAAGCTTTACAGATGACACTTGCGGTAAAGCTTTATGAGGCCGGTCAGTGTTCATTGGGTCAGGCGGCGCAAGTAGCCGGAGTGACAAAACGTAGTTTTATTGAAACGATGGGAGCCTTTGGGGGATCTATCTTTTCCGGATATACGACGGACGATTATTTAAACGATATACGGAATGCGTAATGAAGAAATTGGAAAGAGCGGAAGAAGTTTTGCAGTTACCGGTTGCAACTGGAGAAGCGTTAAAGAAATTGAATTTAGCGGGAATCTGGAAAGACAGAGAAATTGGCGACAGTACAGCCTATTCACAGGCGTTAAGAAAGAAGTTAGCGAGCCGCATGCTGATTGATTGGAATTAAGAAACGATTCACCAAGTAAAATTAAAACGTAGATAATGAATCAACTGGAAGACGTATTTAAAAGAAAAATCCGATTTACCGAAGAAAGAAGGAAGCACATTGAGGGGGATCATCCGGAGATGTCGGGACAAGAAGAGAGGATTGTAGAGTGTTTATTGTTTCCCGAGCAAGTGAGGCAATCCCGAACGGATTCGCGTGTGGAATTATTTTACAAGTATTTTACCGATACTTTAGTGGGTAACAAATATCTTTGTGTAGTCATCAAGAATGGAGTAGACGATTTATTCCTTGTTACAGCGTATTTTACCGACAAGGTAAAGGAAGGAAATGTTTTATATGGATAGAGAAATCAAGATATATTTCGACAAAGAGTCGGACTACTTAGAAGTCCTCTTTGAAAAGAAAGAAGGTTTTTTTAAAGAAACGGAAAACGACGCGGTAATGGAAAAAGTGGATACTTTTGGGAACGTAATCGGATTTTCCGTTCTGAAAGTTAGCTCTTTTGAGAAAGGTCCAGTCTCGGTTCTCCTTCGTAGCGGCGCGGCCTAATTTGGCATTCGCTGGAAAGCTTCCCTCTTTAGCTGTAATATTTTGAAAATCCCAATCACGAAAAGATTTCGGGATACAAGCGGAAGAGGAAACGAAAGCCCGTATTAATTCAATGATATCGGCACAAAAATGCACAATACTGGTCTGAAGTGATTTCGGTTTACCGGCAAGGATCTTGATTGTATTGGAAAAAACCGGAAGAATCGAGAACTCTTTGCCTGAAGAAGAAAAAAGTACGGAAAACGGGACTTGTGTGGAACCTAAACTCTCCTCCCTCCAAAAAACGAGTTGCCTGAATTTGTAATACCAAAAAGAGTTAAACAGCACGATTTCCCTTAAACTCTCAAAGGAAATTCTCGAAACAACCCGCCCTAATCCATTGCGCTCCAAACGACGCGGAGCCTCTAAACCCTAAAAAACGATCTTTGGACTTTTCCCTCTAAAGACGAAACCCGACGGAAACGTCGGGACGGAGGGGGAGAGTAACACCCCCCGCTAATACAATGACCTGTTCAAATTCAAAACAGAACGATATTTAATATTTTCAAAAGGAAAAGTCTACTTTTCTCTCGTTTTCGAAAGAACTCTCGATGAAACCTAATTCGTTTGTTTAAAATCGAATATTTCCGAGTTTATCCGTCGGAAAAATACTAGCTTTTACTAGCATCCAAAGAACGATCTGGTAAAGGCAGGTAAACCCCTGCTTTTACCGTCCTTGTTAACTGAAGAAAATTCGGATCAAATCCAAGATTTGCGAAATGATTTGAAGCACGAGTTTCCAAATCGATATTCGAGTTCTTTTCATACCTACCTCCTTAATGTACCAATTAGTAAGTACCAAGTGAACAATTGAAAATTTTGGAGGAAGGCTTTGAACCTTGCTTCGCCGTTCTAAAATGTTTCTCTTGATCTGCTTAATTAGTAGGGGCTGATTTGATTTCTTTACTTTCGAATGAGGTTCGGAGGTGTTTGAGATCGGTTTTTCAAGTTTCAAGATTCACCTGTCGTTATCCTGTTCTTTACTTGTCGTTCACCTAAGTTTGCCTGTTGTTGTCTTGTTCTTCACCTATCATTGCCCTGTCTTGAACCTAAAGGATGGAAAAAGGTGTGAGGATGAACACGAAACGGCTTTGATTCTTGTTTTATCGCATTTCAAACGGGTCTTGTGTGGAACTTGTTCGAGACTTGTAATTTTCAAATGGGTCCTATTCGAGCCCTGTGTGAGACTTGTCTGGAACCTAAAGGACGTTTCGAAGTAGCAGAAACGCAAAATACAAGCTCGGATTGATGAATCCTTGCAAGATACGAATTGGAGGCGAGGAAACGAGCAAGATTCTTACTTGTATGTTTGAAATTTCTGAAGAAATCCGAAGTTTTCCGCAATTTCAGAGTTTGGCAAAGTGAAACGCTGAAATTGGAAAGTGAATCTCTAACTTTTCCGGAATTTAGAAATGAAATCCGAAAAAATCTTTCGGTTTTTTTCATTTTCTTCGGAAATAACATGATGAAAGATGAATATTCAGGAAAGTGTTCTAAGGTCGAAACCTGTTTCCAGAAAAAAACGCATGTACCGAAAATTTTTTTGAGTGTAGAAGTTCGTAGAGGCTAAACTGCATCGGATTGGCAAACACTCTGGGAGAAACGGGATTTCGGAGTAAACATGCGACTAGTGAAAGGTATGGAGCAGATATTTCGTCCAAAGAATACGGTCCTGGTAAATTCAGCGGTGGTCTTTCCTACAATCAACGAGACGGTTTTACCGCGAGTTTGAATGTTTC
>NZ_ANIK01000090.1 GCF_000347175.1 Leptospira alstonii serovar Sichuan str. 79601
AGCCAAACAGAACGCGGGAAAATCAGTCGACGGCGTCTTTAGTTCATCCATCCAAAACATCTCCCCCAAAAACTTGCGTTCTTGTTTGAACGTATTATCTACAAAGTTTTTGAAAATTAGATAAACCTGATTGATCGCCTTGACGAATTTAAGTGGATTGTTTACATCGGGATTGATTCCGGTTACAATGTCCGCGTGTAAATCCGTAACAAGCCCGGTCTTTACGGAAGTCGCTTGTTTTTCCTCCGTAATTTCATTGTCCTTAATACGACGTCCTTTGATTCCTCTCAGAACTCTTAAGTCATTGCCCAATGTTACGGCGCCGGAAATATTCGTGGAAACGGCTCTCACGGCAACGTCACCCGCAATCAACGCTCCTTGTCGAGCGATGATTTCATAAGAATTATCTCTCCAAGTAATCGGGCCGTCATTTGGCATATTTAGAGGGTTTGTATATTCCGTTTCTTGAAACTTATGTCGAACCACTAAAGTGCAAGTTGTATTGTTCGGAACTAAAATTCCGATCGTCGGCGGCACTTCGATTCTTTTACCGTTTTCATCGTAGGCGATCAGAGCGTCGGTAAGATCGACTCGGTTAACGAGTGAACCTACGGCGATATTTCCTCCGGAGTCGATTCCCGATCCAAAAGCGTCCAAGTCTCGGTTGATGATTTCTTGGCTTTTTGATTCTTGTTCTTTTTTCCAGTCTTCCGGAAAAACCCGTTTCCCTATATTTGGAAATTCTATTCCTGATAATTTATCCATTGGTATCTCCTTCAATGGGTGGAATCAAAAACGATTCCTCTTTATTAATCCGCGCAATTTGAGAATGACTTTTCTTCATCGTTTCGATATCGATACAAGATTGAAAATAGGAATGTTCGCTAATTGCAAACTTTGTTTTCACAAAACCCTCCTTACAAACACATAAGGAAATGCTGATAGACCCCGAGCGTCGGTCGTTTTGCCGGTGCGAGGTGTTCCGTTGGTTCCGTCGGAGGCGGCTATGCCTGTTTGTGAGCTCACACCATTATTCGACGATCCCCAATTCTGCCAACTGCTCCCGCTGCCGATTATTACAAACGAAACGCCTTGCGGCGAGAGATGAATATGCCCCTGAAAGCGGTCCCTTCTCCGCAAACCACCGATCCATTCACCATCCGAATCCATCACGGAAACAAATCCACGGCCTTGAACCGCAAAGTGACGAACCTGATTTGTGATCGTAGTTCCCGGAGTAATATCCGGCAATCGATGTTTGTAAAAACGAATTTTCACACCCGAAAGAGATCCGCTGGAGTTTGCCGCTGAACAAGTGAAACTAATCGTTCTGCTCGAAGTCGAAAGAGCGGAAATCGCAAGGGTGGCATTTGCAGGTACACCCCCGATTGTTTGTAGAAGAGTTCCTGTCATCCAGTTTGTAAAGGAACCGTGAACTAGATTATCTTCCGCTAATGCGTCGATCATCTTTTGGCAAGCGGTCGTGTTTGCAAAAGTGATCGTGAGAATGTTACTTGCAATTGTATAACTCGCCGCATCAAAATCCGTTGTGTTCGTTCCCAAAGGATCGTAACGAAACGGTTTATTCAACCAATACGAAACCAAATCAGGCATCCCACCCGTGCCGGTCGCATTGATCAATTGATCCGCACAAGCCAAACAGAACGCGGGAAAATCAGTCGACGGTGTCTTTAGTTCATCCATCCAAAACATCTCCCCCAAAAACTTGCGTTCTTGTTTGAACGTGATATCGGAAAAATTTTTAGAATAAATATAGGCCTGATTGATTCCTTGCACAAGTTTGAGAGGATGATTTCCGTCCGGGTTAATGCCCGCGATCAGATCGGCATGCAAATCGGTAACCAATCCCGTTTTTACGGAAGTCGCTTGTTTTTCCTCCGTAACTTGTCCGTCCTTGATGTTGTTCGTGGAAATCCCTCTCCAAATCCTAAGGTCCGTTCCGAGGGTTACAACTCCTGATACGTTAGACGAAATAGATCGTAAGGGAATATCGCCGATTACAAGCGCGCCCTGCCTCGCCAAAATTTCAAAGGAATTATCCCTCCAAAGATTCGGACCGTCGCTCGGAAGATTGGAAGGACTATCATACTGAGTTTCCAAAAATTTATGACGAGCTACGAGGGTGCAGCTAACGTTATTCGGAACTGCAATACCGGTAATCGGCGCGACTTCAATTCTTTTCCCTTCAACGTCGTAAGCGATCAACGTATCAATCAAGTCCACATGATTCGCCCCGGAACCGACCGCTATGGTTCCGCCGCTCTGAACGCCAAAACCTAAAAGATCCAGATCCCGATTGATGATCTCTTGACTTTTCGATTCTTGTTCTTTTTTCCAGTCTTCCGGAAAAACCCTTTTACCTACGTTCGGAAATTCGATTCCCGATAATTTATCCATTGGTATCTCCTTCAAAAGACGGAAAACTTATGATGATGGTTTCCAATTCGTCATAAAGAACGTTTACGTTGGTCTTAGTATTATTCTCGACTTGAAAGATCAGTTCCCTTTTTAGCTTCTTACACGCGCCGCTGAACGATTCATACGCGTTAGACTTCTTTAGAATGGAACTTGCAAGTTCTGTAATATCATCGTCTTCTTGACTTTTGGATTCGCTCACGAGCGAGATGAGATCGGATTTAAGATTCGCCCTTTCCTGAACGTTTGCGGAGACCCATCGTTTGGCTTGTGTGGCAAGGATCGGCCAAGAAAAAGGTTCCGCCTTAGGATATAGGGAAAGAATCTGATTCATCGCTTCGTCGAACTGAAAATGTATTTTTTGAATCTTTTTCTCTTTGTAAGAGGATATCGTTAAAACACCGCATTGTAAAAGTTCGAGTTCGGTCTTAGGGACCAGTTTTTCCTCTTCGATTTTCATATCTTCCGGAATCGAAATCAAACCTCGATCCGCCTTTTCGGAAAGGGAAAATTCCTTCAACTCCCCGCTTTCGAACTTAAAACCTTCCGGTGGAAATGAATTTCCTTGATGGATTTTTTTCTTCTTCTCTTCCGATTTATCCCGATTGAAAAGTTCCACTTCCAATTCTATGGACGATAAGTTGGAACGGGAATATTCCTCCAAAGACTCGGAAGAATAAACGTAAATCTTTTCCATGATTGCTCCTTGACGGGAGCGATTAAGTAGTTCCGCGAACTGCAAACATTACACGGTTTGTATATTTAATAAATTGAATATTCTTTGATCTTTTCGGCTCTGCGCGAATGAAATCGACCTACGAGCGTTCCGCCCATTACGAACGGTTCGAACTCGCCTTGATCCTCCCATAATTCGCCTACGTTTCCGCCGATATTCACATTCTCGATGGATTGAATAAGGGCGGCTCGATTGAATGAGTCGGCAAGTTTTGGAAATAAAAATCGATATCTGAATAGAACGTATTTCCGCGACATCATCCTTTTATCCAAAGCGCCGCCCATCACAAAACAATCCTTCGTTTCTTCCGCTTCGTAAACTTTAGAATAACGAATCTCCTCCGAATTCAATCCCGTAGAAAACTGGATGACTTGTTTTTTAGAAGATACCGAAGCGATCGACTTTTTGAAAAGTTTGGCGAGCAGAAGTCTGCTTCGATAAGAATCGTCAGTTTCTCCGGGAAGTTTTTCGATTTTGTACCGCGCTCCCCATAAAATTAATCCGAAGCCGTCGCTTGTTTCCAACCAAATCTGTCGATATAGCCAGCTCAATCTTCCGGCCCTTTCGACAAGAATCGAAAGAATCGATTTCAAAACCTTGTACCAAAAACTAGAAGCCCCCAGTTTTCGTATTAAGTTTCTCTGATTCTTCCAGACATAGGAATCGAAATCGAAAATAAATTTGTCAGACATAAACCGCACCGAGCACTTGAAAACCGGGACCTATGTTCGCCAAAGAGCCCGCGGGTACATCAACATTTCCTAATGGATTGAATTCCACATCGATACAATTCGGAAGCGTTTGATACAAAACCTTTAATTGAGCGTCCACAAAATCCTGACCTTCGCTAAGCGAAAGAAAATATTCGTCTTTTATCTGATCCAGAACGGCCTGACTTGGAATCGTATCCGAAGAGGAAAATTTTACAGTCACGGTTTTATTCACCGCAGTTTCGGAAATATTCTCAATCAATACGTGAGCAACTCCGCCTGGATCGTTTTCTTCCGAATTAAAATAATTTCCCACTTGAGTCAGTTGGGAATTCGTAAGCGGACCAACCGTTCCTTGAAGAAGAATTTTTACTTCTCCGTCCGTTTTTAAATTTTTTGCACTTTTGAAAATCGCCCTTTTGACAAAGGAAAACGTTTCCGCTTCTCCGATATACCAAGCGGGAGTCCACTTGGAAGAAACTCCCTCCGCGTTTTGTAGACGCGCTCTGACGGAAGTTCTCGTTTCTCTGTATTGACCTTGTTGTACCGGATTGATTTCTATGTTGGAAACATAATCGATTCCGTCCGGAGGATTTTCTATCGAATTGATCGAACCCGGTACTACGTTTCCGATCGGACCGTCGACGGTACATTGAACGAAAGCTTCCACCGTAAATTTTCCTTGAGCGTCGGCGGCCATACCTGCGGGAAGAATTAAGGATTCCTGAAGAAAAAATCGAACCTTTTGATCCTCTCTCCCCGCCGTGGTCACGATCAAAGATTGCGGAATCTCACGATCAAACGCGGATTGAACGGCGGAACCGATTCTCACTTTAACGATCGCTGGAAGCGCGGGTTTCCATTGCATCCCTCTGCGTATCAAATGTTCGTGAAGTGCATCGTCTTCCGCGGTGTGAGGATGAATCGCTTTTTGAACGGATACAAGATCGTTATCGATGAATAAAAATACCGCATTCGAAACGGCGCGCAAAATCGAAAACGTTTTCGATGTCGGGCTGAACGTATGATTCTTAAATACGCCGGAAGCTTTTACACTTTGAAGATGGTCCGTAAGAACCTGCTCTTTAGTTATATTCAAATTCACTGTTTACCTCCATCCTTAAGTCGAACTCCAAATTTTACTCTTCCACAAGACAACATGAATGTTTTAAACGTCGATTCATCGTTTCTCCGGTCGAGTCCGTTCGATCTTTTATTATTAAAAATAAAATCATAATTTTTTAATATTCTTTTCATAACTTATTTCATCAAAATCCCTTTGACGGATTCCCCCGTTTTCAGCCGGAAATCGACTACGATCCTACTTTCCATATCAAGCGTAACGTCGATCGAACCGGAATCGATAGCCGGATGTAACTTTAGGATTCTTTCTGCGTCCCGAATTCTTGCCGCCTGATCGTTGTATTCCGTGGAATTCAAAACGATCCTTTGTCTGCTGTAAATTTCTGGATAATCGATGTCGTCCGCCACGTTCATTTCGAACATCTCTCTAACTTCCGATAAAACGATTCTAACCGCGTTTGTGTCGCTTAACAAATCGTCGTCGGAAGAGTCCAACGCCAAATCTCCGAATCGAATGGGATCATTTGCAAAATCGATCATCAGGTTCCTGCCTTCGGTTTACTCGAAACGGAAGGCCCGACCGGAGTGTCCACGTAGTCGGTCAAGTGGGTCGATAAACCTACGGAATTGGAAGATTCCGCAAAAGCGGTGACTTCCTTTTTTGCCTCTATCTTTCCCGTGGTTTTAAAATCGCCGTCCTGTTCCATATTTCCCCGAATCTTAAACGGTTTACCGCCCAGATCCAAAAGGAATCCTTCGTCGTCGAGAGTTACCTTGATTATATTTTTATAATTTATAAAAGTCTTATTCTCATTGATTTCCACTTCAACCTTGTCCGCTATTTTCGTTTTAAGGGAATCGATTTTCTCGAAACCGAACGCGGTGTATCTCTTTTCGATGTTATCTCTTGCGATCAACAGACATTTGGAACCGGTTCTTGGAACCACGGGTTCTGTCCAAGTCACGTTATGAATAAAATCTTCGGCGACCTTTACTGTCAGAAGTTTTTTTTCGGAGTCCACCGAATCGACGATTCCCAACTTCGGAAAAAAGATAGGGAAACCGATTTTCCACGCTTGAACGATTGCTTGTATGATGGTTCTATCCGCCATTTTGCCTCTTTTATTTTTTCCGATTCGATTTTGACGATCCGGTTCTCGGAGGTTCGTGATACAAACCCGGATAAATTTCCTGACGATAACCGTTCGTATTAAACTTTTTAATCACTCGATCAACGAACACCTTCGCACTTCTGGAAGAATCTTCCGGATCTTGAATGTCTATGATCTGCGAATGTGTGATCGAAGGATAACCGAAGGAAATGAATTTTCCCTTAAAACCCGAGCCGCATTTATCGTCGAAAATTTCTTTGGCTCTTTTTTCGGCGCCTCCGGAATCCAATCCGTCGATTTCGTAATAACGCGCTTCTCCTTCTCCATAAACTCCTCTGTAGTTTTGTCCGGTTTTCGGATTTTCTCCGCGAACAACGATCTGAAACGGTTTGCTCTCTAACGGAGTGAGATCGTCCTCGATGATATTTTGAGTAAACCGAAAGATCGGAAATTTTTCTTTGGGTTCGGACGTATTTTGTTTTTGGGACTTCGATTGATTTCCTTTCGAAGCAAAAGTTAGATTCGGATGTTTGAATGCCTTTTGAACGACCAACTTCCAATCATGAAAAAAAACGTCGACTCCGTGAGTTTTTTTCAACTCGGATAACGCATAACGTGCCGACTTTTTCGCACAGCGAATGTCCACCGTTCGTTTGATGTCCGAATCCCTGATAACGATCGATATGTCCGACTTGATCTGGGGGTGAATACAATCGTTTAAAAAAGTCATCAACGGTTTTTGATGATAATCCCGAGTCATAATCTTACGCTGACAGAAAAAGAAAGGATCCGCACATTTTAATTCTAGCGGAACTTTGGGACTGATTTCCAACACATAACCGCTGAATTCCGGAAGAAGACCGTATCGTGTGTATCCCGCTTTCCAAGTCACTTTTGAGAACTTAACGATCGAATCCTTTTTTAGATTCTTATACTTGGGAAGTTTAACCGTTAGTATATCCGTAGGAATCTCTCTGGAAGACTCCAAAGTAACTTCCGTTACGGCCGGAAATTTCATATTCGATATTTCTAATTCTTGATTTAGAGTCAGCATTAAACCGTCATCCTCCTTTTTGCGTTTTGCAGTTCGGCCTTTGAAACGAGAGCTTCTATAAAAAGAATCGATCCTATATTTTCATACGGCTGTATGTTCGAATTGTTCTCTCGGATTTTACCGGAAAAATGTTCCGTCCCGTAATAAAGAAAACTGATCGACTCGTATGTTTCTCCTTCCATAATCGTATGCTGACGGTCTTCCGTTAGAGGCTCCGGAATCTCGATTAAAATTCCGGATTTCGGATTTTTCCAATCTTCTATCTGAGGATTTATATCGGATATCAATCTCCAAATTTCCCATTTGCCGTAATAACGGGCGGAAAGTCTCTGCAAAGTATCGTTGTTTTTAAGAACGTAAAATTGACTCATAAAGACGACTCCACGGCGCTGTTCTTAGATTCCAAAGAAGCGAGATCCAAATCGTATTCTTCATCGGACAAAAAAGTCAGAGTGATTGTTTGACTGTACTGGATCGGTTCGGACGGAAGATCGAAACTTTTACAAACTACATTCTTAATTCCTAATGCGTTTAACATTGAATGATTCAAATACAAGGTCTCGTTCGTTTCCCAGATTTTTTTAAGCTCTTTTATCTTTTGTATCATACTCTTTACGAGAGGATTGGAAGGAGCCGCCAAAATCCCCGCTCCGTACGTTGCCGCAAGCAACGTAAACTCGACGCTTATCGACCAATCTCCGTAGCCGGAAAGTTCCTTTATACTTCCCCTTCCGCCGGGAATCGCGGTTACCTCGATTTTTTTTTCCTGACTCGCTTTGATCTTAGTCGCGGACGGGAATTCGTACTCGTTCGCAAAATCCAATCCTATCACTAAACGATCCGTATCTCCCGTTATGATTTCCGGCGGAATATATCCCGCTGGAAATGCTGGTGGTGTAATTCCTCCGATCATGCCAATTCCATCTCCTCAAATCGATCCAACTCTTGAAAGATTGCATCGGTGATGATTTCTCCGATTTTCTTTTTATTCGCCATTCTATCTCCTACGACCAACTGACCGATAACCGATCCGATGGAAACGTTCGTACCACCTTGTCTTCTCATAGACGTCGCTTCGGACATTTCCGTAACTTCCGAAGTTCTACGAACGACTCTCGTCGAATTCGAATCGATCGATTCGTTGAATCGTTTCAAAACATGATTCCCTTTCGGTATATCGGATCGTATTCCTTGCATATTCGAATTTCCTAAAGAAGTAGTATTCCTTTTACTTGTGAGAGTCGCAACCAAACCATTCGTATTGATTCCGGACTTATCAGCGGACAAACCTTGAGTTTTAGCAGGCTGCACTTTGATTTGCATTCCGGGCATTGACGCGGCTTTGGTCGAACCGGAAGGCACGCGTATCGGTTGTGTTCCCGGAACCGGAATTTGATTTTGACCCGGATTCGGAACCGGCTTGAGCCCAAGTATTTTTGCAAACGGACCTTGTGCTTGTTTGGATCCGCCCGGCAAATAACTTCCGATAAAACCTAATGCCGATTTAATGGGCTGAACCAAAAAACTAAGTCCGGCAACGATTCCTCTTCCCAGGGCTTTCATAAGATTTAGCCCGGCGGTTATCGCGGATTGAGGAATCATATTCCAGAGATCGATGAATTTTTGCAAAAGCCAAGGTCCGATCGCCGCAATATTATTCCAAATCACATTCAAAACAGATAATAGATAGTTTCCAAAACCCGCAACACCGGCTACGAGCGCTCCCCAGAGATTTGCTATTTCAACCGCGATCGAGTTGGCAACTTGAACGATATCGTCCCAATAGTTATAAATCGTAAGACCGATTCCGGCAAATAGACCTAAGAATAAACCGATCGGTCCTAAAATGACTGCTGCAATGACGGCGACAAGCCCCTTGGCCCAATCCGGCATTTCCATCCAAGCCCCTTTGACAGTGTCCCAGGCGGATGTCAAGAAATCTACAAACGAATTCCATTTTTCTAATATATAATTTACCACCTCCATGGTGGCTGCTTTGATTTCATCCCAATAAGTGATGACTAAAGCGACTGCGGCCACGAGCCCGACTACGATCAATCCGATCGGATTGCCAACAATCGCAGCCTTTAAGAAAGTAAAGAATGGTACGGCTGCCGCTTTGAGAAAAATAAATGCGCCTTTAAGCACTGAAAATGTCCCGGCGCCGGATAAAACCGCCGCTCCCAACATGGCAAACGTAGCGGCAAATTCCACGAGCTTGGGATTATTGATTAAGAAAACGTTTATGACTTCGATCCCATCCGCAATTGCTTTGAATACGTTTGTAAGAACGGATTCTAAAATTCCGAATTTTATGAGACCCGAGTCTTCGATTCCTTTTCCTAAGTGAATTTTGAAGTTCTTCCATGCCTCGGATGCTCGTTTGAATTGTGCGGGAAAATTGTCCAACGCCTTTAAGGCTAATTCAGAATCCTTTATATTCCCGAAATTTAATTGATTGATATCCCCTTTGAAGTTCTTAACCGATATCCCCGCGTCGATCAGTTGGTTCGTTAAATCTTCGAAACTTCCGCCGGTAGCTAAAGTGTTATTCGCAACGGCCTTAACCAATGTGTTCAGGTTCTCGGCATTCAGTTCCTTAAAGGATGATTTGATTTTAAACGCACCGGAAAGAATTTTCTCGACGGGAATTCCAGTGTCGTCGGAAAGTTTAAACGCCGTATTCGAAATGACGGCTACGTCCTGCGCGGTCATACCTAGAGTTTTAAAGTTGTTCTCCAACTTGGAACTCTCCATCCTTCCATCGTATAAGTATTTTATAATTTTCGCAATATCAATGCCGACTTTCATCATCTTGCTTCCCGAGGTTATCTTTTCAAGCCCGGAATTCAACTTATTGACATCCGCTCCGGCATCCCCAAGAATCTTACGCATTGAGTCCCATTTTTTGTTAATCTCGTCGATTTTACTGGAGGCGAGATCCGCTATAGTAAAAACAATCTTAAGTTCACTTGTATTCGTATCGGCCATACCTCGCCTCCCGTAATTTTCAATCTCCGTTAAACGCCTTGACGATCGCACGCGTTAGAGTGTTGATCTCGATTTGCCGAACGAATTCCAATTCGGCCGCCAACTGAGTTTCAAAACTTTCGCGTTCGTCTCCGTCTTCCGGATATTCCAACTTTCTTCCCGGGAAATAGTACATCAAAAGAACATCCAATGCACCGTTCCCGGCTTTAAGAAGCCTAAGCTTCTCTCCTATAACTTTTTTGCGGTCACCTCTTGGGTGGTCGCGGTCAACTCGATCAGTTTGTTACTGATCGGAATAAAGATACCGGGAGAATCTTGGGCCCATCCGTTCACGACATCGAAACTCGGATACAGACAACACTGACCCGTGAGACGTTGTGCGACATCGGTTTGCTTTTCTTTTCTCGCCTTTTCAAGAGTTTCATCCACTTGAGTTTTATTCGGTACTCGGCAGATGATCTTTCTTCCTTCTCCGGCATCCAAAACGTGAAGCCCTCCCTTATCTGAAAAATGAGATTTGATCACATCGATCGCGTCTTTGCTGCGAGCGATAAAATCGTCGTCGATGTTCTGATAAGGTTGGGGAAGTTTTTCAAACGCTTCCTTAAGAGCGGGAATTGAACTGATTAATGGATTCATTTTATTTCCTTATTTCCTTCGTTAGTGAACGGTTCTTAACTTCGTTACGCGAACGTGATCACCGGAATCGACAACAAAGCTATTTCCAAAGGCACCGCAATCGCGCCCGAGTTTCCGCTTTTGATATCCGCGTTATACTTCGTAATCTTGACCGCAGGCGCGATGTATTTGAAGTCCGGTCTTCCTTCTGCTTTCAGAACCGCAGTGAGAGGAGCGGGCGGAAGTTTTTCGATCAAACCGCCGTAAGGAGCCGCAAGAAGAGTCAAACGATCCAGTTCTTCGAAATAAATTTCAGCGCTGATGCTACGTTTGTAATTCTTCGTAGTGTATCCTACGATCTCTCCCGACTTTCCGTAAGTTAGTTCGATCTCGACTGCGTGATCGAATGTGAACGAGGAGAAGTTCACCATATCGTATCCGAAAAGTTTCAGCTCGAGGTTGGTGAAACTATAATTTTCCTTTACTACTTCCAATGCCATTGTTGACTCCTATTTAGGTGTGGCGAAAGAGGTTTCCCATTCGATCGCTTTGGTTCTGTTGCTTACGTACATCTTGCACTTCGCTTTCAAAATCCGATCCGTATTGAATGTCTTATTCGGATCCAAGACGATCTCATGACCCGAAATTTCCTTTCTACCGGGCGCTTCCATCTCGGCGGAAATTTTGGAATCGATGTAAGCCTTTAAGTAATCCAAACCACCCGATCCCGAATCTACTTCCGTATCCATATTCAAAAACTGAAGAGACTCGCGGTAAAGAATACGATGCATCTTGTCCGCGCGTCTGCGTTCCGGAAGTTCTTTGAAATCGGACGTACTTGCCGCTTTGATCTTATCCCGAGCGATGAAGATTCCTTCGTAGTCGTCGTATTCTTTCAGAACCATCAAACCCATATCGTGAAGAAGATCCATGTAGTTTCTATATCCCTCGTCCCAATAACGGATTTCGGAGAATGTCAGAGAACGCATATCCTTCACGTAACCGATCGAAACGTTAACGGGAGCGGCCGCAATTTTAGCGGTAGCCATCGTCGCAAAATTTCTCCACGCTCCGATGGAATCGCCTGCCGACTTCACCGCAGAGTAACCGCCGGAAGCGTTGACTCCGCCTTTGATATAACGAGCCTCTCCGACCGCGATGATCACCCTTCCCTTCGGCGAAGTAAAAGGTTCGAACTCGTCTTGGATATATTGAAAGTATTCGGGAAGAGTTTCAGACTGATCCTTACCTCTCGCTTCCAAAATCATGAATGAAGGAAGGTGATGTTCGGTTTCCATTTCCTCCAAAATCACGTTACACGACATCGCAAAAGCTCTGGAAGCAGGACCCAATACGTGAATCCAATACGACCCGTATTCTCTCTTTAAAGCTTCAATCGCCGTCAGCTTTGACGCGTTAGACGCCGTTGGGCCTGTGATCGTAAAAGTATACGTATCACCGACTTTGAATGTATTAGCGGGAGTGGACGCGTTCGTAAACGTGGCGCTTACCCCGACGTCTAAGGAAATCGGCGAAGCGCTCGCAGGGGTAATCAAAGGAGTGGAAAAGTTCGCTCCTCCGTCCACGGACTTACGATATTCCGCAGTCCCGCAAGCGCCGGCCTTTGTGATTTTAAGTACTACCACTCTGCTTCCAGTCGCAGTTCCCGAAGTTGTCGGTAAAGTCGCTTCTCCGGTCCCTACTTTGGTCGGAACTCCGACCGATCCCGCCACGTCGTTTTGCGGACGAACACAAAGCACTGGCACCGGCTTTTGTCCCTTTGTCTCGTCGAACTCGTCGAAGAATTGTTCCAGAGCATCCACGAGTTCTCCTCTTCCAAAAACGTCTTTGGCCTGAGGCGTGTTATTGATTACATAAACCCTGTTTACATCTCCGGTTTCCGCAGTTCCGACCTTGGAACCCACACGATCCGGTTTCACGTCGTTGAAGTTGATCCCACCGTCTTGATGGTAGGTAGTCACGTCGCCTGTTGACATTGATACGCTCCTAATATTAAGGGCAACTGAGTAGAATGGCGGACGAGCCGCTCTTTATATTAATGCGAATTCGGCTTAAGAAAGTTTGGGCGAATCGCTCGCGAATTCCGTAGCGAAAACGGCTCGCGACCGCGCTTTCAGCTATAGTCAATAAATTGCATGAAAGAAACGTAATACAATATATCGTCTTTAATTTCAATTTATTGACTCCGCATCAATCGCTTTCGCATTTGTTATATCCGAATCCCGTTATTTTATTACTTCTGAGTTTCGGACTTCTGATTCGGCTCGTTCGTTTTTCCTTTAACGGAATTTTTCTCCTCCGCGTTTTCGGATTTAAGTTCCTGTATTACGCTTTTGTTTTTGTCGAGATCCTTTCCGGAAAACTCTTGATAGGCGTTTTTAAGAATCTCGTCCTTAACGTCCTCTTCCGGATCTCTCCGTAAGTGATCCAAAAAACCGGCCGCTAAAACCGGGGTAATTTCGTACTTTTTAATAAACTCAACTGCTTTCATTGTTCCTCCGATGTTTCCATATCCGTTGGCTCTTCAATTTGAAAGGTTCCCTGAGCCAGAGTAGGAACCGATTCCGTTTCAAAAAGTCCGTCGCTGAAAACGATTTCCGTCTTCAATTTATAGTATCCTAGGTTTTCCGAAACATCCGAGATTATGTAAGAAACGCCGGGTTTTATCTCGACGGTAACACCTTGAGAAGTCTTAAAATTCCGATGGTTGGAAAGATAGATAAGAATCTGATCGATGACACCGAGGTTCCACGCATTCGAGTTTGAATGCCCCGTAGAGGGAACGTCTTCGGAAGAGTTTCGCATCCAAAAATCGATAACGTATTTAAATTCTTGAATATAATGTCTTTTTAAAAAACGAATGTTTTTGACTCCGTTGACGATCTCGGAATCCAATCTTTGAAACCTCTTTCCGTCCGCAATCGAAACGAGAGGAGACTGAAAAATCACACAAAAAGGAAATAAAGTCGGATAATCATTTGTACTCGGATTCGATAAAAGGATTTTACTCTCCGGAAACAGGGGAATCGGCTCCGCAGCGGGAGGCTCCGGTAGAGTTTTGATCGAAACGATCAGGGATTTTAAGTAATCGATATGGCTGATTCTCATGATTAAAATTTTTTAATTCTCCAAATTTATCCGTTATATCTTTCGATCCCGAAACGAAACATTCATACGTTCCTTTGAGAACGGGTTACGGCTCCGAATCCGTTAGATAGAATACGAAATTTTTTCGTTTTTACAAGGTTCGAACCGCATCGTTTTGCCTCTAATTTCCGAACACACTCGATCGAAAATAAATGAGTTGATGAAAAATTCCATAGTTTAGTTTAACAAAACTGCTTCAATCGTCCATTTCAATGAAACAGATGGAAAATTAATTTTTCAACAACCCTAATTAATAATTCCTTAAAACCCCTCCATCCATATTACGTTTTATGCAAGTATAATATACTTGGAACTCCCAAATCGAATAAAACGTCCAGATCATATTGAATCATATGTCCGTAAGGATCGATATACTGCGGCCCTACTCCGTACGGATCGGAGGCTTTTAAAAATTTTCGACCGTCGTCGTTGACCACGATTCCGATACCCCGGATGATATGTCCTTTTTTAGTCAGATACGTTCCTAAACCGCAGGGAAAATTCCCGTTCTCAAAATAATCGCAAAGTTCGTCCTTATCCCCTTTTTTCTTAACGATTTTAAGGGGAATTTCGTTCGAGTTCATTAGAATATTAAAATGTTCTGCGTGGTCTAAAGAATCATAGACGTTCTTTTCATTCTTAATAACCCAATCCTCGAAAAGGGCATAGTAATTGTAAGTAGTAAGATGAATGAAATCGGGAATTCTATAAATCAATCCGATATAAATTATAAAATCCTGAAATACGTTTCCCATACACTGCTGATAATCCTTCAGACAAAGGCGGGGTGTAATCCGGTCCTTTCTTTGCGGATTCCACGGAGCGATAGGATGAGAGATATGTGCGATCATTTCGTTCCTCCTTCGTTTAACAAATGGCGATAATAAAACTATAGCTGCCGACTCTCAAGACCCGATGGTGAAGTTTTACTTGAATCCTTTGGTTGCTGAAATGGATCCAAAAAGTCGCCTAAGATTCTTTTTTTAGAGTTCAGACCTTCGTTGATTCTCTTACCTAAATAAAAACTCCCGACGGTTCCATAAAACACCATCAACCACTGAATGATATCCATGTGAAGCGGCCTTAGCGAGTCCGGAAAGAAAATCGAAAGAACACACAAGGCGATGAAATAAAAGATAACCAAAAAGAAAACGATCCAAGTGCGAAAAGTCGTATCGGAAAATTTTTTCGTTCTATCGTCTCTAAATAAGAATTTCATTCTATTCTCCTTCCTTTGGCGGACGTGAGTTTGATCAGATCTTTAACGTCCGCCTTGATTTCAGCAAGGTCCTTAGCGATAGAGGTCATTTCGGTTTCTATTTTAACGATCCGAATCTCGTGGTCCTTATACATCGTATTGTATTGAATCGTTCCGGAAATGACAAAACCTAAGATGACGAGAAAGTCCTTGATTCCGAGTTTTATCTGACTTATTTTTGAACTCTCCATTCTTCCTCACAAAAAAACAACCCGCGCGCTTTAGCGGCGGGTTCAGTGACTACTCAATCGCTTCCGATTGTGAACAAAGAATAACACGGATGTTTTTCGAAACAAAGAACGGAACGGAATCATATCCGTCCGTTCTGCCTCTAATTTTCCAACGGGCGGGTTACAAGACGTTAGTCGCCTTTTGGAAGGAGGAAGAGAAAATCAATAGATTTGTTTTTTTGTTCTACGGGAAAGAGCGACCTTATCCAAATCTCCGATCATAAACCTTCGAACACGAGGACTCCATTGTATAAAAGGAATCTCATGATCGATCACGTATTGATTGAAAGTCCTAACGGAAAGGTTTAAATACTGAGCGGCTTCTTTTGTTTTTAAAATTTGAGTTTTATCCTTTGCCGAAGAAAATTCCGGAACTTCTCGGAGTTGATTTTCCTTTTCCGAATCGGAAGTCGGGATATTTTTGAGCAAGGACCCTTTTCTTGTATTACCGTTGATTACAGACATAGCGTCAGGTTTGAACTATAGACATACTTTTTGTCAAGCCCATTCCGATTCTAGAAACTTATTAGGGATCAGTAATATAATGAGATTCGGGTATAACCAATGCGAAAGCGATTGATGCGGAGTCAATAAATTGAAATTAAAGACGATATATTATATTAAATTTCCTTCATGCAATTTATTGACTATAGCTGAAAGCGCGGCCCCTCGCCTTTTTCGTAAAAAAGGCGAGGGGTTCGCCCAAACTTTCAGCCGTCGAATTCACGGTATTCTAATAGAGTTTGAAAAATTAATTCCCTATCCGTTTCTGCTTCATTGAAATGGACGTTTGAAGCGGTTTTGTTAATCTGAATCATGGAATTTTTCAACAGCCCTAATATACAGGGATCGAGTAAGAAATCACATTTTGTCTCCATCTTCATTTCAAAATGAAATCGCTTTTAAGTTGGAGTTTTCAATGTAGGTTGGTTTTCAAGAGTTTCGTCGTATTGAACTTTCCACTAAACGAAGTTTTGCGAATGAGACATATCGAAATTATTGTCATTTAAAGCGTAAGATCTTCGATTCGAAATAAATTTGAAATCAAAACGAATACGGACAAAAAAGAATCACATTTTCGGATTTAAGATAGATTTTGTCAGGGGTAAAAAATATACTAAACATATATGGCCCTTCGGAGAATTTCGTGGGAAGAAACTACTTCATAAATGACGGTGAGAAGAGGTTGCAGATGAGTTTCGAGCAAATTTCGTCATTGCAAAATCATAACATAACCAATGAATAATATTCCTAATGAACGCAAACGAAAACTTAGAAAAACATTACTCTCTCCTTTTAGGAATCTCATCACCTTGGTCGGTTGAAACCGTAGAATTAAATATCGCAGCAAAGAAAGTAGATATCGAAGTCTCATACGATGAGCGGGAAGCTGTAGAGTGTCCGGATTGTGGTAAAAAATGTCCTCGGAAAGATCATACAGAAAAAAGAACCTGGCGCCATTTGGATACGATGCAATTCCAGACATTGATTCATGCTCGAATCCCACGCGCTCAATGTGAAGCTCACGGCGTAAGAAACGTAAAGTTAC
>NZ_ANIK01000091.1 GCF_000347175.1 Leptospira alstonii serovar Sichuan str. 79601
TTTTTTTTTGCCTGAAAAAAAGGAAAATGAACAAAAAACAAAAGTTAAACCATCTGCGAGAAATATCGATCCGCCAGTTACGAAGATTCAGTGAACCATTGAAACGCCAAATCGTGATGGATATAGAAACCAAAGTGACGACGATTGCCGAAGTAAGTAGAGAATATTCGGTAACGAGAAATTCGATTTACAAGTGGATCTATTCGTATTCAAAGAATAGAAAAAAAGGAGTGAGAACGGTCATCGAAGAAGAAAGTGTCTCAACGAAGTTAGAAGGGCTGAAAAGCAAAATCAAAGAATTGGAAAGTGTTATAGGACAGAAGCAAATGAAGATCGACTTTCAAGAGAAGATGATCGAGTTTGCGGAAAAGGAATACTCTGTAGATATTAAAAAAAAATTTGGTTCCAAACGCTCCTATGGTATTGGGAAGAACGATCCCGATTGAAAATAAAAATGTCTTTGTTGTATACGGTCCTGAATATTAGTAAGCAGTCCTTTCATCAAAGACTGAAACATTATTTGTGTATGCAGGAGGAACTTGGTTACCTATTACCGATGATTCGAGAAATTCGCGACGATCATCCTAAAATGTCCGCCAGAAAAATTTATCGAATGATACGTCCTAAAACGATAGGTAGAGACCGTTTTGAGGCATTCTGCTTTGAGCGCGGTTTCCAAGTAATCGTTTCTAAGAATTATAGAAGGACTACAAATAGTTTGGGTGTTACGAGATTTCCAAACCTTATCATCGGACTCAAGATTTCGAGACCGAACCTTGTTTGGGTTAGCATATCACCTATTTTGAGTTAGCTGGTCGATGGTGTTACTTAACTTTCATCATAGACATATATGCAAGAACCATAATTGGTTTTACGGCTAGCAAAGAACTTTGTGCGGAACAAACTTCAATTCCCGCTCTCAAGATGGCAATTCGATTCCGTAAATCTTTCAACCACAAGATCACAGGTGTCATTTTTCATTCCGATGGTGGCGGTCAGTATCATTCCAAAGAGTTTCTGAAGTTGACAGGTATGAACCACATCAAGAACAGCACTGCATATGACGTTTATGAAAACCCGATCGCTGAAAGAGTCAATGGTATCATTAAGAACGAATACCTGATTCCTTACGGCGTGGACTCCTTCGAACGGCTTCAAAAACTGCTTCCCAAAGCGGTTTCTCTTTACAACAATGTTAGACCGCATGGGTCGCTTCGCTTCGATACGCCCTGCTCATTCGAAAATAAATTTATTAAAAATAGGAGAAACACTGGTCAAAAAAAGGTCAATGTCTGACAGGCAAGGTCACCCTAACATCCGCCCCCTATCCACTGACTCCTAGTACGCTCCTGCAAATTTCCTTTGAAATTTTAAGACAAGTTCTAAAGTAAAACACTCCCTGAATTACGATCCATAGATAAATATGATTCCTAGAATTAAGACAGCTCGAAGTGTGATCTTCTTATTCGACGAAGTCAAGAAGACCGGTGGCAGATGGATCGCTCATCTCAGCTTAGCCGAGAAACAACATATGTTTCGATCCGGAACGCGCCTTTTTAGAAGTCGTTCCGATGAGTTTCTCGCTTCGCGGCTCTTGTTTATCATTTCGAAGTTAGAGATCGTTGATTTCGGGGTTGCCTCGGAATTCCATCTCGAAAGATCGTATTCTAATGAAAACCTTTCTTCTTCTCGTCTGTTCCAATCTCTTCATGACCTTTGCCTGGTATGGTCACTTGAAATTCTTTCGCGGATGGAATCTTCCGTTGACGATTTTCCTCAGTTGGGGAATCGCACTTTTCGAATACATGCTGATGGTTCCCGCAAATCGAATCGGTTACGGAGAAGAAGGTTACAGCGCGTTTCAACTCAAGATTCTGCAAGAGGTCATCACAATTAGCATTTTTATTTTGTTCGCGTCCTTGGTTTTAAACGAAAAGATCAAGTGGAATCACGCGGTGAGTTTCCTATTGGTCTTGGCCGCCGTTGGTTTTGCGTTCTATGATAAAGTTCCCAATCCGGCGGCTCACTAAGTGGTTTTCTTTCCAAGTATGTCGAATTGAAAAAGACCTGATCCGGAATTCAGCCGGTAGTATCACCCACAAGTTCTGCAAAATACAATCGATTGGGCAATTTTATCTTGTCGGAATTACCGAAGCGCCATGGATTTTTGATTTAAAACCTATCCATTAATCCCCGAACGCATCGGTTTATAAGAATTTTTTAATCTCTTTCGCGAGAGTTTTACCGTCGGTTCCGCCGGGAAACGTAACAAGAATCCGACTCCGGTCATCCAAAACATACAAAAAAACCGTATGATCGACCGTGTAACCGCCTTCCAACTGAGGAGCGCTCACCTTTTTGGAAACCGCCCCGAAAGCACTTTGCAAAGAATCCAACCGGGACTTTTCTCCTGTCAAAGCGATCAACCTTTCGCCCGGAAACTGTTTTACATATTTTGCAAGTAGTTCCGGAGAATCCCTTTCCGGGTCCACGCTGATAAATATGGGAGTCAGATTTTTTCCTTCGTCACCGAGTTCCCGGACCGCAGCGGACATATCCAGGAGCGCCCTTGGACACATATCGGGACAATGAGAAAATCCGAAATAGACGAGTTTCAGTTTTCCGGGAATTTCGCTCAGATGAATTTCCAGATTATCCGTATTTTTAAGCGAAGAAGAAGACCATTCCCGAACAAAAATGGGTTCGAAACCGGATTGCGATTCGGATTTCCAACCCTTCCATCCGAAAAAACCGATTCCGATCCCGAAAAACAAAACGGTTATAAATAAAATTCTTTCCTTCAAAACGTTCTTCTCCCGAAGATTTACGACTTTTGCACGTTAGACGTCACACGGCGACGATCCAACCCATGGCCCCGTTCTCCGCCATCTTCGTCTGATGAGGATGAAACATATATCTTCCTCGTTTCGGGAGAGTAAATTCCACGATCACTCGTTCGGTTTGTCCGAGTGTGACCACGTCCGTATGATCGTCCGGAGTCAGTCTCGTTCCGGTTCGAAACACGTCGAATGTCTGAGCGTGTAAGTGAAAGGACGCCACGGGTTCGTATTCGCACATGTTCGCGATATAAAGACGAACCTTTTGTCCCACCGGAACCTTAATCGGATATCGATCGTAAAAACCGGCCATTCCGTTCCAAGAAAAGATATAATTCTTTCCCTTATCTTCCAAATCCCATCCGGAAAGAATCAACATGAACTCGTGCGCGGTCGGACGACCTCCCGGAGGATCTACGATCAGACCTCCGTAAAGTCCCTTAGCCATGTGTCCGGCAAGAGGAGGAACGTGACAATGATACGGATGAAATCCGATCGGGCCTGCGGTGAGTTTATAAGTTTTTTCGCCCCCGATAACGACGGGCTCCCAACCGTCTTCGTTCGGATCGTGACTTCCGTGAAAATGAATCGAGTGAGGATGTTCGGAATCGTTTCTTAAAGTGACTTCTATCTTCTGTCCGAGTTTGGCCCTAACGACCGGGCCGGGAACCATTCCGTTGAAAGTCCAAGCTTTGACGACCGTGTTATGAGCGACCGTCAGAGGCATTTCAACAATGTTCAAATGTTGTTTTAAAATCGGCCCGGAAGAAATTTCTAGATTCTTCAACTCCATCCGAGCGAGCATAGCCGGATCGGTTTGAAAGGGAGGATGCACCATACTCCCATACGAATTGTTTCCCGGGTTTCCGGGAATCGTAGCTTCCTTATTGACTCCTACAATTCCGGGTCGGACTTTACAGAGCAAACCTCCGTCGTCCTTTCCGTCTCCGATCGAACTGATCCCGGCTCCTGCGGCCAAACCGGCTCCGCCGATTCCGATCCATTTGAGAAATTGTTTGCGGTTCACTCCTTTAGAATTTGGCGACCGATGTGATGATGATAATCAGCGCCAAAATCCCCACTCCACCGTACACGAGAACGTTTTTCAACCAGGCGGGAACCTTAGATCCGCCCGCGAGGAGATATGCGCCCGCCCCCACGATCGGAACGAGAAGAATCGCTCCCGTCCAAATCGATCCGATCTTAGAATCCACGTCTTCCCTTTTTACGAGATCCACCAGCGCCAAAGGCGCAAGGAGTGTGTAGAGTATAAACGGAAAGTAATATCCGTAAAAGTTGAATAGTAAGGCTAAGAATCCGGGTCCGCCGATGACAGTTTGTTCCATAATTTTTCTCCTATGATAATTTCTGAATATTCTAAATTGATTAACTTACCGTTTTGGTTCCGACGCCGTTCATCAGGGAAATTCCGGTGTAGGCCGCTAAAAGGAAGAATGCGATCAGTCCGCCCCAAACCAAGGTTCTTTTGAACCAACTCGGGTATTTGTTTCCTCCTAGGAGATAAACCGCCGGACTTAAGATCGGGATCAGAGTGATCGCGGCGATCCAAAACAACTTTTTGTTCCGATCCAAATCCGTTCTGTCTTTCAGATCGAACAGAGACAGGGAAGTCCAACAGATATAAATCGCAAACGGAAGTAAAAATCCCAACCAGTGATAGAAAAACGGGAAAAGGCTGATCGGTTTTACGAGAGTGATCGCACCCGTAGTGGGCGCCGGTTTTCTCGGAACCGTTTTTAAAACTTCTTCCGCTTCCTTTGGAAGACTAATCTTATTCAGATCCAAATTGAAGTCTTCAAAAGCGGTTAACGCAGGTCTCACCGGAGCCGAACTTCCTTGGGGAATGTTGATCTGAGGTTTCGGAATCGGTTGTTCCTTATAATTCCCGGAAGGGAATTTTCCTCCGGAAGCCTGGACCATCAAACCGAGGGCTCCGAGCATCATGGAAAGATCTCCGCCCATCGGAAGTCGGATCCAAGAATTACAACCGTTCCATTTTTCCAAAAACGCGGGAAGTTCCGTTCTATATTCGTTTCCGGAAAAACAATTGCCCGTGCTCATCGGCCCGGCGAGAGCGATGTCCGCCCTCCCCGAATTATAGACGATGTTGTCTTGAACCACGTTGTTATGCGAAATCCAAAAGTTTTCGTCCAAGTTGGGAAGAATTACGATTCCGTTGTTTTCGTGATCGATCACAACGTTCTTGCGGATGACGTTGGAAAGACCGCCCGCAATCAGGATACCGTTTCCGAAAGAAGGATATTCCAGAGCCGCGATCGGAGCCTTGGGATTATTGTTGTTGTAGACCAAGTTTCCGACGATCGTGGTTTCCCTTTCCGGAGGAAGAAGTTCCCTATCGAGTGTGTTCGGTGCGAGACCCACGATATTATTCTTCCAAACGGAACCGATCAGATAGAGTTCTCCGCCTGCGTTCGTACCCGAATAACCGAGAGCGTTGTGTTCCGAAACAACATCGGAGACGATCGCCTTACAAGGATAACACTGACCGATATAAATTCCGGAGTCGGGAGAACCGGATGCGTAGGAATGTTCGATCACGCCGTTCATAGAATCGAACGCGTAGATTCCGTAATCTCCGTTGTTATACGCGGTCAAATAAGAACCTCGAAAACCCTTGACTCCTGTCCAGTAAAAGCCGTTTAACGTAGCGTTTCTTGCGGTCATGTTTTCGATCACAACCCCGTCCGCGGCTACGACCATGATCCCGTTTCCTCTTTGAAACTGACCGTCTATGACGACCTTGTTCCGATCCACACCTCGAATCGTAATCGAAGGAGTCGTAACGGTCACTTCTTCCAAATAAACGCCTTCGCCGATCAAAACGAGATCGCCCGGACTGGCCGCATCCACCGCGTTTTGAATCGTAGGATAAGAAGAAGGAACCTTACGAGTGGTTCCGGAAAATTGAGAAACGTTCTTCCAGGATCTGCCCGATTTCGCGGCCGGGTTGTAAGGAACGTTTCCTACGACAACGTCTCCGACCATTCCGCTCAACCCGTCGGGAGTCGCGTGAAAAGAACAAAAGTACGGGAACACACCTTCTTTGGAAAAGGTAACTTTTGTTTTGGTGCCGCGGGGCATAACGATATTACCGAAGGACTTTTCGGTGGACCAATTCTTGTCCACAGAGATCGCGTTATGCGGATTGTTTCCCGAGTTGACAAACTCAACGATTCCACCGACTGGAATTCTCTGCATCGGAGGAGAAAAAGAGTTATCGATCATCAATACGTGAGCGAAACCTTCGATTTCATTTTTCTTTTCCCCCGAACAAGCGGAAACGAGAACGCCTAAACAAACTCCGACAAAAAGTAAAAGAAACAAATAAGCGGCTTTTTTGATTTCGAAACTTGGTTTTTTCATTTTTGATTGAACCTCCGGGCTTTCCGGAATTTTATTGGTATACTGAATCTGAGAATTGTTATGAATAGTGCGCACTTTGCATTCGATCCTGAAAGTTTATGCGGTAAAAAAAAATCTTCTCGATCTATAAATGACCCTATATCTCTTCTTTTCAGAATAATGAGCATATGCTCACATATTTCAAAAAACTCAAGACAAAAATAAGATGAGAAAGATTTTCCCCGAACCGAATTGGAATGTTTGTTATTTTGCAATCGGAAGAATACGAATGTTCGAAAAGGATACGGAACAATCATGAGTTTTGTTTCCCATTTAAAAGACGTATTCAAAATTCCCTCTCATCCTTCCACACATCCGAACGCTTGGAAAAGAAACATCATCCAAGGTTTTTTAGTTCTTACTTCTTGTTTTGGATTTTTGATTTATATCCCGAGCGTCTATTTAGCGTGGGAACATGGACTCGGAGAAGTGGTGATTTTGAACACTCTCGCGCTTCTTCTCGTATGGTTTCTTTTATTACTGCCGAACCGATTCCACAAACCTAAGTCTTACTTTCTATTGTCCTTGGTTTTCATCATGGGCTGTTTACTCTATACGAAGATAGGACTCGGAGGCGCGGGAATACTTTGGTTTTTTTCAGTTCCGATTTTGTGCGGAATTTTTTTACGCCGGACTTTTGCGTTTTGGGGTTGGGTCGTCGCGTCGGTTTTCGTTTTTTCGGGCGCCCTCTTCTCGCATTATAAAGTCTGGGCCGGATCGGTAACTCCCTTTCAGATTCTCGTCGTAGGAGCCAACTTCACTTTCTTATGCGGGGTTCTCACGTTTTCGGTGATGTCCATATTAAGAGGACTTACCGACGGAATTAGAAAACAAAAACGACTCGTACTTCTCCAAAAAAAGACGAACAAAGAACTTCAGAACGAGATCGCAATCCGAGCGGTTGCCGAAACAAAACTCACGGAGTCTTTGAGGGACAAGGAAACTTTATTTCGAGAAATTCAACACAGGGTAAAAAACAATATTCAGTTGATTCTGGGAATGATGACCTTGGAGCAGGAACAGGCCAGGTCGGAATCGGCTAAAAAAGCGATCGAATCCGCAATGAATCGGATTCAATCCATGGGAATGGTTCAGGATTATTTATTTCTGAAAAATTCTTATAAGATCGTGGATGCAAAAGATTATCTCGGTTCTTTAGTGGATCATCTTTTTCTTTCTTACGGTCCCAACGACGGAAGAATTCAATCCGATTGTAATATAGAAGAGATCTTACTTTCCGTAGACAAAGCGATTCCCTGCGGATTGCTCCTAAACGAACTCCTTTCCAATTCCTTTAAACACGCTTTTCCGGAAAATCGAGAAGGAAAGATTACGGTCTTATTTCGAAAATCCGATTCGGGATATTTGATCCTGGAAGTTGCGGATAACGGAGTCGGCGTAAAATCCGAAAAAAAAGAATCATCGGAAGAGGAATCTCTCGGAATGAATCTCGTCAGAGCCCTTAGTTTTCAATTGCGGGGAGAACTGGAAGTCGAAAAAGAAAACGGCTTTTTGATTCGAGTGCGCTTCTTTCCTTAAAAACTTTCCCCCTTAGCGAGCGTCTTAGAAAAGTTGTTATTTTAGATTTTCTTAAAGTGTTTTCGAGATGGTTTCCGCAAAAGACGGCTCCGGGTTCTATCGCGATTTTTAGAAAATAAGACGGAAAATTTCTGCAACGGTTTTGAGTCTTTTTGGAAAATCATTCCTCCGGAAAGGATTCAAAACAAAGAGTACGTTCCTTCAGAAAAGAATGAAATTGTTTATGGGCGGCACAATCTTCTTCCGTGCTGACAAAGTAGTCGTATCCGCCTCCGGTCATTTTGATCCTACAACATCCTTGAACGGTCGGTTTCGAACTCTTTTCCGATTCCTTTTTTTCCGTCTCTTTTGCAAACGTGGTTCCGTAAAAAAACAAAACGATAAGAAACGCGATCGGTTTTTGGAAATCAAATCTTCTTTTCATCGTAATAATATCCGTGTTCGGTAGTTTCAAACGACTTTAGCTTTTTTAAGAGGACGTAACGCGTTCAAACCTCTACGGATCATTTTACGATCCCGGATATTTGCGCAAATAAAATAGAAAATTTCGGAAATAAATTGCAATTCTAAATTTCTTACTAATACTGAAGTATTAATTTAGATCCACAGGAACCTTATTTATATGAATTCTTTTACCCGGATTTTACGAAACTTTGCGCGGCCCGAAATTCGTTTTTTATTTTTTATACTTCTTTTACCCAACTGGATCTTCGCGGAAACGATCCTTTTTAAATCCGGAGAAAGCGCCTACGCGACCGTAATCGACCAAGACGCGGAAACGGTAACGGTGATTCGAGACGGGAAAAGGGGAAAATTAGGAAAATCTAAAATTCTTAAAATTATCTTCAAGGAAATCAAAGACGAGCAGGAAATCGCCAAGATCATCGAGGCCGAAAAAAAGAAACTAAACAAAGAAGGCAAAAAAAGCGACAAGGAAGAACAATTCGATACGATCTATCTCGAACAAATGATTAAGGAGAATAGTTATAAAATCGTTCAGAAACGTCTGTCTCTGGTGGAAAAATACCTGGAAGAAAAGGACGGAGATTGGGAAAGTTACATCACTTCCAAAAGAAATCCCTGGGAACCCGTATGGAAATCCGCGCTCCTTCCCGGTTGGGGCCATAGTACGATGAGACAAAGCGGATGGAGTACGACGTATTCCGCTTTGTTTTTCGTCTCTTTAATTTCCTACTTCGGACTGGACGCGTCGGAAAAAGAAAGAGCCAAGGCTTACGATAAAAAAATCGAAAAGATCGTCGAACAACAATTAACGATCGATGAACTTCTCGGTTCCAATGCCGCTTCTTCTACTTCGAATTTAAATCTGATTTTTCAGTTCAACACATTAAGAAATTCGAATGCGTTGAGCTCGATCCGTACGGACGAAGCGGATTACAAAAACTCAAAACACGCGGCTGCCGGAGTCGCAATCGGAATCTATCTCATTCAATTAGGCCACGCTTATTTTGCCGGAAAAACCTGGGCGCAAAACAACGTGATCCAAACTCCGGCGGGCGAAACCGTCTCCGAAGGTTTTGGAATTCGAGGAAATCCGTTGGTTTCCAAGGAAATTGCGGGTGGAACGAAAAGTATCGACGTCGGCGGCCAAGTCCTTTATACGCTCTTTTACTAAAATTGTTCAGCAAAACCCTGCGTGCGTATCTTTCAAGGATCGTTATGGGGCGGTTTTCGGAGAAAAAACGTTTCAGAATTTCATGATTTTCATATATTCAGAAAATATCATTCGTTTTTCCTTCTCCGAAACCGGGCTCGCAGCTCCGGTCGATCCATTGGGAATCATTCTTCTTAAAGAAAAAAATTTGCGGATTTGCAACGGATCGACCCCGCTTTGATCCCTACCGCGGGGATCGTAATTCCGATGTTAGACCGGTACTTTTGAATCGATTTTTTTCTTTCCGACATAGCCTTCGCTTTCCTAGGTTCGCTCCTAAGAACTCAAACAAAGGGCTTCTACTCGTGAAGTCGGTTATGAATCGTAGTTCAAAGACAAAATTTTTCGAAAAAATCAAGATCTACGGATAAGGTTCCCTCGTTTCAAAAGAGTCACAAATTCAAGGTGTCGGTTTCGGAACGGAATGGCCTTTCGAAACCAGCCATTCGGGATTGAAAATCCGAGATTGATACCTGGCGCCGGAATCGCATAACACGGTAACCACGGTATGACCGGGTCCGAGTTCTTTGGCGAGTTGTACGGCGGCCGCGACGTTGATTCCGGTCGAACCTCCGAGAAAAAGCCCGTCCTTATAAAGAAGTTGGTAAACGACTTTTAAACATTCCTCATCGGTAATTCGAATCGCGTCGTCCATAGGCGCACCTTTCATGTTTTCGGTGATCCTTCCGTTTCCGATTCCTTCCGTAAAGGAACTCCCTTCGGCGGAGACTTCTCCCTTTTTAACGAAATTATAAATCCCGGAACCGTACGGATCGGCGACCACGGTTTTGATTTTGGAATTTTTTTCCTTTAAGAAAAGGGAAACTCCCGCGTAGGTTCCTCCTGTACCGAGAGAAGCGACCCACGCGTCAACTTTGCCGTCGGTCTGTTCCCAGATTTCGGGCGCGGTCGTTTTATAGTGCGCGTTCCGATTGGCGAGGTTATCGAATTGATTGGCCCATATCGTATTGTCCATTTCTTGAGCGATTCTTCCGGATACCTTTACGTAGTTATTCGGATCCTTATACGGAACGGCGGGAACGGTTCTCACCTCCGCGCCTAAGGTTCGTAAGAGATCGATTTTTTCGCGGGATTGCGTATCCGGAATGATGATCAGGGTTTTATATCCCTTAGAATTACAAATATGCGTGAGTCCGATTCCGGTGTTTCCGGCCGTACCTTCGACCACCGTTCCGCCGGTTTTCAGAAGTCCTTTTCTTTCCGCGTCTTCCACGATAAAAAGGGCGGCCCGATCTTTTACGGAACCTCCCGGATTTAAGAACTCGGCTTTTCCGTAGATATTACAACCGGTTTCCTCGCTGAAACTGCGGAGTAAGATAAGGGGCGTGTTTCCCACCGCATCGGAAAAATCTTTTTTAACGTTCATATATTCTCTTCTATTCCGGTAGAATAAAACGACTCGTCTCGTAATTCGACGTTAAAACGAGATACTCCGCATTTTCGCGGAGCATCTTCCATATTCTTTCTTTAGAATATACTTTAAAAGGAATATTCCGATTGAACGACTGCCGTTTTTAGGAGCGCGAGTCGTTTTCGTTTTGTTAGGCGACGGTGACGTCTTTGGAAAGGTAAACATCCTGAATCGCGTTCAAAAGAGCGACCCCGTCTTTCATCGGTTTTTGGAACGCCTTTCTTCCGGAGATAAGTCCCATCCCGCCCGCTCTTTTGTTTACGACCGCCGCTTTTACCGCGTCGGAAAGATCGTTCTCACCGGAAGCTCCACCCGAGTTGATCAGGCCGATTTTTCCCATATAACAATTTGCCACTTGGTATCTCGCCATGTCGATCGGGTTATCTGCGGTCAACTGAGTGTACATTCTATCGTCTTTTTTACCGAACTTCAAATCCTTAAAGCCGCCCGCAAAAACTTCGGGAAGTTTTTGTTTTACGATATCCGCTTGGATCGTCGCGCCCAAGTGGTTTGCCTGCCCGGTTAAGTCCGTTGCGAGATGATAGTCGATTTTATCCGGTTTGAACGAGTCGTTTCTTAAGTATGCCCAAAGAATGGTTACGAGCCCGAGCTCGTGCGCCCTATGAAACGCTTCGGAAATTTCTTGAATTTGACGGGAAGATTCGTCCGATCCGAAATAGATCGTGGCGCCGACCGCAACGGCGCCCATATCGAACGCCTGTTCCACATTTGCGAACAAAATCTGATCGAACTTGTTCGGATAAGAAAGAAGTTCGTTGTGGTTGATCTTTACGATAAACGGAATTTTGTGAGCGTATTTTCTAGAAACGAGTCCTAAAACTCCGAGGGTGGAGGCAACCGCGTTGCAGCCTCCTTCGATCGCGAGTTTTACGATATTTTCCGGATCGAAATAAGCCGGATTTTTGGCAAAAGAGGCTCCCGCGCTGTGTTCGATTCCCTGATCCACAGGGAGAATGGAAGTATAACCGGTTCCTGCGAGCCTTCCTGTATTCAGAATTGTTTGATAGTTTCTGAGAACGCTGTTGTTTCGATCGCTTTGGGAGAGAACTTCGCCAACGTAATTGGCTCCGGGAAGGCTTAAAGATTCTTTTGGAATCGTTTTACAAGTATGGTTTAAAAGAGAGTCCGCTTCTGCGCCCAGGGCGGCTTTGATTTTATCAATCATTCCTAAGTTCCTTGTCGATTTGAATGTCGAATACAGGTTTTTTCACTCCACCTGGTTTTTCCATCATTTTTGGTTGTATCTTTTAGCAACCCTCGCACGTTTTTTTAAACGAACGGTAAAGCCCGGATCTCTTCCTTACCGTTACGGATAAAACGGAAAAATTTTAACCTGACTCCTGAACCCTAACCACTGACTCCTAGTACGTGGGAACTCCCACAATCCTCATGGAAAGGTAAATTCAAATTTCTTCAGTAGAGTGAGTTCAAATGCGAAAACGTTTGAATGTGAAAACTAAAACGCAACACTCCCTATGGGTCGTGTTGCGGGTCGAATTTTTTGGATTCGCTTTAAACGGGAATTTGAATGATAAAATCCCAACCCGATTCCGATTTTTTGAGGAGAAGTTGGCCTCGGTTGGCTTGCAAAATTCCATAACAGACCGAAAGCCCCATCCCGATCCGAGCGTCGTTCGAGCGAAAATTTTCGAAGGGTTCGAATCTACTTTCTTCGTTCAAATTCAAATTTAACTTTCCGGAAATTAAAATTTTCAGATAAGACGTGTCTCCGGAATCTAGGGCGGCCTTCAAATGAATCAGAGTTTTTTTCTGATTTTCGGAATAATAGTAAAGAATGTTGTAAAGCACTTCTCGAATCTGATTCGGACGAATGGAAACTTCCAAATCTTCCGGGATTTGTTTTACCAAATGAATCTCTTGAGACTTCAACATCTCGGAGATCATATCTTCAACGGAGTTTACGAGTTGTTTAATGTTGCTTTGCACCGGTTGTTCCGGGTCTTTTTTGGAAAATAAAACCAAATTACGTATGATGGCCGCGATTCTTTCTCCCTGTTCGATGATGAGACGCGCGTAATTTTTCGTGTCGGCGTCTCCTCCTTGATGGTTTCGAATGATATGTCCGTAATTGATGATTCCCATCAAGGGATTATTGATCTCGTGCGCGAGTCCCGCCGCGAGTTTTTGAATCGAATCCAATCTTCTTTCGGACTGAATCACTCTTTCCATTTCAGATTTTTCTTTTTCGGATACGGAAAGAGAGATCAGTTCCGAAAGGATGATGATAGAACCTACGACATTTCTGTTTTCGTCTCTCACGGGAGAAACACGAAACGCAACTTGAATACGGTTTCCGTCTTTACGAGTTAATAAAGCCGGAATGTATTTCAAGTGATCGGATTTTACACTTTCGATTTTTGCCCGAATATTTTCACCGTTGTCCGTGGAAAGCCTCAGAACTTTTTCCCCATGTTCTCCTTGAACCTCGGAAAGAACCCAACCGGTCAGATACTCCGCGGTTCGATTCATAAATAAAATTTTTCCTTCCCGATCCAGAGAAATCGCACCCTCCCCGATGTTTTGGATGACGTCTCTGAATTCATTTCCTTCCTCTCTCGCCTTGCCGAATCTCCTTTGCTGTTTGAGCGCGATCTCGATAGAATTTTTCAGCGCAGTAGGTTGAAACGGCTTCGAGATATATCCGTATAGGGATGCTTTGTTCACGGCTCGGTTGAAAGTTTCCTCGTCCGCAAACGCGGTCATAAAGATGACGGGAACGTCCATTTTCTTTTGGATTTTTTCTGCGGCCTGAATCCCATCCAATTCTCCCTCGATCCGAATGTCCATGAGGATCAAATCCGGCTTCGTTCGTTCCGCGAGCTCCAAGGCCTCGTCCGCAGTTCTTGCGATTCCTGCAATCCGATACCCTAACTTTTGGAGAGAAACTTGAAGATTAAAAGCGATCAGCCATTCGTCGTCCACAATCAGAATTGAAGGAAAAAAATCGGTTTCGGAGGAGTTCATTTTCAGCTGTTACGACCTTGGCAAAAAAGACGGATTCTACTTGAATTGAAAACCATTTTTCAATCTCAATTCGAGAATTCTACCCGGAACGAAGCTTAAATTCAAAAGATATTAATCATTTCGTGGAAAAATTCTTGAACCTTCTCCCCATACTCTTAGGATATATTGAGCGATCCATAGATTAGTATGATTCTTGGACGTAAGACAGCTCGAAGTGTGATATTCTTGATTCGACGGAGTCAAGAAGGCCGATGGCAGATTGATCGCTCTCTTGGGGCTTAGACCCCGGTCCATAGATGAATCTAAATCGGCCACCGCAAACCAAAGTGTGGCGGCTTAACAAAGTCGACCGCGAATAGGAGTGCTGGTGATATCACCCGGCTTTGTTAAGACCTTCCGCCCTCTGTCATTTTAGGAGAAAAGAAATGAACAGTCAAGAAATCAAGTATGTAGGAATTGATTGCGGAAAGAAAAGTTTAGAGGTTGTTCGAATTAATTCGGAGAACTCGCTCGAACGTCGGCAATTCAGTACAACGGAAAGCGGTATTAGCAGTTTATTAAAATGGCTGACTTTAAATGATATTGTAGGTCTGGAAGCGGGCTCTCAATCTTTTAGAATTGCAAAATCAATTTTAAACAAAGGGATTCAAGTAATTGTCTTGAATCCCGGAGACTTAGCAACGATCTATCAATCTTTGAAAAAGACTGATAAAGAAGACAGTTTAAAAATAGCCAGGCTCATTCAACGTTATCCAATAGAAGAATTACCGGTTGTTCCGATTCCCACGGATGAAGAGGAAGATAATCGGCGATTGTGTACAGAGCATGAGAACTGGACAAGGCAACTGACGCAAGGTAAGAATCGACTTCACAGTTTATTCACTCAAGCCGGTTTGACTGAAATCACCAAAAAGCATTTACGAACAAAAGCATCCAGAGAAGTTTCTGTAGCTTTACTTCCTGATCGATACAAAAAGGAAGCGGAACGAATCTTAAAAGTTTTAGATTTAGTCGAACTAA
>NZ_ANIK01000092.1 GCF_000347175.1 Leptospira alstonii serovar Sichuan str. 79601
GTTAGAATAATGTTTCATCAAATGGTTTTATTCGTTAGAGAAGATGTACGATAAAGGAGGAATACTTGTTGACTCAGTGTTGAAGCAAATTTGAATTTCAAATTTGACCTTCGTTTTTAGACTAAGAACAGCTCCCGATGTATAGATTATCCTGCGGTATCCAACCCGCGAATATCAGTCTGATCAATCGTCGCGAATGCTTTTCTCTAACGAGTTAAACTATTTGATGATAAAAATGCGAAAAAATATTTACGGCTCGGTTGGGTGCGCCATATCAGAGTTTGTCCCAAAACCTATCTCGCGACCCATAGGAAGCGAGATTGAGTTATACCTCTCGCGACCCATAGGAAGCGAGATTGAGTTATACCTCTCGCGACCCATAGGAAGCGAGATTGAGTTATACCTCGAGCGCCAATAGAAGCGAGACGCCGAGTTTCACAAAAATGTGGGAACTCATTTTAGCGGGATAGTGGATAGGTGTTTTGTTGTAAAAGTAAGAACTCCCGAATTAAAGAAAAACACCCTGACATCTGACCCCTAACCACTGACCTCTAATATGTCATGTTTCCGCTAAGACCGGACCGCCGGATAAACGTTTGTAAAATTCCGCGCCTTCTCTTTCCAAGAAGTCCTCGTAAGTACCCTTAAAATCTCGAATTCCTTCCGTGGAAACTTCGATCACACGAGTCGCTAAAGAAGATACAAACTCGCGGTCGTGAGAAACGAATATTACGGTTCCTTCAAATATAGAAAGGGCATAGTTCAAGGCTTCGATGGTTTCCAAATCCAAGTGGTTCGTAGGTTCGTCGAGCGCCAACAAATTGTCTCCGGAGATAATCATTCTTCCGATGATGATTCTGGATTTTTCTCCCCCGGAAAGAACGCTCGTAGGTTTTTTAGCCATATCGCCGCTGAACAACATTCTTCCCAAAATCGCGCGTATCTCCTCCATCTCGGTTCCGGGATCGGCGTATCTATAAAGCCACTCCACAATCGTATCAGCGTCTTCTAATATACCTTCTCGGTGATCCTGAGGAAAGATGGAAGATGTGACCGAATCTCCCATCGCAACCTTTTCGTTATCGGGCTCGATCTGTTTCATCAAAGTTTTTAAAAGAGTCGTTTTTCCGACTCCGTTGGTTCCGATGATCGCAATCTTTTCGCCCTTAGTGATGTTGATCGTAAAGTCCTTAAAGATCGGTCTATCGTAGGATTTCGAAATATTGTCCGCGAGAATCACGTCCTTACCTAACGTCTTCTTCATCTTAAAACGAATGTAAGGAGAAACTCTGGAGGAAGGTTTGACGTCGTCGAGTTTGATCTTTTCGATTTGTTTCTGTCTGGAAGTCGCTTGTTTGGACTTACTCGCGTTGGCGCTGAATCGGTTTACGAAATCTTGAAGTTCGGCGATCTTTTCCTTCTTACGTTTATTCTCGTCGAGAAGTCTTTCACGAGCCATCGTGGAAGCTTCCATATAATCGTCGTAATTGCCGGGATAAATCGTAAGAGATTGATAATCCAGATCCGCGATATGAGTCGCGATCGAATTGATAAAGTGACGGTCGTGAGAGATCACGATCACAACACCTCGGTAGTTGGTTAAGAATTCTTCCAACCAATGAATCGTTTTGATATCCAAGTGGTTGGTAGGTTCGTCCAAAAGTAGGACGTCCGGTTTTTGAAATAAAACTTGAGCTAAAAGAACGCGAAGTTTAAAACCGCCGGTTAAAAACGCAAGAGTCTGAGTATGACTCGTCGTGGGAATTCCCAATCCTTCCAGAAGTTCTCCCGCGGTACTTTCGGCCTCGTAGCCGCCGAGTTCTCCGTATTTTTCTTCGAGTTCGGAAACTCTCATTCCGTCTTCGTCCGACATTTCCGGTTTTGAGTAGATCGCGTCTCTTTCCTTGGAAACTTCCCAGAGTTCCTTGTTTCCCATGATGACCGTATTGATTACGGTTTCGTTTTCGTACTCGTAGTGATCTTGTTTCAGATATCCGACTTTAATCCCCGCGTCGATGGAAACGGCTCCGTTCGCGGCTTGTTCCAATCCCGCGAGAATTTTCATGAACGTGGACTTACCGGAACCGTTCGCTCCGATCAATCCGTATCTGCAATTTTCCTTAAACTTAACCGTAACGTTCTCAAAAAGAATTTTTTTACCAAAGTTTAGGGTCAATCCGGAAGTGCTGATCATGTGAGAATACCTGCTAAGAGAGAATCATGACCATGATTTTCAAGATAGGGTTTTTTGCCAAGAAAAAGTAGAATTAAGGACTTTTGAAATTATACCGAAGTTGAAAACGTATGCACACCGTACTTCAAGTAATACTGACTTTGTCGATCTTGAGTTTTTCTTTTTTCACCGGTCTTAAGGCCGAAGATACCTCAAAGAAACTCGGTGACGCCGCTTCTTGGATCCCGATCGGAGCCGCTCAGTTCGCCTCGCAACCGGAGAAACCGAAAAACGTCGCGGTAAACCTTTCCGGCAGCCGAACATTCAATTTAGAAATCGGTTATAAATTATTGACGGGAAAAATTCTTCAGTTTGGAAAATTGTTGAGTACGGAAAATGCATACGTTCCGATCGAGTCCAACGAAATTACTGCGGAACTTTCCAGACTGAACGATAAGACAGTGAGAATTCTCTGCAACATGAAGGGTTCCAACTGTAACCCGATTCGTTACGAAATTTATCCGTTTCTCGATTCGAAAGAGATCAAACCTTGGACGATTAAAAAAATTCCCGATTACGTAAATCATAATATATTTGCGTTCAATCCCAACGCTTCTCCGGACGGGAAATATCTTTTCTGGACCGCCTATATCAAACGAGGTAAATCGGGAACTCAAAAGATCTGGCATTCCAAACTCGACGAGAGAGGATTTTGGGAAGACGGCAAGGAAATGAGCGCGCCTTTGAACAACGAAATGCCTTCGGCGGTCATTTCCGCATTACCGGGAGGAAACGAACTCTTCGTCTTCGGTACGTTTGGCGAAAAAGAACTCTTGGACGAGCTCGGAAAAGACTTTGAAACAAAAGGAGAATCCGCAGCGCGTTCCTCCAAGAACTCCAACGAATACAGAAAAAAGATCGAGGAACTGAGAACCGAATACGACGAAAGAACGAAACAGATCACGAGAAGAGTTCCTCTCTATAAAAGTTTTAAGGAAAAGGATTCCTGGTCCAAGCCGAGTATATTAAAGTTTCCTGATTTTTATAACCTCTACAGAAAGAAGAGCGATTCGAGCCAGGAAATTTTCGGCGGTTCCACTCTTTCCTCTTCGGGAAGAATCTTAATCTATTCCGCACAACATAAGGATTCCAAAGGTAAGCTGGATCTTTACGCGAGCAAAATGTTAAACGACGGAACGTTTCCCTTGGGAACGAACTTGGGCGAAGTCATCAATTCGGATCACGAAGAAATGGCTCCGTTTTTGGCGAGCGACGACAGAACCCTTTACTTTTCCAGCGACGGACACAAAGGTCTTTCGGTTTATATGACGAAAAGAATCGGCGACGGTTGGGATCAATGGACGAAACCTACGGAGGTCTCCGAAAATCTGAAAGGCGTGAATTTCTTTTCGATTCCCGCGAACAGCGATTGGGCTTATATCAGCAAAGACGGTCAGTTGTTTATGGCGTATCTTCCGAAAGAAATGCGTCCCGAAAAGGTCGTAGTCGTAAACGGAAAAGTCGTGGACACGGAAGGAAATCCGCTTTCCGCCGATATACATTACGAATCTCTAAAGTCTCACGAAAAGATCGGAAGTTCTAAAAGCGATCCTTCCACCGGAAATTTTTCGATCATTCTTCCTTTCGGAGAAAATTACGGGTTTTACGCTCAAAAGAAAGGATATATTTCCGTATCACAAAACTTGAATCTAACTTCCAAAAAGAAATTCTCCGAAAAAGTGGAAGTTATCCTGCAACTCCCTCCGATCCGGGAACGTGAAACGATTCAAATCAATAATTTATTTTTCGAATCTAAAAGTTTTCAGATCTCACCGGAGTCCGGGCCGGAACTTGATCGTCTCGCCGAAATCGTGAAGGAAAACCCGGAGATCGAAATCCGGATCGAAGGTCATACGGACAACGTAGGAAAGAAAAAAGACAATCTGCTTCTTTCGGAAAAACGAGCGATCGCCGTCGCGGAATATCTTTCCAAAAAACATTCGATTCCGATCGAAAGAATTCAAACCCGAGGTTTCGGCGACGGGACTCCTCTCAATAAGAATGATTCCGAAGAAGGACGTAGAAAAAACAGAAGGGTGAATTTTACGATTTTAAAGAAGAAATGAATGAATTCCATTTTGAAAGTTTTCTAATACTTTACAAAGATTCGGTCGTTTCTATTGTCTTTCTCTGAGATCCGACAAGGTAAAAGAAATCGATGACATCAGACAAAGGGAATCAATTTTCCATTCTATATAAATTCAAAAATAGCGTTCTAAAAATCCTATTCTTTTCAAAAGCGCACTGGAGGCAGATCTTCCGTTATGCGACCATTGCGTCGATTGCGATCGGCTCCTTTCTGATCGGCGGTTCCTACGTGGTCTGGTTGACCAAAAAAGACGAAGTCGTTTCCAATTTGGACAAGTTCAAAAATGAAGTCACAAATTATTACGAAGTCAGTCAGATTCGCCCGATTCGAATTTTGGATCGAAACGGAAAGTTGATCGGGGAATTTTCGAGAAGAAAGTTCAAACCGATTCGTACGGACAATCTCGCGGAACACGGAAACATCGTCTGGGCTCTTCTCTCTTCCGAAGACAGGGAATTTTACAATCATCACGGGATCAATTACGCCGCGCTTCTAAGGGCGATCTTCATCAATCTCACCACCTTTCAAAAACAAGGCGGTTCCACCATCACTCAACAACTCGCAAAGCTGACTCTGGACCTCGGAGCGAGAAACATCTTCAACAAGATTACGGAATTCTACTGTACCTTTTATCTCGAAAACCAATTCGATAAGAATACGATTCTTTCCATGTATCTCAATCGTATTTTCTTAGGCGAAGGAAACACGGGAGTGGAAGAAGCGAGCCGTTATTATTTCAACAAAGCGGCCACGGAACTCAGTCCGGAAGAAGCGGCTATGCTCGTCGGAATTATTCCCGCTCCTTCCAATTACAATCCGGTTCGAAGTTTAAAAACCGCTCTCAAAAGACAAAAGCTGGTTCTTATGCCTATGTCCGAAAACCAACACCTACATCCGAATCCTTCCGGCATTGAAAAGAATTTTGCGAAAAAAATAGAATCCAACCTTAAAACATTCAGAAATTCTTATAAAGTGGAAATCACAAAAGACGGAGACAAGGAATTTTATACTTCGGAAATAGCGCGATACGGTTTTGATAAGGACTTTACCGTAAATCTTGCGCCGGATTTTAATTACGGAATTCGCCAGCACATTTTGGATACGTTCAACGAAATCGACATTGAAACCCGAGGTATGAACGTCTACACGACTCTGGACTACGACAAACAGGACGTCGCCGAAAAATCTTTAAGAGAAGGAATCGAGTCCGTTCGTAAAAAGTTGAACGAAGTCAAGGCCGCTTACTTGAAAAAGGGCAACGCGGAAGAAGCGAGAATCCAACAATCCATCATAGACAACATGAACGGTTCCTTGATTTCCATCAATCCCGGAAACGGTTACGTCGAGGCTATGGTTGGTAGTTACAAAATTTCTAATATATTCAGACTCAATCGGGCGGTCTCCGCGCTCAGGCAACCCGGTTCCACGATCAAAGCCCTAGTCTATGCGATCGCATTTGAAAACAGAATCATCACTCCTTCCTCCAAAGTCATGGACGAAGAAATCAATATTCGAGGTTATTCTCCGAAGAATTGGTACAAAGGTTACAAAGGAGAAATCACGGCAAGAATCGCGTTCGCACAATCGATCAACACCATCGCCGTAAAATTGTTAAACGAATTCGGAGTGAACGAATTTTTGGAAAAAATTTCGATGATCTTGGACATAGACAAGGCGACTCTTGAAAAAAGATTCCAACCGAATCTTTCCTTGGCGCTCGGCTCCGGAGAACTATCTCCTATGGAACTTGCCCTGATCTACGCTACGATCGCAAACGAGGGCAAAAAAGTCACTCCCGTTCAAATCCTAAGAATTACGGATTTTGAAGGAAGCGAAATGTTTTCCACACCTTTGAAAGATCCCAACGAATCCGTTCAGATTTTAGATCCCGTCGCCTGCGCCGAAACGATCAATCTTTTGGAAGCGGTCTTAAGCGAACAAGGAACGATGAAACTTAAGACTAAAGACGAAGATTCTTTTCCGATGGGCGGTAAAACGGGAACGGTGCAGTCGCCGAAAGAAGCTCGTAAAAAATGGGGATCGCGTAAAGGCGTGAGAGACGCTTGGTTCGCCGGTGTGAACCCCGATTTGGTTACGACGGTTTGGATCGGGAACGACGTCGGCGCTCCGTTTGAAGGTTCGGGTTCCGGAATCAGCGGAAACATTTGGTTTCGTTACGTGAACTACATCGCAAGAAACATCGGATTTTCCGAAACGCTCGTCAAACCGTTTAACGGCGATTTTGTGAAAGTGGACGTATGCGGAGAGACCGGTTTACTGTTACATTCTTCGGTCCCTTGTTCGTATCCGTTGTACGGTCAATATTATTATATCGGAGAACAACCTTCCGCACCGGCAGGTGTTACGACCGCAACTCCGGAAAATCCTACGCAAGAACCGGGAACAACGACGGGGGTTCCTCCTCAGGCGGAAGAAAACGACGGAGATTCGGTCGAACTCGAACTTCCGGAAGTTACAGATAATCCTCCAAACTAGAATAACGTTTCGCTTTTTCGGATATTAGAAAAGCCTCATATGGCGACCAAAGATAAATCCAAGGATTCTCTCGGATGAGAATTTGCAAGGCCTCGGTCGTTTCCGAATTCAAGGAATCCGAACTCCTCGCTTTCGAGATTATACTTTCGAGTTCCCGATTTTCGTAATGGGCCCGATTGCCTCCGTTGCCTTTATCCTTTCCCGAAAACAACGGATCGATAAAGTTCCAAGCTCCGGGTAAATCCGCGTACCAAAAAAGCAACGTTAGATCCCCTTTCCCTTCCGCGTTTTCTTTGTAAAGAGCGGCCTTTTCCATCGGATGAATTTTCACTTTCAATCCGAGTTCTTTTAAAAATCCCGCCAACGCCAAACCGTTGGCGCCGTTTTCCTCGTCGCCTCGCATTCTAAAATCGATTTCTCTTTCTAGTATTTTAGGATAACAAACGGACTTTTTCAGATACTCCTCCGCTTTCTCACGAGAATGAGTTTGTATCTCAGGACTTCCCGCGATGATTTCTTGTATCTTCGTTTGCGAAATACTTCCTAACGGAACCGGACCGAACGTGGGATCCGCATTCCCTTCCAATAATTTTCGAATCACGAGATTGGGATCAACCGCCGTATTTAAGGCTTTTCTAAAGTTCAAATCGAAACAAGGTTCCGTTGCCCGGATCGCAACGTATTGAACCCCTCCGCCCTTTCTAAACCGAAGGTTTTCCTTTTTGATATGCGGGTTTTTGAGTAAAAAATTCGGAAGACGCATCAAATCCATTCTTCCTTTGGAAAACAAAAAAACTCCCGTGGACGCAGACGCTAAAATCCTCAGTCGAATTTTTTTAGGAAGATCTTCGACCGCGTACGGATTTTTTTCCAGCAGAATATAATTATTCTTTTTCCATTCTTTGAGAAGATACTTACCCGCTTTTGGAACCGCAACTACATGATTCTTTTCTAATGTTTTAAAGGAATCCGCTTCTAATTTTTCTTTCTCGCCGTTTTTACAACATACGATTCCCGCCGGCGGCAAAGAAAGAGCGTCCACGGCTTGTCTCAGTCCTCCGGAAATTTTCAGTTCGACTTCTTTCGCGTCTATAACGTTGATTTCCTTGATGAAAGCGTATTGATTTTTTCTAGGACCGGGAGTGTTTACGAGCCTTTGCAAAGATTCGCGAACTTGTTGCGCTTTTAATTCTTTTCCGTCAGACAAAAGATGCGTTCTTAGTTTGAGTTTGAGGGAACGAACCTTTCCCTCGCCGGACAATTGAAACGATTCCACAAGTTGATAGGCTGGTTTACCGTCCGGAGTTTTTTGAAATAAGAAAGGATATAAAAATTTTCCGAGAGTACGCGAAGATAAGTCCGTGGAAAACAACGGATCCAAACTGATCGGGTCCGAAGGTATGGAAAGAATCAATTCTTCCGGATCTTCCTCTCGAGAACTACAACCGGAAAAAAGAAGGGACAAAACAAGGATTCCTGCAAAAAAGGTTAGAGAAGTATTCAAAAGATTAAACCTGTTCAATGAACATCTATAAACGACTCCTAAAGTATTCCTTCAAGTACAAATACAGATTAACTTCGGGGATCGTACTGTCTTTTCTCGTTTCGGTTTTAAACGGGGCCTCTCTTACTTCTTTGATTCCGATTTTCGATTCTCTCGGCACCGGAGAAAAAACGAATTTCGAAATTTCCCTTACCAAAAAGGACAAGGCGCTTCTGCAACGTTCGGAAGAAAGCGATTTTTTTTCCAGCGTTGAATCCATCGAACTCAAACTCGCGGAGTGGAAGGTGCAACTCAATTCTTCCTTGAAGAAGATGAGCCATGACCAACTCGTTTTACTTTTTTGTTTTATCGTTTTTCCGGTCTATCTTTTAAAACTGATCTTCCTCGCGGCGGCGGTTTATTGTATCAATTCCGCGGGTTATCTCGCGATTCGCGATTTAAGAGCGGAGTTGTACGCAAAGGCTCAGGCTCTTCCTCTCAATCATTTCGTGCAGGAAAAGACCGGAATTTTGATGAGTAGAATCATCAACGACGTGGAAGTTCTCGGAAAACTGATCAGCTCGGATTTAAAAGATGCGATTACGGATTTCTTTTATATCGTCACACATTTACTTCTTCTCCTCTACTTGAGTTGGAAGATGTTCCTCGCCGTCTTCATCATCGTTCCGATTGTGATGGGTCCTGTTTCCGCCTTCGCCGATAAGATCCGCAGAGCCACACGCAATCAACAGGAACGCCTTTCTTCGTTAAACGGACATCTTCAGGAAGTGATTTCCGGGATTCGCGTAATCCGAGCCTTTTCCATGGAGAAGACGGAAGCGAAACGTTTCTGGGAATTCAACCAGGATCTTTCCGATAAAACGTTCAAAGGCCATTTCTATCATCAGGTCGGGCCGTCCCTTACGGAATTATTCAGTTCGATCGTTGCGGTGATTTTTTTGAGTTTCGGCGCGTATCTCATGGAGGACGGAACGTTCTCCCGCGGAATGTTTATGGCGTTCTTTTTAACGCTGATTTTTTTAATGCGACCTTTTAAACAGATGAGTATGCTTTCCAATTCGATTCAGAGCGCGATTTCGGCGGGTGATCGTGTGTTCGAGTTATTGGATCAGGAGACGGACATTCAAAATCCTGCAAGTCCTAAGTTCTTAAAAAGAATGGTGAAAGGATTGTCGTTTAACAACGTAACCTATACTTATCCTGGGGCTAAAAATCCCGCGATTCGGGAAATCAACCTGCAGATTCAGAAAGGAGAAACCGTCGCGTTGGTGGGAGCTTCGGGCGCGGGAAAATCCACGTTAGTCGATCTTGTGCCGAGATTGATCGATCCTCAGGAAGGACAAATACTCGTCGACGATATCGATATCCGAGAACTGGATCTGAGTAATCTTCGAAAAAGAATCGGAATCGTGTCCCAGCAGGTTTTTTTATTCAACGGAACGATTCGTGAAAATATCTGTTACGGAAATCAGAACGTAACCGAAGAACAACTTCATACCGCGTGCGAACAGGCATTCGCGATGGAATTCATCCTTTCCTTCGAAGAAGGTTTTGATACGATCGTGGGCGAACGCGGAGTGATGCTTTCCGGCGGTCAAAGACAAAGAATTGCGATCGCACGCGCCCTACTGCTCAATCCGGAAATTTTGATTCTAGACGAGGCGACTTCGGCGCTCGACACCGAATCGGAAAGATTGGTTCAACAGGCTCTCGAATCCCTTTACAAAAACAGAACCGTAATCATCATCGCTCACAGACTTTCCACCGTACAAATCGCAAACACGATCTTTACGATGGAAGACGGAAGAATCGCGGAATCCGGAACTCATGCGGAGCTGATCCAACTCGACGGTAAATACAAAAAGTTATACGACATCCAGTTCGCCGAATCCCCCGAAAGCGCATAACGTAAGAAAATCATAATTCTCTCATGAACTTATTTACTCCTCTTTCACTTCTACACGTCGTTCTGTTTCCGATTCTATATGCGTTTTCCTTTATATATCGCGCTCTTTTTCTGCTCGATCAAAAGTTCGCCGAAAAGAAAAAACTTTCCGGAGCCTTCGTAATCAGCGTGGGAAATATTTCCATGGGTGGAACCGGAAAAACCCCGTTCTCGATTTATCTCGCAAAACTGATTCATAAAAAATTTCCGGAAAAAAAAATCGTTATTTTATCCAGAGGTTACGGTGCGGTCGGATCCAAACGCGGATATAGAGTCGCACAACAATCCACTCCGAGAGAAGCGGGAGACGAACCTCTTCTTTTAAAAAAACATCTTCCGTTTGCGGAGGTTTGGATCGGGAGAAACAGACATTCCGCTTATCTACGTTTTAAGGAAGAATTGAAAATGAAAGAAAATCCGATCGTGATTTTGGACGACGGATTTCAGCACCACGTTTTGGAAAGGGACGTCGATATCGTTTTATTGGATTCGAGCAGGATTCATAAAGAACGTTTTTTAATTCCTGCCGGCAATCTGAGAGAACCGATCTCTTCTCTGGCAAGAGCCGATTGGATCGTGTTTTCGAAATACGAACCGTCCGTGGAAAGAATTGTGCAGAATATTCAAAGGAAATTCTCCAAAGAAATTCTTCGTTTTTCTTCGGAACCGGATAAACTCTTATCTCCGAACTTGCAATCGGATTCTCCGAAAGTATTTTATGGAAAAAGAATATATGCGTTTACAGGAATCGGAAATCCGAAAGTTTTCTTTTCGATGATTCGGAAATTTCAACCGCTCGAATTGGAAACGAGAACCTTCCGGGATCATCATTCTTATACGATGGAAGACGAGAACGCCCTGGATAAGATCTCTACAGACTACGACTATCTCGTGTGTACCGAAAAAGATCTCGTCAAAATTTCAAAACCTCCGGAGAATTTAAGAATCCTTCTTTTGGAAAGCAAACTCGATAAGGAAGAAAAACTCGTTTCTTTTCTCAAAGATAAGATCGCCTCGGAAACATCCCGATTCCGCCACCGTTAATTTCAAAAATTCTCTCTTCTATTTTGAAACTTCATTATGAGCGTTACGGAAGTCCGATGTGATTTCAAACTTCTCACGCACAGACCGGGCGACTGCAATTATTTTCCGTCAAATTTCATTCTTAGAAATTTAAATCGAATTGCAGGATTCAAACGATATGTTATCATTCCCCGATATCGTATTTCGATATACAACTCATGAAAAAAATTGTTTCCTATTCGATCCTCGTTTTTTTTCTTACCTCCGTTTCACTTCGAAGCGAAACCGTTCTTTTAAAATCCGGAAAGCGGTTGGAAGGAAATATCATAAACCAGGATAAGGAAACCGTAACCTTTAAACTCGCGGACGGAACCACAAAGGTATTTCAGAAATCGAACATTCGAAAAATTTCCTTTACTAAAATCGCGGAACCCAATCCTAAAAAAGAAGAGACTCAAAAGAACGACGAAAAAAATAAAAAAGAAGCGGTGAAACTCGCTGAAAAAAGAAAATCCAAGGAAAAAAGCTCCAAAAAAAGAGAACAGGAACTTATCAATTCGAAAAGACATTATCTCGAAGTTTCTTTCGGAATCGGAAACGGAACCGAACAATCCGAGCTCCGGCCTTTTTATCAAACCATTCAATACGCGGGTTTGGCTTTCAGCAGTTCGGGGCAGGCGGAAATTCTCACCAATCCGTACAAAACGCCTAACAGCGGTTCTACGACTCGGATTCGATACGTGTGGAATCGTTTTACCTTTGAATTACGAGGAACACAAGCAAAACATAATTTCGACGTGAACGGTTTTCAAACTCTCTCTTTTGGAACAGGCGGTTCTGGATCCGGCTCGTCCGGTGAAAGAGCGGTTAACGCGATTTTTGGAGAAGCAAACACAAAATTTCAAAAAGTTTCCTCCCGTTTCGGCTTTACTCCTTATCCGCATCCGGTTTTGGATCTCCAAATTCTGGGAGGTATCGAAAGGATCTGGACAAAAACGGATCAAGAGGTGGACAGTTTAGGTCAAAAGACGGCGAGCGGAATCAATCCGAATCGCATTAGTTTTCGCGAATATTCCAGTTATCATAAAGGATATAGTCTCGGGGTCGGATTCGAGTGGAAGTTTTTGAAACGATTTACGTTCCAAGGACAAATTCTTCATTTGAATATGTCGAGTCCGTCTTCCCTTAAAAATTACGAATATAGGATCGACGGTTCGAACGGGGCACTTCGTTTGAACCAAACCGGTTTGGACTATTGGTGGAAATCGACCGGAACCGAAGTGAATCTCAGACTTTCCGCAAACGTGAAAGGAAACTGGAGTCTATTCGTGGAAACGAGCAATATGACTTTAAAGAACACTCTCCAGACCGGTTACATCACGGAAGACAGCGGAGGAAACCAGGATCAACTCGGATTGAAAATTTTCGGACCTAAAATTCTGATTCCGATGTTAAACGAATCCAAAACGATTCTCACTTACGTTCAGTTCGGCGTAAATCATCGTTTCGATTTCTGAGTTTTTTCGACATCTTTCCAGTTCCACCACTTCAGCTTTTCCGAATTCGGTTTTTTAACGTTCAAAGCGTAGTGAACACATCGAAAAACGTAGAGCATACAACGATCCACGTAACCCCCGTGCAACTTGCAGCAACGGACATACAATTCTTCCGGATCGACGGGCCGAATTTCGTCCAAACTTCTAAAACCCAGATTCCAATAATCCATCGCGATCGATTTGCCGACTCCCGGAAGGGTTTGAAATTCTTTTAGGATATCGGATTGCTCCAGATATCCTTCCGTAAATTTAGAATATTCTTTTTTACTCATATATTTCCGATATATCGTTTTACGAAGTCATTATCGAAATAAAACCAAGTTCAAACGAAATCGTCGAGTTTTTTAAAGTTAAGAGTCGTCAAAAATTCCAACGATTCCGTAATTTTTTCCGGGGACCAATCCCACCACTTCAGCCTTAAAAGTTTCTCTGCCGCTTTCTCCCATCCGTTTCCAAAAATCGCAAACGGATACGTGGAAAATGCGTTCATCTTGTGATTGGCTCCGTTCATGATAAATTTTACGCCCGTAGCAATGGCGCAAAATTTTCCGATCAAGAGTTTATCCCCTCGAAAATCATAGTGATAAAGTACGTTCTCCTTTTCGAAACGTTCGGGGCCGTCCGGATCGTCGTAATATGTATAATCTCCGATTTCGATCAAAGGGGATTGAATGAAGTTTTTGAGAAAACCGATTCTCGGATATTCCGGAAACGGATGAGGAGTAAACGGATTCGGTCCGAAAGAAAGAGGTTTTGAATTTTGCATCGATATACCTCCGATGAAAGGTCGGTTCGTTATTTTTAAAACGGATCTCAAAAATCGTCCACAATGCAGCAAACCGACGTTTAACGCAGGAGGATCGGAGTTTTGAGACAAGTTCCAATATAGAATAAAAATAGAATATTCAAAAATATGAATTATCTTTGAAATCGAGGCGGGGATTATACGTTCATAATAAATCCAAGCTAAATTCGATTTAGAATTCTGTCAATTCTTTAAGAAAAGGATTCAACGATCCAAAAACCGATTTTTGTAGTTAACGTGAGTACCATGCGAAAACGCTCTCTATGGATCGTGTTGATTTCACGAATTCACGTTAGTTATGATTGCCGTTCACTTCTTTTAATTTTGCGAGGTTTCCTTCCAGAACGGAAAGAGTATCGATATGATAATCCTTTGCGTGTTTGAGTCGAATTTGTTTTCTATCTTCCGGAAGTCTTCTACAGGAAAGCTCGAACAAAATTCCCGCTAAAAGTCTGGAGCAAGTGAAAACGATCTCCTCCGCATACGTATCCTTATCTTCTTTTCTTGAAAGATCCTTATAGAGGGTAACCAAATCTTGAAATCCGCGGAACAATTTATGGGCCAAAAAAGAATCCAATTGATTGACGAGTTCGGCAACGTATTCCCCGAACGTATGAGTCATCCCGGAAACGATTCCTCCGATACACGCGTTGATTTGAATTTGCGACGTCCCGTCGTAGATCGTGGTGATCCTTGCGTCGCGATAAATTCTCGCGATATCATAGTCTTCCGTATAACCCGAACCTCCGTGAATCTGAAGCGCGTCATTAACCGCTTTTAAACAGGATTCGGAACAATAAAACTTGCCGATCGGAGTCAGGACGTTCGCAATCTTTTCCCAATAACGAACGACTGTGTCGTTCTTCGCTTCTTTTTCAGTAGCGCCTTGTTTTTCAAGTCGAAGCGCTCTCCAATAATAACGATCCATTACGCGAGATCCTTCCAACGTCAAACACCGCATCGCGTAGGTTTCCCTTTCGATTCGATTCATGATTTTTTTCACGGCTGGAATTTGGATCAAAGGTTTTCCGAATTGAATTCTTTCGTTTGCGTATTTTAGAGCTTCATAATATGCCGCGGTTGCAAGTCCCGTGGATTGTTGTGCGATTCCCATCCTCGCTCCGTTCAACATTCCCATCGTATACTTTACGAGTCCGTAACCTTCTTCTCCGATCAAAAGTCCGGGGGAATTTTCAAAAACCACTTCGCAAGTCGGAGAACAATGAAGTCCGAGTTTGCGTTCGATTCCCGCAATTTGAACGTCCTTGCTTTGTACGAGAAAAAAAGAAAGTCCCCGAGCGCCGGATCCGACTTCTCCCGAACGAGCGAGCGTCAGTAAAACCGCGGGGATATCGCCGAATCCGCAACCGTGTGTGATGAAACGTTTGCTTCCGTTCAATACCCAACCTCCGTTCTCGTCTTTTACGGCCTTGGTTCTAAGATTGGAAAGATCGGAACCGTGATCGGGTTCGGTAAGTCCCATCGCACAGACGAATTTTCCGGCGGTGAATCTGGGAAGCCATTCGTCTTTCATTTCCTGAGTCGCGTGTCGTTCCAAAATTTCGGCCAGATTTACGCATCCGATCGCAATGGCGAGTGACGCGTCCACTCTGTAAAAAATTTCGGAAATAAAAGATTTCACGGTCCAAGGTACGCCGAGTCCGCCGTACTTTCTTGAAAATCCGTAGGCTTGAACCCCCGCATCGACGACTTTGGATACGAGTTCGAGCATCTTCGGCGGAAACTCAACTTTTCCGTCCTTGAACTCCAGGCCTTGCCGGTCCAACTCCGCCACATGAGGAGAAAGAATATTTCCGGCGAGATCGCCCACGGTTTCCAACACGGTTTTATAATATTCTTTTGCTTCCGACGGATTTGTCGGTCCTCCGTTCGAAACGTCGGAAAATTCGTTTTCGTAATCGAGTATGATTTCCGTCCAGGGTAGAATATGCTCAAAATGATCCTGGATATCTTGATTGTCCGAAAAATAATTGTTTTGAATCATAATTTCTCCCCTTGAATCAGCCAGCGTAAAGGATTGGAAAGCCCGCGTTTCAAATGGCTAGGGTTTAGATGTTAGAATTGACCTTGCCTTAGAAGAAAGTAAAATTTTTCTTTCAAGTCTAATTGTATGTAAAGTCCTAATCCCTATTTCCTATTTTCTAACCATCTACTCGAAGTGTGGGAACTACCGCGTTTTAGGTGGTTAGTAACAAGTGGTAGAGGGTTAGGTGACCTTGCCTGTCAGACATTGACCCACGTTGCGACCCATATGGCAACGTGCTGAGTTCATCTTTTTGACCAGTGTTTCTCCTGTTTCTAGTAAATTTATTTTCGAATGAGATGGACATATGTATCGCTAAGGAAATTTGCAGGAGTTCCCACAGATTAAGTCTCTTTGACGGTTATTTAGACTTTGCGTGATTTTTTCATCGTTTAAAAACGTAGTAGTTCCCACATTTTTGTGAAGTTCGGCGTCTCGCTTCTATTGGGGCTCGAGGAAACTCGGATATCTCATTCTCTGCCGAATGACCCATGGAGAATGAGGCACCTATTTCAATTAATCACTCTCTGAACTCAGCGAAACGCTCTCTATAGATCGCGTTTCAGGTCGTTCTATGAGTTTCACGACAAGTTCTTAATTCTTTCTTAATTCCAAAACGAGAATCCTAATTTTAATTTACGAGCCGGGCTATTGCATTCTAAAAACGATTTTATAAACTTACACCATGGTACAAAAACGGAATTTTCAAAAATTAGAATGTTCTCAAAAACAAACTCGAAGCAAGTGCGGGTCGAGATCCGTACAAAAAAGCTCGTCCAACGGAATGAAATTACGAAAGTGCGTTCTTAAAATTCTTTCGATCTTATATTTTTCCATTTTTGTTTTTTCCGTCTCCGCCGATTCTCAAGAAAAAAAAGAAGTCAAGACAACCGTTCCGCAAACAAAGGAAAACGGTTCGGAAAAAAATTTAGATCCTTCCCAAAAACCTTCGGAAAACATTCAAACCCGAACCGAACCGAAAGTTTCCAATGAAACGGAATCGAAAAACGCTTCGGAAGAATTTCAATCCAAAGGGGAACCCGAAAAAAACGAACTTTCCCAAGACGATTCTTCTTCGAAAGGAACTCAGGAAACAAACAAACATCATCCTAAGTTCGGCTTTTTTATAGATTCTTATTACGCACACAATCCTTATCGCCCCAACTCAAGGGACAATCGGTATCTCACTCAACCGGCGCGTTGGGATGAAGGTAATATCAACCTCGCTTATATAGACGGTAAGGTCGAAACGGATCAATACCGAGGCAGAGTCGCTTTCCAATTCGGAAACTCGGTAAACGCGAATTACAAAAACGAAATCGGTTCGGAAAAAAATTCCAACGAACTTTCCGTAAGAAACATTCAAGAAGCTTACGCAGGAGTCAAACTCGCAAAAAATCTCTGGCTCGACGGCGGAATTTATTTCGGAAACATCGGACTCGAAAGTTGGATCTCTCAGAACAACTGGAATTATTCAAGGGCCCTCGCTCTGGATTACGTGCCTTATTATTCTAGCGGTTTCAGACTTTCCTATCAATATTCGGAAAAACTATCCTTTCAACTTCATCTGATGAACGGTTGGTCCAATATCACCGAAACGAACCGCGATAAGGCGATCGGAACTCAAATCGATTACAAAATCACGGATAAGCTCAAAATCACCCATAACACATTCGTGGGAAACGAGGCTCCCGATAACCAGCCGCGTCAAACAAGATATTATAATAATTTAATACTTCAATATCACTTCACGAAACATTTCATCGTCGCCGGATCGGGAGACGTAGGAATTCAAAGGGTGCCCGATCCCGGAGTTCAAACCTACAGACAATGGTATCACGGAACGTTTTGGATCGTTTGGAGACCGATTGAGAAATTCAGAACTTCCTTACGTTTGGAAAGAATGTACGATCGGGAACAGACGATCATTCAGACGGGTACAAAAAACGGATTTTTAACTTCGGGCGCGACTACAACCTTCGATTACATTCCGAACGAAAACGCGATGATTCGATTGGAAGGAAGATACTTTCGTTCTTACGACGCGGTTTTTGATCGAGATCGATCGAAATCGAAAGAGGAAAAGTTCGTCGTTTTTGCGATTTCGCTTAAGATCTAAACTTCGGATTCGGATTTAGGTTGGACGGAAAAAGATTTATAAACCGAAACGATTCGTAAACTACTTGCAACCTTTTGATTATCGACTCGAATCATTCGTATGGAACAAGCAACATTAGGCGGCGGTTGTTTTTGGTGCCTCGAAGCGGTGTATCAGATGGTGGAAGGAGTCGAGTCCATCGTATCCGGATATGCGGCCGGACGAACGAAAAATCCGGATTATCGTTCCGTGTGTTCCGGCACCACCGGACACGCGGAAGTCGTGCAAATAACCTTCGATCCGAAGATCATCGGTTATCCCGAGATCCTGGAAATTTTTTGGATCTCTCACGATCCTACAACGTTAAACCGACAAGGAAACGATATGGGAACCCAGTATCGGTCCGTCATTCTCTATCATTCTCCCGAACAAAAAAAACAAGCGGAAGAATCCATACAAAAAGCCGGAGAACATTTTACGGACCCGATCGTGACTCAAGTGGAAGCGCTGAAAGAATTTTATCCCGCGGAGAATTATCATCAAAATTATTTCAAAACCAATCCGGAACAGTCTTACTGTCATTATGTGATCAAACCGAAAATCGACAAATATCTCAAAACGGGTTTCAGAGTTAAAAAAATAAATTCTTAACTTTATATAACCTTGCAAGAAACCGTTCAAATCGGCGGTTTCTTGCAGCTTTGAATCTTTTAGCGAAGGAAAATTCGACTTTTACTCGGAACTATATAATAAAGTACCAAAATTCCGCCTTTAAACGGGGATTTGTTTCAAAATTTATGTTACTCTATTATATAGGCATCAATCAGTAGGACGCGCCGGAAGATTCTACTTGATACTCTTGAAATCGGATGATAGTATAATTCTCTAATGAACGCCGATATCCGAAGGGCCTTTTTGATTTTTTTACTGGGAATATTTTTTTCCCAGTGTGTAACGAGCATACAACTTCAAGGAGAAATTCATCGTCCTAAAACGGCGGACGGTTGGGATCTTACGCTCGAACATTTTCCGCCCGCATCCAATTCCCCTTCCAAAAAATATCCCGTCATATTATGCCACGGCTTAATCGCCAATCGAACCTATCTGAAGATCAACGAGAAAAGTTCCATTGTCGGAAGACTTCAAAAAGAAGGATATGACGTTTGGCTGTTGGATTTGCGAGGAAGAAGGGATGCGGGTTACCCTTCCTTGTTTTTCGGAGATAAAACGTTTTCTTACGGCATGGACGACTATATCCAATATGACGCGGACGCTGCCATCAAACACGTGTTAAACGCCACCGGAAAGGACAAGGTCAATTGGATCGGTCATAGTATGGGCGGAATGATTATCTATGCGAGAATCGGAAGCCTCGGCGAAAACAGGATCGCAAACTTTGTGGCGATCGGTTCGTCCGCGATTCTGGATTCTCCGAGTTCCGCTCTGAAAGGTTGGTCTTCTCTTTCTTGGTTGAGCAATCTTTGGCCGGTCGTTCCCGCCGAAACTTGGATCGGCATTCAAGGAGCGACCGGAATCCCGTTTCTTCCTCAAAAATCCTTCGAAGAACTTTTTTGGCATAAACCCAATATCGATCCTTCGATCCTTTCCGGTGTTAAAACGACTTCGATCAATCCCGGAACGAAAAAGGAAATCCTACAGTTTCAGGATTTTGCGGAAAACGGAGAGATCCGAAGTTTAGATCGTAAAATTTCCTATTCGAACGGACTCAAGAATATCAAAATTCCGACTTTGTTGATCGCAGGCAGAAGAGACAAAATCGGAACGACTTATTCCCTTCGTTACGCCTACGATACGATTTCCTCCGAAGACAAAACTCTTTTTATCGTATCCAGAGCGAACAATCATTCCGACGACTACGGCCACGCCGATTTGATCGTCGGGAAAAACGCGGACAAAGACATATTCGTTCCTATCGCGGCGTGGTTGGATAAAAGAAACTAATTTTATTTTGGACTTAAGCATGAAACTTACAAAAACAAAATCGGCCGCGCTCCTCGTCTTTCTGACGGTTTTTTTAAACTGCACACGTTATGTGGTCATTACCGGACAAAAATTCGCGTCGCAAACCGCAAACATAGGACCGAACGTATTTTTGACCACGTTTTCCTATGAGAATTCTTCCCATCCTCCGATTCTTCTCGTGGATCCGGTTTTTATAAACAAAAAGGTTTTATATCTCGGAGATAAATCGGGGCTCATCGGAGTGTTAAACGGAAACGGTTTTTCGGTTTGGTTGTTACACTTCGAAGACCATAAATCCGTAAATCTCAAAGAGGTAGGGGAAAATCTGATCCCGGACGTCATCGCAAGAATTCAAAAAGTCACCGGTCAAAAAGAATATATTCTAGGCGGGGTTTCTTTGGGAGGACAAGCGGTATTACATTCTTTCAAAGCCAAAAAAATTCCGAACATCTCCAAAGCGTTCTTTCTCGGAACGGGAATGGACTATAAATACAACGATAGTTTTTTAGAGCAGATGAAAGCCGAAAAAAGACTCGGAACCGACTTGAGTGTTTCCTGCAAAAACAAGGACAGTTTCTGCAAACGTTTTATTTCCTTAGACGAAGACGATCCTACGACTCTATTCATGTATCAAAATATTCTTAACTACTTGCCGACTCTGGAAGAAAACCCGAAAACCTGGGAACCGTTCGAGTCCACAAACTTTCCTTCTCTTTTTATAGGAGGAAGAATCGACAACGTATCGCCGACCGAAAGTATTCATCCGGTTTATAAAAGAAAAAAAGGAAAGAAAGAATACTGGGAAGCGGGAAGAGACAATGGGATGTCCATTGACTACGATCACTTAGGGCTATTCGCTTACGAAGACGCGCCTTCCGACATCTATCAAAAAATCGCCGATTGGCTGAAAGAAAAAGAGCTCGGCACTACGAGGGTCTCTTCCAACCCAGCAAATCCATGACCTTCTTGATATCCTCCCAAACCTCTCGTTTGAGAGGGCTGTTCTCTCCGCCGTTACGGATCACAAAACTAGGGTGATACGTAGGCATCACCGGAATTCCGAAAAAAGAACCCCAGGTTCCTCTGAGTTTCGTAATTCCTTCTTTCGTATTTAAGATAAATCTTGTGGAAGGATTTCCGAGAGTTACGATCGCTTTCGGTTGAATGATTTCGAGCTGCCTCAAAAGATACGGCGCGCAGGCTCTGGTTTCTTCCTCTTCGGGTGGTCGGTCCTTTTCGAATTTCATTTCCACCGTCGGTCTGCACTTTACGATGTTCGCGATATAAACCGATTCTCTCGGAACTCCCATCCCCTTTTCTATAATTCTCGTAAGTAGTTCACCGGCTTTGCCCACGAAAGGACGGCCGGTAAGGTCCTCTTGTCTACCGGGTCCCTCTCCGATGAAAACGACTTCCGTATCCGGATTGCCTTCTCCAAAAACCGTTTGAGTGCGGGTCGTATGAAGTTTGCAGAGTTTACACGCGGAAACCTCGGATTGAACGAGGTTCAGTCTTCTGAGTTTCTCTTCTTTGCTCATGAAAATACGTTCCATCCAAATTGAAAAAGAATTTCTCCGGAGTCAATGGAAATGATCGTTCTTACGGAGGCGGAACTTTATATTCCGCAGGCGAACGCTTTCGTATTGATACTCACGATATCTAGGTTCCAAATTCGGGCTGCCTCTCGTTCAAGAACGATTGGGAAAACAATCGAATATGGAAACCTTGCGTTACGGAGGGGCCGTTTATAGAAACAAGGATCTTGAATTCGTATTTCAGAATATTCTAAATTATCTTTTGGATAATCGCGATCAGAGTGAAATTCCGGTTCTTAACGGATATTCTTCACCGGGAAAGGCTCAGAAATTCCGGTTCATTTCCTTTTTAGAGGCAAATATTCCGAGAATCTTCAACTGAGCCTCTTTTGCCTTTTCGGAACTATCGTAAGAATTGTCCGATTTCATCAGTTCTTTCATCAACCATCGAGATGATTCTCTATCCAAAAAATCAAGTACTTGAATCACAAGTTTTTCCCGCACGCTCTTCAACGCTTCCGCCAAATCGGGAAGACTTACCTGTCTCAATAAATCCTTCAGTTCGTTATATGATAATGAATGAAACGCCCTGTTCAAAAGAATATCCGAATCGATCTGAGGTTCGGAATTGCAAAACTCGGCGTAAAAATCGTTGAGAAGAATCGTATCGATCTCTTTTCTTTTTTGATTCACGAAATTCCAAAAGTCCTTTTGGTAAGATTCTCCGAAATAAGACGCTACCTTTTCCAAAAAGACGGAGATGGGAAGTTCTCTCTGAATCGTTTCGATTCCTTCGAGCATAATGATTCTATCTAAAAGTTCTTTTCCTTCGTAGTTTCCGGAAACGATATATCCTTTCAAAATATTGCCGACGTTTTCGGAATCCATCCCGATTCCCATCAGATCGAATCCCTTTCTTAGAAAAAAAGGATGTTCTTCGGAATCAAAGGTATCGATAAAAAAATATTTTCCGAATACGTAACACTTTTCGCTCAGCTCCAGCATCGTTCCTAAAACTTGTAAACTCTGTTCTCGATCCTTATCCGTATAAAAAAATCGATTTGGATGTATTTGTACCAGCATGTTTTAGTTTCTCCGAATTTTATTATATTGATTTTTTCCAATCTCATCGTCTCTTTAACGCTTTAAAGAAGGACCGTTTGGAAACAATGAATTCTCTTTGAATAAAGATGCATCAAATAAGACGCGGATTTTCTTTTTTTTAAAACCCTTTTCTTAAAATATCCATATTAAAAATACAAAAACCTTCCTTAATTTTCCCGCTACTACTATCCCTATAAAATTGAGCGCCGTTAATTTTTATCGCAAAACACTGTTTCAATGCAAAATATTGGGTACTTTATTATATAGCCATGAGTAATCTTTTCGTTTTAATTCCGTAATTCATGCGGATAGGTTCGAACATTTTTACGCTTAAAGTCTTTTCAAATCTCCGAATAAGAAACGAACTTTGTCACTCAGGTAACGAGGAGTTCCGCGGGGAAAAGAGCGACTTTGAGGGATTCGGTATAACGAATCGGAAACTCCGAGTTCGATATAAAGTTGTTCTGTTCGCTATTTATGAATCTTCGGCAAGTTTGGTCCACGCTGTAAAAATTGCTAAAGCAAGTGGAATATTATGACTTTGTAAAATCGTGTGTGGATAGGAAGTTTACGATAAAACACACAACCAAAACGTGGAGAAAACTTGAGTGCGACGACTTCCTACGGGTCGTTCGAGGTTTAACTAAAGTCTCACTCCCTGCCGAATGACCCAAAGAGAATGAGGCACCTATTTCAAGTGATCACTCTCCGAACTCAATGAAACGCTCTCTAAGGATCGCGTTTCAGGAATGGAGCCGCCCTGCCCCCCTTTGTGTAAAATCCGAATCGCTAAAAACGCGGGAACTCCCCCTAAAATTGGTGTAGATGAAATACCAAAGTTCAGAAATCTGTGCACATGAGCCAAATTGAATCCGTTCCAATCGGAACCCTCCCCCCCTTGGGCCAGGTTCCCAAAAAAATGTATGCACAAGTCGTTAGAGCCAATCGTTTCGGCGACCCGATCACTGCAATTCAGGAAGAACTCATCGACGTTCCAGAAATAGCGCCTGACGAAGTGCTCGTCGCGGTAATGGCAGCCGGTGTAAATTATAACAACGTTTGGGCCGCTCTCGGATTTCCCGTAGATGTGATCGGCGCCAGAAACAAAAAAGGCGAACCGGAACCGTTCCATATCGGCGGGTCCGATGCATCCGGTATTGTTTACAAAGTCGGCGCCGATGTGAAGAACGTAAAAGTCGGAGACGAAGTCGTTCTTCACTGTGGAATCTGGGATCGCAACGATCCTTGGGTGAAAGCAGGAAAAGATCCTATGTTCGCACCTTCCCAGTTGATCTGGGGTTACGAAACCAACTGGGGTTCCTTTGCACAATTCTGCAAGGTTCAAGACCACCAGTGTCTTCCAAAACCGAAACATCTTTCTTGGGAAGAAGCGGCAGCGTATATGCTCGTAGGAGCCACCGCCTATAGAATGCTTCATCACTGGACTCCGAACGACGTACAAAAAGACGACGTGGTTCTGATCTGGGGAGGAGCGGGCGGACTCGGAGCAATGGCGATTCAGATCGTGAAAGCTGCAGGTGGAATTCCGATCGCGGTCGTTTCCGAAGACGACAAAATCGATTTCTGTATGAAATTAGGCGCTGCGGGTGTCATCAACCGTAAGAAATTCTCCCATTGGGGAGCGCTGACCTCCGAAATCAACAAGATGGAAAAGTTCGTAGAATGGACAAAGTCCGCTCGCGAGTTCGGAAAGGCAATTTGGGACATCGCCGGAAAAGGAAAAAATCCAAAAATCGTTTTCGAACATCCGGGTGAAACTACGATTCCTACTTCCATGTTCGTCTGTGAAACGGGCGGTATGGTCGTGATCTGCGCGGGAACCACCGGCTACAATGCGACCGTCGACTTACGTTATCTCTGGATGCGACAAAAACGTCTTCAAGGTTCTCACTTTGCAAACGACGACAACTCAAAAGGTCTGAACGACTTAGTGATCGGAAAAAAAGTGGATCCTTGTCTTTCCAAAACCTTCGTTTGGAATGAAACCGCCACCGCACACCAGTTGATGAAAGAAAACAAACATCCGGCCGGAAACATGTCCATCTTGGTCGGCGCCGACAAACCGGGATTGGGAAAAAAATAATTTCCGATCTCGATCAATTTCATAGAGCCGCTGGAACGGTTGATTCTACGCGGCTCCGAAATCGGGACAAAATCGAACGAAAGGAACACGCTTTCGTTTATCAGATCCAGCCCCAATGAACCATCGTGAGCAGAGCCATTGAGATTCCAATTGCGATCTACTAAATGACCCGTAAGAGTCATAATTCTTATCCTTAAATTAACGTAAGTTCGGTATAATCAATGCGAAAGCGATTGCAGCGAGATCAACAAATTGGAATGACGAAAGAAAACCGTTTTTCGGATGATCTATCAATTTGCTTATCATTATATTTCGACCTGCAACGCGATCCATAGATTAGTATGATTCTTGGACGTAAGACAGCTCGAAGTGTGATATTCTTGATTCGACGGAGTCAAGAAGGCCGATGGCAGATTGATCGCTCTCTTGGGGCTTAGACCCCGGTCCATAGATGAATCTAAATCGGCCACCGCAAACCAAAGTGTGGCGGCTTAACAAAGTCGACCGCGAATAGGAGTGCTGGTGATATCACCCGGCTTTGTTAAGACCTTCCGCCCTCTGTCATTTTAGGAGAAAAGAAATGAACAGTCAAGAAATCAAGTATGTAGGAATTGATTGCGGAAAGAAAAGTTTAGAGGTTGTTCGAATTAATTCGGAGAACTCGCTCGAACGTCGGCAATTCAGTACAACGGAAAGCGGTATTAGCAGTTTATTAAAATGGCTGACTTTAAATGATATTGTAGGTCTGGAAGCGGGCTCTCAATCTTTTAGAATTGCAAAATCAATTTTAAACAAAGGGATTCAAGTAATTGTCTTGAATCCCGGAGACTTAGCAACGATCTATCAATCTTTGAAAAAGACTGATAAAGAAGACAGTTTAAAAATAGCCAGGCTCATTCAACGTTATCCAATAGAAGAATTACCGGTTGTTCCGATTCCCACGGATGAAGAGGAAGATAATCGGCGATTGTGTACAGAGCATGAGAACTGGACAAGGCAACTGACGCAAGGTAAGAATCGACTTCACAGTTTATTCACTCAAGCCGGTTTGACTGAAATCACCAAAAAGCATTTACGAACAAAAGCATCCAGAGAAGTTTCTGTAGCTTTACTTCCTGATCGATACAAAAAGGAAGCGGAACGAATCTTAAAAGTTTTAGATTTAGTCGAACTAA
>NZ_ANIK01000093.1 GCF_000347175.1 Leptospira alstonii serovar Sichuan str. 79601
CTGTTCTTGATGTGGTTCATACCTGTCAACTTCAGAAACTCTTTGGAATGATACTGACCGCCACCATCGGAATGAAAAATGACACCTGTGATCTTGTGGTTGAAAGATTTACGGAATCGAATCGCCATCTTGAGAGCGGGAATTGAAGTTTGTTCCGCACAAAGTTCTTTGCTAGCCGTAAAACCAATTATGGTTCTTGCATATATGTCTATGATGAAAGTTAAGTAACACCATCGACCAGCTAACTCAAAATAGGTGATATGCTAACCCAAACAAGGTTCGGTCTCGAAATCTTGAGTCCGATGATAAGGTTTGGAAATCTCGTAACACCCAAACTATTTGTAGTCCTTCTATAATTCTTAGAAACGATTACTTGGAAACCGCGCTCAAAGCAGAATGCCTCAAAACGGTCTCTACCTATCGTTTTAGGACGTATCATTCGATAAATTTTTCTGGCGGACATTTTAGGATGATCGTCGCGAATTTCTCGAATCATCGGTAATAGGTAACCAAGTTCCTCCTGCATACACAAATAATGTTTCAGTCTTTGATGAAAGGACTGCTTACTAATATTCAGGACCGTATACAACAAAGACATTTTTATTTTCAATCGGGATCGTTCTTCCCAATACCATAGGAGCGTTTGGAACCAAATTTTTTTTTAATATCTACAGAGTATTCCTTTTCCGCAAACTCGATCATCTTCTCTTGAAAGTCGATCTTCATTTGCTTCTGTCCTATAACACTTTCCAATTCTTTGATTTTGCTTTTCAGCCCTTCTAACTTCGTTGAGACACTTTCTTCTTCGATGACCGTTCTCACTCCTTTTTTTCTATTCTTTGAATACGAATAGATCCACTTGTAAATCGAATTTCTCGTTACCGAATATTCTCTACTTACTTCGGCAATCGTCGTCACTTTGGTTTCTATATCCATCACGATTTGGCGTTTCAATGGTTCACTGAATCTTCGTAACTGGCGGATCGATATTTCTCGCAGATGGTTTAACTTTTGTTTTTTGTTCATTTTCCTTTTTTTCAGGCAAAAAAAAAGGTCAACGTATTTCAGGCAAAGACAGAGTTAAAATTTTTCTGACTTTATCCATAACGGCACGGAGTTTACCGTTCGTTTAAAAACGTAGGAGTTCCCACATTTTTGTGAAACTAAAGTCTCATTCTCCTATGGGTCGCTCTGCGGGTTTTGGACTTCAGGTAGTATAACGGGAACGTTAGAGGGCCTCAATGAAAGGCCCCCTTCGACAAGGTGCGAAATTATTCGGAACGGACCTCGATTTTTTTCGTGAGAGGTTTTCTTTTGGGAAGAGTGAGATTCAAAACCCCGTTCTTATAAACCGCAGAGATACGATCCTCTTCTATGGACTCGACGAGCGTGAACGCTCTTTTGTATTCGCCGGTGCGGAACTCGGAATATCTGAGTTCTCCGGAAATATCCTTCCCCGAAGTTTTACCGGAGATAGTCAGTTGGTCCTTTTCTAATTTTACTTGAACGTCCTTTTCTTCCACGCCTGGAAGATCCGCAAAAAGAAAGATGTTTTCCTCGTCGGAGTAGACGTCCACTCTTGGAGCGAGAATTCTTACTCTTTCCTTTTTTGTTTCCTGAGAAGTATGATTTTCCCGGACGGAATGATTTTCTTGATTCAGAACAGCGCTTGTCATGTTTTTTCTCCTAAAAGTATATTAGTTAGTTTGAATTTGGATTTTACGCGGTTTTACACTTTCCCGAATGGGGAGCGTAAGAACCAAAACTCCGTTTTTAAATTCCGCTACGGTTTTATCAGGGTCCACTTCCGTGGGGAGTTCCAAAGCCCTGTGGAATTTTCCATGGAATCTTTCCACACGATTGGTTCCTTGGCTCGTCTTAGGAACGTTTGTCGGCGTTTCCCCGCTCAGATGCAGTTGGTTTCCGCTTACTGTGATTTCCAGGTTTTCGGATTCGATTCCCGGAATCAGAGCCGTGATCGTTACCGCGTCGGTTCCTTTATGGATGTTTAAGGCCGGATACGCGCTTCCACCATTGAGCAAAAACGGGTCCCAAAGGCTGGAGAACTGATTCTGGAGTTTATGAAGATCTTCAAAGATTCTAAATTCATTCATGGTTCTTAATTCCTCTTTTAGCAATCTAAAAGTTAGAGTGCCAAAATGTTAAAAAAGTTCCAGCATTTTTTTAAAAAATTAGCAATCTTTTTTTATGAGTGCCAGTATTGGCTGACTTAGTCCTATTCCCTGGTTCCAAAACGAACGGCCGATTGTGTTGCAATTCAACGTTTGAGTATTAGGAGTTGGCGGTTTTCGAAAGGTTTTTTTACGGGAAAGACCGGCCCGGCGCCGTTGAGTCCAATGTTCTTATACCCAATCCGAGTTCAATAGAAAGGTCGTTATCTATTTATATTTTACAATAAATAGGTCAGAGTTGCCTTGGGCAGGAACTCCGTTGATTTCGCGGTCGGTGCTTCCGGACCCGTATAAATTTCCATTTCGATCGGATCCGATTCCGTTTCCGGTTATCGTCGCACCGGGAGTTCCAATCTGCCGCAACCATTGACTTTGTCCGGACGAATCGTGTTTTGTGAGAAAGGCATCGTTTCTTCCTAGGGAATCGGCGCTCCCATCCGGAATATTCCCATTGGTACGGCCCGTTGTAAAAACGTTCCCTTCCGTATCGCTTACGATTGTTTCGATTACCGTCTGTTTACCCGCGCCGCGGATCGGACCAACCTGCCGAACCCATTGCAGAACTCCGAGCGAATTGTATTTTACTAAGGTTCCAAGCCAGCTCGTTCCGTCGGCTCCCGATCCGTAATCCGCCTTGCTGGTGCCTCCCGCAAAAACGTTTCCGGACGAATCTACAGTTATGGAACTGCCTTCTGTCGTTCTGAGTGCGGAACCGAGTTGAGCGAAAAATTGTCGATTCCCGTTGTTTGCGTCGTATCTAAGAATAAAAAGATCGGAGTTGGCGTTACCGCCCAAACCGGGAAACGTATCGGTCGCAAAGTTTGCGGTTCCCGTACCGACCATATAAACGTTACCCGTGATCCTGTCAAAAGCTACTCCTCTCGGAAAACTTTGAGCATTTCGGATCGCAAGTTGACTAACCCATCTTTGATTTCCGTCGGTATCAAACTTAATGATAAATCCGTTGGGTCCGGTCTCAGGGCCTCCGAACGCGCCGGTCGAATTTCCGACAATATAAGAATTTCCGAATGTATCCACGGCGATCCCTTTGGGGACAATGGAATATCCGCCTCCTACGATTCTGACTCCGGGTAGCCCTATCTGTCTGGTCCAGACTCGAGCTCCGTCTGCGGAGTTAAATTTGATTAAGAACAGATCCTCCGCCCCGACAAGAGGGTTCGCAAAATCACCGTTTGTATGACCGGTTACATACGCGTTTCCGTTCGGATCGACCGCGACTCCTTCTACTTGCAATCCTACCCCTGCCGTTCCGACTTGCTGCGTCCAGATTGTATTTTTTTGAGAATTGTATTTTCCAAGAATGAGATCCCTGGTGCCGATCGGTCCCGGTCCGTAAACGCCGCCGTTTGTATCCCCGGCGACATAGATGGAAGCGTTTTGATCCACCGCAAAACCTTTATTCGTAGTCATTGTGTTAGGTGTCCCGGCTAACAGAGTCCATTCTAATTCCAAAGAGTTTGGATTTTCATCGCTCGGAACGTTTTCGGGTAAGACGGTATCGATCGTTTCGAGTTTTTCCCGAAATAAAAATTGAATCCAATTTCCGTTTGTATTCGGAGGCGGCACGTTGAGTAACTTAGCCGGATTACAAGTCTGAAACAATAGACAAATAAGAATGAAAAAGTAATTCATGATATGAGTTTCCCTGATCATTTCCGACTAAAACTAACGCGGATTTTTAGGATAGAAATTTCCGTGGAAGTAGGGCGTTTCGCCCTATCCGAAAGGATAAGATGGATGTAAGAGTGCTTACATTTTAGGATGAAGGGTGATCGGGAGTTATTATCTTGGAGCTACATTTGCAATTGCAGGCTCCAAGATTTTTGAAATTGGGATTAAACTTTCGGTGAAAGGATTACCTTTTTTTCGTCTTTTTCTTGGAAGTTTTCTTTTTAGAAGTCTTCTTCTTTGCGGCTTTCTTAGGCGCTTTTTTCTTCGCTACTTTCTTTTTGGCGGCCTCCTTCGCGGTCTTTTTCTTTTTCGGAGTCGCTTTCTTCTTTGCAGATTTCTTTTTAGCGGACTTTTTCTTTGCGGCTTTCTTCGCTGCGGATTTTTTCGGCGCGACGACGACGGGTTGAACGACTACTTTTTCTTGGTCGCTCAAACGAAAGAATGATTTTTCAAAATCTTGTTCCTGAAAAGAAACGAGCGCGCGTAGGATCAGATTGTCGACGTCGGTTTCTTCGTTGTCGGATTCGATGCGCTCGTAAGAAAGATGGGCGAGCCCGCAGCGCAGATAATTCGTTAGCTTGTCTTGAGAGGCTCCTTGACGAGCCAGTCCGAGCAACCAATCTCTGAGAATCTTTTCTCCGAGTTCGAAATTTACCTTGGACTCGGCGAATTTTCCCGTTTTACGAATCTCTTCGTTAAGCTTTTGGTGGACTAGGGAATAATCTTTTTCGAAAGCCCTATCGAGAATGCCCTCTTCGATAAGCCTTGTGTCCAATTTTTGGACAATAACAGAGTCGGCCATATTATTAGAATCTCCTGAAATTATGTGACAGAAATTGGATATAGTTTGTTGGAAGAAGTCTTTCTGCAAGAAAAAACTAAAAAAACCGGATCCAGGTTTCAGTTGGCTTTAACACTGAGTGGAACCTTGTAGACAGGATCCGCAAGGTCGGATTTTAAATTTGGCGCATTTTTATAAAGAACGAAGTCTCGTATACGAATTGCTTGAGTTTCGTAAAACACCGATTTGGTGTGAAACCGGTTCTTGCAAAAATGAAGTTCGATTTTGAGGCGAACCTGCGGAAACCTTGTAAGGTCAATTTTCATTTTGAGTTTCTCCTACTCGTAGCTATATAATAAGTACCTAATATTTTGCATTGAAGCAGTGTTTTGCGATAAAAATTAACGGTACTCAATTTTATAACTATGAGTAACAAAGGTTTCCGTACAAACTTTTTCTTGCGGAAAAAGTTACATAGCTAATAGTTTTCGGTTGTTTTTAACGAAACGACCACTCCCACAATTTATCTTCGTTTTTGGCAATTGAATCGGTATTTTATTTTGTAGCCGATAGTAAAACTTTCAAGATCCAACGCTTTCTTCATTCGCACAGGAAAGAAAATTTTTTTATCACAACTTCTAAAGGGATTTGGGACAAGCCTTGGAAAGAAAATTTTGCCCAAATGGGAAACGAGGTTTTGAGGCGTATTCTAAGTTTTGGTACGAATTCATGATTCCGATGAGAAAAACTTTAACCCATTTCCTTTAAAGTCGAAAGCCGCTCCTCCCGCTTCGTTTTTTTTAAAGAAATTCCCTCGGATTTGTTTAGAAAGCCGAATGGACTCAAAGTCCGATGTCTGTTCAATCGTTGAACAAATTTTATTGACAGGATATCTTTACGATTTTTTTATGAATCCAGATTTTCCAATCCTGGGACTGACCCGGCGAAGCTACGCCAAGAACTTTGGTTCAATTCCGTTTTTCTTTGAATTTTCCTTCTTTTTTGGGTTCTTTGGGCTATGGATCATAATTTTGCCCGATGCTCTTGATTTGGAACCCTCTAGTGACTAAATATTACCTTCCCGCAAATACTCGGATCTCAAGATAAATCTGTCGGAATTACGACAATCCTCCGTGAAAAGTCGGCCGCGCAACGCTCCCTTAGGAAGAAGCGTTGTGTTGAGTTTCTTCAACGCGGATCCGTAGAGAGTGTTGCACCTGAGTTTCCCCCTTGATTTTGGGTGGGCAACTCAATGAATTGCTTCTTGAACTCAATTTCACTCCCTACGGGTCGCGAAAGGTTGAACTCAATTTCACTCCCTACGGGTCGCGAAATAGGAGGTGGGAAGACTCGGGAGATTTTCTCTATCATAAAATCATACTTTTTGCAAGTAAAAAGCTCCATTCTTGTCGGAACACTTGCATTTTATTGTGTAAAGTCCTAACTTTTGATTTCCATCTATTGACTCTGACATTTATCTATTAACCCCTAACTCATGGACGACGCACTAAGACATAAACTTCTGAGAATATTGGAAGAAAACCCCGAAGTCAATCAGAGAGAAATCTCCGAGATTTTAGGGATTAGTTTAGGCAAGGTGAACTATTGTTTGAAGGCTTTGATGGACAAGGGCTGGATCAAGGCGAAGAACTTTAAAAACAGTAAGAACAAACTCGCGTATGCGTATTTTTTGACTCCGATGGGAATCGAAGAGAAGGCTCTCATTACGGTTCGTTATCTAAAGATCAAAATGCAGGAATACGAACAAATCCGGAAAGAGATCGAAGAGTTACAAAAGGAAGTCGGGCAAGATAAGTAAGGCGATGGAAAAGCACGCTAAGATTTATATCGCCGGTCATAAAGGTCTCGTAGGTTCGGCGATCGAACGCGTTTTGCGAAAAGAAGGTTACGGGAATATCATCGGAAGATCTCATTCCGAATTGGATCTTACGAAACAAACGGACGTAAACGAATTCTTCCATATTGAAAAACCGGAATATGTTTTTCTCGCCGCTGCCAAAGTCGGCGGAATTTACGCGAACAATACCTATCCGGCGGAATTCATTTTTTCTAATCTTCAAATTCAAAATAATATCATAGACGCTTGTTATCGATTTGAAACGAAGAAACTCGTTTTCTTGGGTTCTTCCTGTATTTATCCTAAGTTTGCGCAACAACCCATGGACGAAGGTCAGTTGTTGGACGGAAAACTGGAGCCGACTAACGAACCTTATGCGGTCGCAAAGATTGCAGGAATTGTAATGTGTCAGAGTTACAATCGCCAGTACGGCACCAACTTCATTTCGGTGATGCCTACGAATCTTTACGGTCCCGGAGATAACTATCATCCGGAAAATTCCCACGTTCTTCCGGCCTTGATTCGTCGTTTTCACGAAGCCAAAATGAAAAATCTTCCCGAGGTGGTCGTCTGGGGCACCGGTAAACCCTTAAGAGAATTCTTATATTCCGACGATATGGCTCGTGCCTGCGTCTTCTTAATGAAGAACTACGACGTTGTCGGAGATCCGAAAGGCGGTGAACACGTCAACGTAGGTAGCGGGATCGAGGTAAGCATTCGTGAGTTGGCTGAGACAGTGAAGGAAGTCGTCGGATATCAAGGTCTGTTGACTTTTGATCTTACGAAACCGGACGGAACTCCTCGCAAACTTTTGGACGTTTCTAAACTTCACAAGATGGGTTGGAGACATCAGGTGGAGTTGAGGGACGGAATCCGGTTGGCTTATAAGGATTTTCTAGAAAATCGTATTGCAAAGAATTAGGTAGATCTTTGATTTTAATAATAGGTTCGGGAATCGTTGGAAGTTGGGTTGCGTATCAACTTTCCAAACATACTAATTCGGACATTTATTTATGTGATTCCTCTGAAAATCGAGGAGACGGTATCAGCGGAAGAAATTCCGGCGTTTTGCATTCCGGCATTTATTATTCGGAAGGTTCTGAAAAGTTAAAACACTGTCTAAGGGGTTATGAATTATCTTTAGAATTCTTTAATCAATTTAAAGTTCCTTATAGTATTTGCGGAAAAATCATTACTATTGGCGCAAAGGAAGATTCTTTAATTGAATTGAAGAAAAGGGAAAAATTAGAAGAACTTTATAATAAATCCGTTAAGTATGAAATTCAGGGTACCAGCTTTGTAAAAAATCTTTCTTCCGAATATCCCTCTCTTTTAGGAGAGAACGCGATTCATCTCGGGAAAACCGGAGTCGTTGATGTTTCCCTTTATCTAAAAGCGTTATGGAGGGAGTGTGAAAATTCGGGAGTTACTTTTATCAAAGGAAAAAATTTTGTCTTTCAGGAAGGGAATCCGTCCCTTTGTGACATGCGCTCAGGCGCTTTAGAAAGAGTCGAAGCGGATTGTATTGTCAATGCCGGAGGACTTTACTCGGACGAGTTGATTCAACAACTGGGGGAATCGAAATACGAGATTCGTCCTAACAAAGGCGAATACTATCGATTGAAAAAAGAACTTCCGTTTAAAAAGCTGGTTTATCCTCTTCCTTCCTACTCGAGTACTGCATTAGGAGTTCATTATACGTTTCATCTAAACGGAGAGTCTTATGCAGGCCCCAATTCCAATTGGGCGAGTTCCAAATCGGATTATACGTTTCAAACCTCCAGGGACGTATTTTTTAATTCCTTAAAGAATATTACGAATTATTATACAGAAGAAGATTTGACTCAAGGTTATGTGGGACTTAGGCCTAGATTGTTTTTTGACAATAATCCCGTTACCGATTTCGTCATAAGAAAATATCCTGAAAACAAACCGTGGATTCATTTGCTCGGAATTGAAAGTCCTGGGCTTACTTCTTCTCCATCTATAGGAGAAGAAGTTTCTCGTTTGGTTAAATCTTTGATTTGATTAAAATTCTGCTGAGTCGTTTTACTATGGAAAGGAGAATTAAAAATGTTAGACCACTATAACGCTTACATTACCCGCCTTCAATCCGTACTCGTTCCGGAACGAGCCCCGGAGATTGAACATCTTGCACTTTCTTTAAAGGATGCTTGGGAAAAGAAAAAGTGGGTTTTTATCTGCGGAAACGGGGGGAGTGCAGGGAACGCGATTCATCTAGCAAACGATTTTAATTATGGTATTGATAAAAAAAACGGACTTGGCCTCAGGATCGAAGCCTTACCCGCAAATGCCGCGGTAATTACTTGTCTTGCGAACGATGAAGGATATGACTCCATTTATTCTCAGCAGTTGGAAGTAAAAGCAAATTCGGGCGACGTATTGATCGTGCTTTCTGGAAGCGGAAATTCTCCTAACGTCGTAAAGGCCCTCGAAGTTGGAAATCGTATTGGCATGAAAACTTATGCAATTTTAGGATTCTCCGGCGGTAAATGTAAAGAGTTGGCAAAATATCCGATTCACTTTCCGATCAACGATATGCAGATATCGGAAGATCTACAAGTGATCGTTGGTCACATGTGTATGCAATGGTTGTGTGAGGCTAAAAATCATAAATGAAAGCTTTAGTTACCGGCGGCGCCGGATTTATAGGCAGTCACCTTGTTGACGTTTTATTAGAAAATCAGTTTGAAGTTACCGTACTGGACAATTTCAGCACGGGCCGGGCTTTAAATTTGGATCACGTAAAAAAGAATATTAATTTAGTTGAATGTGATTTGTCCGTTCAAGGAGATTGGATCAAAAAATTTCAATCCGTCGATTACGTATTTCATATTGCTGCGTTAGCCGATATTGTTCCGAGTATTCAGAATCCGGAAGGTTATTTTCAATCGAATGTGACGGCTACTTTGAACGTTTTACAAGCGAGTAGGCATCAGAATGTAAAACGATTTGTTTATGCGGCTTCTTCTTCTTGTTACGGAATTCCAGACGTGTATCCAACTCCGGAAACCTCTCCGATTCTCCCGCAATATCCTTACGCCCTTACGAAAAGAATGGGTGAGGAGCTGGTGATGCACTGGGCTCAGGTTTATAAATTTCCCGCTCTATCATTACGATTTTTTAATGTTTATGGGCCAAGATCGAGAACTTCCGGAACGTATGGAGCCGTATTTGGAGTATTTCTCGCTCAAAAGCTGGCAGGAAAACCATACACGGTTGTCGGCGATGGAAAACAAACCCGAGATTTCACCTATGTAAGAGATGTCGCCGAAGCTATATATGCGGCCGCTAAAAGCGACAAAACCGGGGAAATCTATAACGTCGGTAGCGGTGCAACCATCTCCGTCAATCGGATTGTGGAACTCTTGAAAGGGGAAGTCATATACATTCCGAAACGTCCGGGGGAACCGGACAGCACCTTTGCGGATATCACAAAGATCAAAAAAGATCTCGGTTGGTCTCCTAAGATTTCCATTGAAATCGGAATCGGAGAATTGTTAAAGAACATAGATTATTGGAAAGAGGCTCCCGTGTGGACGCCCGATAAAATTGCGACCGCAACTTCCGATTGGTTCAAGTATCTTGGCGGATCCAATTCTTAAAAACGAAATCAACGCCTTGGTCCTGGCGGCGGGACTTGGTACCAGACTCAAACCTCTAACGGATGTCTGGCCAAAATGTCTTATGCCGATCGGAGGTAAGCCCCTTCTTGAAATTTGGTTGGGACAGATTTCTAAATTAGGAATTTCTAAAGTATTAGTCAACCTTCATTATCTAAGCGATGTGGTCGTTTCCTTTTTAAAAAGACCCAAGTATAAGGATTGGGTAGAATCCGTTTATGAATCAGAGTTATTGGGAACTGCCGGAACTCTACGGAAGAATTATAACTTCTTTAAAAATAGAATCACACTTCTGATTCACGGAGACAATCTTTGTCTGTGCGATATGGGGGCATTCGTTAATTTTCATCTTTTCGAAAGACATCCTTCCGCTTTGATTACGATGATGGTGTTTCGAACCGATTCTCCTAAGACCTGTGGGATCGTAGAATTGGACGAGAATGGAGTCGTTCAAAAATTTCATGAAAAAATAGAGAATCCGCCCGGAAATCTCGCGAACGCGGCCATCTACTTGATCGAACCCGAAGTGCTCGATTGGATTGAAGAAAGAGAATCCATCAGCGACTTTAGCAATCAGGTTCTACCTGAGTTTCTCGGAAAAATTGCCACCTGGGAAAACAAAGACGTTATGCGAGACATTGGAAATGTAGATTCTTTAGCAAAAGCACAAAAAGAAGTGTCATTTCAGGTCGAGTCCGATTTGGACGAATGGCAAGTTGAATTTTTAAAAAATCCGATTCATCAATTGATTCATTCAATCTTATGATCCCGAATTCACATAAAATTATTTCGATAGCGGATGCATCTGCGCTGAACGGAACTCAGTCCGAGGATTCGATCATACTTTGTTACGGGCATTTTAACGTAATTCATCCGGGGCATATTCGATTTTTACAATATGCTCGAAGTCTCGGAAAAAAATTGAAAGTAGCCGTTCTCGGAGATCAAAGTATTCCCGAACCTCAAAGAAATAAATACTTCCATCAGATGGAGAGAGCGGAAGGTGTTGCTTCCTTACACTTCGTGGATTTGGTTTATGTTTTGGATAAAATTTCTCTGGAAGATTTATCGATTCGGATTCGACCTTCGGTCTTGGTTTTAGGAAAAGAATTTGAGAATTCCGATCGACAAGACATCAAAGAGGCCGTTTCTGCGATCGAAAGATATAACGGGAAGGTAATATTTCATGCAGGCGAGGTTCACTACGCGAGCGCAGATTTGCTCCACGGTAGTCAGCAAGACCTTGAATCTGAAAGGAAACATTTGTTTCTTCAAGCTTGCAAACGACAAGGAATCGAACTTTCAAAACTTTTGAATCAGATCGGTAAATTTTCAAATTCTAAAATTCTCGTAATAGGTGATACAATCGTAGATCAATATGTTGCTTGTGATGCGATTGGAATGAGCGCAGAGGCTCCCGTTCTTGTAGTCCGAGAATTGGAAACGAAGGAATTCGTAGGCGGTGCAGGGGTAGTAGCGGCTCACGTGAAAGCCTTGGGAACGGACTGTACATTTTTGTCGGTAGTAGGCGAAGATGAAAATGCGAATTTAGTCAAAAAGAACCTGGAAGAGCAGGGAATTGACGTTCAACTGATCGGAGATAGTAGTCGCCCAACTACTTTCAAAATTCGTTATATGGTGGAGAATCAGAAACTCTTTCGAGTCAGTCGTCTGAAAGAACATTCTCTCTCAAAAATGATAGAAGATCAATTCATCGAGAAACTCAGAAAGATTGCAAAAGACTATGACGGGATTCTTATTTGTGATTTTGTATACGGAGTTGTCACTCCGAGAATTCTTTCGGAGATTCGATCGATAGCAAAAGAAAACGACATTCGACTCTTTGGAGATTTGCAATGCAGCAGTCAGGTTGGTAACGTTGCGAAGTTCGAAGACTTTGATTTATTATGCCCGACAGAACGTGAAGCAAGAATTGCGCTCAGTAATCATGAAGACGGAGTGGAATGGATTGCCAACACTCTTTTGGAAAAAACTCGATCTAAGAATTTATTAGTCAAATTAGGCGCTGACGGATTTATCGCGTACTCGAACGATATTCCTGGCGGTTTTAATAAGAAGGAACATTTTCCCGCCTTGGTTTCCAATCCCGTCGATGTTGCCGGTGCCGGAGATTCCTTATTGGCGGCCATTGCTACGAGTATGTGTTCCGGCGCTACTTTGATGGAAGCGTCTATCATCGGAGCTTGTATGGCGGCATTGGCGGTACAAACGGTCGGAAATATACCGGTCTCTCATCAAAAACTAGAAAATTACATTAGAAATTTGGAGTAAAGAATGTCTCAGGATATTAAGAATATCTATATTACCGGAGGAGCGGGATATGTCGGAGCGATGCTCGTTCCTCGTCTTTTAGAAGAAGGATACAAGGTTTCTGTTCTGGATCTTATGATCTATGGAGAAGGCGTACTCAAAGACCATCCTAATCTAACTAAGATTAAAGGGGACATCAGGGATCAGGATATATTGAACAAAACGATTCCAGGTCACGACTCCGTAATTCATCTCGCTTGTATTTCAAACGATCCTAGTTTTGAATTGAATCCTAATTTAGGAAAATCCATTAACTTGGATGCGTTCAGACCTCTCGTAGAGATCTCCAAAAAAAATGGAGTGAAACGATTCATTTATGCTTCTTCTTCTTCCGTTTATGGAATCAAAGAAGAGCCGAACGTAACTGAAGATTTCATTTTAGAACCTCTTACCGATTATTCAAAATTCAAAGCCGATTGCGAGAAAATATTAAACGAATACTTGAGCGAAGACTTCACGACTGTTACGATTCGCCCGGCTACGGTTTGCGGATATTCTCCTAGACAAAGACTGGACGTCGTAGTAAATATTTTAACCAATCTCGCGTATCATAAACGTGAGATCAGCGTTTTCGGGGGAGGCCAACTTCGCCCGAATATCCATATCGACGATATGGTGGATGCTTATTTGGTTCTTTTGCGCGCCCCCAAGGAAAAAATCGCAGGTGAGGTTTTTAACGCGGGGTATCTTAATTTTACAGTTTCCGAAATCGCAAATATGGTAAAAGAAGTGATCGGAGAAGATGTAAAGTTAGTTACTACACCGACGAATGACAACAGATCCTATCATATCTCTTCCGATAAAATATTCAATAAACTGGGATTTAGGGCGAATCGTTCCATTAAATTGGCGGCAGAAGATTTAAAGAAAGCGTTTGATTCAGGGCTTCTTCCAAACTCTTTGACCGATGAAAAATATTTCAATATAAAGCGTATGCAGTCCGTAAGTTTGAGATGACTCTAAGAATCGGATTGGATTTCGATAATACTCTTGCTTGTTATGATAAGGTTTTTGCATCCGCTACGAAGGTGCAAAAGCTCATAGCAGAAGACTGGACGGGTTCCAAAAAAGAACTAAGGGATTATATTCGAACTTTAGACGACGGAGAACTGATCTGGCAAAAAATTCAAGGAAAAGTTTACGGTAAGTTTATGAATCGGGCCACCCTTTTTCCCGGTGTGGCCGAATTCTTATGGAAATGTAAATTCAATGGGACGGAAGTTTTTATAGTAAGCCATAAGACTTCTTACGGCCATTTCGATGAGGAAAAAATAAACCTGAGGACTGCCGCCTTGGATTGGATGGCTGAAAAAAGATTCTTTGATTCCGAAGAATTTCATATTCCCTCCGAGAATGTTTTTTTCGCCGAGACAAGGGCTGAAAAAGTAAAAAAGATAAACGAACTCGAACTCTCTTTTTTTATAGACGATCTGATTGAAGTATTTGAAGAGAAGAATTTTTCTTCGAATACGCAGAAGATTTTGTTCGGAAATTCGGGCTTTACTGATCATACGATTGAAAGGTTGATCAGTTTTAAAAGTTGGAAAAAAATTTCAGATTTTATTTTTCCCGAATTTGTGTCGGAAGACATATTTTTCATTTTAAACAAAAAATGGAAAGATTTAAAATTCTCTAATATACAGACGATAAAGGCAAATGGCAACAGTAGGGTTTACAAAACGGACTCGAGTGAGAAATCTTATATCCTAAAGATTTATCCCGACTTGCAGTTGGATCCGAGAGAGAGACTGAAAACGGAATACGACAGCTGTTTTCGGTTATTTGAACATAAACTCTTGGTTCCCGAACCCGTTCGAAAAGACGAAGACTTGAACTGGGGATTGTATGGTTGGATCGAAGGGGATGAAATCAAGGAATATAATGAAAATTTAATTCTTCAACTTCTACGATTTGTTTCTAAATTAAAAGAAATGCAGCCTCGCTTCTCGAAAGAAGATTTTGGTTTAGCTTCGGAAGCCTGCGTTTCGGGTATTGAATTAGAGTCTCAAATCAAAAGGCGCTTGGAAGCTCTACAATTCTTAAACAATTTTGAATTGAATCGATTTTTGTCGAACGATCTGATTCCCGCGTTTGAGGGTTTTTTAGATAAGGCAAAGTCGTTTTATAAAGAAGATTACTTTAAAGAATTGGAAGATCAATTTAGGGTCCTAAGTCCTTCCGATTTTGGATTTCATAATTCCAAGCTGGACCAAGACGGAAACTTATACGTTTACGATTTGGAATATTTCGGTTGGGACGATCCGGTGAAATTGATTTCGGATTTTCTCTGGCATCCCGGTATGAATTTGACTGAAAAACAAAAAGAGCTTTGGTTGAATGAGTTGATAAAAATTTTCGATCAACAAGATAAGGGAATCGAAAAAAGATTTTCTTTGTATCATCCTCTTTACGGTATTAGGTGGTGTTTGATTCTTCTAAACGAATTCCTTAAAATAAAATTAGAAAATAGAATTAACGCGAATCCGGAAAGAAAAGAACAGCTTTCTTCTATACAAAGTGTTCAATTAGAAAAATCTAAAGTATTATTAGATAAAATTAAATCGATCGCGTAAAGGAAAATATTCATGGAACCAGTTTCGAAACGTTTGAGAAAGCTTGTAGTGGAAGCATTGGAGGGAGGAGGCCGCGGTCATTTGGGTTCCTCCATGTCCATGATCGAAATTTTACACGTCTTGTATGACGGTTATTTAAATATTTCCAAAGATAACTATTCTTCTCCAGATAGAGACAGATCTATTTTGAGCAAGGGACACGGCTGCCTTGCGTTGTATGCGGTGCTCGCCGATAAAGGTTTTATTCCAACGGAGGAATTAAAAACTTTTTGTAAGTCGGATTCTCGTTTAGGAGGCCATCCGGAACGAGGAAAAATTCCGGGAGTGGAGGCATCAACTGGCGCTCTTGGTCATGGACTTCCGATCGGAGTAGGAATGGCAGTTGCCGGAAAGATCAGAAAGAAAAACTACAAAGTCGTAGTTCTAACCGGAGACGGCGAAATCAATGAAGGTTCTGTTTGGGAAGCCGCGATGTCCGCGGCGAAACATAAACTTTCCAATTTAACCGTGATGGTTGACTATAATAAACTTCAGTCTTACGGTTTGACCAAAGAAGTTTTAGATTTAGAGCCTCTGGTTGATAAATGGAAAAGTTTCGGATTTGAAACCGTGGAAATCGACGGCCATAATATAGAGGAAATTAAAGCCGTCTTAAATAGACTTCCGTTTCATTCGGATAAACCTTCTGCAATCATTTGCCATACGATCAAAGGCAAGGGATTTCCTTTTGCAGAAGGGAACGCCCATTGGCACCATAAATCAAAACTTTCTAAAGAAGAAATCGAAGCAATGTATGCTTGCTTGCAATAATAGGTAACAAAATGCGCAATACTAGTTTAAAAATTGTCAATCAATTAGCGGAAAAAGACGATAGAGTCGTTTTCATCGGATCGGATCTTGGTCCCGGCGTGCTGGAAGAAATGAAACAAAATCTTCCGGATCGTTTCTTTATGGAAGGAGTCAGCGAGCAACATATCATCGGAATGGCTGCTGGAATGGCGATGGAAGGATATATTCCTTATATCAATACCATTGCTACCTTTCTTACGAGAAGATGTTATGAACAAGTCGCTTTGGATTTGTGTTTGCACAATCTTCCGGTTCGATTGATTGCGAGCGGTGGAGGAGTCGTCTATGCTCCTCTCGGTCCCACACATTTAGCGGTGGAAGATATCGCGATTCTTCGCGCCTTACCAAATATGACGATCATTGCTCCCTGTGACGCGGAAGAAATGAAAAGATTGATGCCTCTGACGGTGGATTGGCCTCATCCAATTTATATCCGACTCGCAAAAGGTGGAGATAAGATAGTAAGCAAACCGGAGCTCGGTTTTGAGATTGGAAAAGCGATTATTTTGAAAGAAGGCAAAGACGGCATGTTTGTCACTACGGGAGTTATGACTCAGCTCGCTTTAGAAGCCGTCCAACAATTAGAATCGGAAGGAGCAAGTTGTGGCATAATTCATATGCATACGATAAAACCTCTGGACGGAGAAATTCTAAAAAAATGGATTCCGAAAGTTTCCGGCATAGTTACTGTAGAAGAACACACTCGAATTGGTGGCCTCGGCAGCGCCATACTTGAATTTTGCAACGAAGAGATTCCGAACGAATCCGGAAAAATTAGAAGGATCGGATTACCGGATCGCTTTGCTGATAAATACGGAAGTCAAGAATCCTTACTGAATCATTTTGGGATCACTAAAGAATTTTTAGTGAATACAATGAAAGAAGTCATTCAGGCGAAAAAGTAGAAATCGCATTGTCGCTGATTTTTATCGGAATCATTTGAGACTTCTGTGAACATTATAAAAATTACATAATGTTTGTCTAAGTAGCTTATCTAAAAGATCAAAAGACGAGAAGAATATGTATTTATCTGAATATGAAAAAAAAACGACAGATGAGTATATTCAGAATGGGTATACCATTCAAAAAGCCGCCGATATAAATTCCTTAAATTGGATCCGAGAAAGTATCGCAAATATTGTTAGGGAGATTCTGGGACTTACAAAAGAGGAACCTTCTGATATTCTTTTAAACCAAGTTCATAAAAAAGTCTCGGTAACTGAATTGAATTCTTTTCGTTTGAAAGTGATTCAGTCTATGAATTCTCTAAAAGATTTTAGATATCATTATTATAAAGTAGCTAAACCGTATCTGGAAACGTTAGTCGGAAATGAATTGTCCATGCAGTTAAGAGTGAATCTGAGCATTCAATTTCCCAATGATGATAGTTCTCTTCTTCCGGTTCATTCGGATACGTGGTCAGGAGATTCTCCATATGAAATCGTAGTCTGGTTGCCGATTGTGGATTGTTATAAAACAAAATCTATGTATTTGCTTCCGCCTACGTCGTCCAAAAAGTTAATTTCTGATTTTAAGAATCAGTCCGGAGTGAGCAGCGAAGATTTATTTCAATCGATTTCTAAAGAGGTTCAGTGGCTGGAAATCAAATACGGGGAAGTTCTCTTATTTGATCAGGGTTATCCGCATGGAAACCGCGTGAACGAAGAATCCGATACGAGATGGTCTATGAACTGTAGATTTAAATCCGTATTTACTCCTTATGGAGATAAAAAACTCGGGGAATTTTTCGAGCCGATCACCTTGAGAGCGGCTTCGAAAATAGGAATGGAATATCAGTTTCCAAAAGTGAAATGAAGGGTGTAAGAGGTTATATCTTTAGTAGATCCTTTCTCGGTGAAAGGGTGCCACAACACGTTCAGAATATCGTAATCAGAGACTACTGTCAGAGAAACGGTCTCCATTATTTACTCAGCGCGACTGAATACGCGATGGAAGACTGTCATTTAATTTTACAACAAGTCTTGGATGAATTGGCCAATCTAGATGGAATGATTTTATACAGCTTATTCCAACTCCCGATGGATTCCGAAATTAGAAATCGTTTTTACGATCGGATCCTTTCCTCTCAAAAAAACTGTTATTTCGCTGTGGAAGGTCTACAACTAAACAACAGAGAAGATGCGGAACGAATTGAGAATCTATGGAAAATCAAGCTGATCTTACCTTATTGTTTACATTATTAGAATATGGACAACTCGATCGGTCATGCCGTTAAGGCTTTAATATATAGAAATGACGGTCGTATTTTATTACAACAACGTGATTTTACTCCGGGAATTATTTTTCAAGGCTATTGGACTTTTTTTGGCGGACAGGTAGAATCCGGTGAAAATTTAAAAGACGCGTTAACGCGCGAGTTGCAAGAGGAACTCGGATGTGTTCCGGGCAACATTGGAGAGGAATTATTTCAATGGGAATGGAAGGGAGAATCTCCAACCTGCAATCATTGTTTGCCGGTATTTCTAGAAGTAAAGGAAGACGTTCTCGTTCTAAATGAAGGTTTGGCTATGAAATGGTTTCGATGGGAAGAGTTACATGAAAGACTTCCATTAGTGCCGGGTATCGCCGAAAATCTTGATAAAATTAAAGAATTTTTAGATAAAACTTTTTCTGGCAGAAGATAGGGAATGGGAAAATTAAAGAACATAGTTACGCCGCTTCATAAAGCGACTCAGAGAGATTATCTAGCTCGTATGCAGGATAATAAAGTCGAATGTATGATCAAAGCAAAGGAATACGGTTTTGATTATTGGGACGGAGATCGTCGATTCGGATACGGTGGATACAAATACATTCCGGGAAGATGGAAGCCGGTTGCGGAAGCGCTCATTCGAGATTACGGTTTAAAATTCGGATCTAAGGTTTTGGATATCGGCTGTGGGAAAGGCTATTTGCTTTATGAAATGTTGCTGATCGAACCCGGCTTAAAGATTGTCGGATTTGATTCTTCCGTTTATGGGCTTGAAAACGCGAAAGAGGAAATCAAACCTTATTTGTTTCAATATAAAGCACAAGATCCATATCCCTTCGGTAATAAGGAATTCGATTTAGTCATATCGCTTACCACGTTTCATAATTTGAAATTATTCGAGTTGAAGTCCGCTTTAAAAGAAATGGAAAGAGTCGGAAAGAATGGATATCTCATGCTCGAAAGTTACCGAAATGAAAAAGAATTTTTTAATTTGGAATGTTGGGCTTTAACGGCAGAATCGCTCTTGGAAGTTTCGGAATGGATTTGGTTGTATAATGAATTTGGTTATAGCGGCGATTACGAATTTATCTACTTCGAGTAAACATAGGATTCATGAACCAGTTTTTACAAAATCTTTTTAGAATTCCGACTCACAAAGAGTATCGACCGGATATCGACGGATTGCGTGCAATCGCAATATTGTTGGTATACCGTTCCGTATAGGTTTAAAGGTGGCTTTGTAGGCGTTGATATATTCTTCGTCATATCGGGATATCTAATTTCGAATATCATTTTTAAGAGTCTCGAATCGGATACTTTTAGTTTTAAGGATTTTTATTTAAAAAGAATCAAAAGAATTTTTCCGGCTCTGATCGTTTTATTCGCTTTTATAATGATTTACGGTTATTTCTATCTTTTGGCAAACGATCTAAAAACATTAAGTAAACACATCATAGCTGGCTTATTGTTTTTATCGAATATAGTTTATTGGTCGGAAGCGGGATACTTCAATTCAGGAATTAAGTATCTATTACATCTATGGTCTTTGGGTATCGAAGAACAGTTTTATATCTTATGGCCTGTCATTTTATTTGTTATCTATAAGTATAAAAAAAACTATATAACGATCCTTGTTACTCTCTGGATTTTTTCCTTTTTGACGAATCTCTTCTTGACGGGAAAGGATTTGACATCCGCATTTTTTCTTCCTCAAGGAAGATTTTGGGAGCTGATGATGGGGAGTATTCTTGCTTATGTTACGGTCTTCAAGAAGGAGCATTTAAATCATAAGTTTAGCAACTTAATGAATCACCTAAATTCTTTCTTTGGTCTGGTCTTGATCGGTTTGGCTTTCTATTGGATCAATCAGGACCAGTCTTTTCCGGGATGGTGGGCTTTGTTGCCTACGATAGGGGCTTTTTTGTTAATTTCAGCCGGAAAACAGGCTCTCGTTAATAAATATCTATTGAGTAATCCTTTATTCGTAATCACTGGTTTAATCAGTTACCCTTTGTATTTGTGGCATTGGCCGCTGTTAACGATCGCAGGCTTGATGGATTATGAAAATTCAAATGAGGCAAAATTGATCCGCATTTCTGCGGTTTTAGTTAGCTTTGTATTCTCTTTTATAACATATAGATGGATTGAAATTCCAATCCGAAACGTAAAACTAAAAGAAAAAAACGTCTTAATCGCTCGATCTTTGATCTTGCTGATGACCTTGTTTTTATCCGTATCAATTTTTATATATAGTAAGAACGGATTTATTGATAGTTATCCTAAGATTGTATTTGAGTTGGATAAATATAAGGATTATGAGACGAAAGAAATCTTTAGATCGGGTACATGTTTGCTTCAGGACCAGGATAAGAATTCTTTTTCAAAGGATTGTTTGGATCCAGAAGAGCAAGATTCTCCGATTCTTTTTGTATGGGGCGACTCCTATGCGGCTCAGCTGATTCACGGATTTAAGATTCTAAAAGCTGAAAAGAAATTTAGAATCGCACAGTATTCAAGTGCAGCTTGTCCTCCGATCTTCGAATTCGAGGCGAGCAGGCATCCGCTTTGCGGATCAACGAATCAGTATATCGGGAAGGAATTAATTCCGAAATTAAATCCTTCTTTGATAGTTCTTTCGGCTTATTGGCCGGCATATTTTTTTCCGCGAGAAGTTACCTTTGCTAAGGACTTAAGCCGATTTAAAGAATCCATAATTACTTTGAAACGAAACGACACGACACCGCGAATCTTGTTTTGATCGGACCGTTGCCGGAATGGGAAGGCGGATTGCCTAATGTTCTAATCAAAAGAATCGTATTTGATAAGAAGACGGATATTCCGGAACGGATGATTCCCCAGAAATTCGACAAAATAGTGGAATTGGATGAGGAATTCAGACGGTTATCTAGAGAATTAGATATTGTTTATATTTCTCCAATAGGTTATCTTTGCAATTCGGAAGGTTGTATTACTCGTATTGGTGATAAGGCGGATAGTTTGGTCGCGTTTGATCATGGGCATCTGACTCAAATTGGCACTGAATTTTTTATCAGACAGATTTTCCCTGAATTGGGTGCTTATATTTCTAAACCTATTAAGTAAGTTAATTCAATTTTATAATTTATCTTTAGTGAAAATAGAAATATTCAACAAAGTCTGCTCAATAGAATGGCTCCTTAGCGAATCTATGTCGGTAAAACAAAATAACAAATGATATTAACGATGAGGTGCTTAAATGCAGTGTCGACTTTGTAATAGTAAAGATTTAATCTCTCTTATAGATTTTGGGAATCAGCCAATTGTTCACAATTTGATTCGAGATCAAAAAAAGGGGTATAATCTTTATCCATTTCATTTGATGCATTGTTCACGTTGCGGCTTTGTTCAAATTGAAAAACCGATCGATCCAAATATACTGTATGAAAACTATTTCACAGTTAGTGGTTGGAAAAGCCAGCCGCATGTTCCTAGGCTGGTGGAAGTTATGAGTTCGATTTTTAATTTAAAGGAATCGGATAAAATTCTCGAACTCGGTTGCAACGACGGTAGCTTTTTAGACTATTTAAAGGAAAAAGGTTATTTAAATCTTACGGGCATAGAACCCACCTTGGATTCTTCCAAGATTGCTAAAGAAAAGGGGCATAAAGTATTTCATAAATTCTGGACTCACGAATATGCGAAAGATTTTACATCGGCAGAAGGCAAGTTCGATATAGTAGTCACTCGTCAAGTGTTAGAACATATTTCCGATTTAGAAGACTTTATGCAGGCGATTCATTTTTCATTAAAAGACGATGGAGGGTTCATCATTGAAATACCTGACAGCGAATGGAATCTCAATTATCTTGATTATGCTCTTTGGGAAGAGCATGTAAATTATTTCACCATTGAGTCTTTGAGAAATTTACTGGCGCTGAACGGATTTCAAATTATTCATAGCGAGACTACTTTATTTTCAGGAAAAGCAATGCTTGTGTTTTGTGAAAAAACGAACGTCGGAACGCCAAAGCTAAAAAACAACTATTTAGAAAAAACAACAAATTATGGTAAAGCGTTTCCCAAGTTTAAGTTAGCCTTAGAGAAATATTTGGATTCATATCGAGATATTATAATATACGGTTGCGGGTCGAGATCCTGTAATTTCGTAAATTTTCTCGGAATAAAAGATAGAATTAAAGTATTTATTGATGATCAAAAGGAAAAACAAAATACAATTGTTCCCGGATGTGAAATAAAGGTGCAAAATTCCGAGAATCTTACATCGTTTTCCAAACATGTGCTTTTGGGCGTAAACAGTGAAAGTGAGTTTAAGGTTCTTAGAAAGAAAGGTTTAGATAAAAGTTCATTAACGTTCCATTCTATCTTGCCTCCTAGTAAATTATTACCGGAATTTTGGAAGCGGATGATTTATGATTGACTACAATCAACAAACGAAAGTTTCCGAAGAAGTATTTCACTCTATACATCGACTTTTGGGAATCCAAAAAAAAGACATTGATAACTTAATCGAGATAGCAAAAGGAACAAAACGTCGGAGAGCAAGAATTTGTTCTCATTTGAATAGTAACGAGTTTCTACAGGAGATGTTCATCGTTCATCCTAAAGGCGCGTATGTAAGGCCTCATAAGCATATAGACAAGCCGGAATCCATGATGATCTTAGAAGGCGAAGTGGATTTCATAACGTTCGACGAAAATGGTAACGTGGAAAATAGAATGAGCATGGGAGCATATCATACCGGCAAAATTTTCTATGATAGTATGCGCTCTTCCGCCTATCATACTTTGATGATTCGATCCGAATGGTTGGTTTTTTTAGAGATTACGAAAGGGCCGTTTAGAAAAGAAGATACGATTTTAGCGCCTTGGAGTCCGGATGATCACGATACGGAAAGTGTCCGAGAATTTATGAATAAGATAGATCAGAGATTGAAGAATGAATAATTTTTACTTAAGAAAAGATTGTAGACTTTGTAAATCCGTAGATTTGGTCAAGGTTTTGCCGTTGGCTCCTACCGCACTATGTGATGCCTATTTGAAAGAGAAGAAAAATCAAGAAGTCTATTTGCTTGATCTTTTTCAGTGTAAAAATTGCGGTTTTTTGCAAATCGAATGTGTGGTTGATCCGGAAATTATATATAGGGATTATATCTATGTGACAACCAGTTCTTCCGGATTGAGCAATCATTTTGGAAATTATGCGAAAGACGTTTGGGAAAAACTGAATTTAGGTGCGGGAAATTTTGTCGTAGATATCGGAAGTAACGACGGCACTCTGTTGAGTCACTTTAAGGCGAGAAATGCAAAAGTGCTTGGAGTGGAACCTTCTATAAAAACCGCGGAAGACGCAACGAAACGTGGAATCGAAACCCTGCCCGAATTCTTCGATCTAAATCTTGCAAGAAAGATAAAAGAAAAGGCCGGATCCGCAGATTTGATTACCATTAATAATTTGTATGCGAATATCGATGATCTACATTCATTCACCGAAGGTTTGGAATATCTTTTATCGCCGAACGGCGTAGTTGTGATCGAATCTTCCTATCTAGGGGACATGGTGGACAATATGGTTTTTGATTTCATTTATCATGAACACTTGTCTTATTTTTCGATATTACCTCTAATAAAATTTTTCGATTCGTTTGGTCTTAGGTTGATTCACCTGCAGCACGTAGATACGAAAGGGGGATCGTTTCGATATTATTGGGCGCGTAAAAATTCGATTCACTCGGTTTCCGAAGAAGTTTCTAAATTTATAGAGATCGAAAAGGAAAAGAACATGACTGAGTCGTATTTTAAAGAATACGCAGATAGGATCGACAAGGTTAAAGCCGAATTGATACAAGAACTCGAAAAATCAAAGGGAAAAAAGAAGATCATCGGATATGGCGCGTCTGCCACTTCGACTACTCTAATCTATCATTTTGAATTGGATAAATATTTGGATTATCTGGTGGATGACAATCCCGGAAAGATTGATACTTATAGCCCTGGTCTGCACATTCCTGTAAAACATCCGGAGGCTATCAATTCCGAGGAAGATGCAGTTTTAGTCGTCTTGGCTTGGCGTTACTTTGATTTGATTCAATCTAAATTAAAAAATCATAAACTAACTTTGATATGCCCGCTTCCAGAGTTGAAAAAACAAAGTTCAAAATAATGAGTAATTTGTCTTTAGTCATCGGTGGTTCGAAGGGGATCGGTTTAGAAATCGCTAGATTATTTGTTAAACGCGGAGACGATACTTATGTTTTGTCTCGCAATAAAGGCGCCTGGGAAGGTAAGCACATTGAAGCAGATTTATCTAACGAGGAGAGTCTGAATCAAGTAATTCGTTTCATTCAGGAAAAACAAATTCAGTTTAAATACATAGTATTTTCTCAAAAGAATAGATCGAACCCCTCGGATTTAGATTGCGAATTGATGATTCAGCTAAAATCAGTTAAGATTCTTGTGGAAGGAATTATTCCGTTGATGAAAGGGGGGAGTTTCGTTTTTATAGGTTCGCCTGCCGGTAGATTTATTGTAAAAGAGCAGCCGCTTGCATATCATATAAGTAAGGCGGCTTTAGAGCAATTAGCAAAATATTATGCCGTAAATTTTGGAAAATTAGGCGTAACATTTAATTGTATTATGCCCGGCACGATTCTAAAGGAATCGAATAAGGAATTTTATCAGACTAATGAAGAAGTGACTAATTTATTAAAACAAATTACCCCACTTCAAATATTAGGAGAGACATCTGACGTTGTAAATGCCGTTGATTTTTTTTCTAGTGAAAAGTCGCGTTATATTACAGGACAATCAATCTATATAGATGGGGGACGATTTTTGGAAGGGCAAGAGTCTTTGGCGCGAAGATTGACTTCTTTAAATCAATAATTTATGGAAATACCATTCGTTGATTTTTATAATAAGAATAACATATCTCCAGTTCGCCAAAATATAGCGGATTTGGAAATGCATTATTACAGACGAGAATCTTTATATATTTCTTTAGGAATATTGCCGGGTTATATAAATAACAGAAAGGTTATAGAGTTTGGACCTGGGAGCGGGCATAATGCAGTTTATACTGCAAGTTTGAATCCTCAACTGTATACTCTTGTGGACGGCAGTAAAGTCGGTTTTGAGGCGACTAAACAAAGGTTTATGAATCAAGATAGGATTGAAGTTATTCATACTTTGTTTCAGGATTTTAATTCTAAAATAAAGTATGATTTAGTAATAGCAGAGGGATGTCTCCCGCATCAAAAGGAGCCCTTATTTTTGCTGGATCATATCTGTAAAACTGTTGATAAGGGTGGTCTTTTATTAATCACGACTGCTAACGGTATTTCATACCTTACTGAAACGCTTCGTAGAATAATTAGAGATAAACTTTTTTCACAAAATGAACCTGCAGAAAAGCAATTGAAGCTGCTGATACCTATTTATGAGTCGCATTTAAAAACTTTGATTAATATGAGTAGGCCGGTTGAAGATTGGATCCTTGATAGTATCATCCAGCCTTTACATGAAGTTCGATTGTTGTCGATTCCGGAAGTAATTAATCATCTTGACGGTAGATTTGAGGTTCTTTCTTCCTCTCCAAAATTTATTGACGATTGGAGGTGGTATAAGGATATAAATTCTAAAATAAAAGGCTACAATCAGATAGCGTTGGATTCTTATTATAGAAAAAATTTGAATTTTATAGATTATCGTTTTAGATTTGCCGAACATTCTGAAGAGTTTGGAATGAAGTTAGAGGAATTGTGCAATGATACATGGGATATTATGTGCAGAATAGAAAAGAACGAAGATGAAAGTTGGGATGAACTATATACAAATCTTTCTCACATTCTTACCTTACTTTTAGAACCCGCACCCGAAACTGCGAAAGCACTTAATGAAATTGTAACATGGCTAAAGGATGGGGATTTAAATAAACCCTTACTTTATTTTCCACATTGGTGGGGAAGGGGCCAACAATATTTAAGTTTGATGAATATTGCTTAATAAGCGCTAATAGCTTTTCAGCTTATGTTTTTTCAGACATTCTATAAAATTGTTCTATTGAAAAAATATAATTAAGCTAAAGGATTTTAAACTAACATTGAAACTTTATACATGGTTGTTAAGTTGATTCAAATCTTAAAGCGAACATTTTATATTTTTATAACTTGTATTAATTTTATTTGGGCTTTTCCTTTCTTATTAATCTTACGAATTGTAAAACCTCTGATTTTAATTAAGTTTACTACTATACTAACTTCTAGAATTGGTCATTTTGCTATTGATTCAAGCTTCTACTTAGCTACTTTACCAAAGTCTTCAGGTTTTCCCAAAATATATCATTGGTTTTGGTTCAGTCCAGGTATTTCTAACTTATATTGGAGTTCGTTAGTTCGAAGATATTTATTTGTTCATCCTTGGGTAAAGTATTTAGATTATTTAAATTATAAACTTCCAGGTGGGAAATCTCATATCGTGCCTGCGTTACCTGCATCTAGGGATAAGGATGGGATATTTCAAAGAGAAATAGAAAGATTTTCAATTTCTAAACACGAAAATGAATTAGCAAAATCGTGGATGCGGAAGTTCGGCTGGACTGATGGTGAACCGTTTGTATGCCTATTAGTGAGAGATTCGGAATATCTTATTTCAGACCCGAATAATAAAAGCTTTGCTGACTCAAGGGAGAATTGGACCTACCACAGTTATAGAGATTCAGATATTGATACCTACGTTAAAGGAATTGAGTATTTTTTAGAACGCGGTTATTGGGTGATTCGAATGGGAAAAATTTGTGCAAAACCCGTTTCTATTCGTAATTCAAAATTCATTGATTATCCTTTTTTAGATAATCAAGATGATCTTTTGGATATTTGGTTAACTCTCAACGCTAAACTTTTTATTAGTACAGGAACTGGTATTGACATATTACCGAATGTGTATAAAGTTCCTGTTTCACTTTACTTAAATGCATTGCCATTGATCAATTTGAACTCATCGCACCATATGACATGGGTTCCAAAATATTTGATTTGGAAATCCACTGGAAAGTATTTAACCTTAAAAGAACATTTATCCAATCATCATTTAGAAACGCTGTTTTATGAAGACGCTGGAATACAAGTTGTAGACTTGACTTCTCAAGATATTTTAGATGCTATACAAGAGCAAGAACAGAGGCTTTTGGGATCTTGGGTTGATACTGACGATGACCTAAATAGACAAAAATGTTTCTGGGAGATATTGAAAAAATTTCCAGAATTTTCTATTTATCATAATTGGATACATCCTGAAGCAAGGGTCGGTACTCATTTTTTAAGAAAAATGGGAGATGCTTTTTTTGAGTAATTGAAGTTTATTTGGCAGCCTATATTGCATTGATTTTCAAAATTACAATGAAATCAATACGAGATTTTTCCAATTATGAAGCTTTGAGCTTTAAATAAAAATTAACTCATTCTGTAGGGACATTAAAAACTGCTCTGAAGTAATTATTAATGAAAAATATATTACCAAATATGCGATTCTGTAAATCTTTGATAACAACGTAAATTCGAGTTAACGATTTCAATGTCACTAAACCCAAGTCTATTAAAATGAAAAAAAGCTCTATAGTATCGATTTTTTCTGATTTTATCCTTAAAAATTTCAAACAATTTTTATGGTTATTTTTCGTGCTGATCATTGAAGGTTCAATGGCTGCTGTCTCTGTGTTTTCATTGGTTCCTTTAGCGGATTTTTTATTAGACCAATCCTTGCAGAAGCCGAGTCAGATTACTAAAGTGGTTACAGCAATATTTGAGTATTCTAATATTGCTATTGGTTTTTGGTCTTTTGGTTTATTGTTTTTTAGTTCGAACCTAGTTAAGGGAATATTAGATGTTATCCTTCGATATGCTATCTTGCGTATTAAATATGCTGTCATTCGTGGCTTAATAGGCGAAACTTTACATATTTTTTTTAAAGCAAGGTGGGAGTTCTTTAGTAGTTCCGAGAATGGCCTATTACTTAACACTATGAATAAAGAGTTGAATACCATCGGAGATTCTTTAGGGCATTTGGCTTCTTTATTTGCTCAGATAATTCAACTTGCTATTTATTTGAGTGTGCCTCTATGGTTGAATGCTCAGTTAACGTTCTCTGCAATTGGCTTGTCTGTTCTTTTTGGTTTACCTTTTTTGCTTTTTCATAGGCTGAGTTATCGCTTAGGAAAGCAAAATACTGAAACAGCAAATGTTGTTATGGGGACATTAAGTGAAATTTTAGGTGCAGCTAGACTGATATTAGGTTTCGGAAAACAAACTCATGCTCGTGATCTTTATCTAGAGAGGCTTGATCAGCACGTGGGAACAACTTTGCGTTCTCAGACGCTTATGACGGCTATTCCGAAATTGTATCAGCCCTTTGCAATGCTTTCAGCTGTCGTTGCGATGGGATTGGCTTTATCTAAAGGAGTTTTAATTTCAGAATTGGCTGCAGTAATGTGGAGCCTTCTATCCTCACTCCCAATTCTTTCCTCTCTCTTGCAGAGTAATATTACGATAAGTAATTTTCTTCCAAGTTACGAGCAGCTTATGCTACTAAAGAATAGAGCAGCTAAATTCGAAGAAAAAGAAGGAAGTAAAGAATTTGTTGTATTACAGAATGGAATTGAATTTCAAAATGTTAGTTTTTCTTATCCTGGTCGCACCGATACTTTGAAAGAAGTTAGTTTACTTATTAACAAAAGTAAAATGACTGCTTTTATAGGAGAATCTGGGGCGGGTAAGTCTACGGCGATAGACCTTATAATGGGTCTACAGATACCGGATAAAGGAGAGGTTTTGTTAGATAATTTGCCTTTGGATCAATGGAGGCAAAATAGCTTTAGAGAGAAAATCGGTTATGTTCCTCAAGATCCTTTTTTATTCAATGATACGATTCGCAAAAATCTACTTTGGTCATTGGGGCGTGCTACGGATAAGGATATTTGGGATGTCCTCTCTCTTGCCAATGCTGATCGTTTTATTAAAGAATTACCACTTGGACTTGAAACCGTGGTGGGCGATAGAGGTGTTAAACTTTCAGGTGGCCAAAGACAGAGAATTGCATTGGCACGTGCTCTTTTGCGAAAACCTGAATTACTGATTTTGGATGAGGCAACGAGTTCTCTAGATTCGGAATCCGAAAAGTTAATTCAACAGTCAATTGAAAGAGTGGCTAGTCATACTACTATTGTAGTTATAGCACACAGGTTATCGACAATTGCAAAGGCCGACCAAGTATATGTATTCCAAAGCGGAAGTTTAGTGGAAGAGGGTTCTTTTGACTCGTTGAGTCGCAAAGAAAATGGTATTTTAAATAATATGTTGAGTACACAGCAATTCTCGAAAACTTTGAACGCTAACGACTAAGTTTCTTGTTCCAAAATTTTCATGAACCTAAACGAAATTACTCATAATCCTATGAACGTCACAATTTTACTCACATTAAAAGGAAGGCCACTGCATACTCTTCGTTGGTTATGGCATCATAATCGTATTCAATTGCCTTTTAAGATAGTAATTGCTGATGGAGGAAATTATCCCGAAATTGTACGTTTACTTTCTGAGCCTAAAAACTTTCCGAATTTGAACTATAAATACTTTCGTTATCAGGATAATTCACTAGAAGATTATTGGTTTAAATTGGCGGATATAATTACAAAAATTGATACTCCATATGTAATGTTCTCTGATAACGACGACTTTATTCTTTCCGACGCTGTCCTAGTCGCAGAAAATCTTCTTGAAACACATTCTGATTGTATAAGCGTTTGTTCTACTGCTTTAAATTTTGCCCTCAAGGATAAGAACTCAGAATTCGATCAGCTTCGAATTCTTGGCGATCTGTATAACTTTTCTTCCCAAGGAGGAATTGATTATGACGCAGAGGATTGTGTAGTGAGAGTTAAACAATTCTTAAATCGCTCGTATTACTTTTTTTACTCCCTTACGCGTACAGAAGCTTGGATTGATATTTTTAAAGAGGTAAAAGAAATAAATTTTAAAAACTTTGATGTTTGGGAAAGATTTATCTATTTATCTCTTGTTATCAAAGGGAAAATAATTTTCTCAATACAACCGTCTTACTTGCGTCAATTGGGAAGTTCTGAAACTCATGCGTCTGTTACTCCGTGGATCAATCGTCTTTTCTTTTCTGATTGGATGGGTGATTTTCAATCAATGGTGCCTGCTATTATTCGACGTGCTGAAAAGTTTACGTCCGTTTCTAATGCGTCTGTATTGGATACAATATTGAGAAAAGTTTATGTAGATGCGATGCCAATGATTATTGAAAATCATTTAACGATGACGAATGCTTATAAGAAATCCTTTTTGAAAAAAATGATTTCGAAAGCTAAAGATTTTTCGTTGATCCGCCGTTTTTACGGCCGTGCAAAAATCAATAAAATTTTCAAGTTTTTGAAATCGCAAGGTTTAGATGATTTTCAATTGAAAAAAGTCAAAAACGAATTGGATGAAGTTCGTCAAACTTTAAAACATTCGGATTTGTATTCCAAGGTTTTACTCTTCAAGGAATTTGATTAATCTTGCTTTCGTTCAATTATCGCTTTAGGTTGTTCTGAGGGTAAGTCTGAGAAATTTTGATGGAGTAATTTTGTTTCAGTTTCTATAAAAAGAGTAGAAACACGAACCGATAAGATATTGGTTTTCCCTAAGGATGAACGCATTTTTAGAATTTGATTAGATGCATATTATAGAAACTAAATTACGTTAAAATTAAAGAGTTTATAAATGAAACAAGTAAATTGCAGAGTTTGCAATGAACCATTGCAAAAGATATTAAATTTGGGTCGTCAACCCCTTGGAAACGGCTTTTTATCAGAAGACAAATTTAAAGATGAATATTTTTTTCAGATGGAAGTAGGATTTTCGGAAACGAGTAAAATGCTACAGTTGCTTGAACAGCCGGAACCCGAGAAGATGTTTCATGAAGAGTATGCTTTCTTTTCCAGTACTTCAAAATACATGGAAAAACACTTTAAAGAATTTGCTGAATTGATTCTTGGATCGAAATTTCTTTCCAAAGAAAAACCATTTGTGGTGGAATTGGGTTGTAATGACGGAATCATGCTTAAGAATTTCGCGCAGAAAAATATCGATCATTTAGGTATCGAACCTTCCCGAAACGTCGCCGCAATTGCGAATCAAAACGGTGTGAAAACGATTTCCGAATTCTTTGATGCGAACGTGGCAAAAAAGATCGTAGACAAACATGGGCAAGCGGACGCGTTCCTCGCTGCAAACGTTATGTGCCATATCCCTGATATCAAAAGCGTCGTGAAAGGAATTGCGGCCCTTTTAAAGCCAACCGGTGTTGCAATGTTTGAAGATCCTTATTTAGGAGATGTCGTCGAAAAAACTTCCTACGATCAGATTTACGACGAACATGTATTCTTATTCTCTGCTCTTTCCATTCAATATCTGTTCAATCTTTATGATTTTGAGTTGATCGATTTATTGCCTCAAAAAACACATGGTGGTTCGATGAGATATGTTTTGGCTCACAAAGGTGCTTATCCGGTTAGCGAAGCAGTCCATAGAATTTTAGAAAAAGAAAAACAACAAGGTCTTGATAAATTAGAAACATTCACTCAGTTTAGAAGGAACGTGGAAAAATCGAAAACTGATCTGGTCTCTCTTTTAAAGGAAATCAAGTCACAAGGAAAACGAGTCGTTGGTTATGCTGCAACCTCAAAGAGTACAACAATTCTGAATTATTGCGGGATCGGTCCTGATTTGATCGATTTTATTTCTGATACGACCCCGATTAAACAAGGTAAATTTTCTCCTGGAGTTCATATTCCAGTAAAGGCATATTCTGAATTTAAATCTGTTTATCCGGAATATGCGTTTCTTTTAGCTTGGAACCATTCGGAAGAAATTATGGCAAACGAACAGGCATTTATGCAATCTGGCGGTAAGTGGATCACTCATGTCCCTTCTGTAAGAGTGGTCCAATGATTCTTTGCGCTAATCCTCTCGCTCAAAATAATTCTTATAAGGATGAAATCCAAAAGGCGATTTTATCTGTCGTGTCTAGTAATCGATATATTTTAGGGCCAGAAGTGGAAGCTCTGGAATCTGAGTTTGCTTCCTATATAGGTGCAAAATATTCTATCGGAGTGGCAAACGGTACAGACGCATTGGAAATTGCGTTACGCGCTCTGAAAATAGGGCCGGGTTCCGAAGTGATTACGGTTTCCCATACTGCGGTTGCGACAGTCGCCGCAATAGAAGCGGTAGGGGCAAAAGCGGTCTTAGTCGACGTTGATCCTAGTTTTTTTACATTAGATCCTTCTCAACTAGAAGAGGTATTTACGAAAAATACGAAAGCTGTGATTGCTGTTCATCTCTACGGTCAATCGGTTGATTTAGATACGATACAAGCTTTCTGTAAGAAAAAAGAAGTCTATTTGATCGAAGATACTTCTCAAGCTCACGGTGCAAAGTGGAAAGGGAAACGATTGGGCAGCATAGGCGACGTCGCTTGTTTTAGTTGTTACCCAACTAAGAATTTAGGAGCCATTGGAGACGCAGGTCTTATAACGACCAATGATTCTCATTTATCTTCTAAGATGAAGATGCTCCGAGAATACGGATGGAAAGATCGATATATTAGTGAATTTGCAGGGCGTAATTCCAGGTTAGATGAATTGCAAGCCGCTATTTTGAGAGTAAAACTTCGTAATTTGGATTCCGACAATGGAAAACGTAGAATCATTGCGGCAAAATACGATCAATTCTTACAGAATACAGCACTTAAGATTCCGGCGAAAAATCTCAACTCCGAACATGTATATCATCTTTATGTGCTTCAAGTGGAAAGTAGGGAAGCATTAATCGCTCATCTAAAATCGGAGAATATTTTTCCTGGGGTGCATTATCCGAGTCCAATCCATTTGCAGCCTGCATATATCGGAAAGATCAAAACAGCTTCTTCGATGAAAGTGACTGAAGAATTATCGGGAACAGTGTTATCGCTTCCGATGTATCCCGAATTGTCTTTGGATGACGTAGATAAAGTAATTTCTTCGGTCTCTTCTTTTCTTTCCTAAACAATTTGAGAATTGTTATTTATGAAGAAAAAAATGATTCAAACTTCAAAACCTCACTTAATCTGGGACGGTGTTTTTTCATCTTGGGAAGAGGCTGTTCGTTCTGCTGGCGGTGCAGACGGAGAAAAAGGTTTCTCAAACGAAAGATGGTTTGAGCGAATCTTAGATCAGCTAAATTCCTTCCGCGCGGAAATAAAGGAATTCGGAATTGCGGTTCCACCAAGGCCTACCAATTTACCTGCAATCGTTTCTCTTACGAATTCAAAAACGATCATAGATATAGGCGGCTCCTCCGGTTGGATCTACGACTATCTCAACTCGAATACTCTTTCGAACAGGATTCGAAAATACTTTATTTTAGAAGTTTTTGATATTGTATCTAGGTCAAAACGATTTGCCCACCCTGATAAGGTACAATACTTTACGGATTACAAAAAACTTCGTTCCTGCGATCTGCTTTATACGAACAGTGTAATTCAATACTTTCCTACGAACGAACATCTATTGGAAATCATAGGACAGGTGAAACCGAAATTTATTTTGGTAGATGATTTGTATGCGGGAGACAACGAAGAATTCTTTTCCAATCAGATCAGTTATGAGAAAAAGATTCCGCATCGATTCTTGAATTTCGAAAAGTTTAAAAAAGAAGTGTGTAAAGAAGGCTATCGTTTGATTTTAAAGCAGCCGTTTCATACTCCGATTTTAGGCCAGTATCAGCCCAAACCTATGGATCATTTCCCGAAGGAATATAGATTGAGATATTCTCTTTCTGTAGTTTTTCAAAAAAATAACTGAGTTCTTTTAGATCGAATCGACGTATGAAATTTGAAAAAACAGATTTACCCGGATTACTGATACTCTATCCAAATGTTTACAAAGACGATCGAGGTTTCTTTTTGGAAACTTTCGAAGAGAGCAGATATAAATTGATAGGGATCCGAGAAGATTTTATTCAGGATAATCATTCTCATTCCGTCAAAAACGTAATTCGAGGAATGCACTTTACGAAAAAAAGACCGCAGGCTCAAATTTTGACAGTGATGCGTGGGAGGATCTTTGACGTTGTCGTTGATATTAGAAAAAACTCTCCTTCCTTTGGAAAATGGTTCGGATTGGAATTGAGCGACGATGGAATTCGTCAGGTTTATATGGAGCCAGGACTGGCTCATGGGTTTTGTACCCTATCTGATACGGTCGACTTACATTATAAGGTGAGCGAGAAATACGATCCATATGACGACGCCGGTTTGAATTTTGCAGATCCTACCGTTGCCATTTCTTGGCCGATTCAAAATCCGATCGTTTCTAAAAAAGATCAAAGTCTTCCTTACTTAAAGGATCTAATTTAAATTTTCATGTCTATTTTGATCACTGGATCTTCGGGTTTGATCGGTTCGGCTTTGGCTGAAAGACTGAAGTTTTTGGGAAAGGAAGTTTATTATCATTCTCGGAATGTTAATATTGAATCCAACAAAAGGACGATTCAATTTGATCTCACTGATCCTGATCTAGAAAAATTGAATCTACCCGAATTTGATGTCGTTTATCATTTAGCAGGGCAGACAAGTATTCCGCGAGCTAAAGCGGATCCGAAATTCGATCTCCAAATCAATCTGCTCGGTTTTTTGAACCTTCTACTGTGTTTAAGACGGCAAAAAAAGAAACCGATTGTGGTCCTCGCGGGTACGACTACCGAAACGGGATTGCACGATAGGGAGATCATTGATGAAACTCTCCGAGACGAACCACTGACTTTTTACGATATCAGTAAATTGTCGGCCGAACACTATTTAAAACAATGTGTTCGAGAAGGCTGGGTTTTCGGTTGTATATTACGTTTAGCAAATGTATATGGCGGAAGTAAACCCGGGCAGGAACAGGATCGAGGAATTTTGGATAAAGTTTTTCATCGGGCTTTAAAAGGCGAAACGATCCAAATCTACGGTGATGGTTCGTTTCTAAGGGACTATATCCATATTGACGATGTGGTTTCCGCGTTTGTGAATGCGGCGGATAGTATAGAGAAAACAAACGGCAAACATTTTTTGGTCGGTACCGGAAAATCTCATTCCATCAAGGAAGCCTTCGAGACCGCTGCGAAAATTGCTTTTGAAATAGGCGGCGCCCGATCGAATATCGAATACGTTGATCCTCCAAAAAATAGCCCGCCGATCGATAACCGAAGCGTCACTTACGAAGTAAGCTCTTTTAAGAACGCGACAGGGTGGAATCCCCGATTTTCATTAGAGTCGGGTCTTCGCCATTCTTACATAACAAAAGAGAGACAAATACATGATAGAACCTAGTTTTATTCAGTTTCCTTCCTTTACGGATGAAAATGGTTCCTTAAGTGTTTTTGAATCTAATAAGCAGGTGCCTTTTTTAATTCAAAGAGTCTTTTCCGTGACCGCAAACGTGAATGACGTTCGGGGCGAACATTCACATCGCAAATGTTCTCAGTTACTTGTATCTATGCACGGGAAGATTAAGGTTACTTGTGATAATGGAACCGCAATCAGCGAATATATCCTTGAAAGTATGGACGGCGGTCTTTTGATTCCGCCTGGAATTTGGTCGACTCAACAATATTTGGATCTCGGTTCCGTTTTACTCGTGTTATGCGATCGAGGATACGAAGACGAGGATTATATCCGCAATTACGATGAATTCTTAGAATGGGTAAAGAATCAAAAATGAAGATAGTTGTTACTGGTGCCTTAGGGCACATTGGTTCCTTAGTGGTCAGAGTTCTGCCGGAATCTTTCCCGGATGCGGAAATTGTGATGATCGATAATTTGATGACTCAGAGATATTGTTCCCTTTTTAATTTGAATTCGAATGTTCGGTATCGGTTTGTGGAAGGTGATATAACAACAATTAATTTGGAAGAAATCTTTTCCGGGGCTAACGTTGTGATTCATCTTGCTGCGATCACTGATGCGGCGGGAAGTTTTGATAAGGCGGACGTTGTTGAGAACAATAACTTTAATTCGACTCAAAAGGTAGCGGAAGCTTGTCTGAAAACGGGCGCAAGATTGATCACTCTTTCATCAACGAGCGTTTATGGGACTCAAAACGACTTGGTGGACGAGAATTGTTCCGAATCTGAATTGAAACCGCAAAGTCCGTATGCGACTACGAAATTAAAAGAAGAAAAGTTGGTTCGATCCTTGTTTTTGGAGAAGAATCTAAAAGTTGTTACGTTTCGTTTTGGGACAATTGTAGGAGTTTCTCCGGGAATTCGTTTTCATACTGCAGTAAATAAATTTTGCTGGCAGGCGGCTTTTGAAAAACCGATTACCGTTTGGAGAACCGCTTATGATCAGATGCGCCCTTATTTAGAAATCAATGACGCTTGTAAGACGATTGTAGAGTTTATTAAGAAAGATATTTTCGATGGCGAGATTTATAACGTTTTAACGACCAATGCTACCGTTAGACAGATCGTAGAAAATATTCGGAAGTATGTTCCCGGTTTGAAAGTGGAATTTGTAGATAGCGCTATCATGAATCAGTTGAGTTATGAAGTGAGCAATAAAAAAATTCTCAATAAAATTCATATTTCCTTCGCAGAAGGGTTAGAGCAAAGTATTGAAGCTGAATTGAAATTGCTAAATGCAATTTGATATTTTGAAATTATTTACGATAACTTTAAATTCATAATCCGAATTTAAATTCATCCTACTGAGTATTGAATGCCTTTAAATTTATTGGAGTGTTTCGGCAATAGAACATGATCATTGAAAAATGAATGTGTGTGATGCTGCAGTTCTGATGATTCCTTTAAGATTAAAGATTGAATGTTTTTAAATTTAACGATTAAGTTAAGAGGTGATTTATGAAAAAAATTAATATAGGATGTGGTGGAAGGCCATTACCGGACTATATAAATATTGACCAGGACTCATTAAACGATATTAGATTAAGATATCCTAACAAAGTATTTGAAGATAGTCTTGTGATTGAAAATCATGATATTTTTAATCTCCCTTACGCTGAAAATTCTATCGACGAAGTGAGAGCAGATGGTCTGTTAGAACATCTTTCATTTAAAGATGAGCCACGATTATTATATGAAGTAAAACGAGTTTTGAAAAAAGGGGGTGTCTTTGAATTCAGTGTGCCTGATTTTGAAGAAGTTTGTAAAATTTGGTTGAAATTGGATGATGATTGGAAGGATTTTTTTAGTGATTCAGAAGAAGATATAAAGAAGAATCATTGGTTTGGGACCTATACTTATGATTATACAAACCGATGGGGCTATATTATTGCGACTATTTATGGGAGCCAAAATGGTGAAGGTCAATACCATAAAAATTGTTACTCTAAGAAGAAGATTGAAAAGATGATGGCGTTTCTAAATTTTAAGATTCTTAAATTGGAAACTTTTTTATGGAAGTCTGATCGTGATCCAATGATTCGATGCGTCGTTGAAAAAGAATAAACTGGCTTACTCTTGATTTAGATTATCGAATATTAATAAGCGGATAACTTTAAATAATGTCATGAACGGCAAATACTAAAAGGTTGTAATTAGATATTGAATGTCTCCATTGTAATTTCTAACTAGTTATTATTTTTGAATATCGTATAGAAATCTACACTTCGGTTGGCAAAAATAAAATTACTCCTCCGAGGTTAAAAATGAAAATTCTTGGCTTAATTCCGGCGCGCGGCGGCTCAAAGGGGATAGCTAGAAAAAATATAAGATTCATTGCAGGCAAGCCGTTGATCGTTTGGACGATCGAAGCCGCCTTGAAATCAAAGTATTTGACCTCGGTTGTTGTTTCTACAGACGATCTTGAAATTGCGGAAGTCGCGAAAAGTGCGGGAGCTTCCGTGCCATTTCTCAGACCCTCGGAACTTGCCACAGATCAATCTTCCGGAATCGATCCCGTTTTACACGCGTTAGATAATTTACCTCAATTCGATTATGTGATGCTTTTACAACCTACATCACCCCTTCGAACAAACTCGGATATAGACGACTGTATCGAATTTGCGATTCAGAAAAACGCTAAGAGCTTAGTTTCTGTTTGTGAATCTCAAGAGAATCCTTTCTGGATGTTTCGTTTGGATGATTCTCTGAAAATGTCCAAATTATTAAATACAGACGATATATCCCGTAGACAGGACAGTCCTAAAACTTTTTCCTTGAACGGCTCTATCTATTTATCCGAAGTAAATTACTTTCGAGAGAGAAAAAAATTCATAACCGAAGACACACTCGCTTTTATTATGAGCAAGGAGAGTTCTGTGGATATTGATGATATGATTGATTGGAAATTAGCCGAGATTTTACTTTTGGATAAAATATAAATATGATTTTAGTGACTGGCGCAGACGGTTTTATCGGTTCACATCTTGTGGAAACTCTCGTGAGAAACGGTAAAAAAGTAAGAGCATTCGTACTTTATAATTCCTTTAATTCTTGGGGTTGGTTGGATCAATGCTCGGAAGAGGTCAAAGGTAAATTTGAAATTTTTTCCGGAGATGTCCGTGATCCGAACGGAATTCGTGCGGCAATGAAAGGTTGCGATGAAGTTCTTCATCTCGCCGCATTGATTGCGATCCCTTATTCTTATCATTCACCGGATACATACATTGATACAAACATCAAGGGAACTCTAAACATTTTACAAGCGGCTAAGGAATTAAACGTTTCTCGGCTGGTCGTTACTTCCACGAGCGAAGTTTACGGAACCGCAAGATTCGTTCCTATAACAGAGGATCATCCTTTGCAAGGACAGTCCCCATATTCTGCAAGTAAAATTGGAGCGGATCAACTTGCGATTTCATTCTATCAATCCTTTAAAACTCCGGTGACTATCATTCGTCCGTTCAATACGTATGGTCCGAGACAATCGGCGAGAGCTATCATTCCTACTATCATTACTCAGATTGCGAAGGGAATGAAAAAAATAAAACTCGGTTCCATACACCCGACGAGAGATTTTAACTATGTTACCGATACAGTTCGAGGATTTATCAAAGTTTTAGAGTCCGAGAAAAGTATCGGAGAGGTGATCAATATAGGAAGCAATTTTGAAGTGTCGGTCGGAGAGACCGTTCAGCTCATCGCAGAAATTATGAAAACGGAAATAGTAATCGAATCCGAAGATATACGAATTCGCCCCGCAGGAAGTGAAGTAGAAAGATTATGGGCTTCTAATCAGAAAGCAAAAGATCTGATCGATTGGTCTCCAGAATACGGCGGAAAAGAAGGTTTTAAAAAAGGTCTTTCAGAAACGATCGTTTGGTTTAGTGATACGAAGAATCTTTCTCTTTATAAATCGGACATATATAACATTTAATGTTAAGCGAACAAATCGTATCAGTTCTAAAATCGGTCCTTGCGGATAAAAAAGGATTTATTCCTTTACATGAGCCGATCTTTCGAGGGAATGAATGGCTCTATGTAAAGGAATGTTTGGACACGACTTTCGTGTCTTCCGTCGGTAAGTTCGTAGATCGGTTTGAAAAAGATCTTGCCCAATTTACAGGAGCGGGATACGCGATTGCAGTCGCGAATGGAACAGCTGCTTTACAAATCGCTTTGAAACTTGCGGGAGTAAAAGCAAATGAGGAAGTTCTGATTCCTACGTTGACTTTTATTGCTACTGCAAATTCGGTGAGTTATCTAGGGGCGTTTCCTCATTTTGTGGATAGCGAAGAGAATACTCTGGGAATGTCTGCGCTTGCACTTCGGGAGCATCTCAACTCGATCGCGGAGATTCGATCTGGAAATTGTATTAATAAAAAAACGGGCAACAGAATCGGCGCTATCGTTCCAATGCATACTTTTGGGCATCCGGTTGATTTGGACGAAATATTAAGCGTAGCGAAAGATTTTCATCTTGTGGTCGTTGAGGATGCGGCGGAATCTCTCGGAAGTTATTATTATGGAAAACATACGGGAACCTTCGGCTTATTTGGAACTCTCAGTTTTAATGGAAACAAAACGATTACGACTGGAGGGGGAGGCGCGATTCTTACGAATGATAAGAATTTAGCAATTTTGGCAAAACACATTACGACGACGGCTAAAATTTCCCATGCTTGGGAATACACGCACGATATGATCGGATATAATTTTAGACTGCCGAATATCAATGCTGCATTAGGTTGCGCTCAGCTGGAATCGCTCCCGGAGTTTCTAAGTTCCAAGAGAAATCTTTACAACAGTTACAAAAATGCTTTTTCTATGATTAAAGAAGTAAAGATTCAATCTGAACCGAATGGCTGCAAAAGCAATTACTGGCTCCAGACTTTGATCTTGGATCCGTCAGTGACGAGTGCGAAAAACTCGATTCTTGCGGATACAAATGCTTCCGGTCTTATGACAAGACCTGCATGGACTTTACTCCATACGCTTAAACCGTATCAAGATTGTTTTCGAATGGAACTCTCCGTGGCCGAATCATTGGAAAGAAGACTTATCAATATTCCGAGTAGTGCAAATCTTATCAATGAATAAGAAGGATATCATTCTCATTGGAGCAGGCGGTCATTCGAAAGTTTGTATCGATGTTATCGAGTTGGAGGATAAATTTCGTATCATCGGCTTGATCGGTAGATCGGAAGAAAAAGGTAAATCAATTCTCGGTTATGAAATTCTCGGGGATGACTCCGATTTACAGAATCTGCGAAAGGTTGTTGAAAATGCGCTGATTGTTGTAGGTCAAATTAAAACTTCGAATCTTAGAAAGGAAATTTATAATAAACTAAAATCGATAGAATACGTTCTCCCTGTTATTCGATCTCCGCTATCTTATCTTTCCAAGTATTCGAGTGTCGGAGAAGGAACTATTCTAATGCATCATTCTATCATAAACCCTGGAGTAAGCATAGGCACAAATTCGATTATCAATTCAAAGGCGCTTATCGAGCATGATTGTAAAATTGGAAATCATTGTCACATTTCAACTGCTTCTGTTTTAAATGGAGGAGTTGAGCTTGGTGACGAATCCTTTGTCGGAAGTGGGAGTATTATTCGGGAAGGAATTCGGATCGGCAGAGAGTGTTTTATCGGAATGAATTCGAAAGTATTGAAGGACCTCTCTGATAAGGAAACACTGATTAAACAGTAACTGAAATATGAAAACAATCATCATTGCCGAAGCCGGAGTAAACCATAACGGAGATCTCAGTCTTGCGAAAGAACTGATTTGCGCAGCTAGTGAATCCGGAGCGGATTTTGTTAAATTTCAAACGTTTCGATCCGAACTTCTTGTTTCGAAAAAAGCAGGAATGGCCGAGTATCAAAAGGCAAATATTGGAGAAGAAAGTTCTCAATTTTCGATGCTTCGGAAACTTGAGTTGGATCCAGCTTCATATGAGGAATTGATAGCTATTTCAGAAAAAAAGAATATTCAATTTTTATCAACGGCATTTGATTTGGAAAGTTTAGAATTTCTGAGATCTCTCGGATTATCTCTTTGGAAAATCCCTTCCGGAGAAATTACCAATTTCCCATATTTAAAGAAAATAGGTAGTTTTAATCAAGATATCATTCTTTCTTCTGGAATGGCGAATCTTTCTGATATCGAAAATGCCATTGATACTTTGGAGAAGAGTGGAACGAAAAGAGAAAAGATGACCGTCCTTCATTGCAATACTGAATATCCTACTCCTTTTGAAGATGTGAATCTAAATGCAATGAATACCATTCGTTCTGCATTTCATACAAAAGTGGGCTATTCAGATCATACTTCAGGTATAGAAGTTGCGATTGCGGCGGTAGCAATGGGAGCTACGATGATTGAAAAGCATTTTACTCTTAATAGAAACATGGCCGGTCCAGATCATAAAGCTTCTCTTGAACCCGATGAATTGAAGCTTATGGTATCTTCAATTAGAAATATTGAAAGAGCTATGGGTGATGGAATTAAAAGGCCAAGTAAGAGCGAGAAGAAGAACATTCCGATTGCGAGAAAATCGATCGTAGCATCTAGGAATATTAAAAAGGACGAAGTCTTCTCTGAATCGAATTTAACAGCGAAAAGACCTGGTGATGGACTATCCCCTATGAGTTGGGATATAGTAATTGGAAGGATTGCTAAAAGAGATTTTAATACCGACGAATTGATTGAGCTATGAAAAAGAAAATATGCGTCGTAACTGGAACTCGAGCCGATTATGGTTTACTTCTTTGGGTGATGCGCGGTATTACTCAGTCACCAAAGCTTGATTTACAGGTGATTGCGACTGGAATGCATCTCTCTCCAGAGTTTGGACTGACATATAAAGAGATAGAGAAAGATGGTTTTTCGATCGATAGAAAAATAGAAATTTTATTAAGTTCGGACAGTGCAGTCGGTGTTTCTAAATCCATTGGTTTGGGAATGATCGGATTTTCCGAGGCCTATAATGACCTAAGCCCAGACATTATCCTGGTCTTAGGAGATCGTTTTGAAATTCTTTCTGCGGTTTCTGCAGCTCTTATAGCAAAGATTCCAGTAGCACATCTGCATGGAGGAGAAACTTCAGAAGGAGCTTTTGACGAAAGTATTCGACATTCGATAACAAAGATGTCGCATCTACATTTTGTAGCGGCGGAGGAATATAGAAATCGAGTTCTTCAATTGGGCGAAAACCCTTCGCATGTCTTTTTGGTAGGCGGCTTGGGTATTGATGGAATTCAAAAATTAAATCTTCTGAAAAAGGAAGAATTAGAATCATCTTTAGATTTTAAATTGAATCGAAAAAATCTTTTGGTCACGTTTCATCCGGTTACCCTTGAAAACTTCACTGCAAACGATCAAATGAAAGAGCTATTGACGGCTTTAGAAAAGCTAAATGAAGAAACGAACATTATATTTACAATGCCGAATTCGGATACGGATAGTAGAATCATTTTTGATTTGATCCGTAAGTTCGCAGAATCACATCACAATGTTTGCTATTTTACATCTCTTGGTCAGGCTCGCTATTTATCCTGCTTGCAATTTGTAGATGCTGTAGTTGGAAATTCTTCCAGCGGAATCCTTGAAGCTCCGAGTTTTAAAATTGGAACGATCAATATCGGTGATAGACAGAAAGGAAGGTTAAAAGCGAGTAGTATTATCGATTGCGAACCAAATAGAAATAGCATTCTCAATGCATTCGAAAAACTTTATTCTGCTGACTTTCAAGGCAATCTTCCTGGAACCGTAAACCCATACGGAGAGGGTGGTGCGAGTGAAAAGATCGTTAAGATATTGGAAACAGTGAAAGTTGAGGGAATTCTAAAGAAGAGATTTTTTGATCTTTCATGATAATTTAAAAACGACTGAGGTTTGTCAGTTTTCAAATCTACGAACTAAAAATTCGTGAAAACGTTCGAAATCAAAATAATTAGCGTCATTAATTGCTCAGTTCTTTTGAAGTTACATTGGCAATCTAGATTCGTATAAGGAGTTTTTAAGTTTAATTAATGCTATTGATTTAATTGATGCAAAAAAATACTTAAACAAGTGGTGAAAATGGACTTGCGGAGATAGTAAGAAAATTACGGTCAAAGTAAGTTTAATAGATTAGCTCTTCTATCTTAGTCTTATGTATCGTGGCACTTTGAAAAAATGTAATGTAACTTTTCTCTCTGACTACTACGAAAAGATAAGATATTCCTCTATTTATACAATTTTGAGATCTTTTTAAACTAAAATTTAATATGAAAAATTGGAAAAATGTTCTTATTAATCCGAATTTGAGTCTCCAAGATGCGATCAATGTTTTAGACAAAGGTGCACTGCGCATTGTCTTGATCGTAGACGATAGTAATAAACTTTTGGGAACATTGACTGACGGTGATATTCGTCGCGCTTTGTTACAAAACAAAAAACTTTCCATTTTAGTAACTGAAGTTATGTCCTCGAAACCGAAAGTTGCTTATATTAACTGGACCAAAGAACGTATGCTTTTGGAAATGGAGAAGTATGAACTTTTACATTTGCCCATTGTAAATCAGGAAGGTACTGTTGCCGGTTTAGAAACCGTACATGGACTTTTAGAAAAACCAAAGCTTGATAACCCCGTTTTTCTAATGGCTGGTGGATTTGGAACTCGATTGTATCCTTTAACTAATAATTGCCCTAAGCCAATGCTGAAGGTAGGCAGTAAACCAATATTAGAGTTAATTTTAGAGGGATTTGTAGCTTCCGGTTTTCATCGCTTTTTTATTTCTACTCACTATATGCCAGAAATGATTAGAAATTATTTCGAAGACGGTAAGCGGTGGAATGTAAGTATCGAATATATTCATGAAGAAGAACCTTTAGGAACAGGTGGAGCTCTTGGATTGCTGCCGCATAGTCAAATCAATCAGCCAATATTTATGATGAATGGAGATTTATTAACTAATCTCAATTATCTGTCTTTATTAGAGTTTCATGAAAAGGAAGGTGGAGTTGCTACAATTTGTGTTAGAGAATTTGATTATCAAGTTCCTTACGGTGTAGTACAGACTGAAGGCCATCGTGTAGTAGGAATCATTGAAAAGCCTGTGCAACGTTTTAACATTAATGCAGGTATATATCTATTAAATCCGGATTTCGTAAAGACTGTTGATAAAGGTCTTAAGATCGATATGCCTAGTCTTATAGAAAAGGAATTGAAATCTTCAAAACAAGTAAATATTTTTCCAATTCATGAGTATTGGTTAGATATCGGAAGGATGGAAGAGTTTGAGCGTGCTCAAGGTGACTGGGTGAAGTTATTTAATGAATGATATTTTTAAAAGCAAGGTTAAGATTAAAGTAGCAAAAGTATTTAATTAAAAACTCATTAGGAATTATTACTTGTTTTGCTTTCTAATTATATTGATAGCCTTTCATGCGGAAATTAAAGAAGTTTTATGTCTAAATACAGAATTTACAATGCTCTACTATATCGATTTGTATTTATGTTGATTTCCAAATAATTGGGAATTATTTGAAATCTGAAAAATATTTTAAAATGAAAGCAATATTCAGAAGGCTATTGTTTGTTTGGAATGCTCGAAAAGTCTGGGCTAAGCCAAAGCGCGCACATGTTTTGATATTCGATAGGAATGGATCAAATAATTTCTTTTACTATTTCAATGAAAGGCTAATTTCAGTTCTTGATATAAGGGGGGAGAGCTTTAATTTTTATATTCTTTTAAAATGCATACTAACATTAAAAATTTCTGTGAAATTTTATTATGCTTATTATATAAGCGCCGTGCAGCCTAAGGTTGTTGTAACTTTTATTGATAATAATTGGCAGTTTTACAGCTTTAAAAGTAGGTTCCCGGATATTCAAACTGTGCTTGTTCAGAATGGTTGGAGAGGCAACTTAGATGAACAGTTTGGGCGAGAAGATATGAAAGGCTACTTAGTTGATTATATGTTTCTTTTTAACAAAAATATTGGATCAATCTATTCTAAATATCTCAAAGGAATCACATTTGGAAGCGGTAGTTTTTTAAATAATTATCATTTAATTTCACCGAAAAGTAAAAAAAGAACCATTCTTTTCATTTCTCAGTATCGGCCAAAAAATAATTCTCCGATTTTTTCTTTTGTAGATGAACGACCAATTTCTTACGATGAATTTTATTTGGCAGAAGATTTTCTATTAAATAAATTAAGCACATATTGCGTTCGAAATGGCTTTCGATTTGCAATTAAACCTTCTAATTCGAAAGATATTGAAGAGCAGTATGCGTTTTTTAAAAGGAAAATAGGACATGAAAATTTTGATTTTTTAGAAAGAGATCAATACACAAGCGCTTACAGCTTAATTGATCAATCGCAAATTGTCGTAGGAATTGATTCTACTTTAGTTTATGAATCTATCGCTAGGGGACACCGCACTGCTTTTTTTACTCTAAGAAGCGTATTTGATCGATCCCGAAGATTTGCATGGCCAGCTGATTATCCTGAGAGCGGCCCCTTTTGGACAAATAAAATGGATGAGTTTGAATTTAAACGGATGATGGATTATATAACCCAAGCAACCGATTCAGAATGGGAAACAACTCGTTTAAAGTATATAAAGGATTTGATGGAATATGATCCAGGAAATTCGCAATTTATTGCTTTAATGCAAGAGTTGAATGTCCCGCTGAAAGAAAATATATAACGGATACTGGTTCCAATTTCGTTTATGATAATTGATAAAAATATTTCAAAGTACGTCGTTTTTCTTGAAGATAGCATTAAGAATGCGCTCAAAAAAATTGAAGCAAATAAATCTAAGACTATTTTTGTAGTCTCCGAGGGAAATAAGCTAGTCGGGGTCATTACTGACGGGGACTTTCGTAGATGGTTGCTGAATGATGGTGTACTCGATCGTAGTTTGGACCAAGATGTAAAGAATATTGTTAATACAAATTTTAAGTATTTATATGTAAACGAAAGTTCGAGAAGAATTCGAAATTCATTCAATAGTCGAATTTCAATCATTCCACTCATCAATGAAAATGGTGTTTTAGAAGCAATTGCGAGAGAAACTTCTGAAGAGATATTGATTGAAGGAATATCGGTAAGCTCTAATTCTCCGACCTTCATAATTGCCGAAATCGGTAACAATCATAATGGAGATTTTGCATTAGCAAAAAAATTAGTTCGTGAGGCTAAACTTGCAGGTGCTGACTGCGCCAAATTTCAAATGCGAAATTTGAACGCCTTATATAGAAATTCCGGAAATGCGAATGATGTGGAAGAGGATTTAGGTTCTCAATATACTCTTGATCTATTGAATAAATTTCAGCTTTCGGACGATGAATTATTTCGCATCTTCGATTATTGCCGTGAAGAGTCGTTGATACCGCTGTGTACTCCTTGGGATGAAGAAAGCTTTTTTAAATTAGAAAAATATGGAGTACCCGCATATAAAATTGCTTCGGCGGATTTTACGAACCACGAATTGCTTCGATTGGTTGCTAAGTCGGGTAAGCCAATTATTTGTTCAACAGGTATGACCACAGAGGATGAAATATTAGATTCAATTCATATTTTGCAGGATTTAGGTGCTCAATATATCTTATTGCACTGTAATTCTACTTATCCCGCTCCTTTTAAGGATATAAATCTAAGATATATCGAACATTTGAAAAAGATCGGAGATTGTTTGGTTGGATATTCCGGTCATGAACGTGGATATCTCGTCGCATTGGCTGCAATTTCTTTGGACGCGAAAGTAATAGAGAAACACTTTACGTTAGATAGAGAAATGGAAGGCAATGATCATAAGGTAAGTCTCTTGCCGAATGAATTTAAAGATATGGTCGAAGGTATTCGACAAATAGAAGAATCTTTAGGCAATAAAAACTTTCGCCAAATAACTCAAGGCGAATTGATGAATCGGGAAACATTAGGTAAAAGTTTACTAATTAATCGAAATTTAAAGTTCGGTGAAATGATTACTTCAGATATGGTTGATATTAGAAGTCCAGGTAAAGGTTTACCACCTTATTTTAAGGAAAGGTTGATTGGAAAATCGGCAAAAAGAGATCTTAAAAAAGGGGATTTTTTCTATAAATCGGATATAGCCGATGACGTTGTTGAATTTAAAAAGATATTTACTTTTTCAAGACCTTGGGGATTGCCCGTTCGTTATCATGATCTGAAGCAAATGTTGTCTACGGTTGAAATGGACTTAGTTGAATTTCATTTTAGCTATAAAGACTTAAATCTTGAAATTTCCGAATATATTGAAAAACCATTAAACATTGATTTTGTAGTACACTGTCCTGAACTTTTTGAGAATGATCATTTGTTGGATTTGTGCACAGATGATGAAAATTATAGAAGAAAGTCTTTAACCGAAATTCAAAAAGTTATTCATGTAACAAAAAAGTTAAAAGAATTTTTTCCAAACTCAAATAAGAGACCATTAATCGTTACTAATGTTGGCGGTTTTTCTTTAAATAAACCGTTAGACATAACGATACGCGAAAGATTGTATAAAAATTTGGCTCAATCTTTAAGTGAATTGGATTCAGAAGGAGTAGAGATTATTCCACAAACGATGCCTCCTTTTCCTTGGCTTTTTGGCGGTCAGAGATATCATAACCTTTTTCTATCAGCTGAGGAAATCGTTGAATTTTGTGAACGTTATTCTGTGCGAATTTGTCTCGATGTTTCTCATTCTAAATTAGCTTGTAACCACTACCACTGGTCGTTTAGTAAATTTGTAGAGCAAGTTTCTCCTTTTGCTGCACACCTACATATAGTAGATGCAAAAGGTGTGGATGGAGAAGGATTACAAGTCGGAGAAGGAGAAATTGATTTTCATATGCTTGCCAAAATTCTTAAAGAAAAAAGCCCTAAGGCCTCTTTTATACCTGAAATTTGGCAAGGGCATAAGAATAATGGCGAAGGGTTTCTCATTTCCCTAACTCGTTTGGAAAAATTTTATTTATAGAAATAATTTTAGAGGTTTTAAAGTGGATTTTAAAATTAAGTGGTCTGGCCGCTCTATCGATTATACTCAGGAAGAGATAGATACTGTTGTAAACGTGATGAAGACCGCAGACCCGCAAACTCAAGGAAAATATCTACAACAGTTCGAAAGTGATTTTTCAAGTTATCTTGGCGGACAGGTTTGCTTTGGGGTTACTAATGCTACGCATGCTTTAGAGCTAATCGCAGACCTTTCAGGTTTGAAAGATGGGGACGAGGTCATTATTCCTGGACATACCTATTGTGCATCAGCAATCCCGTTCGGAAGAACAGGAGCTACTTTAGTATGGGCAGATATCGATCCTGAAACTTTTTTAATATCTTTTGAGTCGATTCAAAAATTGGTCACAAGTAAAACTAAGGCAATTGTAGTTGTTCACTTATATGGAATGATCATTCCAAACATTGCCGAAATTGCTAAATTTGCAAAATCTAAGAATATTTTATTAATTGAAGATTGTGCTCAATCACTGGGCGCTATCTTAGATGGAAAACCTTGTGGCACATTCGGAAATTTTGCGGCCTTTAGTTTTCATGGTCAAAAAAATATTACTACTATGGGTGAAGGTGGAATTCTTACCTTGAAGAATAACGATTCTCTTGTCCAAAAAGTTCCCGGTTTAAGACATAATGGACATGCTCCCTTTTTAAATAAGACTGAATATTGGCTTCCAGCTATGTCCAATGTGGATTTGGATCTGGATAAAATTTGGCCGCATAACTTTAGCTTAACGGAAGCTCAGGCTGCCCTAGGATCTGTTTTGCTAAAACGAATTAGGGCTCTAACGGAGGATCGAAAAAAAAGGGCACAAAAATTTATTAATTCATTTAAGGACTTTGAGGAATTAGTTTTTCAAAAGCAGAACGATTCTAGTTCTCATAGTCATCATTTATTAGTTGCTAAGTATAAAGCGAAAAATAAAGAAAAGGATAGAAACGATTTGATTTCTATTTTAAGTAAAAAATATAAAATTCAAGTTATCGTCCAATATTTCCCTTTATATAGATACGATCTATTCAAAAAAATGGGGTATGGACAAGCGGTCTGTCCTGAAACCGATGAATTTTTTGATAACATGATTTCCTTCCCATTTCATATATGGATGAATGAATCGGATTTTGATTATATGATAGCCTCAATTAAACAAGCTCTGGTCGAGTTGCGCAGTTAATCTTAGAATGAATTTAGCTGTAATTCCTGCCAGGGGCGGTAGTAAAGGTCTTCCTGGGAAAAATATTAAGAACTTATGTGGTAAGCCATTGATTGCCTGGTCCATTGAAGCAGCTCAGCAAGCGAAAAGAATTGATCAAATTGTCGTTTCGACTGACAGTGAAGAAATAGCTGCTATTGCAAAGGATTGGAATTGCGCAGTTTTAAAAAGACCTGCCGAGTTAGCGACCGATGAAGCGAAGACGATTGCCGTCCTTGGACAAATCTCAAAAGAAATTCCAGAAGCTGAAAACTTCATTCTCTTGCAACCAACATCGCCAATTAGAGACGCTGGGTTAATTGATGAGTGTCTGGATATATATGAAAAAGGCAACTTTTCTAACCTGGCCACTGGATTTTGGTGTAAATATCAGGAATTTGGAAAACATAATAACATGCGTCGTCAAGATTATAAGGGTTTTTTTTATGACGACGGCAATATTTATATTTTATCACAAAATCTGGTTTCAAAAGGGCTTTGGTTTAGTGACAATGTATGCAGACACGTTATTTCAAGACATCAAAATTTTGAGATAGATGACGAAATCGATTTTGTTATACTAGAAGCTTTATTGAATAAATATAGATCAGTTCGCAACTAAGTAAGGATAATTTAATGACCCCTGTTAGAATTTTTAAACAAGTACCTCGTTTGCTTTTTGGTAGTAATACGATTGATCGAATCAATGAACTATTGCCTAAGAAAAACACAGCCGACGATTATTATATTTATATAATAGATGATGTTCACCAAAAAGGAATTTTATTTAACAGATTAAAGAAAGAAAATGAAGATGCAGTTGAATGGTTTCCAGCTAGTGCTAAAGAACCTTCGACGCTTCAAATAGATGCATTGAAGGATAAATTTCTTCAAATCCGAAATCATAAATTACCTACTGCCGTCATTGGAATAGGTGGGGGTAGTACTATGGATGTGGCGAAAGCTTTATCCGTGATGATGTGTAACGAAGGTTCTGCTTCTCAATACCAAGGCTGGGATCTTGTTCCAAAGCCTGGAATTTTTAAGATTGGAATTCCGACCATAGCAGGCTCTGGAGCGGAGGCTAGTCGGACGGCCGTGCTAATGGGAAAAGAGCGTAAGTTTGGAATTAATAGTGATCATAGCATGTTTGATGCAATTATATTAGATAGTACTTTGATAAAGGATGTTCCTATTACTCAAAGATTTTACACGGGTATGGATTGTTATATTCACTGTGTAGAAAGTTTACAAGGAACGATGATTAACGAACTTGCCAAGGGAAATGCAAGCAAAGCATTAGAACTTTGTGAAAAAGTTTTTCTATCAAATGGTGACGATGATATGCTACTTACGGCTTCGTATATGGGAGGGGTTTCTATTGTTAATTCCGAAGTTGGAGTTTGCCATGCGTTGTCATATGGCCTTAGTCTTGAATTGGGCTTTAGGCATGGCTTTGCAAATTGCGTTGCTTTTAATGTTTTAGATGAATATTACGGTCAATGGGTGAATCGTTTTCGGGAAATGTTAAAAATTCATAATATACAATTGCCGACAAACGTGTGTAGCTCCTTGGATAAGGCTGCTATGGAACGAATGGTAAATATGACTCTTAAAATGGAAAGACCTCTAACTAATGCACTTGGTGACAATTGGAAAGATAAAATGACACCAGAAAAAATAGTTAGCTTATACGAGAGGATGTAAATGGAAAGTTACAAAAAAGAGTCGGATGCATTAAAAACTTTAACCCGTGTCAAAGGGATTGAGTTCGAAGAATATAGAAAGAAATGGGACTTAGTAAACAGTTTTGAATTGGAAACTGAGTTCCCAATGTTTCTCCATATAGAAACAAGTTTTAAATGTAATTTTAAATGTCCTATGTGCGTGCAAGGCGTACCTGAATTGAAAGAGAAATTCGGTTATAAAGAAAAAATGACCACCGAGAGTATTACTAAGATTTTGCTGGAGGGGAAAAAATATAATACCCCATCCGTCTCTTTTCAAGGTGATAATGAACCATTTTTAAATAAAGAGATTACCGACTGGTTCGCACTCGCTATTGAATTCGGATATCTTGATGTAATGGTAAATACAAATGCTTCGCTTGTAACAGAGGAGCTTGCCGAAAAGATTATTAAATCTGGACTGACTAGAATTAGATTTAGTTTAGATGCGATTAATGAAGATACGTATAAAAAAATTCGAATTGGAGGAAAATTTGATCAAGTGATGAAAAATATAGATAATTTTCTTCGAATTCGTAAAGAATTAAATTCTGAGCTTCCAATTGTCGGAGTAAATTTCGTACGAATGAAAGAGAATGAAGCGGAAATAGATGAATTTATTAAATATTGGAATGATAAAGTTGATTTCATAGTAATTCAAGATTTTATGACGCCGGATATAGAAGGGGATTTTCAAAAGCTTGCTGGAAAAGAAAAAACTAATAACTATAACTTTAGATGCAATCAACCTTGGCAGAGGCTGTATATTCGTGGTAACGGAGATGTTACTCCTTGTTGCGCGATGTTTAGCAGTTATTTGAAATTGGGTAATACATCAAATTTAAATCTTGCAGATCTATGGAATAGTAAAGAAGCAAAAGACTTGCGAAAGTTGCATAAAGAGGGTCGATATCATGAAAACCCTATATGTTTAAAATGTTCCAAAATGTCAGGTTAATAAAAAATCAAAATCATCAATTTTTTTGCATTTATAATGTATATAAAATAGATCAGTCCGGTATGTTATTTTAAGGATAATGTAATATTAATGGAATGTTATTTATGCAAATCAGTGTCGAATATCAGAAAAGATGGTGTTGTGCGAGACAATCTAGATTTAGAAGTTTTAGAATGCGCAGAATGTGGACTCGTATTTTTATCAAACTCAAAGCATATTTCTGAAGAACATTATGTAAACTCAGGTATGCATGGTGAAGAAATGATATCTATACAAAATTGGGTAAGGGAGTCGGATGCTGACGATACTCGAAGATATGAATTTCTGAAAACCAAATTACTAAATAAAAAGCTTTTGGATTTCGGTTGCGGCGCAGGCGGATTTCTTTTGAAATCTTTAAAAGACACCTCACTTTCAGAAGGCGTTGAGTTAGAATTAAGGCTTCAAGAATATTATAATGAGAACGGGTTGAAAGTATGGACGAACTTACAAAAAATATTCGATGAAGGAAAACGATTTGATATTATTACAGCATTTCATGTGGTTGAGCATCTTACTGATCCCAAAAAAACAATCTTAGAATTGGCTTCAATGCTTTCTGATGACGGAGAGTTAGTTATTGAAGTGCCAAATTCCAACGATGCCTTGCTTGTTCTTTATCAATCTGATGCATTCTCTAAATTTACTTATTGGAGCCAGCATCTTTATTTATTTAATAATATTACCTTGACTAAATTAATTCAGCAGACGGGTTTGAAATTAAATTGGATTAAGCAAATTCAAAGATATCCTCTGTCCAATCATCTTTATTGGCTTTCTAAAGAAAAGCCCGGTGGTCACGTGAAGTGGTCCTTTCTGGAAAATGAAATGCTCCATCAGATTTACGAATCGCAACTTGCCTCACTTGGCCTATGCGATACAATTATTGTAAGCGTTTCTTTAAATAAAATTTAGAATATTTATCGAGCGTTTTTTCAATTCACGTCTATTTGAATAGCTATCCTCTGTCAGAAATCTTAAATTAATTGTTATGCATTCTTAAAACTTCAAAGGAGAATTCGTTATTTTTGAAATTTATTTCTAATAAATTTCACGAAGAAGAAAATAGAAAAAATGAAAATATTATCAATTTATTGGGGAATTTGTTCTAGCGCCTCTTTATTTATAGATGGAAAAGTTGTGGCTTCGGTTCACGAGGAGAGATTTACGCGATCTAAGAACGAAGATTCATTTCCGGCCAACTCTATAAAATATTGTTTAGAAGAAGCTAAAATTAAATCTTCAGATTTGGACGGTGCAGCAATTGCAAGTATTAGTAGTCCTATCGATGATATAATGCTACTTAAAAGCCAATGGACTATAGACGATTATTTAAGAGAACAGCATTTAAGGTGGAAGCCGTTTTTAGTAAATGGAGATAAGACACTTAAATCTGTTTTGGAGACATTTCCAGAAAAGAAAAAAGCGGAGATAAGTATAAATACTGATTATTTTAGAAATCTTGAAAGCCTTACTTTTGAAGAAAGACAAAAAAGATATGATGTCGATAGGGAGCAAATTCTTGCTGATTTCCTATCAATCGAAAAAAGAAAAGTGAGAAGAATTGAACACCATAGATGTCATGCGGCCTATTCATATTATGCATCAGCATACCGTAATAAACCGGTATTGGCTCTTACCATAGATGGTTGGGGAGATGGAAAGAATGCTACGATTGGTCTTTTTGATGAAACCGGCACGTATTCAAGACTTTATGAAAGTGATCAATGCGCTATCGGAAGAATTTATCGTTATATGACTTTGCTTCTGGGAATGAAACCTAATGAGCACGAATTTAAAGTAATGGGTTTGGCTCCATATGGAAAGGAAACGCATGCAAAAAAAGCGTTAGATATTTTGAGGAATACGCTCTATGTAGACGGAGAAGAATTTAAGTGGAAAGAGAAACCCGTAGATAGTTATTTTTGGTTTAAAGAGAGATTTGAAGGTGTTCGTTTCGATAATATCGCTTTTGCATTACAAAAGTGGACCGAAGAATTAATCGTTGAATGGGTGCGGAACGCGATTAAGAAATATAAAATACATGATATCGTAATTAGTGGAGGAGTCGCAATGAATATTAAGGCAATGGGCAAGATTGCTGATTTGCCAGAAGTTGCGAGTCTATTTATTGGAGGTTCATCGGGTGACGAGTCTATGGCAATTAGTTCTGGAATTTGCTTAGCGGAAGATCTAACAAATGAATCATCCGTCCGATGGAACTCAAATAGCATAGAGCCACTGACGCGTTTGTATTTAGGTCCATCATCTAATTTAAAAGATGAGAATAAAGCAGTAAGTGGACTCGACAAAACAAAGTTTGACATTATTGAAAATCCAGAAAACAGTAAAATTGCTCAGTTGCTTTTTGATGGCAAAATTTTAGCTAGGGCTGCTGGTAGAATGGAATTTGGTCAAAGAGCTTTAGGAAATCGTTCTATTTTAGCAGATCCAATTCATTTAAAAATTAAAGAAAAAATTAATTCTGCTATTAAGAGTAGAGATTTTTGGATGCCATTTGCACCCGTTGTTTTGGATGGATTCGCAGAACGATATCTTATAAATCCAAAAAATCTCGAATCGCCTCATATGACCCTTAGCTTTGATACAACAGATGAAGGTTATAATGCAATGAATGCAGCCTGTCATCCAGCTGATAAAACAGCAAGAGCACAAATACTAAAAAAGAAAGATAATCTTGAGTTATATTCGTTGCTTGAAGCATTTCAACAGATAACCGGTAGAGGTGCTCTTTTAAATACCTCTTTCAATTTGCACGGGTTTCCAATCGTAAATACTCCGTCGGAAGCAATCGATGTATTACTGAATTCAGGCTTAGATGGATTGATTTTGAATCATTTTTTGATTCTTAAAAAATATACCTAAAGCGTCGAATTGGATTATTTAGATCATTTTATTTAATTGTGATTTGTATCTTTAGAGTGCAATATAATGGCTCTGTAAATTTAGTAATATGCTCCTAAGGCAGATAGTGACTACTTCGTTTCGATTGGATATTGATGAAAATCTTTGGATAGGTTGTATCGAAAAAAAAGATCTTTCGGGGCCTTGGCTTTCTTGGTTAAAGAATTTTGACACGATTCAGTGGTTAGAAGGGCCTCGAATGCATTCTTATGATCAAGACGCTTTAAACCAATATTGGCAAAAAATGGAATCTTCCGAGACTGACATCTTGTTTGCTATTCGTTACCAGGGTAGTCACATTGGGAATATAACTCTTACTTCTATTTCAAAACCCCATCGACATGCAACTTTAGGAATTTTATTAGGCGAGGAAAAAATGAGGAACCGTGGAATATCTCGTCGGTGTATTCAAAAAGTGGGAGATTGGGCATTAAGTTCAATTGGTTTGAATTTAGTAAGGTTACAAGCAGCGGCTTTTTCTGAAAACCCAGCTTCTATAAAAGCTTTTTTAGCTGCGGGCTTTGAAATAGAAGGGACTTGGCATAAGGCTCGTAGTTTCGACGGAATATTTTACGATATGGTTTGGATGGCTCGATTAGACCCGAACGTATAAAAAACAATCCAATTAATTTGAAAATCTGATTCTTAAAGTTATGAGGACTATTAAATGAAAATTGTATTTTTAGATTGCGAATATACAAGCTCTCATATCAAAACTACTTTGATTTCAGCTGGATTTGTAACTTTAGAAGGAAAAGAATTGTATTTGACTTTTAACGATTATGATAAGGAGCAACTTACAAATTGGGTAAAAGAAAATGTACTAGTTCATATAGATGAAAAGAAGTCATTATCTACCTATGAATCGTTTATAATATTGGATACGTTCCTCCGTGAATACTCTCAAGGAGAAGCAATTTGTTTTATATCTGCAGGGAAGTCTCTCGATTTATTACTCATTTTTCAGCTTTGGCACCTCTTACATCCAGAATTAAAATATTTTAGTTATGAAAGATATCTGCCTGATTATCTTAAGCATCGTAAGCACTTTGATTTAGATACTATCTTTTATTTGTCTGGTTATGATCCCGATGTTATCGATAGAGAAGTTTTTGTGGAGGATAAAAAATTATTTAAAAAACACAATGCTTTATATGATGCTCAAATTGTTAGAAATTGTTTTTTCAGGTTACATAGAGAAGGGAAATTATCTTATTTTGATATAAAAGGGAATTTATGAATTTAGAAGATAAAAAAAAAACGTATCTAAATGATGGATTGGTAATAATAAACTCCGTAATTCCTAAAGAAATTCTATCAAAAATTAGACACAGTATAATAGGAGTGATTGAAGAAATTTGCGGAGAGAAAATCAATTATGTAGATAATCCAAATGAATTTCATAAAATAACGTCAGATTTGATTTGGAGGATCTTAAGTAAAAATCCGGAAAAGAGAAACTTATTATATCAATATATCCAAAGAATTCCTGCTTTTTATGAGTTAGCTAGTTTAGAGATATTAAATAATTTCGCTATGGGGATAAATATAGATAAACCTAGCGTTAGAGAATTGAAAATCCAAATGTATCTTCCATGGGAAAAATGCTTTTTCCAGGGATGTCACCAAGATATTAACTCCTTGGATTCGGAAAATAGTGTCACATATTGGCTCCCTCTACATTTAGTAGAGGAGAGAAGCGCGGTTAGTTACTGGAAGAAATCTCATAATGAAGGCCCTGTAGAACATGAAGAACAAATAGAAGAAGAATGGGGATTGTATAATGTCTGTGTTCCAGAGAAATACCAAGATAGATATCCTGATATCTCTAAAGCCCCTGTTACGGATGGTGATTTAATTGCTTTAAATAGATTAGTGTTTCATTCATCGCCTAAGTTTGAAGATCAATTATATGCGCGTTGGACTGTTCTGGTGCGTTACGATAATATTTCAGGAAATGCGATGTATTCTGAAAAAACAAAATATGAAAAATATACTCCTTTTACGTTAAAGCGATTGAATGAAGAAATACTCCCGAAAATTAGAAATTTTCTTTCGCAATTACCAAAAATAAATTGGCCGGAAGAAAAACGTAGAAGAGAAAAATTGCTTCAGAACAAGGAAAACACAAATAATGAATGATTTAGAAAAATTACCATTTCAGTCTAAACTCGCAAGTTTATATAATGACTCTAAATTACCAGTGGAAGATAGATTGTCTAATTTTCCAAGGTTTGTCAATAGGAGAGATGTTGCCAAATTTCTAAATAGATACGAAATTTATAAAAAAATAATTAATGTTCACGGTTCTGTGATTGAATGTGGCATAAATCTTGGGGCAGGATTTTTTAGCTGGTTACATTTTAGTACAATTCTGGAACCATATAATCACAATAGAAGAATTATTGGTTTCGATACATTTGAAGGTTTTCAAAATATTTCCGAAGAAGATAGATCAGGCGATTATTTTGATCAAAATAACTGGAAGGAATTCGCGAGAAAACAATCTTATGAAGAAATTTTGAGTTCTTGTAAAGTTCATAATGAAAATAGAACTTTATCAGAAATTCCTAAAATGGAACTCATACCCGGTGATGCTGCCGTTACAATACCAGATTATATCAATAAGAATAAGCATTTGATAGTGGCTTTGTTGCACATTGACTTCGACATTTATGCTCCCTCCAAAATTGCACTTGAAAATTTTATAATCAGGATGCCCAAGGGAGGGATCATTGCATTTGATGAAATAAATGATGGTAAAGCGCCGGGAGAAACAATTGCACTATTAGACAGCATTGGAATTAATGATCATTACATATATAGAAACTCTTTTGATTCAAATGTAAGTTATATTGTTCTTTAAATACTTGTTATAAAATGCAGGATCTGATACTTACAGGTTTTAGTGATTTTTTTCCAAATGAAAAGCAGAGAGAAAAGGCTGTTTATCTTGCAAATTTTTGTTTTTTAAACAATCCTAGTGTTGATTTTGAAGATCATAGAAAATTTACATTTTTAGATTCTCCTTATAAAAATTGGACAAATGTCGAAAAAGCATCGTCATTCATTGATTCATTCTACGACAGGGTTCTACCTGCAATTTGTGAAACAATGAATGAGATATTTAAGGTTGATAAAAGCGAAAAATATTGGTCAATTATTTTAATACGTTATTTGCATAGCTTCATTCATATTTATTATGATCGGTATCTTAGGTTACTTTCGTTAAAAGAGCAGCAGTCGAAGTTTCGTATAAAAATTTTAAATTTTAATGAGATCTTCATTCCGGATGAGAATTATTTTTTTAATCAGGTAACGGATTCTCATTATTATAATTTAAATTTATTGTCTGATTTTATCAGGGAGAATGAATACGGAAACAATGTTCTCCGTTTTGATATCAATGCCTCTCTTGAAAAAGCTAATGCAACTATTCCAGTCTGGAAAAAAATTAAGCGTAAAGGAAAAGACGTACTTAAAAATAAATTTTTTGCATTATTAAAATATCGTTATAATTCAATAGATTCTATTCGACTGGGTCTGGTATATGGCTTATCCGAAAAGCAAAAATTCTCTTTATTGCCATCTAGTAAGCTGGGTAGGACTTATAGTAAGGCTGAGAATGAAATACAGATTGAGTCCATTTCTCCCGATAAGAATCAGTTTTTTATAAAACCCCTAAAATTTGATGTGCAAAGTGAATTTGAAGAGGTATTTAAAAAGAATTTTTTTAGATATCTACCTGATGAATTTAAAGTTCTCAAAATAGCAAAGAAAAATCCATATAAAATATGGATTGGTATGGATGTATATAATTCGAATCGCTTCCTGGTGGCGGATACTCTTGAAAGAGGAGGTAGCTGGTATTCGGTTCAACACGGTGGTGGTTATGGACAAATTTCTAATTTTCCCTTGGGCAAGATAGAGTATTGTCTTTCTAATGGGTTTATATCTTGGGGTTGGAAATATGGTCAATCCGGTTATAAGAATAATATTATCCCTCTATCATCTCCGAGTTTATCTATATTAGGAAGACATGAAAAAAAAAATAACGAAATCTTGATTGTTACTCATACCTACTTCGTATATTCGATTCGATTACAAAGTATTATGTTGCCCGAAATGATACTAGACTATACAAATAATTTAATTAGCTTTTGTGATCACATCAATCAAAACAATATTTATGAATATAAGGTTAAGACAACTAATATGAGTTGGGCAAATCGTAATTATTTAAAGAATAAATTACCAAAAGGAATCGAAATTTTAAATTCTGATAGTTTTGATATCGTGAAAAAAATGAGAAATTCAGCTCTCTGCATATTTGATCATTTAGGGACGGCCTATCTTCAGGCTTTGGCAATGAATGCACCAACGCTTTTGTTTTGGAACCCGAACCATTTTAAGGAATCTTCTGAATTTAAAGTTTTTTTAGATCTATTGCGGGATGCTGAGATTCTTTTTGACGATTGGAAGGCGGCAGCTAATAAGTTGGATGAAATTTTGGAAATAGGAATAGAAAGATGGTGGCTTCAAGATCGAATTCAAATGGTAAGAAATAAATTTCTTTATAATCATGCGAGAATCTCTTCTGAGTGGCAAAGTGAATGGAAGCAATTTCTCGCAGAGTTAGCTAATATTTAAAGAGCTATTTTGAGTAACTAAAAACTTTTATCGTATGAGATAAAAAATCAACTTTTGACTTCATATTTTTATTACGAGTGAATTTTTCTTGGAATCGTTGATTTTAATCCTATCGAACACTATCAAGTTTAATATACTTCTAAAAATTTAAAAATGGAAATTTTATTATCGATAAGTTAATTTCTAAAGATCAATTATTACTTAATAATTCGAGTTCGGCTATAAAAACTTTTATACGAGTTTTTTAATAGCCTCTGTGATTGTATAATTGAATTTTCAAAAGACAATACTTTGAACAATTGAAAGTTAATGTTTCGTAGAATTTAACTATCTATCAAATCTATTTAGACAAAATGGCGCCCCTTCTGGGCTTGAAAACCGTGGGTTAGATGCGAAGCATTTACCACAAAACAAGAAAACCAACAGAAGGAACGTAATGAAAAGAAAAGTATATGTAGGAATGGATGTCCACAAAGAAACGATCAGTATCGCGTATTTAACGAGCAATTCAAAGGAACTGGTGAAAGAACAACAGATAAAGCATAATGAGGTTCAGATTAAAAAATTTGTAACCAAACTGAAATCGGAATGGAACGAAATACATTGTTGTTACGAAGCAGGAGTAACCGGGTATCCACTTTACAGATATTTAAATTCCTTA
>NZ_ANIK01000094.1 GCF_000347175.1 Leptospira alstonii serovar Sichuan str. 79601
TAAGTGCTTGTCCCAAAACCTCAAAATGTGGGAACTACTACGTTTTTAAATGATGGGGAAATCTATTAAAAACCTAAATAACCGTCAAAGAGACATAATTTGCGGGAACTCCTGCAAATTTTCCTTGGAGGTTTTGGGACGCGCTGTAAGTAAAAAACACCAAGACCAGCGCAAACGGAGCGGCCATAAGTAGTTTGTATAGTCTTTTGATTGAAAGAGAATCTCGTCTCCTCGGATATGAGCCAGAATCATAATAACTTCTCAGGATCGTATTCTTTTGGTTTCATAGATTTTCTTTCTCTACCTGGTTGAATTTACGAATTCAAACCTTCATCCTCTAAATAAAATATACCGTCAATTCACCGATTGTATAACAAGAAATCGCATTAGAAATTCCTGCTATTATAAGACATCAGAATCCATATTCAACCTTCTTTGCTCTGTCTCTGATATTCTTTCAAGTCCTCCTCCAAAACCGCTCGAACGTTAGGCGGAATCGGAATGCTGGCTTTGTTAGCATGATCAAACGTCACTTGAACGGTTCTCGCAATCGCAAAAACTTCCTTCGTGTTGGATTCAAAGATGATCGATTGAAAATCCCAGGAACGATTCCCGATCCGAGTCACGCTCGTTTGCACTTCGACGACATGATGCATCTCGATGGATTTTTTAAGATCGATTTCGATTCTTGCGAGAATAAACGGAACGTCGAAAATCTCTTTCACGTTAAAACGACGTTTACAATAATCCACTCTTCCGATTTCAAGATAGGATACGAAAACCGAATTGCTCACGTGAGCGAACGGGTCCATATCCATCCACCGGGTCTGAATCGGAGTGGAAATCATATTAGAATTGTTTTAAGAAGCGCAGATTACCCGATTGGAAATAACGAATATCGTGGATTCCGTAACGCATCATTACAAGACGATCCAATCCGAGTCCGAACGCAAATCCGGTCCATTCTTTCGGATCAAGCCCCGCATGAGAAAGAACGTTCGGATGAATCAACCCGCAAGGTAAAAGTTCCAGCCAGCCGGATTGTTTACAAACGGGACATCCCTTCCCATCGCAAACGAGACAGTTAATATCCAATTCAAACCCCGGTTCAACAAAAGGAAAATATCCGGGCCTGAGTCTAGTTTTGATTTCTTTTTCAAAAATTCTGGATAGTAAAACCTGCATCGTATCGATCAGATTCGCCGCCGAAATATCCTTACCTACGACCATTCCTTCGATCTGATAAAACGTATGTTCGTGAGAAGCGTCCACTTCCTCGTAACGAAAAACTCTACCCGGCGCGATGATCCGAAAAGGAGGTTTCAATTTTCTTAATGTTCTTACTTGGATGGCGGAAGTATGAGTTCTGAGTAAATTTCCGTTTTCCAAATAAAACGTATCCTGCATCTCTCTCGCGGGATGATCTTCCGTAAAGTTAAGAGCGCCGAAATTATTGATGTCGGTCTCGATTTCCGGACCGTCCATCACGCTGAAACCCATCGAAGCGAAAATATCTTCTATCTCGTATTGGATCTGTGTGATCGGATGCAGACTTCCGTTTTCCGCTTTTGGAAGAGGACGAAGACTATCGAAAAATTCGGAAGCGGCTTGTGTTTCAAAAAGTTTTTTCTTGAGAGAGGTTTTGGTATCGGAAACAAAAGCTTCCAATTTTTTAGAAAGCTCGTTCGCTTTCTGACCTACTGTCTTTTTTTCTTCAATAGAAAGAGATGCGACATTCTTCAAAACCGCAGTGAGCTTTCCTTTTTTACCGATAAAATCATTCTTATTCTTATCTAAATCTTCTTCGGAAATAGAAGAACCGATTTTTTGGATCGCCTCTTCATAGATAGAATCAAGTTCTTGAGATAAGTTCATACGTGTTTCCGAGCGAGTTCCACAAGTCCCGGATAAATTCCTCCAAAGGAACCGTTGGACATAGCTAAGATTAGAATTTTTTGTCCAGTAAATTGGGGAATCATTTTCTCAAGTTTCGCAAGCAGCTCCTGAGGATCCTTTGCATAAATCGGAATGGTTTTTGAATTCTTAAGAAGTTTCTGAATCAATTTTTTCACGTCCAGACGAATGTCTTTGGATACTTTTTTTAAATTGTGGATCTCCGTCAAAATCGTAAGATCACTACCGAGGAAAGAATAAGAATATTCCTTTTGAAACACATTTCTGTGTGAGGTGGCGCTTCTCGGTTCAAACAAGGAAATAATTTTATAACCGTGGAATCGTTTCTTGATCGCATGAATTGTTTCATGCACCGCGACTGGATGGTGCGCAAAATCCTCCATTACAATCGCTTGTGAAGATTGAAATAAAACATCCTGTCTTCTTTTCACGCCTGGAAACGAATCGATCGCTTTTGCAATTCCTTCTTTATAACCGGAAGGATTTTGCGTTTTCAGAATTTCGGAACAAACTCGGATCGCAACTTCCATGTTTCTATAATTGTGATCTCCAAAAAGAACCGGATTGAGTTTTACATCGCCCCAAAGGAGTTCGTTTTTTTTCCAAATCAGGGAAGAATCCTTTCGATTCCATTCAAAACCTTCGGCCTTTGTAAACTTTACGTTTTGAACGAGTTTCTTTAGCGAACCCGAACCGTTCCAATAAAAGATCTTTCCGTTTCCGGGAACCAAATTGATCAGACGTTTGAACATCGTTTCGATCGCGGCGATATCCGGGAAAATATCCGCATGATCAAAATCTAATGCGTTTAACACCGCGTAAGTCGGTCTATAGTGCAAAAACTTGGAAGACTTATCAAAAAACGCCGTATCGTATTCGTCTCCTTCAATGACAAAGTAAGAGCCGTTTCCAAGTTCGAATCCGGGAAAACCGTCTTTGCGAATTCCTCCGACAAACAATCCGGCCTCGACTCCGTTCTCTTTGAGTATATGATGAATTAGGAATGTAGTCGTTGTCTTCCCGTGGGTTCCGGCGACTACGATTACCTTCTTTCCCTTGAGAAAAAATTCGCTGATCGCCGCGGGCATGGAAAGATAATTCATCCCGGAGTTGAGCATTTCCTCAACCTCGGGATTTCCCCTGGAGATCGCGTTACCGACGATGATCAGATCCCGACCTTTGATATTCTCGGCTTTAAAACCTTCGAAATACGGAATATTCCATTCTTTTAATTTATCCGACATAGGAGGATAAACGCCGGCGTCCGAACCGGAAACCTCGTGTCCGCTTTTCTGAAGCATACGGGCGAGATTCCCCATAGCGATGCCGCCGATTCCGATCAGAAAAATTTTCAATTGAGAACGGTCCTAATTAAATTGTAGACGATTGTTAAAAATAAAATTCCCGTCAAAAAATACGCCGAGCCGGACAAAAAGAATATTAGAATTTCCTTATCATTCCAATTCAGAATCTTTTTCAAATTTCGGACGGAAAGCGCGCAGGAAAGAAAAAACGAAATCGCGATAAAAACCGCCTGCAATGGAGAAGGTAAAATCCAAAACATTGATGACGCGCTGAATGGAATAAACGAAACCAAAAGAATATTCGCCGGAGGAAGAGTTTCCCCTTTGGTTCGATCCGCTTTTTTCATAAAGATACGAAACACGTCGAACTGAGCGACTAAAAACAAAACCGCAGGATACATCGCGAAAGAGAAAACAACTCCGGAAAACAAATTCCAATCGCCTTCTTCGTATCGAACGAAAGAAAGAATCGAAAATACGAAATTGGAAATGAGTTTTGCCGCAGGAGCAAAAATCCAAAGAAGAAAATGAGTTTTTAAAATTTCGGAATAACCGAAACCTTCCGTTTTTTGATAAAGATCAAAGGCGTTTTCGGGAGACTGAAAAACTTTTCGAAGAAATTCGGTTCTAACTTCGGAAAAATCTTGTTCTTTATCTACGATCATTTTTTGGGAAGAGCGGGATTCTTAGGAAGTGCGTTCTGTTTTACAGGTTCCTTTCTCTGTTCCGCTTTGTCCAAATTCACCGTAACTTCTTTTAACCGCAAGAAACTATCTTCACGGATGTAAAAAGGAGGTTCGGAAAATTTCCCGTTTATGATCCGAATCGCAGGTCTGTAATCAACGGAATTGATATTCGTCTTCGGATAATAACGCAATGTGATCCAATCTCCGTTGGAGATTCGAATTTTAAGAGAAACATCCGCAGGAACTCCGGTTAAACTTTTGGCTACGGCGTAACCCGCCCCGTTCGGATCGTCCGGATACAATTCCACAATTTGTCCCACGACTTGATTGTTCCAAGAATCACCCAAAGGTTGTTCCAAAGAGATCAGTTTCCCGGAAAGTCTTCTCCAAAAGTTTTTCTTAATCGTTTTCTCTTTGAACGGATGATTGTCGAGATGAAGAGTTTTTCCTTCCTCTTCCCAAATCGTTTCGACGACGGACTCATCCCTAAGATTTACGATTTGTTTTTGTCTGAACTCTCCGATTCCTCTCGTGAAACGTTCGGCTGTGTTTCCTTGGATGATCAAAATCTCGTTTCCTTCTCTAACGATTCTCGTGGAATCGCCGGATTTCTTTTTACCGATCCAAATTTTCTTCAGAACTTTACCGGAAGATTTCAAAAGTATCCGGGGAGAATTTTCGTTTAACTGCAATGAGGTGGGAATTTTTCCGTCCACGATCGGTTCGACACCTTTGATTTTGAGAACGGAAAGTTCTCGGAAAATATTTTCCGAATTATAACCGCCTTCGAACGCAAGAGTTTCTCCGGTTTCGAAATCCTTGGACTGCACCGTAAGAAAGTCGGCGCGTTCGCTGATTCCTTTTTGTTTTTTGAGAATAATGGGCGCTCGATAAAATGCGGAAACGTCGTCTCCGTCCCAAGAATTTTTAGGAGGTTGATATTCGATTTCGTCTATATCGATCTCCCAAACGGAAATCTCGGAACGATCTTCCTTTTTTTCCTCCAAAAAGAAAAAACTGGTAGCAAGGGCGACTAACGCAAGAACGAGAAGAAGGGCGCGTTTCAAGATTCTTCTCCTTCTCTTTTACGCTTTTGAATGAGAACGAAGGAGGAAACGAGCGCGATCAAACCCGGAAAAATAAACATTCCCAAAATCCAAACGACTCTTTTCTGAATATCGGTCAACGAAACGGTATTCACTTCCTCTTTCTTCGGTTGAATGGAAGATAGAGAAAGATCCTGATACATCCAAGTGATCGAAGAAGTTGCAAGTTCGTAGTTCGTTCCGTAAGAAATGAACTGATCGGTGATCCAAGAAGTTCCCGAAAAAATCACGACTCTTCCTTCTTCCTTCAAAGTGGTATTCGCGGTTTGAGAAGTGGATTCTTTTTCGGCATCCGAATTCTGGGAAACCGTTTCCTGCGAAGAGTTCAAACCCGGCGGCAAAGTTGAATTCGGATTTTTTTGCGAATCTTCTTTAGAATTTTCTAAACCGATTTCCTTCTTCTCCGTCGAGTTCGAACCGTTTTGAGATTTTCTTTCGGTCTCGATCGATCCGTTCCGAAGTTTCGGAATCGTCTTCAAAATCATCCCGAGAATTACGTTTCTCTTTTCTTCTCCCGTATCCAATTTTCCATTATTATTTTTATCTAATATAGATTCTCCGCCGGACTCCATCAGAGGAAAAACTTCGAGATTTTTACCGCCGGATGAAGGAGCCGCCTGAGGAACAAAATAACCCGCAAATGGAAACATCGCGCCCATGTCCTTTCTGGTTAACGCTTCCTCAATCGGGTGTTTTCTAAAAGACTTTGCGAGAACCATTCCGGCCTGGCCCTGAATCTGAGACAAAGGCCCTTTTACGAATTCATAACCCGATTTTTCCAAAAGCCATCCAAAGTTTTCCGTTCCTTTCGGATCGATCGTAATGAAAACCTTTCCCTTTTTCTTTTCGATAAAATCCAGGAGAGCCGTTTGCGCTTCTTTCGAAAAAGCGACGGTTGGTCCTGTGATCATCAGAACGTCCGCGTCTTCGGGAATTCGAACCGGCCAGCCTTCCGCAATCCCAAGTCCTTTGACTTTAAAGTTCAAGAAACTCAAGGAGTTGGATAAAATTCCGACCTTTTCGTTCGGAAGATTTTGAAAGATCGACGAAAATCTTTCTCCGTTCGATTGCGTAAAATAAATATTTTTTTCTTCCGTTGTGATGTTCACGACCGCTTGTACGATCTTACGCTCCAAATCTTCCAGATCGTTTTTTTCTCGGATCGCGAGTCTTTGTTCCGCGTATTGTTTTCCGGTCGCCTCAGCCAAAGGTTTTTTGGTTCTAAGGAGGATAAGTCCGTTTGAAACCTGGCCGAACTCGGCGAGATCGTCCAGTTCCACGTCCGCATTGATAAAACGAACCTTAAACTGGGGACTCAAAGATTTCAATTGATCCAAATAAATCTCCAGATCGGGACGAATCCTTCTCAATGAAAAAGAATTGGCCTTTTCGCTCGACGAGGAATTTTCCAGAGGTCTCGGATAAAAGGCGATTACTTCGACTTCTTTGTTGACGTTTTTAAGAATTTTGACGGCTGTCGGACCGAAAGAATACTGTCCCTTGGAGCTCAAATCGAAGTTGTGATTTCGCATTACAGAAATATAATTTACGATCACAAGAGCCACAAAAACGATCGCGAGGTTCATGATAAAGTATCGAACCAAAGCCTGTTTCGAGGTTTTCAAAACGCTCTGAGCGCCCGCGGAATCTTTGCCTAATTCCTTTAACAGCGTAAGAATCAAAAATCCGGCCGCAAAAAGAACCAGAAGCACCAAAAGAATTTCTCGGATTCTTTCGTTCCCGGAACCGGTCGAATTGGACCTCAACGCCAGCTCCTCCAAAAAAACCCGAAGATGATAGATCCCGAAAGCGACAAGGCTCAAAGCAGCAGCTATATAAGAATTCCATTCTTCTTGAATATTCTTTTTTTGGAACCAACGATAAGCGGGTTCCAAAATCAGGATCGTCAATACGAAACCCATCCAGAGCCAACGATTTGCGGGCATCTGTATGCTGTCACGAACCGGAAAATACAAAAACAAAGAAGCGAGGGAAACCCAGGGAAAAATTCTCAACAACGCTGATTCTTTCATCCTCTCCATCTCCTAGATTCCAAAACTTTTACGGTGAGATAAAGAAAGAATAACGCACCACTGACGAAGAAAACGATTCCGTTCAAAGGCAGAACTCCTTTACAAAAGCCGACGAAATGTGAAAAAATATGCAGGTGATAGAGAACCTTTCTCGTTACCGAATCGAACAGATACGAAAAATATCCCGACACCCAAAGGGTCAAGACGATCACGATGGAGATCAGAAGGGAAGTCATCTGATTCTTACCGAGGCTGCTTCCGAAAAGCCCGATCGCAAAAGAAAAAATTCCCAAAAGAAAAACTCCGATCGTTCCCGAGGCCACGATGTATAAAGGAGCTTTCCAAAAAGAATAAAGAAAGATCGGAAACAATCCGTTTACGAATACGGAAATCAGAAGACAGATTAGGGTTCCGAATGCGAACTTACCCGCTACGATTTCCAAATCCGTAATCGGAGCCGTAAAAAGAAGTTCCAAGGTTCCACGGTTTCTTTCCTCGGTGATACTTCCCATCGCAAGAATCAGCATCGCGATGATGATCGTCGACATAAAGGACAGAAAAGTGATCACGGTCGTATCGACGTAATTCGTACCCGAATTAAAATTCAAAATCAACACGAAGAGAGAATTCAAAAAGGCGGTCCCGCCGAATACCAAAGGAGCCATAAAGGTTCCGAAAAACACCTTCACTTCTTTGAAAAAAATCCATTTAATGTTTTGAAACATAGTTCTTTAAACCTGATTCATAAAAATCTGTTCTAAGGTTACTTCCTGTTTGCGAATGTATTCCAAACGGGGAGAAGAAGACGCGGATGCGAAAAGTTTTTCCTTAAATTCCTTTTCGGCGGAGGTGGAAACGAGAAACGTATTTCCTTTCGAATCCTCTCCTATGGATTGAATCTTATCCGAGCTCACACCGGGAAAGGCGGAAAGATATTTTTTACCGGACTCGGCGTCCGCGCCCGAAAGAGTTACTTCAAGGCCCGAAAGTTTTTCCATTTCCTCTTCGAGTTGTTTTCTGTCCCTTTGATATACCATTCTCCCCTTATGCAAAAATAGGAAACGGTTGCAAGTTTTGTAAACTTCGGGAAGGATATGACTCGAAAGTAAAATGGTATGTCCCTGTCTCAAGGAGTGGATCAGGTTTCTGATTTCAACGATCTGTTTCGGGTCTAGTCCCGAAACCGGCTCGTCTAGAATGATAATTCTCGGATTTCCAAGTAGCGCCTGTGCGATTCCCACTCTCTTACGAAACCCGAGCGAAAGAGTTTCGATATTGCTCCTACGAACATCCGTGAGAAAAGTCCTTTCACAAACTCTCGAGATCTCGGAGTCGATCGACTCGGATGAAACCTGTTTGATTCTCGCGGCGAACTTGAGATAATCTTCCACGGAAAGTTCGGGATAAAGCGGAGGAGTTTCGGGAAGATAACCGATCTTCTTTTTCACTTCGAGAGGATTCTCGAACGTGTTGGTTCCGTCGATCTCGCAGATCCCGTCGGACGCGATCAGATATCCGGTTAAAATTCGAATCGTGGTCGTTTTTCCGGCTCCGTTCAAACCGAGAAGGCCAACGATTTCCCCTTCTCCCAACTCAAAATTCAGACGATCTATGGCGAGTTTTTTGCCATAGAATTTAGATAGGTTTTTAACTTTGATCATCTTTGTTTAAACTTGTTATCGGAAAGTTCATTACTCAGGAAGTCCGATATTGATGGAATTATAGACCCTACTTTTGATTGCAGGATTTAGAAAAAATAGAAAAAATTTTATGGGCTCGGGTCAATCACTTTCTCATTGAAATCGAAAATCGAAACAGCAGACCCTATAAACGGAAATGCCTTCGAATTCCGGCGGGAGTTAGCAAATGTAAATCAGCGAACTTGAATGGCGGAAAGATTGGCTCCTTTGATAGGCCCTATCCAAGCATTCTGTTCTATAATTTGTTTTACCTTTTGGGAAACTAAAATTTGTCGGTCGGCGGCGCGCCCGCTTCCAAACCACTCGTTCGTAAGTACAAAATCAGGTTGGTGTTCAAATATTTCTTTTTTGAAAAGCGCCCGCTTATCCTCTTGCGGATAATTATATTTAACTTTGCCGCACCATGGACCCGCGTAATAAGTTCCTTCTGCGATTAATTCTTTTTTCAATTCATCGTCTTTGATTCTATCTTCACACAACTCCGTATTGAGATCGCCTGGAATAAGTCCGGGTATCCGGCAAATCCCCATTTTCCGGACAAAAAATACCATTCTTGATGAGTCATATTCAATAAACCTAATAGTTCCGATTTTGAAATACGGAAGTCGTATCGTCGGTTGGAATCACATAACGATCATCTGCCAGTAGATTCGAATTTATTTTTCGCAGAGAAAGCGGACCAACGTCTTCAAGAATTCGATCTTCATAGCCTTTCATAAAATCGATTGTAAAATCTCGAATACTTTGCGGGTCGTTGAGATCGAGGGTATTCCGATCTACGTTTTCGGGCGGGCACCCTTTCCAAACAATCTTCGATCCGTCGTAAACACACCCGACTTGTCTAAAAAATTGAAACGGTTTTGCAGGGGTCGCCTTAGAAAGGCGCTCTTGAAAATCCTTCTCCGTCATTCGATTTGTTTTCATCCATTAAAACCCCGGCTTAAAAAGATAACAATCTGCATCCATATATGAACGCAACGCGAGTTCTTGAAAATAAAAAAGAATTGCGGAACCTCCTGTAAAACGAGATTCATCCTTAAACACCTAAGGAAAAACAAAGTTCATGGCAATTGCAAACTTTCTGAATCAAGTCAAGGTTAGCGGAGGGAAACTCTTTCTGCAATTCGGAGGACAAGGATCTCCGTTCCTGAAAGAACTCTCCAAACTTTACGAGTCCGAGCCTTCCCTCAAAGAATTCTTCGATATTTCTTTTAAAGCGATTGCGGAGGAAGTCCCTATACTCGATAAGAAAATCGTCTACGGCGGTTACGACTTCGAAAGCTGGATTAAAAATCCGGATTCGGCTCCGGACGAAAACTATCTCTGCAGCGCCCCCGTTTCCATCGTCGGGATTTTTCTAGCTCAAATCGGAAACTACGTCGCGTTTACGAACAAGGGTTTTCCGGTTTCCGAACTGATTTCCAACTCGATCGGGGTTACAGGACATAGCCAGGGAGTCATCTCTTCCGCGTTAATCGCGCTCGGTAAAGAAGGCGCCGATTTTTATTCCGCATATGCAAAATTCTTAAAGTTCGTTTTGTATATCGGTTACAGAGCGCAGGAACTCGTAGGCGCTTACAATCCTTCCGAAGCCCTTCTCAAAGCGAACGAAGAAGTGGGCGATAAACAACCGGCTCCGATGGTTGCGGTGATCGGTTATTCTCAAAAAGAACTCGAAGACAGGGTAAAACAAACCAACGACGCGCTCGGCTTGAGCGGAAACAAAGCGATCTACGTAAGTCTTTTTAACACTCCCGATTCCAACATCGTTTCCGGAAGTCCCGAGTCTCTTCTTGAACTTCGTAAAAAGTTCAAAGCGGAAATGGACGAAAAGAAAGTGAAGTTCGTTTATCTAAGAACAACCGCTCCTTTCCATTCTCCGCATATGGAAGATACGAACAAAACCGTTCCGTTGGACATGGAAAGAATCGGTTTCGATTTCAAAGGTTCCGATCTGAAAGTTCCCGTTTATTCCATCTTCGACGGAAGAAACATGCAGTCCGATTCGGAAATCGGTCTTCATCTTTTTAGAGAGATGTTGATCAAAACTCTCCATTGGGATAAGGCGGTTAAACCCTTTGTTACCGCCGCAAACGTTACCGGTATCGACTTCGGACCGAGTGTGGTGAGTCAAAAATTGACTCAGGCGAACATGGGAACTTCAGAAAATAAAATCTACGCGGTTTCCAGCCCTAAAGATATCAAGGTTCTATTGGCCTGAAAAACGGAATATCTTCGATTCTAAAGCGGCTTTACCCGTTTCGGAAACATCTTCCGAAATGGGTTTCCGGTCTTCTTTCCCTCAAAAGACCGGAGGGAGAAATTCCAAAACTCACAAAAGCGGATTTTACGACCGGGCTTCATTGCGAATATCTTCTTTGGCTGAACAAGTATCAACGTCGCCACGATTTCGATCCCTTTGAACACCAATACATTTCTCCGAAACAAAATTCCCTTTTAAGAGAACTTTCTCATTCTCTTTTTCCGGAATCCAAAAACGTCCGCCATTCCGAATCCGAGACGAGGAGAATTTTGAAATCCGGTAAAGGAGTCAGATCCGCCTGTTTGGAAACGGAAAAGTTCGCCATGAGGGCGGAATACATTCTTCCGAACGAAACGATCGAAAATACGTTCGAACTCGCGGTTCTCAAAGCTTCCAGTTCATTCAAAAAACAACATATTCCGGAAATTGCATTTCAAAAGTTCGTAGCGGAGGAATGCGGTTTTCCGATTTCCAAATGCACCCTCCTTTTCGTGAATTCCAAGTTTCACTTCCAAGACGAGATCCGAGTCGATTCTTTTTTTGTGCGCAAGGACGTCACAAACGAAGTAATCCTCAAAGCAAAGGAAACGAAGGAAGCCGCCTATTCCTTATACGATCTTCTTTCTAGAAAAAATCTTCCTCCTCGTTTTGCGAGTAATCTATGTTCTCATCCGAGAAACTGTTCGTATCCGGAAGTCTGCCTAACCCCTAAAATTCCGGGCGATATCTTCACACTTCGGGAAGGAAAGGAAGAATCGGTAAGATTTTACGAACAGGGAGTTTTCAACCTAAAAGACATTCAAGAAACGGAAAGTCTAACTCCTCGTCAAAAAATCCAGGTTCAAACGATGCGAACCGGAACTTCCTATACGAATCAAAAAGTTTTCACGGAGTTTTTCGAAAGGCTTCGTTATCCGATTCATTTTTTGGATTTCGAGTCTATCAATCCTCCGATTCCGATTTATCCGAACACGAATCCGTTTCAACACGTTCCGTTTTTGTTTTCGCTGCACGTGATAAGGGAGGACCTTTCCCAAGAACCGGAAAGTTTTCATTATATCGACGACGGAATCGTAGATCCCAGAAACGGAATATTAGAAAAACTGCAAGAATGGATCGTACCCGGCGGAACGATTCTCTGCTTTAACGATAAATTCGAAAAGAGATGTCTGGAAGAATCCACATCGACCTTTCCGGAATATAAGGATTGGCTTAAATCGATCCAGGACGATTTTGTGGATTTGGCAAAACCTTTTTGGGAATACGATTACTATCATCCGGATCAAAAAGGAAGCACTTCCTTAAAAACCATCCTTCCCGTCATCACTGGCCGGAATTATAAGAACCTCGGAATCCAATCGGGCCAAATGGCGAACTCCGAATTTTTAAGAGTAAAAACCGAACCGATGACGGAATCGGAAAAATCAAAGATCGAAAAGAATCTCATCGAATACTGCAAACTCGATACGTATGCGATGGTTCTCATTCTTCGTAAAATCCAGGAATGGATCGAAATCATCTGATCGTAGTTATTTTAAAGAATTCTTATGAACTCACCGATCCTTTCCTTCCAATCTTCTGGAAATAATTTTCCTGCTTCTGAAATCATCGACTTAGAATTTAAAATTCGTTTTGAAAATCGAACGGACGAACCGATAGAAATCTATCCGAAGATCGCCGCCTTTCCTAAGACGATCGGTTGGGGTTGTCCGAATTTCGAAATGGAAATAGAAGACGCAAAAACCCAAGAGCTGCGCTCTTACTATGGCCCGCCCGCTCAACCGCCCACGCAAAACGATTACAAAAAAAATCTTAACCTCTTACTTTCGGGAGAATTTTTTGAACGCACCGTATCAGCGTGTTGGATTCCGAATTCTAAAATTCCAAAACGTTCCCTTTCCAAAGAACTCTTGGATCCGGAAGGATATGACGGAATCGATGAATCTCTTTTTAAAAAATCATCAATGCTCGTACTCAATCGAAATCGTTCTGAAATCGTTTCGGAGTTGAAACTGAGAGAGGATTTTTTACGACCGAACCATCTGATTCTTTTTCCAGGCTCCGGAGAATATAAGTTCTTTCTTACTTACTATCAAAACTCTTGGGTGGATTTTAAACCGAAACGATCTTTGAATCTGAAATCGGAACAAGGAATCTTCCTCGTTGAATGAGCGATTTCGAGATTTTTATTCGAATGAAAATCTTTTCGATCTATTTTTGGCAATTTTTTATTTCTTCGATTGAAATCTAAAATAATTCGTCTATTCTTTCTCGTTACGGAATTCCTTTCCGAAAATTTGTTTTGGAGAAATTCATGAAAAGACATTTAGCGTTTTGTTTGACGATTGCTTTATTTGCAACTGTACTTTATTCGGAAGCTCCCGTCCCTCCAAGTGAAGAAAAAGCGAAAGCCGATTTGCATTCCTATTGGAATAAAAAATACAAAGGTGAAACGATCGAGTCCGTGGAAAGCGGAGGCGAGCCGGTCATCCTTGAAAAAACCGACGCCAAGGGAAAGGTCGTCGAGACGAAATATAAAATTCCTTTTATCGTAGTTTCTAAAAAAGGAAGCGCCAAAACAAAGTACGAGGCGGGCGCGAACTACATTCTCAGTAAATCCAATCAGTGGAATTTTTCGGAAGTAGGCATCGGTAACGTTGAAAAATTAGCAGGTGGGGAACAATCCGCTCCGGCTAAACCGAAGGTTAAGGAGATCATCCTCAAAGCGCTTAACGATAAGTACACGGGTGAATATACTTTTTCCGATTTGAAAATCGACGATGGAGAATTCGGTAGCTCCGGAGAAAGATTTTGGTATCGATATCAAGGAGATATGAAACGTAAGGCGACCGACGGTTCTGCGAACACTTGCAGCGATTCGGATTTTACGATTCAAAAACTGAATCCCAGCTCTGACTGGACCGTTGACATTACGTCCCTCGGGAGAGGCTGTTATTAACTTAACGCGAGTCGGCATAAGCCCTGTCCCGTAAAAACTCATCGTCTCCGCTCTTTATGAAGCGATCGAGGAAACTCAACACTTCGTTTCCTGAACGACGATCCGTAAAAAGGCGTTCGGGCACGAAGTGAGTTTTGGGACACGTTATATACAATGCGAAAGCGATCGTAGTATTCTGTTTCGATCCATAGCGAGAACCGTTGAGTTCAAGCCAATATTTCTTACATCAAAACTCACGTTAAAAAAAATCGGCCCCATGCCTGCATCCGAACCGATTTGAAATTTCCCTTGTTGAATTAGATTCTAAAGACTGAATTGACTTATAGTAATCGTATAATCCTCAACTTCCCCTTCGCCAAAGGACTCGTCCGCACGCGGATATGTTTCCGAACCGAGGGCTGCCTTCATAGAAACCCTCATCTTCGTATCTCCGGTGAGTGCGCTCGCTGGAATCACAATCGATTTTTGTAATGTTCCACCATAGGAGGAGTAAACAGAATCCTGAACTACAATTTCCGAAGAATCAAAACTACCGTCACGATTGAAATCGATCCACACTCTCCATCGATGGGTTCTCGACGGAATACTTATGGAACCTTCGCTCGATAATACGATATTGTACGTAAATCCTTTTAACACCGTCGGGTGCAGATACGTGTTATCTTTGTATCCGCAATCGTTTCCGGAATTTTTCTCTACGTTGGAAAGTTTTACGGAAGTGATAAAATGTTGCGGTTTGAGCCCTCCCTCCCCTCCTCGGGAATTCGTTTGTGCGGGAACACCTACCGCGTCCCAGGCGTCGATCGTGTTTTTGACTTCCGAAGAGAATTTCCCAAATAAGAACTTGGAGGCGAGAATGGCTGCACTTCTTGCTGTTTTATATCCCGACGTAGGAGAAAGATAATGGAGTGCAGAATAGGCGATTTTCTCGGCTTTTTCTATATTAATCCCCGAAACGTTATATTCACACCAATGATCATTGATTCCTTGTTTTCCTTTGGAAAGGATATAAAACCAGTGGCTCAAAACAAGACTGTTCGTATGTGGTTCGTTGTTTTCAAAGTCCCAAAGATTTCCATAGTATGTATTTGGTCCTGGATGCAGTACTGTGTTAGACTTCGGATTTTCCGCAGAACGCATTCCTCCCCCTGGAACCGTTTCATCCGCTACTAACCAAACGTTCTTTTGCATTCCTAGAGTTTTGTTTACATAATTATTCACACCAATGTTCCAAATATCACTGAATCCTTCATTGAGAGCTCCAGGCTCAGGATCATAATTGAAACCTGCAATGTCCCCATTTACACCGTGCCCAAATTCATGAGAAGTCACATCCAAAGAAGTAAAATCTTCATATGTAGGGTCTAAAATAATAGCTACATCAAAACTTTTACATATACTACTGTTGTGAGGACAATATATATAATATATTTCTTCCGTAACAGGGTCCCAAAATGCGTTATTGGCTGCAAACATATCAAAGTAATGCACGTTATTCACTACCTTGCTATTATTTCCATCATAACTCAAATGATTGTGAATGGAATCGAAGTAGTCATAGGTCATTTCGATTCCCCAATGAGCATCCAACAACGCATCATGATTATAATCGTCATGATATTCAAATTTTGACCAACCGTTGCTAGTATCAATAATTGGAACATTCAAAAGTTGAAATGTATCTTCAGACTCTGGTACAAATTCCCAAGAATACGTAACAATTCCGTTACCTCTTGAATAATCCTTAAGTTCATAATGATTCGCTTTCCCCGCCGTCCAAGTTGTAATCGGTTTCACTCCGCTAAAACGAGTCGACGCGGATCCCTGTTTGATACAGGGGGTTTTATCCGGAAAACAAATACCGTAATTCGTCTCCGGTGGGGGTTGTGGAGTCGTCGGAACCGGATTTCCTCCGGCTTCGTATCTTCGAGCGTCTTTACTGGATAAAATCTCACCGGAGTTAGAATCCACATAAATGTATTTAGAAGCAGGCGGTTCGATCGCCGAAATCCCGAACTTATACGCCAATCGAAACTCTTTTTGAGAATTCGATTTGGCCACAGAATGCTGATAAACCAAAAGTTCTCCCTTCGGGAAATAAGTTGCCTTTGAATCATTTCTTTTCGTTTTCAAGGCTTGTTCTCTTTCCGGAGATTCCCAAATATATTTCCTTGCTCCAAAATGTTTGAGCGCTTTCGTAAGCGCTTCTACTTCAGACAATTTAGAAGAAGAATTCAAACTCTCCGGAACTTGATAAAATTCACCCATCATAGATTCGATCGTATTCTCTTTTGAGATTACTGTATAAATTCCATTTTCAACTTTAATTCCTTTGTATTTTTGTTGAAACCGATCGTGATCATAAGCGCCTATTCGATTCGAACGCAAAAAAACCGGTTCTGAATTTAAAGGTAATTGCAAATACGTTTTTAAAACTTCAGGAGCCTGTTTCCGAGCATAAGGAACAAGATCCGAATTAAACTTTGCAAGTGTAATCGAACCGTCAGACGTATATACCCTCTCCGAAATTGCTCTGGTATCCGCTTTGACTGGATTTAAAATTCCAAACCAAGATTCTATCCCGGTTCCTTGTTTATTATCATTACAAGAAAATAAAAATAAAATCGCAATGATGGAAATACCAGTGAGTATTTTTTTTCTTGAATCGATTCCAAACCACTTAAAATGTTTCATACACTTTCTCTCTTCCTGTCCTATTTTACTTTTTATAAGAAAATCTCCATTACTGATCCCTATAAAATAAAATACCGTCAATTTGAGCACAAATTCCGCGTTAGACGCAGAATTTTGAACACCGTATTTATAGTTCTCAGTAAAATCTAAATTTTCGCCTAAACCGGCTTTCGGCGAGCTTATTGTATTATGATTCCATTTTATAAGGATTTCATAACCATCCTTCGCCAGGCACAATGCATTAGTCGGAATTCAAAGTCCTTTACTCACAAAGCCAAGACCTATAAACGTTAAAATCGACCAACCAGCAGCCGATTCCACATTATATATTATAAAAGTAAAGTATTTTTTATATAGAATATACAATTATTAAATTTTTCTTTTATTTTACCGGAACAAATAAAAAATCCTTGATTTAAAATTATCCTAAAAATTTAGCTCGCCCAAACTACTACAAACAAAGTAGAAACATTAATTAATTAAAATATAACAACATTATATAGAAATAAATTATATCCAAGCTCAAAAGTTAACTTTCTATCCAAAGAATGGGATGATCTTTTAGAATTTTGATCGGAACGTTTTCCGTAGAATGAGAAAAAAGCATGCGCCGTAAAGGAATTCAAAAATGCGAAAGATAAAAATTCGCCGAGAAACGAATTCGCTTTCGAATTTGTATCGAACTCGTTTTTCTTCCCAGATGGACCAATGAGTTGTCGGGTTGCGAAAGTTTTAGGATCGATTCCTTAGAAAATATATCCGATTTCTTTTTCTCGATTTCCAATAGGATGGAACTTCCGAAAACAAAAAGCCCCTAAATCCCGTTTCAGAATCGGGAAAATCCGGTTGTCCACAGACCCGGACCGATTTTCAGTGTATTCAGAATGGCGCAAAACAAACCTGTTAAAAAAATCGTCCTTGCTTACTCCGGTGGTTTGGATACGTCCGTGATTCTCACTTGGTTGAAAGAAACCTACGGTTGCGAAGTGATCGCTTTTACTGCGGACGTAGGCCAGAAGGAAGAACTTTCCGGACTGGAAGAGAAAGGAATTAAAACCGGCGCTTCCAAGGTTTATATTCAAGACCTCCGTTTGGAGTTTGCTAGAGATTTTATTTTTCCGGCCATTCAAGGAAACGCACTTTATGAAATGCGTTATCTTCTCGGAACCTCTCTCGCCCGACCTCTGATCGCAAAGGCGATGGTGGAAGTCGCCGAAAAAGAAGGCGCAGACGCTTTCGCTCACGGCGCGACCGGCAAAGGAAACGATCAGGTTCGTTTCGAACTCGGCGTTAAATCTTTAGCTCCGGAAAAAACCATCATTGCGCCTTGGAGAATCTGGGATTTCGGCGGCAGATCCGATCTGATCGAATACGCAAAGTCCAAAGGGATTCCGGTTCCCGTAACCGCGGAAAAACCCTATTCCATGGATCGCAACCTCATGCACATTTCTTACGAAGGTGGAATATTAGAAGATCCTTATAGAGAACCCAACGAGAACATGTTTCTTTTGACGACCTCTCCCGAAAAGGCCCCCGATGCTCCCGAATACTTGGAACTTGATTTTCAGGAAGGAAATTGCGTCGCGATCAACGGTAAAAAACTGAATCCTCTCGAAGTAATGGAGGCCCTCAACACGATCGCGGGTAAACACGGAGTGGGAAGAGTGGACATCGTTGAAAACCGCTTGGTCGGGATCAAGTCCAGAGGCGTTTACGAAACTCCGGGCGGCACCGTATTATTCGTCGCTCATAGGGATTTGGAATCGATCACGGTCGATCGGGACACACAACATCATAAGGATAAATTATCCATCGAATTTGCGGAACTCATTTACAACGGACACTGGTTCTCCTCGAGAATGAAAGCGGTTCGCGCATTTATTTCGGAAACGCAAAGATACGCGACCGGAACCGTAAAAGTAAAACTCTACAAAGGAACCTGTTCGGTAGTGGGGAGAAAATCTTCCGTATCTCTTTACAATCCGGAGATGGCCACCTTTGAAAAAGAGGAATTGTATAATCAAAAAGATGCCGAAGGGTTTATCAATATCTACGGCTTACCCGCTCAAGAAACGGCCAGGCTTCGTAATAAATGAAACATTTGGCGATTTATCCGGGTTCCTTTGATCCGTTGACAAACGGACATTTGGACATTCTTCAAAGATCTATGGGGCTTTTCGACAAGGTGATCATCGCGATCGCGGTCAATTCCAACAAGTCCACGTTGTTTTCGATAGAAGAAAGACTCGAGTTTATCCGCGAGGTTACAAAAGGAATGAAAGGTTTGGAAATCGATACCTTTCCGGGTCTCACCGTGGATTACTGCAATAAGGTCGGAGCCAACAGTATCATTCGAGGACTCAGAGCGGTCACCGATTTCGACTACGAATATGCCATTTCTTTAATGAATAAAAAATTGGCTCCGAATGTGGAAACCGTTTTTCTCATGTCTTCGAGCGAATATTCCTTCATTTCTTCCACGATCGTAAAGGAAGTCGCAAGACACGGTCGGGACGTGAGCAACCAAGTTCCCGAAATCGTCAGCAAAGCATTACTTAAAAAACTCTTTCAATAAGGAAAAAAAATGTCCAGAACGTTTATCATGATCAAACCCGACGGTGTAAAAAACAAACACGTCGGAAACATTCTTGCGAGAATCGAAAAAGAAGGATTTAAAATCCTAGGGTTGAAGTATCTAAAGTTATCCCTCGAAGACGCAAAACAATTTTATAAAGTGCACTCCGCCCGTCCGTTTTACAACGACCTGTGCAACTACATGTCTTCCGGACCGATTGTCGCCGCCGCTCTCGAAAGAGATAACGCCGTTCTTCATTGGAGAGAAGTCATCGGAGCGACCGATCCGAAAGAAGCGGCGGCCGGAACGATTCGCGCTCTGTATGCGGAAAGCAAGGAAGCAAACGCGGTACACGGCTCCGATTCGGACGATAACGCCGCTCTTGAAGTTTCCTTCTTTTTTAAAGGAAACGAATTGTTTTAAGACGTTTTCGGGCCTGGCAATCGTTAGGCCCATTCGTATTTTTTCGGAATTTCTACGACGATGAATTTTGAATTCAGTTTAAAATATTTTAAAATTAATCGATTTTTTAGTTGTACTTTTTGGAAAGAAATTATTAATTATTTTCTTAATTCAGTTATAAAACGATTTTTTAAACCGACAATTTGAATATGAACGCAAGCACAAAAGAACAACTTCAAAAACACAGCGAAATCATGAAACAATACAGGACCAACGATCCCTTCGGTGATCCGAATCACGGAACCCCGGATTGGATGGACGACGTGATGGAACTTATTTATTCCAGAGAAGAATTTCTTGTGGATTCCGAATCGGATTTTGAAATCGAATAATTCCGTCTAATAATCTCTTTTAACTTTCGTTTATAAGCCGCATTTTTCCTTCCCGATTCGAATTTCCACCTACCTCCGGCTATCTCGCTTCCTGAACTGCGATCCTTAGAGTGGCATAAGCGACCCCACAAGTTACATAACCTTACCCACAAGTTAAGAAGGTTTTTGGAATAAGAAGAATCAAAAACGCACATTTTTCAAATGTTCCGACAAGAATGGAGCTTTTTACTTGCAAAAAGTATGATTTTCTGATAAAGAAAAGCCACCGGAGTCTTCCCGCCGCCTCTCCCCTCCACCCAAAAACGCGGGTGGGGCTTGCTTGTTTCACAGTAGATTGTCGTAATTCCGACAGATTTATCTTGAGATCCAAGTATTTGTGGGTAAGGTTATGGCTCTCTCCTATGTTTCTTGTGTCAAGCCCTCCCGCTATTTTTTTTTACATAAGACCATATTGGGCTAATTTTCGATTTAATATATTTTCGGGCATAGA
>NZ_ANIK01000095.1 GCF_000347175.1 Leptospira alstonii serovar Sichuan str. 79601
AGGAAAAACACCTCAAGTAATGATAACGGCAGTCTCACGAGAGCTATCCGGTTTTCTTTGGGCAGCGATGAATCTAGTAGCTTAGAGTTAGAATAATGTTTCATCAAATGGTTTTATTCGTTAGAGAAGATGTACGATAAAGGAGGAATACTTGTTGACTCAGTGTTGAAGCAAATTTGAATTTCAAATTTGACCTTCGTTTTTAGACTAAGAACAGCTCCCGATGTATAGATTATCCTGCGGTATCCAACCCGCGAATATCAGTCTGATCAATCGTCGCGAATGCTTTTCTCTAACGAGTTAAACTATTTGATGATAAAAATGCGAAAAAATATTTACGGCTCGGTTGGGTGCGCCATATCAGAGTTTGTCCCAAAACCTCGAAGGAAAATTTGCGGGAGTTCCCACGTTTCAAGTGGTTAGGCTTTAGCGGTTAAGAATTCCTAGATTTTACGAATGAGTTCAAATTTTACGGTGGTCTTCCCTTCTAACCCTTAACAAACTAATCACTAGTACCTTACAACGGGAGAGGCCTATGAAAATAGGACTCACGAGCGTAATCGTTCAAGATCCGATTGCGGCTTTTCGATTTTATACGGAAGTCCTGGGTTTTCAAAAAAACTTTTTATCCCCGAAGCCAATTTAGCGATCATCGTATCTTTCGGAGTGAAGGACATTCATAAAGAATACGAACGTCTCAAAAATTTGGGAGTTGTTTTCAGAAAGGAACCCGCAAAATCCGAGACGGGAATCGAAACGGTCTTCGAAGATACTTGCGGAAATTTGATTCAGATTTATCAACTCGCTTAGATCGTCTATAAAATCCCAGGAATTGAAAAATATAAGAGTTAGGTTTTAGGAATTGGAATTTTACGGTAAAACACAAGAGGAAAAAAATGAAAACGTATATCGCAATGTTGAGAGGAATCAACGTAAGCGGACAGAAAAAAATCCTGATGAAAGACCTTTCCTCTCTCTTTATATCCCTGGGATTTACAAACGTAAAAACGTATATCCAAAGCGGAAACGTTTTGTTTCAGAGTAAAAATAAGAATGTGGAAGAACTCATTCTATCCATTGAGAAAAAAATCTTGGAGGTTTTCGGTTTCGAGGCGGCTGTGTTCATCAGAACCAAAGAAGAATTGAAATCCGTCCTTGGATCCAATCCTTTTCCTAAAAAAGATCCGAGCAGAATCTACGTTTCCTTTTTGAACGAATCCAAAAAAAATCCGGATATGACCGAAATCGAATCTGCAAAAGTAAAAGGGGAAGAATTGATCGTTCGGAACAGGGAAATCTATTTCTTTTCTCCGAAGGGTTACGGCGCCACAAAACTATCGAACAATTTTTTAGAAAAAAAACTGAATGTGGCGGCCACCACGAGAAACTGGAAAACGGTGGTTACGTTATGCGCTTTGGCGGATGAGCCGACAACAAAGTGATCCATTCAGGATCTTTAAAATACCGGAAATATTGCGAATTTACGGATGATATCTCCGTTGGAGGATGGAGCCGGTCAAATCGGAAGAGCATTTCCGATCGGTTGTTCCAAACTGTTCGTATTTTGAGATCGAATTCTATCCGGGTCTTGAGAATCTTTTCTATTTTTTGACATCATAATCCGTATGTTTTACTCGTAATATTTTCGACGTTTCCGGTCTCGCGTTCAAAAATATCGAATAAATGAATATTCTAAATTTATAACATTCTAATTTTAGTCGAAAATTCCCAGGTCCATTTTGGCGTCTTCGCTCGCCATTTCTCTCGGGTCCCATTTCGGAACCCATACGATTTCAACTTCCGCGTCGGTAATTCCTTCCACTCGAAGCGTGTGATCCTTGACCTGCTGTTTCATCTGAGGTCCGGCGGGACAGGCCATGGAAGTATAGGTCATATCGATCTTCGCTTTGGTTCCTTCGACCTTGATTCTATAAATGAGCCCGAGTTCGGCGATGGAGATTCCGATTTCGGGATCTTCCACTTTCTTGACTTCTTCGTAAATCCGTTCTTCCAATATGTTTGTCGGCGCCTCTAACATTTCCGTGCTCCTCCTTTGATCTCTTTCTTTACTTTCTCGATTATAAAACTCTTACGGGCTTTCGCAAGAATCTTACGGCCTCAATATTTCCGTAAAAGAAACTTCCGTTTACGAATGTGTTGTAAAGGCAGATTTATTTCTTCCTAAAACTTTTGCGGGAACTCCCGCGTTTTATGTCCCACGATCCGAATCTTTCCCCGCGGTAGGGATCAAAGCGGGGTCGACCCACTGCAAATTCGGAAAAAGTTTTTTCAACAGAGCGAACTCAGTGGGTAGACCGGAGCTGCGAGCCCGGTCCGCGCAGCGGAACCGCCCGAAATTTGTGGGAACTCCTATCCATTCGAAGCGTGGTAGTTCCCACAAAATTCTATTCAATTACGGTAAAATCCCGCTACTTTTCGATTCGAGAGAGCGCCCTTTCCAGAGTATTCCACGGAAGAACCGCACATTTGATCCTCGCCGGTATTTTCTTCACCGATTCCATCGATTCCAGATCCTCCAACTCTTCGCCGAATTTCGGGTCCTGGTTTTCCAGAAACATATTCTTAAAACGAGAAAGTATATTCGCCGCTTCGGAAACCGTTTTTCCATGAATCGACTCCGCCATCATGGAGCCGGAGGCTTGAGAAATAGAACATCCCTTTCCCGTTACACGAACGTCCGCGATTTTATCTCCGTCGAGATTGATCGTCAGTTCGAGCTCGTCCCCGCAGAGAGGATTGATCCCGTGTTCCGACAGATCCGCGGGTTCGAGTTTGCCTCGAAATCTCGGATTTTGATAGTGATCCAGTATGACTTCTTTATAAAGACTATCGCTTAAGGACACGGGAGAAAATCTCCTTTACCTTAATTAGACCCTCGATCAATCGATCGATGTCGCCTTTCGTATTGTAAAGGTAGAGACTCGCGCGGCAAGTTCCCGGTATGTTCTTAAACGCCATAAAAGGTTGAGCGCAATGATGTCCGACCCGAATCGCAATTCCCTCTTCGTCCAGAATTGTTCCGACGTCGTGCGGATGTACTCCCGGAAAGTTGAAGGAAATCACTCCTCCCCGTTTGGATAGATCCCTCGTTCCGTAGAGTTCCAATCCGCCGAAATCATCCAATCGATCGAGTGCGTAAGCGAGAAGTTCCACTTCGTGATTTCTAATTTCCTGCATTCCAATCGTTTCGAGATATTCGATCGCAGACTCGAAACCGATCACTCCCGCGATGTTAGGAGTTCCCGCTTCGAGTTTGGAAGGAAGTTCCGCATACGTGGAGCTTTCCTTATAAACCTGAGCGATCATATCTCCTCCGCCCATCCAAGGAGGCATCTCTTCTAAAATTTCTTCTTTCGCGTAAAGAACCCCGACTCCGGTGGGACCAAGCATCTTATGCGCGGAAAATACGTAGAAATCATAATCCATTTCCTTCATATTCACCGGGAGATGACAGACCCCCTGAGCCCCGTCCACAAGAACCTTAGCCCCTACTTCTTTCGCCCTTTTTTGAATCGGTCCAAGATCGTGGATGGTTCCGGTCACGTTGGACATCTGAGCAACGGCGACTAACTTTGTCTTAGTCGTAATGATCTCATCCAAATTAGTAAGATCTAAAGTGCTGTCTTCGTTCAAAGGAATGAATTTAAATACCGCTTTTTTTTCCTGAGCCAACATCTGCCAAGGTACGATGTTGGAATGGTGTTCGAGTTCGTTCAAAACGATCTCGTCCCCTTCTTTGACTTGAGTCCTTCCCCAAGTCTGAGCGACTAAGTTGATCGACTCGGTCGCGTTTCTCGTAAAGATACAAACCTTCGCGCACTGGGCTCCGATAAATCGGGAAAGATGAATTCTACTGAGTTCGTATTTTTCCGTGGCTTTTTGAGAAAGATAATAAATCCCACGATGTATGTTTGCGTTTTCTTCTCTATAATACTTTTCGATTCTATCGATGACCGTAAAAGGTTTTTGAGAACTAGCCGCGCTGTCCAAAAAGACGAGCGGTTTTCCGTTCATCATCGTTCCCAAAATCGGGAAATCGGTTCTGATTCTTTCGGCTGAGAAGCTCATATATGTCAATCCTCCAAGTCCACTTCGACGGAGTCACCTACGATTCTCACGGGATAAACCGGGAGATCTTCCACGGCGGGCATACAAAGAGCCTTTCCGGTTTTGACGGAAAACTGCGCCTCGTGCCTCGGGCAGGTGATTACGTCCCCGCACAATTTTCCTTCGGAAATGGCTTCTCCGTCGTGTGTACAGACGTCTTCGAATGCGTAAAGGAACCCATCCAAACTCGTGATCCCAATTCGATTATATCGCGTTTCAATTACTTTGACCTTCCCGTTTTCGATTTCGGAAAGATTTGCGAGTTTACGAAAGCTCATACCGGACCCTCCACCTTACGGGCGATGAGTTCGAACAGTTCTTCTCGGATGGAATCCGATTCGATTTCTCCGATCACTTGACCTAAAAATCCGTCCACGATCATCCTTCTCGCCTCGTCCTCGTCGATTCCTCTCGACGCTAGATAAAACAACTGCTCTTCGTCGATCTCTCCGACCGTTGCCCCGTGCTCACACTTTACGTTTTCTGCATATACTTCCAGCTTTGGAATCGACTCCGCCCTTGCAAAACGACCCAAAAGAAGGTTGTTGTTGATCTGAATCGCATTCACGTGTTTGCAAGTGTTCGGAATATGAAGATTTCCCGTAAAGATATGATGCGCCTTATCTTTCAGCGCGCTTCGATAAAGAATGGAACTTTCGGTATTACTTTCCCTATGAACGATCTTCACTTCCGAATCCTGAAATTCCCTTTCGGACATCGGAGCCAAACCGATCACTCTCGCTCTCGCTCCTTTTCCGGAAAGTTCTACGTTCAAAAGATTTTTGCCCTTGTAACCGCCGGGAGTGATCTTTGCTATTTTTACGTCCGAGTCTTCTTTTTGATCGGAGAATAAATTCTGAAAATGAAATACGGAAGAACCGAAGGACTCGATTCCCACATAAGAAACTCCGGATCCGGCTCCCGTGTAAATCGCGGTAAGGCCTTGGAAGAGTTTGAAGTCTTTCTCTTCCGGACATTCGTAACGTTCGGCGATAAACGCCTTGCTGTGATTTCCGATTTTTACGACAAGGATAGGGAGAATTTTATTTCCCTTCTCAAGCCGAAACTTGATTTCGATTTCTTCCCTGAGAATGAGATCGTTTTCCACTTCGAGATAAATTCCGTGGGTGAAGTTGGAAAGGCTGTAAAGAGTAAACCATTCTTCATTCCGTTTTTGGAATATACTTTCGAGGTCGTTTAAAAAGGATTCGAGTTCTTTTCCCGAAAGGGATTCCGCCCTTTGGAGTTTGACGCCGTTGGGAACCTTGCAAGAAACCGCGTCGGCGCCGGGGGATTCGGTAAATTCTTCCGGATGAAAATTAGAAAGAGGGATTTTTCTCCAGGATTCGTTTTCCGATCCCGGAATTTTCAGAGTTCTGAATTTTGCAAAGACCTTGGCGCGGAAATCCTTCAGAGCCTGGGGTTCCTTTCTTTGAGAAATCAATTTCTCAAATTGAGTTTCCAAGGACACTTGTTGTTTAGTCTCCGGATTCTGCAAGGATCCAGTCATATCCTTTCTCTTCCAATTCCAGCGCGAGTTCTCTGGTTCCGGTTTTTAAAATTTTTCCTTTTGCAAATACGTGTACGAAATCGGGCGTTATGTAGTTTAGCATTCTTTGATAGTGTGTGATGAGAAGAATGGAACGTTCGGGAGTTTTATTTCTGCTGATTCCTTCGCTTACGATTCGAAGCGCGTCGATATCCAATCCGGAATCCGTTTCGTCCAATACGGCAAGTTTGGGTTTGAGTAGACTCATCTGGAGAATTTCGTTTCGTTTTTTTTCCCCCCCTGAAAATCCGTCGTTCACATAACGAGAAATAAACGATTCCGGAATGTCGAGCGCAGCCATGGATTCTTTGAGCTCTTTTCTAAATTCTTTGACCGGTAGTTCCTTTCCTCTTACGGATTTTACGATGGTCTTTAAAAAATTTCCGATCGTAACTCCGGGAATGCTCGTAGGATATTGAAAGCAGAGAAAAATCCCGAGTCTGGCTCGTTCGTCCGTCGGTAGATTTAAAATGGATTTTCCCTCGAATAGAATATCTCCCGACAATACTTGGTATTTCGGATGACCCATAATGACGTTGGAAAGCGTGCTTTTTCCGGACCCGTTCGGCCCCATGATGGCGTGAACTTCTCCGGGTCGAATCGTGAGATTGACTCCTTTTACGATTTCTTTGATTTCTCCGGAATCCCCGACTTGAATTCCCGCCCGGAGATCCTGGATTTTTAAAATCTCGGCCACAAAAGCACCTTTGTCAGTGAATATTTGAGATTGCGATTCTTTTCCGAACGACTACAAAGTTATTTGTTATCTTTCAGTCCCAAGGTCGGCTTTCGACCGGAAAACCGTCCCAGATTCTTTCCTCTCACCCCTATTCTACCAGTGTTTTTTTTTGTAAGGAGAGATCAATAGCAAAGGGAGTTCCCGCGTTTCAATAGAAAAAGGACAAAGCATTTCCCGAACCGGACTCTAAAACCGATCCATTCACAAATTTGAATCTTGACGATCCATTTCTTTTCTTCTAAAATCTTTACGGAGCGAAAAGTATGAAAAATAAATGGGTAGTAGTCGCAAATCGGTCCGAAGCAAAAATTTTCGAGTATAAAGGATCTCGGAAAGGCCTGGAACTACTGGAAAGTATCGAAAATCCAAAAGGCAGAATGAAAAATCGAGAATTGATCCTCGGTTCTTCCGGTCGTGGAAAACACGAAAAGGCGCAAAGAACCGCTTTTGACACGGAGTCCGTTCAGGAACCGAAACGAAGAGTTGCGGAATCTTTTGCCGGCCAAATTTCGGACGTAATCTCTCAAGGGCGGAAGTCCAATCGTTTTCTCAGTCTTGTTCTCATTTCAGAACCCGGATTTCTCGGAATGCTCTTGGATAAGATGGATCGAAAATCCCAGTCCATGATTTTTCATAAGATGGGAAAGGATATCCCTACGATGAACAATCGAGCGATCCTCTCCCACCTTCGAGGAGTTCTCATATAGAATATTCTTACCAAAGATCCATACATAGTCGTCCCATAAGCATTTTCTTGAAATGGGACTTAATCTGTGGGAACTCCCATTCTAATGGATAGTGATCAGGAAATAGTCATAACCTTACCCACAAGTACGTGGATCTCAAGATAAATCTGTCGGAATTACGACAAATCTTCTGTGAAACTTACGCCCTGCAACGCGATCCGTAGAGAGCGTTGCATTGAGTTTCCCCTAATTTTGGGTGGTGGGGCGAATAAACTCTATTTCGCTCTCTACGGGTCGCGAAATTGGTGGAAAGGCTCGGGAGGCTTTTCTCTATCAGAAAATCATACTTTTTGCAATTAAAAAGCTCCATTCTTGTCGGAACACTTGAAAAATGTGCGTTTTTGATCCTTCTTATTCCAAAAACCTTCTTAACTTGTGGGTAAGGTTATGGGAAATAGTGGATAGGTGTTTTGTTATAAAAGCAAGAACTCCCGAATTACGGAAAAACACCCTATCCACTGACCCCTATCCACTGACTCCTAGTACCCTGACATCTGACCTCCTATTCACTGATTCCTAGTACCCTGACATCTGACCTCCTATTCACTGATTCCTAGTACCCTGACATCTGACCTCCTATCCACTGATTCCTAGTACCCTGACATCTGACCCCTATCCACTGATTCCTAGTACCCTGACATCTGACCCCTATTCACTGATTCCTAAAACGTGGAATTGATTCTGCAAAGAATCGGACCATTTCCTTAGGAAAGAAATAGACAGAATCCTCCTCTTTCAATTATTTAGAGCTTGTCCAAAATCACAAAAATGTGGGAACTCCCATTCTAGTGGATAGTGATTAGGAAATAGTGGATAGGTGTTTTGTTGTAAAAGCAAGAACTCCCGAATTACAGAAAAACATCCTGACATCTGACCCCTATTCACCTGATTCCTAAAACGTGGGAACTCCCATTCTAGTGGATAGTGATCAGGAAAAAGTGGATAGGTGTTTTGTTGTAAAAGCAAGAACTCCCGCGTTTTCTTTTTGGATTTTTGGAAAAGCTCTAAATTTTTTGATTTCATATTCAATCAATTGAATATTCGGAGATTCGAATGGCCAAAGCACAATACGTCCTCTCCATCGACAGCGGGGGAAGCGGAATACGCGCGTTTTTACTGGATCGAAAAGGTAAAATCGTAGAAAGACAATATGAAAAAACCCCTCCGAACATTCCGATTGCGGGAGCCTTGGAACACGATCCGGAAGTATTATGGAAAGCCCTTCTATCCCTTTTGAAAAAAATCCAAAAGGATCAACAAGTCGTAAAAGAAATCGCCGCATTAGGAATTTGTAATCAACGAGGTTCGTTTCTTCTTTGGGAAAAATCCACGGGTAAACCCCTAACTCCTTTGATCAGTTGGGCGGATGTTCGTTCTCATAAAACGGCCGAAGCCATGAATCGGAATCCGATCTGGCAAATCATTCGTTTTGTTTCCACGATTGTCGGAAGATTGACCAATCATCCGATGATGATCGCCACTTCCATGCTCAAATTTACCACCGATCACGCCACTTGCCGATTGAAATGGGTTTTAGACGAAAATCCGGAACTGAAACAAAGATGCAAAAAGGGAGAAGTCCTTTTCGGCACATTGGACACTTGGTTCATTTATAAACTTAACGGAGGCAAACGACATCTTACCGATTCGTCTAACGCGGTCGCAACGGGGATGTTCAATCCTTTTCAGTTGATCTGGAATCAACCGATCCTTACGATTTTCGGCATTCCTTCCAATCTGTTTCCGGAAGTAAAGGACAGTAACGGAGACTTCGGTCATTGTTTGCCCGAGTTTCTCGGAGGACATTCGATCCCGATTCGAGCATCGATCGGCGATCAGATGGCCGCTCTTTTCGGTCATTGTTGTTTTGAACCGGGCGAGGTCAAAATCTCCCAAGGATCCGGAGCCTTTGTGGATATCAACATCGGTCCCAAGGCGAAACTTTCCAGACGCGGTCTATTCCCTATGATCGCTTGGAGAATCGACGGTAAAACCACGTACATGTTGGAAGGTTACGTTGCGACCGCCGGAACTCTCATCGACTGGTTGGGTAAGGGAATCGGACTTTCGGATACGCCGAAGGTTTTGAACGAACTTGCGGCTCAAGCGGACGATACGGAAGGAGTTGTTTTTATTCCGACTCCAACGGGCGCTCGTTTTCCTTACTTCAATCCTCGCGCAAAAGCTTCCGTGATCGGTCTATCCCTTGCTTCTCATAGAAGACACGTCGCGAGAGCCGTTCTGGAAGGGATCTCTCTCAGTCTTTATGAAATCTTGGAAGGAATCCAACAGGATACAAAGGTCAAAATCAAGGAGATCAAAGTGGACGGAGGAGTTTCTCAGTCCGATATTCTGCTTCAATGCCTTTCGAATTTTTCGGACGTAAGAGTGGATCGCGCTCCCGAACCGGATATGACCGCGACGGGTGCGGCCTATCTCGCGGGTTTATCCGTCGGCTTTTGGAAGAACTTAGAAGAATTGAAAAGTTTACAGAAAGGTTATAAGTCTTTCGAGCCCAAGATGGACTCGGCCCAAAGAGTTCAAAAGATTGAACGATGGAAGAAGGCGGTTGCCGCCACTCTTTCCATCGAATGAAGAGTTATTATCCGAACTTACGTTAAGAAGAATAACGCGAGTTCGGTGTAAAAAAATTTGGGCGAATCCCTCGCCGGTATTATCTTACGGGAAAAACCGGCGAGGGACCGCGCTTGAACTCAATGTTGCTCCTGCGGTCGCAACATAATGCTCCAATCGCTTTCGCGTGGGTTATACCGAACAACTTAAGGGACCGCTAAAAACCCGCATTTTTTGAAAATCTCTATTAGAGCTTGTCCCAAAACTTGAAAATGTGGGAACTCCTACGTTTTTAAACGAACGGTAAACTCCGTGCCGTTATGGATAAAATCGGAAAGATTTTAACCCCTAAAATCTGATCCTTATAACGTGGGAACTCCAGCAAATTTTCACTGGAGGTTTTGGGACAAGCTCTTAGAATGTTTTAGAAGGCGTTTTGCGCTGATTCAAATATCGAAACGAAAGTTTTTAGAGGTTCTCTGAAGAATAAAAAAACTTTCGCCTCATTTCGAGGAACCCTTCGAGGATTTTTTAGAGCGGATTTGAATGCCCAACGTTTTTAAACTCGCCTGCATCGCGTCTCTAAAACCGGGATATAAATTCAAAACATTAAAAAAATCCTCCTTACTGAGCGTATAAAGTTCGGAGATCCCGACCGAACGAACCGTCGCCGATCTTCTTTCTTCCGTAACCAAGGCCAATTCTCCGAAAAACTTTCCCTCGGAAAGAACGGCGATGACTTCCGAATCGTTTTTAGAAAGAATCTCGACCGACCCTTCGGTTAGGATATAAAGATTATCGCCTATATCCCCTTTTCGGAATAGGATGTCCCCCGGAAGAAAGATATGATGTTTTAAGGAAAACACGAGAGTTGTAACGAGAGCGGCCTCCGCACCTTTCAAAAAGGGAACCTTTTCGAGCAATTCCCGATGCAGATGAATTTTGACTTCTCTTTGTAAAGAAAGAGGGAGATCGCTTAAAAGTTCCTTCTCGTTTTCGCCGAGCCCCCTTTCCATGATATACATGTAATAGTCTCGGATTTTTCTTCGGATGAAATAGGGCAGATTCCTCGCCTTTAGATAAGAATCCACTTGAGACATTCGTTTGAGCTGAGCCGCGCGGACTAAATCAAGATTTCCTAATATACTCGCGATGTTACCGATGACAGTCGCGTAAACCGCGGCCCCCAACATCATCACGAGAATGACGTAAATCCTTTGATTGGTGGTTACGGGTAAAACGTCTCCGTAACCCACCGTTGCCAGAGTCATCACCGACCAATAAAGAGCTTTGACGTATTCGTCCCAACCGGTTTTTGCGGAGTCGAGTTCGTCCATATACAACCAACCCACGGCGCACCAGTGAGCGACGACGCTGATCCAAAATCCGAGTAGGACCAATCGTAACACTCCGGGTGCGGGTTTGAAAGCGAGGTTGAGTCTGTGTAATATCGCGGGAACTCTAACGACCTTTACGATTCGAGTGATTCCGAAAAAAAGAAATAAATACGGATGATAAGAAAGATCCATTCCTAAAATTTTCTGAGCCGCAAGTTCAAACGGAAACGCGGCGATAAAATCGAAAAAGAACCAAGTCTTGAGATAACGGAGAATATTTTCCCTTCGGATATAAACCCGTTTACCTTTTACGAACTCCGGCGAAAAGATATAAAACAGGATGTCTCCGAAGTAAAGAAAATCCACGAGAATATAAAGACCGTTTACCGCAAATCCCTGTTCGTACGACAAAACGATCCTCAAGGGAGATTCAACGGATGCGTAAAGAATACATACGAAAATTACGATGTCCCAAAGGATTCGCATTCGACTGTCCGGATGAAACAGACTCATTCGGTTCGCTCCATTTTTTTGGAAAAGAGAATATCCTATCTCGAAGTTTTAGAAAGAATTTATTTTTTAGTTTGTGCTAAAACGGCGGAACCGAACGGATTTTGATTTTTTAAACCGAAAACTTTTCCATCAGACGTTTAATCTTATCCGATTGTTCGTCGATCAGTTTTGCACCCGAGTTGATTTCCTGAGAACCCGAAGAAATCAAACCCGCGCCCTGTAAAAGATCCTGAATCGAATGAGTGATGGAACTGTATGCGCTTTTATTTTCCAAAGAAGAATGTTCCAAATTCGTAATATTCGAAGCGATCTCGTGCATCTTGCGTGTATAAAGATTCAAACCCGATTCCTGAGTTCTCATGTCCTCCAGCAGATGCATGCTAAAACGCGCCATGTTGGAGGCATTCTCCTGGATCATCGTAAAAAAATCCGAAAATTGACGCATCTCACCGTTTCCGGATTCGATACTCGCTCTCGTAAATTCGATCAGATCCGTAATCTCTCTTGTGTTTCTCATCGTATGATCGGCGAGTTGCGAGATCTCGTCCGCGACGATCGAAAATCCCCTACCCTGTTCTCCGGCTCTCGCGGCCTCGATCGCAGCGTTGAGAGCAAGCATGTTCGTGCGGGTGGAAATATCTCCGATCTTCACGAGAGATTCGTTGATCTTTTGAACGGTACGTTTCACTTCTAAAAACGATTTCTGAACCCCGTCCACCTTCTCCCTTCCTTTCAACGCGGTTTCGGAGGATTCTTTCGCCTTCAACGTCAAAGAGTTCAAAGACTCGGTCACCGTAATCAAGGAGGAAAGATTTTTCTGGATTTCCTTTTCCAAGTTTCGAAGATGTTCGGCGGAAGTAAGGATGATGGAAGTATTCGTCTCCGCTAACAGACTCAGACGATCGATATGATCGGCCACTTTCTGGGAATCGTCCGCCTGGGTTTCCGAAGTGGAAATAAATTCTTTCGAAACCTTGTAAAATTCCTTGCTCGCCTTTTGGGAATTCTCGACCGAAATTCTAGCTTCGACGATGATTTCTCGAAGGGACGTTTCCATCTTTTTTAAGAATTCCAAAAGTTCTCCCATTTCGTCAAAACGATCGATCTCGATCCGATTGTTCAAATTTCCGTTTTGAATTTCGGACGCAAAGTGAATCGCCTTTTTGAGAGGAAACATCACGGATCGGATGATGGATCTGGAAAATAAAATTCCCGCGATCAAAGAAAGAAAAGAAAGAGCGCAGATCATATATAAGGAAAACGTAAGTTGGGATTCCGCGATATCCTCGCTCTTGCGGGAATGGGAGGCTTCTAATTCGATCAAAACCTTGATCGTTTTTCGAAGGGAAGCGTTCAAAGGATTGATTCCGCGGACGTACAAAATCTGAGCTTCTTGCCTTTTATTTTCCTTACCCAAAAGATGAATCGTTTCCGCGTATTGGGAAAGATTCTCCAACCCCTCTTCGAAAATTTTCAAGTTTTCAAGTTCGTTCGCTTCCAAAGAAAATTCCCGAAACTTCGCGTTATTCTTCTTTATTTCATCCAAAAGGGTACGCACTTTCTTGTATTCCTCTTCGGAAAGAAGCGCGTCGATCGTGGATACTTTGGAGGAAAGAGTCAGCTCCGCAAGAATCAACTTTTCCAAAGTCAAGTTCATCAATTGAAATTTAGGTTGCGAATTTTCGATCATCGATCGAATCGTTTTCCGATACACGAAAGTATTATAAACTATCAGAGCGGAAGAAAGGATAAATACACCGATGATGGCTCCGAAGCTGAAGCGCAATCTTGTTTTAATACTGATATTACCGAGTAGATTCACTGTCTAAATTTGCGGAAACGTCTTGCCGACTATTTTGATTTCGAAAGAAAATTGATGTAAGAGATCACGTCCTTGATTTGTTCTTCGGACAATTCTTCCTTCCAGGGAGGCATAAACGGGGAACGATTTACGCCGATTCCCCCTTTTTTGATAATTTCTTCCTTTTGTACGTCGGTCAGCTTAGTGATCGTAAGATTTGCCGGAGGTGGAACCTTTCCCGTAGCGAGGCGGCCTTTTCCGTCCGCGGCCTCTCCGTGACAAAGTACACAATAAGTGCGGAACACGATACTTCCCCGAACCGCGGATTTTTCCATGGAATCGAGAGCCGTCAAAGAAAACGCAGACGCCGAAAAAAGAAAAAGAATTATAAATTTTGAATATTCTTTCATTATTGTACGTCTATCGTCATTTTCATTTCGGGATGTATCGCACACTGAACGGTGATCTTACCGGACTTTTCGAACTTTACCTTTTGCGTTTTTCCCTGAGAATACGAACCTAAATCGAAAATTTTTGCGGGAGACAGAGAATAGACGTTGTGATAAAAAGTGTCGTAATTGGGAAAACTCACCACGTCTCCGACCTTGATTTTTAAGGATTCCACCGTAAAACCCTTATTCTTTTGACCCACTTCGTGTTCCGCCGCCGAAACGTTTCCGCCGCAAAAAACGAGAAAAATAAAAACCGCCACAAACCGAATTAACATTCAATACTCCTAATTTATGAATTTATGATAAACTTATCTCGGAAATTCCGGAATTGTAATCGGGACCATTTTGCCGCTTAAGGATCTCATAAACTCGACGAGATCCGTCTTTTCCTGAGCGGAAAGTTTGAGAGCGGCCATGTTCGGATCCAAGTTGTTTTTTTCGTCCCCACCACGATCGTAATGTTCGACGACTTCTTCCAAAGTTGCGTAACTTCCGTCGTGCATATACGGGCCCGTTAAAGCGACATCCCGCAAACCCGGAGTTTTGAAAGCCCCTTTCATGGATTTTACCGGCACGATTTTAAATCTTCCGACTTCCTTGGAGGAGTTTTTCAAACCGATATTGTGAAATCCGTTGTCCGAAAAACGTTCGCCTTGATGACACGCGGAACAATTCGCTTTTCCGTTAAAAACGGAAAAACCCCTCTGCGCCGATTCCGAAATCGCGGTTTTATCCCCTTTTTTCCAACGATCAAACGAAGATTCCGTAGAAAGGATCGTTCTTTCAAAACTCGCGATGGCCTTTCCGATCGTTACCGCGTTTATGTCCTCGTTCGGGTACGCCTTGGAGAACAATTCCTTGTATCCGCGAATATTCTTTAATTCTAATATAAGTTCGTCCATCTCCTGATTCATTTCGTCGGGAGACGAAATCGGACCCAACGCCTGCGCTTCCAGATCGTCCGCTCTTCCGTCCCAGAACATTTTATTTCCGTACGCTCCGTTGAGAATCGTGGGAGTATTTTTTCCCAAAACCTTCATATTGTGTCCGATCGCGGTTTTCAACCCATCCCCCCAAGCGAGACCGGGATTATGGCAAGTGGCGCAACTGATCCAATTGGAACCGGAAAGAATCGGATCGAAAAATAATGTTTTTCCCAGCAGGATTCGCTCCGGAGTCGGAGAATTATCGGGAGGAAAAGGATAGGCGATCGTTTCTACCTTTTTCGTTTCACTTTCCTTACGAACGAGTTCTTTGTTTTCGTCCTTACAGGATGAAATGGAAAATAAGTTGAAAATTAAAAATACAATCCAAAGAATTCGAAACAAATCGGCCCCCTTTTATACGTTTCCACTTTTATCAATTTACAATATTCTAATAGTCCCCGCTTATCCACTTAGTTTATAACTTAAAATATTAATTATTATAATCCGAGGCTTGTAAAACGAATATCGTGCAAATTTATGACCGAACGATTAGGAAAAAACTTATTTTTAACGGTATCCATTGGAATTCTAAAAATCGAGTATTAGGGTTCAGTGGTTAGAATTCAGGGTTCAGGGGGATTTTCCTAACAGAGCAATTAGACTTTATCAAAGGTTAATTTCCTTATTCTGTAAATTAACTATCCACTGATCTCTAAACACTGACTCCTAAAACCCTAACATCAGATCCAAAACGATTTTTCCGTCCACTTCTCCGATGATCGGATTCATCGCCCTTTCGGGGTGAGGCATCATTCCCGCGACCTTGAAATTTTTGGACGTGATACCCGCAATCGCTTCCAGAGAACCGTTCGGATTTTCCCCGAAGTAACGAAATAAAATTCTCTCTTCGTCTTCGAGTTGTTTGATAACGTCGGATGTCGCATAATAACAGCCGTCAGCGTGAGCGATGGGAATTTTCAATTCTTTCGCGGAGTCCAAGGAGGCGGTGACGGGATTGTTCGCGGAGCCTTTTTTCAAGGTCACTGTTTTGCAGATGTATTTGAGAGTTTTATTTCTTGTGAGAGCTCCGGGTAGGAACTCCGCTTCCGTGAGAATTTGAAAGCCGTTGCAGATCCCGAAAAGTTTTCCGCCCTTGTCGACGTGCTCCTTCACCGATTTCATCACCGGGGAAAAACCCGCCATCGCTCCGGAACGAAGATAGTCTCCGTAAGAAAAACCGCCCGGAAGAATCACCAGTTCGTATTTTTTATCGAACTGATCCCTGTGCCATACTTGGTCCACTTCCGCATCGTATTGATCTTTTAAGACGCGACGGATATCCGCGTCGCAATTGGAACCCGGAAAGGTGACTACCGCGACTTTCATATTTTTTGAATATTCGCAGAATATGTTTCTATAACGTGATTGACGAGAATCTTATCGCAAAGCCTTTCCACGTCCTTCTTTGCCGACTCTTCGTCGGGAGCGTCTATCTTGAGTTCGATATACTTGCCGACTCTCACGTCTTGCACCGATTTTTCTCCGACTTCGGAAAGGACTTTTTTTACCGTACTTCCTTGCGGATCTAAGACGGAGTCTTTAAGGACTACTTGGATTTTTGCGATGTACATGAAAGAATGAGATCCTCTATCTTCTGGTATTTTTCTCTCAGCTCTTGGATAAGTTCCGCCGGGAGATCGGGCGCGGGTGGCATCTTGTTCCAGTTCGTCGTTTCGAGATAATTCCGAAGGATCTGCTTGTCCAAACTCGGTGGAGAAATTCCGACGGAGTAAGTATCCGCAGACCAATACCGGGAAGAATCCGGAGTCAGAAGTTCGTCGATCAGAATGACTTGTCCGTCCAAAATCCCAAACTCGAATTTGGTGTCACAAAGAATGACTCCCGCCCTATCTACCACTTCGGAGGCGCGCAAGAAAATGGAAATCGATTTTTCTTTCAGAATCCCGAACAGTTCCCTTCCGATCCGATTCTCCATTTCCTTTTCGGAGACGTTCTCGTCGTGGCCTTGATCGTTTTTTACCGCGGGAGTAAAAACGGGTTCCGGAAGTTTTTCAGATTCTTTCAAACCCGCCGAAAGTTTTACACCCGCGAGAGTTCCCGCATCCTTGTATTCCTTCCAACCGGAACCGGAGATATAACCTCGAACCACACATTCGTAATCGATTCTTTTGCACTTCTTGACGAGAACCGACCTGCCTTCCAGGTCGGGATGATTTTGAAACGGAGAAGGAAAATCTTTCACATCCGTCTCCAAAATATGATTGGGAATGTCTTTGAAAAATTCGAACCAAGAAACGGAGATCCGATTCAGAACTTTTCCTTTGTTCGGCACGGCTTGCGGAAAAACGACGTCGAACGCGGAGATACGATCCGAAGAGGAAAGAATCAATCGATCTCCTAAATCGTAGATGTCCCTGACTTTCCCTCTGTAGGAAGGATTCGGCAAATTCATAATTTCAAAACCATCATAGCGATATCGTCGTCATTCGTACCTCTGTCCGAATGAGCAAGAATGGATTCCATCATAGAAACGAGGATATCTCCTCCTTTGGAAACTCCATCCTTAAAGATGCTCATCAGCTTTTCTTCTCCGAGAATATTCATACTCTTGTCGGCGATCTCGGTCGCTCCATCCGTATAAAGAAGAAGATAAGAACCTTTCTCGAATTGAATGGATTTGAATTCTTCCTTTACGTTGATTTCGATCGGAATGATCAGAGGTCCCATACCGGGAAGAGTCGTAACCTCTCCGTTTTGATAGAGCATCGGAGAAGGATGACCTCCGTTCGAATATTCGAAACTCAGATCCTTGTTTAAGATTCCGTAAAAGAACGTGATCGAAAATTCGTCGGGAAGAATTTTCTCAAGATTATGACGAAGGGTCCGCACCTTCTCCTGCAAACTCTGATCCGGAGAAAGACTGGAGACCTGCATCTTGAGCATCGCAGCGAGTAAGGCCGCGGAAGGACCGTGACCGGAACAGTCCGCGATAAAAATATGAAGAGAATCGTTTTCGATCCAAGCGTCCGTGTAATCCCCTCCGATCTGCATCAGAGGTTGAAAGATCGTACTCAGACCCACCCCGTTCCATTCCAATTCTTTTTCGGGGAGAAGTTCCTGTTGAACTTTTCTCGCCATGATCAATTCCCTTTCGTAATTTTTTTTCTGCTCTAAAACCTCGTCCTGAAGAATTTTAATCCGAATGCAGGCGCGGATCTTGGCGAGCAATTCCCTCGGTTGAAACGGTTTGTTGATGAAGTCGTCCCCGCCGTGGGAAATCGCTTCGTCGAAACCGACTTCGCGGTTGATCCCCGTGATAAAAAGAATGGGAAGAAGTTTGAATCTTTCGATTTCCCTCAGTTCTCTGCAAAACGAAAAACCGTCTTGGTCCGGCATACTTACGTCCAACAAAAGTACGTCCACTCGATTGGTAAGAAGCACGTTACGCGCATCGGCGGCCGACTCCGCCGTAAAAACCTGAAAGCCCAAAGGTTTGAGGGTATGTACGATCAGCTTGAGGTTGATCTCCGAATCGTCGACAGCAAGCACCGTATAAAGACTGTAATTCGCAGCGGAGGACAATTTTTTACCCTTCCCTTTCCGGTAAACTTTCGCGTAGATCTTCGATCTTGGACAAACGATAAGCGAAACGGAACAATACCAAAAATAGAACGTGATACGCGAGGACTCCCATCCAAAAACTCAGACGAATGTCCGAATCCATTCCTCCTTTTCCGAGGATCGACTCCGGATGATTTCCGGGATTGTCCATCCAGCGAATCGCGCCCCAAGTGACGACAGCGTTCACCGCGCATAAAATACTCAAGAAGGCCGAAAAAACTTTTTTCTTGGAAACATCCGTAATCAATATTCGAAAAACAAAATATGCAATTAAACTGATAAACAAAACGGTAAAAGACTGAAGCCTCGCGTCCGTTTTATCCCAGGAGACGCCCCAGGCGCTGAGCGCCCAAATTCTTCCGGAAAAAATGACTCCCACCGCAAACAAAAGAGCGATCTGATTCGCGGAAAGGGAAAGCAAGTCCCATTTGGATTCTTTTCGAATCAGATAAAGAACCGCAAAAACGAGGGAAAAGATCGGGCCGTAAAGGGCCACCCAGGCGACCGGAACGTGAAAGTAAAAGATTCTGTGGGCGGTTCCTTGTTGTAAAATCACATTCGGAAAATTGAGTGAAAATAGAACTACGACCGGAAAACCGATCAAAAAAACCGCGGATAAAATCCAGTCCCAAACGGGATGAGCGATTCGGATTTTCATAAGAAATAGAGTATTCACGGGATTGTCGGTGGAATCAAGAAAGATTCTTCGGTTCTTCAGGGTTCGTCGCCGGAAAGTTCCAAAAGTAGAATTCCGATTCCCGCGTAAAAAACGCAAAACGAAAGTAAGATGAAAAGTCCCGGAACCGGATCGAAAACCGGAAGCCGCTCCAACTTTCTCTCCGCCTCCATTCCGAAAAGTAAAACCGGAACCGTAAACGGGATCATCAAAAGCGGAAGCAGAATCTCCTTCAGTCTGGAAGAATCGCTGATATGACTCAAGGCCACTCCCAAAAAAGAAATACAAAGAACCCCCGGCAAAAGAAAAATCAGATTGATCGTAAGATCTTTCCAACCCAAAGGGAAGGCCTGAAAAAAAACGGATAATAAAATCATTAAGTAGACCGCGGCGATCGTAAGCCCCGAAAAAACGGCGAAAGACTTGGAAAGAAAACGCATCCATGTCGGAAGAAAAAGGGAGCCGATTCTCCCTCCCCCGCTTTCCCGTTCCTCCCAAGCCGATTGACCGATAAAAACGTAAGAGGTAAGAAACAAAACGGACCATTTGATTCCGATCAGGGTCTGACGATCGAGTTTGCCGGTTTGTTCCAACGCATAATTAAAAATGAATACGATCGAGGTGATCAAAACGAGAACGGAAAGGATTCCGTTGATCGCCCTTCCCAATAACAGAAATTCCTTATGAAGCAGGGAGAACAGAAGTTTCAAGATTTCCCTCCTTTAAAGTCAGGGTTTTCGTCCCGCGAGAAAAAGGAATTCCGGGATCGTGAGTTACCATCAGCACCGCGGAGTTTTGTGAGAAATCCTCCAAAAGACGAATTGCGGTTTCAAGTCCCGACCGATCCAAAGCCGTAAACGGTTCGTCCAAAAGAATCAATTCCCCGCCGGTCAAAAGCGCTCGGACCAGAGCCGACTTTTGTTTCATTCCTCGGGAGAACGTGAAGATCGGATCTTCTTTCCGAGACCAGAGTTTGAAAGACCTGAGCAGGGTTTCCAGTTTTTCCTTCGGATATTCCGTCTTTGCGATGGAAAGAAAATAACGAAGATTTTCCTCGAGACTGAGAGAAGTATAAAGTCCGAGTTCGTGGCCTAAATAAGAAATCCGCGGAGTTTGCGGCTCCGAAAATGTAAAAAAATCCTTATGATGTTCGTGATTGAGAATCGCCCTGAGAAGAGTGGATTTTCCGGCGCCGTTGTCTCCTCGAAGAAGAGCGAGTTCTCCCCGAAAAAGAGAAAATGAGATCTGCTTGAGAATCCTTTTTTTTCCGATAGAATAAGATAGATCTTTGCAGACGAAAAGCGCTTGTTCATTGAATGGCAAAACGATTCCTCTTTGAATGCCAAGGTCTCCTTGGAAACGGAATTTACAATGCGTTTTTTTAGATGTCAGTGTTAGTGGATAGTCATAACCAACCTCACAAGTTGAGAAGGATTTTGGAAGAAAAAGGATCAAAAACGCACGTTTCAAGTGGAGTGGTTTAGGGATTAGGACTTTACATACGATGAAACGCAAGCGTTTCAAGTGGCGAGAGGTTAGGTTTTAGGACTTTATATGCAATAAAATGCGAGTGTTCCGACAAGAATTGAGCTTTTTACTTGCAAAAAGTATGATTTTCTGATAAAGAAAAGTCTCCCGAGTCTTCCCACCACCCACCCCGCCACCCAAAATTAGGGAGGGGCTGATCTTTTCACGGAGGGTTGTCGTAATTCCGACAAATTTATTTTGAGATTTAAGTACTTGTGGGGTTGGTCAGATTTCAGTGGTAAGAATCGCTCGTATAAACTCACTACGTTTTTTTTATGTCTGAAAATTCTTTACCATTCCGCGCTTTCGCACCGCTGGAATATCTTTTTTTATTTTTCCTTACTCCTTTTTATTTTTGTCAATCGCACAACCGAGGCGCAGCTCCGGATCGGAGATCAATATTATTCCGGTTTACTCTGGGGCAAAAATGAAATTCTTTCTCCGTCATACTACAACGACGGTTCTTTTTTAAGAACGGATCAGGACTTCATTTTGGCGGCGGGAAGAAATTGGAAAGGAGATCCTCCTCCTTCCCGGGGAAGTTTTATTTTCGAAGGAAAAGAAATTCTCAACTGCGGCCTTTTTAACAACGAAGCCGTTTCTCTTTTGGAAAAGGGAACGTCGGAAGAACGACAAAAAGCGATCTCCATACTCGAAGAAGGAACCCGTTTCGATCCCAAATTTTTTCCGTTTCGATACAACTTAGGCAGAGCCTATCACTTGGAAAAAAAGTATCAGAAGTCGATTACACAATTCGAATACGCCAGCGCGGAAATTCCGGAATATTACAGAACCTATATCCATCTGGGAACGTTGTATGAAATTATTAGGGAACCGATCAACGCCGCGATTCTATGGAAAAAGGCGGTTTCGCTTAACGAGTTCCATACGGAAGCGCTTTTGCTTTTGGCCGATCACTACATCCGAACCGATCTCAAAAATCGCGCGCTTCTTTATATTAAAAAAGCCGCAAGTATCGACGAACAAAGTCCCGATGCGAGAATGGGAAAAGCGAGAATCGAACTTCTTTCCTCCAAGGATCTCTACGCTTACAGGATTTTTAAGAACACGGAACTCGTGGACGATTTGGGACAAAAAAAACAATATAATAAGAAGTTTCATTTCTTCTACGCCGAAACGGCTAGCAAGGTAGGCGATTATGTCACGGCTGCGGATCAATACGAACAACTTTTGAAATATCCGAACGATCCGTTTTTCTCCGAATTTTCTTATAAGGTGATCGAAAGAAGGAGAGACCTTGCGAAACGTTTCGCCGAAATCAAGTCCCTGGAAGAAGAAAACAAAAACGAGTGAAAAAGGTTTGCATTTTTCAATTTTCTTTCGTTATCTTGAACCTGGAGGAATTTATGAAAAAAATCACCTGGCTCACAATCCTGTTTATCCTCCTTAACGTTCCTGCGTTCGCGCAGGCTAAAGAGAAAGGACAGGAAGACCTGAGTCGTTCCGATGTATTTTCCGAACATGGGAGTTCCTACACAAAATCCCTTCAGAAAATCGTCAGAGATCTGGAAAGCACGATCAACGAGAGGCTTACGGATTTGGAGAAGAAACATTCTCTTCTCGTAATTCTGAGACCGGAACTGGAAAAGGTGCAGACAATCGTCACGGAAGACATTCCTTTTACTTTCGACGAAGGGTATGAGAGTAACTTACTCAAGTATGTTCGTTTCAAGTTTGAGGCCGGCAAAATCAAGGAAGTTGAACTTGCCTCTGAGAAAAAAAGAATTCAATACGAATTCGCTTTTGAAAATAAAAGACTGATTTTTTCTCCTCCGGACGTGTTGGCATCTCAGCTCAAACTCGAAAGATTCGACAAAATAGAGAACACCAAAGTGGGCGATATCTCCCTGGAAAATCAGATCAAAGCTTTGAGACTTTTAGAATCAAGCCTAAGATCTTCAATCTACCGGATTGATATTATGATCGCTTTGTATAAAGACAAAAAAGACAGAAAAAATCTCTATCAGATCGATATCTGATCAAACGCGGAGGGAGCTCAGGTCGGTCGCACGAATGAGTTCCCCCGTAAAAGAACTCTTATAGTTCGTCAAAACCTCTTCCGTTTTCCCAAAATCCAATAATTTACCTTCTTCTAATATTCCGATTTGATCGCAGAATTTTTTGGCCGTTCTAAAGCTGTGGGTAATGAGAAGGATCGTGATCTTTTTTTCCCTCGAAATCCTTTTTAAAAGAAACAAAACCTCGTTCAAAAGAATCGGATCCAAGGCGCCTAACGCCTCGTCCAATAAAAGGATCTTAGGTTCGGTGAGTAACGCGCGAAGAATCGCCGCTCTTTGAAGTTCTCCGCCGGAAAAAGAAAGGACGTTTCGATTCAGATTCTTATCCGACAACTGAAACGATTGCAGCAGGTCTTGAAAAGAGCCTTCTCCCCTCTTTGCGATTTCTCCTCCTAAAATTCGAAGCGGTTCCCGAAGCGCCTTTTCCAAAGACCAAGTCGGATTAAAACTTCCGACTGGATCTTGAAAGACGGGTTGTAACTCATGGACCGGAATCTTTTTTCGGTCCTTTCCGAAAATGAAAATCGATCCGCTTTGTTTTGAATTTTTAACTGCGGGAACTCCTAATATCGCGCGGAAAAGGGATGTTTTCCCGGAGCCCGAACGTCCGAGAATTCCCAAAATCGTTCCGGGTTCGACTTCAAACGAAACCGAATCCAAAATCGTCCTCCGATCCAGTTGAAGACTGAGTCTTCGAATTTCTAAGGCTTTGTGGAGATCCGACATTTTTTCCAATTTGAGACGATGCGATTTTTAAAACAAGAATTAAGGTTTCGAGATCGACTAAGGTTTTAAAGCCGACGCTAAGGTTTTCTTGCGATCGCGATGTACGCCTCCGAGGAAAGTGAAATCGGCAGCCGGGTCAACCGCTCGCTTAAATGATCGAACATGATCCTTTTCTTTTCATCCCAGAGAGTGTCTTCCATCTTACTTCTCATCAGTTGGAGCGGCGCGCTCCCTTCGATCATCGTATTCAAAAATTCTTTCACATCCGTTATTTCCATAGAATTGGAAAAAGCGAGGATTTCGATTTCTTCAAAACCCGCGGAACTTAAGTGATCCTTAAAGTAGTCCGGATTTTCAAAACTTGATATATTGGTTTGCGGCTCGGGGATATCCGGATTTGCCTTACGGAGAGCGCCGAATAAACATTGCATCAGCGGAGAATTGGCGATAGGAGCCCAACTGGAAATTGCGACCTTACCTCCGGGTTTCAAAACTCGATGGATTTCTTTCAGGCCCTGCAATTTATCCGGAAAAAACATCAAACCGAACATGGAAAATGCGGCGTCAAAACGATTTCCTTCAAACTCCAACTTTTGACCGTCCATCAAAAGAGGAAAAACATTCCGTATCTTTGCCGCCTTCATTCCACTTTTCAATTGTTCGATCATAGGCGCCGAAAAATCGATCGCGTAGACTTCCTTTACGTTTTTTGAAAGTGGAATCGAAAGAGTTCCCGGACCGGCGGCAACGTCAAGAACGACGTCGCTCGATTTCGGATTCAACAGTTCCATCGCCTTTAAAGAATAAACCTCTAAGAACTGTTTGGTGAATTTCGTACATCCTTCTGCGACCAAGGACCAAGGTTCTACGGATGATAATGGATTGGACATAATTCCTACTCTCTCGCAGATACTTCCAATATTACCAGCAAAATCCGGGATTTTTGTGGGAACTCCTGCGTTTTCGATGTCAGTGGATTAGGGGTTGAGTTAGGGGTTAAGACTTTACAATAGTTTGATATTCTCTATAAGGCGATCCGAGCGAATTTTACTTGGCGCCGAAAGCGACCAATAACGAATCCGGATATTTCCAGGGTCTTTTTTTGGAAAAATCAAACAAGATACAGTTCGAAACGGATTCGCAGGCGATCTTACCATCCGATTTTCGAACGAGTTTTTGAAAGATTTTGCAACGAGAACCTTGCAGTTCTCCGAAACTGGTTACGACGGTAATCGATTCCGGATATCGAATTTCGGATTTGTAATCCGTCTCCGACCGAAGAATCATCGGGCCGATCCCTTCTTCTTTCATTTTTGAAAAACTCAAACCGGCTTCTTCCAGCGCCACCATTCTCCCTTCATGAAGAAAAACCTGAAAATTTCCGACATTCAGATGTCCATTGGGATCGCATTGACTCCAAAGAACGGGGATTTCATACGTAAATTCCTTCCATTGTGAATTCATGAATTGCCTCGCTTCTAAGATGTTAATCGACAATCCGGCAAGCGGGGGGACAATCAATAATTTGCAATGGGAGTTATTCATCAACGTAAGAAAGTTTGGGCGAATTCACAATAGCTTTCGCATTGGTTATCCCGAAATTTGCGGGAACTACCGCGTTTTTTTAAACGAACAGTAAAACCCGGATCTCTTCCGAACCGCCAAGGATTTCGAGGTGGACGTTTTGACTTTTTCGGATATATTTTCTAAATTCGCCACCTTTTGATCGATTCTCGCAAACCTTTTGTACAAAAAGGGGCTTGACAGAAAATTGAGAATGAGCTAATTTAACCTTTAGGTTAATTAACCATATGGTTCAACAAGAAGCAGAAACAGACCACCTCAGCCTTACTTTTGCGGCTTTAGCGGACCCGACCCGTCGCAAAATTCTGGCAACTCTTCGATATGGAAAGGTCAGCGTAAAGCAGCTTGCGGAACCCTTTGCAATGAGTCTCCCTGCGATCACAAAACATCTCAAGGTGTTGGAAAGAGCCGGGCTCATTTCCCGAGGTCGAGAAGCTCAGTGGAGACCATCCCGACTGGAAGCGGGGCCTTTGAAAGAGGCGGCGGACTGGATCGACGAATATCGACAGATTTGGGAAGCAAGACTCGATCGTCTCGACGAGTATTTGCGGGAACTCCAGCAAAATCAAACCAAACAAACAAGGAAAACGGAACATGAATCAGGAAAAAATTAAAATCATCAGCTATTGGATCGTAACCGCTTTGACTGCGGCAAATTACGCGTTTGCCAGTTACGCTTACTTAAGCCGCGGACCGGAAGTTATCGCGGGCATGACCCAGCTCGGCTATCCGATGTATTTTGTGAGCCTTCTCGGGGTTTGGAAACTACTCGGCGCGATCGCGATCACGGTTCCTCGTTTTCCTCTTCTGAAAGAATGGGCTTACGCGGGAATGTTTTTTAATCTCACGGCTGCGACCGTCTCGACCGTGGCCGCCGGAATGGAAACGATTCACGCGATTTTTCCTATGATCGCTCTCGTTTTCGTGGCCTTATCTTGGGCTTTACGTCCTGCAAGCAGAAGATTGGAGGGGATTTGGCATCTATAAGAAAATTCAAATTTAGGAATATTCTTCTTTAATAAAGCGAATGTCCGATGTTTCGAAATCGAAAAAGAAAAGAGGTAGGAAAATAAAATGACGAATGTAAATCAAACGAACGAAGAATTGGTCATCACTCGAATTTTCAACGCGCCGCGAGAAACGGTCTTCGAAGCTTGGACGATTCCGGAACAGATCGTACGATGGTGGGGGCCGAAGGATTTCACATCCCCGGTCTGCAAGATCGATTTTCGAGTGGACGGCAAATATCTATTCTGCATGCGTTCCCCGGACGGACAGGAGTTTTGGTCCACAGGCGTTTATAAGGAAATCGTAAAACCTGAAAAAATCGTTCAAACGGATAGTTTTGCGGACAAAGACGGCAATACCGTTCCCGCCTCCGAATACGGAATTCAAGGTTCTTGGCCCGAATCTCTTTTAGTGACTCTTATTTTCGAAGACCATCAAGGAAAAACGAAATTGACCCTACGTCATTCGGGAATTCCCTCCGGCGAGATAAGAGATATGACGAACGTCAGTTGGAACGAATCTCTCGACAAACTGGAAGGGATCTTAAAGTAGTCGATACGAATAAAATTTGTCCGACTTTAAAAGGAACCTCTAAAAACTTTCGTCTCGATATTTGGATAAGCGCAAAACGCTATTCTTAAGCATTCTATAATATAGATTTTGCAAAAATGCAGGTTTTTAGAGGTTCTCCTAAGAACTATAAAAATAGAGCGCCTAAACGGGGGATTTGTTTTCAAATTGATGATACTCGATTTTATAAGGAGAAGTCATCCGTCCGGAAAAACTCGTTTATAAACACGGCTCCGATATGGAAGATCATCCGGGGGATTTTCACGTAACCGTTCTCTTTTCGGAACAAAACGGGAAAACCGCGCTGGATATGACTATGCTTTTTAAAACGGCGGAACAACGCAACGAAACCGTCGAAAAATACGGGGCCGTCGAAGGTCTCAATCAAACTATGGATCGTCTGGTCGAATACTTGGCAAAACAAAAAAAAGGTTAAAAACTATATTAGGAGAATCTTATGTCTAAATTTAAAACGATCGTTCTTGCATCGATCGGATTACTCGTCGTTTTCGTCGCGGGTGTACTCGCGGTCGCCTCCACAAAACCGAACACGTTTCGTTACGAAAGAACCCTAAGCATGAACGCGGAACCCGAAAGAATCTTCGCGCTGCTCAACGACTATCATAACTGGCCTTCTTGGTCTCCTTGGGAAAAGTTGGATCCAGGTATGAAAAGATCTTATAGCGGCTCCTCCTCTGGTTTGGGTTCCGTTTACGAATGGGAAGGAAACAGCGAAGTGGGAAAGGGTCGTATGGAGATCATCGAATCGAAATCTCCCTCTACGATTAAGATGCGGTTGGACTTTCTTTCTCCCTTTGAAGCGCATAACACCGCCGAGTTCACTTTTGCGGTTAAAGACGGCAAAACTCACGTGACCTGGGCGATGTACGGTCCGAACGAACTCATTTCCAAAGTGATGGGACTTTTCTGCGATATGGATCAGATGATCGGAAAGGACTTCGAAACCGGTTTGAACAATATCAAATCGACCGTGGATGGAAAATAAAAATGACCGAAAAAAACAATCCCGCTACCGTTCCAGAGTTTACCATATCACGAGTTTTGAATGCTCCGCGCAAACTCGTATGGAAGGCTTGGACGGAATCCAAACTTTGAATATTCAAATTGGATGTCGGATCGGCTCTTAAGCCGATCCAAAGGAGAAATTTCATGAACCGTCAAGAGAATAATACAACCGCGATTTCCGATCAAGAAGTCGTAAGCGTTCGTGTTGTAAACGCGCCTAAAGAGCTCGCTTTCAAAGCGTGGACCGATCCGCAACATCTGCAACTCTGGTGGGGACCGAAAGGTTTTACGAATACGTTCCACGAGTTCGATTTAAAACCCGGAGGCAACTGGCGTTTTACAATGCACGGCCCCGACGGAACGGATTACCCAAATCACAGCGTTTTTGTAGAAATCTTAAAACCGGAACGGCTCGTATTCGATCATATCTCGGGACACGTTTTTAGAGTCACCGCGACTTTCGAGGAAGAATCGCCTAATAAAACAAAGGTGACTTTCCGCATGTTTTTCGAATCTCTTCAAGATTTCGAACGATCCAAAAAGTATGTGATAGAAGGAAACGAACAAAACTTCGACAAACTGGAAGCCGAACTGAAAAGGATGCGGGAACTCTAAAAACAAATAAATCCACGGATCGACATTGAAAATATCCGTATGGTCCCGCGGAAGGGATCGGAGTGGAAATACTGCAATGCAACATGCTCCTAATAAAATTCCAATCGTTTCGATCGAATTTCATGTTGCTTTGCAGATTGAAACGAAGAGCCCGGTCCGGCTTTGGGCAAAGCCCAAGGCCGGAGCCGCCCCGCCCCTTTAAAAAATAATCCGAATTCACTTTCATCGGTCCCTTTTTTGTCCGGGGTCCATCGTATCCTTACATTCAGATTGAGAGGTTAACTACATGCAAACTATGAATTCTGAATGGATGGACGATAGGATCGATGCGATCGCGGAAATTCTCGCCGATAAACTGATCGAAGAAATCCGCAAAAGAGCCTTGGAAAAAGAAGCGCTTCGTCGCAAATCCGAAGCCGCATAACGCGAAAAAACGAAGAACTCGTTTTTTGAAACAATCAGGAGGAAAGAAAATGGCGGAATACGCACTCAAAGAAAAAAAAGGAAGTCTCTTTAGCAACGCGTCCAAGGAAAAAGAAACCCAACCGGATTACACCGGTAAGGTGCTTCTGGAAGGTAAAACGTATCGACTGGCGGGTTGGATCCGCAAATCCGCTACGGGTAAGAATTATCTTTCTTTAAGTATTTCGGAACCGAACCTGGAAAAAAAATCGGAAGGAAGTTCGGTTGTAACGGTAACGGACGGTAACGACTTTACGGACATCGAAGAAGACTTTCCGTTTTGAAGATTGTAAATTTCGGTTTACGACCCGGGCCTAAGTGGAAAAGAATCAAAGATTCCTATGAACTTGTGTGGAACAAACTGCCCGCAAAGTTGAAGAAGGAAAATTGATTTTTCGGATTTTTATACGGAAGACAACTTTGTTAAGCGAACTCAACTGTTTCGGAGAATATTGACCATGGAGTAGAGACCGTTCCTTCTCGACATCGAAAGATGTTTGTCGAGTCCGATCTCCTTTAGAAATTCGAGAGAAGCGTTTTTCATCTCTTCCCGAGTACGTCCCGAAAAAACACGAATGAGAAGCGCGATCATTCCTCGGGTTATCGCCGAATCGCTGTCCGCTTGGAATTCGATTCTGCCGTTTTTTTCTTCGGAAACGATCCAAACCCGGGACTGACATCCGGGAACCAAACGTTCGGGAGTTTTTTCGGAATCGGGAATTTCTCCGAGTTCGTCGCCCATTTCGATTAGAAGTTGATATCGTTCCTGCCAGTCCGTACATTCCGAAAATTCGGACACGATTTCTTTCTGAACTTCCGCAACACTGCTCATGATTTCCATTTCCAACTTTTTCTCATTTCTCTCGTAAGCAATCAGAAAACGCAAACTAACGTCTTAAGCTCCTTATCTCGTTTGTTAGACGAATTCGATTTTACAAAAATGTGTTTTCGGAAAGTCCGTCTTAAAATTAGTTTCTCTTAAAACGAAAGGAAAATACAAAGGTGTGGAGAAAATATATTCATGAAAGTTTATGAACTTCAAAATCAATTCGGTCTGGAAAACTTAAAAATCTCCGAACGTCCCGATCCAATTCCGGGGCCGGGAGAAGTGCTCGTTCGTTTTAGGGCGGCATCCTTAAATTACAGAGATTATCTGATGGCGATAGGTAAATACAATCCGAAACAAAAACTTCCCTTGATCCCGCTTTCCGACGGTGCGGGAGAAGTAGCGCAAGTGGGTCCGGGTGTGACAAAGTGGAAGGCGGGTGACAAGGTTTGTGCGAACTTCGCCCAAAGCTGGTTTGACGGCGCGCCGGAAAGGGATATGCTGAAAAATACTCTCGGCGGTCCGTTAGACGGAACTCTTTGCGAATATAGAATTTTCGGAGAACAAGGTTTGGTTCCTATGCCCGAAAATCTTTCCTTTGCACAAGCCTCCACCCTTCCTTGCGCCGCCTTGACCGCATACACCGCAATCGTAACCCACGGAAACATTCAACCCGGAGCAACCGTCGTCGTTCAGGGAACCGGAGGCGTTTCCATCTTTGCATTACAATTTGCTAAAATGATGGGATGTAGAGTGATCGCGACCTCTTCCAGCCAGGATAAACTCGCCAAAGTAAAGGCCCTGGGCGCGGACGAAGTCATCAACTACAACGAAAAAACGAATTGGGACAGAGAGGTTCGTAAAATGACGGACATGAAGGGCGCCGATCTTATCATCGAAGTAGGAGGCGCCGGTACTTTACAAAAATCGATTTCCAGTACGAAACCTTGGGGAACAATCGCTTTGATCGGAGTTTTAGCGGGTGGGGAAAGCAATAACTTATCCTTATTTCCGATTCTTATGCAGGGAATCAGAATCCAAGGAATCATCGTGGGAAGCAAAAGAAACTTTGAAGATATGAATCAAGCGATCGACACGAATAAGATCCAACCGATCGTGGATCGCGTTTATTCCTTCGATGAGGTTCCTAAAGCTTTCGAAAGTCTGAAAGCCGGAAAACATTTCGGTAAGGTTTGTATCGAAATTTAATCCGAAGTCGCTTTTTGAAAGACGAAAGACATTTACTTCGATCCCTGACGACATCGATAGATCAACTTGCGACCTTGGAAAAGTTCTTATAATCGTTGCGTATCATCTTACGAAAGGGCGAGATTTGATTCTTCCGTGACGAATGAAATCGAGAGGATCGGAATTCAAAGTCGGGTGGTGACTGAGCGTAAGAGTCGTGTTCACCGGAAGACCGTAATTCTTATAAGAACCTTGTAATATAGAAATCATCTTGGTAAGCGCGTATTGTTTGACGATGGACGGAATCCATCCGGGAGTTTTTGCCGCAAACACATCGGGCGGAATTACCGGCTCCGATTACGAGAACGTCCTTACCTTTCCATTCGTTCGTAACACCTTTAAAATCGTGGGAATGTATAAACTTACCTCCGTTTCGAAAAAACCAGAAGTTTGAGGCCGTTCAAACGTTACCTGCGGAGTTCCCGCGTTTCGACAGTTGGAAGCGAGAGTTATTCCGTTATACAAAACTCCCGTTGATAACTTAAAAAACCGAAATATTCAACAAAAAGAATATAACCTTTCAATAATCCTCGTCCGACCAGCCCACGTCCTTCAAAAAGTCGTCGTAAGAACCGTCAAAAATTCGAATCGTATCCTTATCAAATACGATCAGCTTTGTCGCGACCGCTCGAAGATGAAGTTCGTCGTGAGTCACCATAATCACGGAACCGTCAAACTCGTCGATCGCTTCGATCAAAGAATCGCAGGACTGCATATCCAAATGGTTCGTGGGTTCGTCCAAATACAGAAGATGGCAAGGAGTGACTAAAATTTTCCCGAGGAGAACGCGGCTCTTTTCGCCGCCCGAAAGGACTTTGATTTTTTTCAGAGCCTGATCGTCCGAAAACATCAACCCCCCCGCAATGGTTCTCGCCTGCCATTCCGTGCAGGACTTATCGGAAATCATAATCTCCTCGGTTACGGTCGCGTTTTCATTGAGGTTGAGTTTATTGGTCTGACCGAAATAACCTTCCTTCAAAACGGGATGTTTTTTGATCGTTCCCTGAGAAGATTCGAGTTCACCCGCGAGAATTTTAAGAAGAGTCGATTTTCCTTTTCCGTTCTTACCGATGATACAAATTCTTTCCTTGGTTCCGACGCTGATGGAAAAATTTTCGATAAGATACGGCTCCTTACCGTCGTAGGAAAAGGAAAGATTTTCCACGGAAATCATCTGACTCGCGGCAAAGGGAGCGCTGTTGAAATACAATTCCAAATCCTCAATACGTTCCAACGCTTTCATCTCGCCCTGCTTTTCCAGTTTTTTGACTCTGGACTGAGCTCGACTCGCGAAACTCGCCTTCGCTTTAAATTTTGCGATGAAAATCTCTTCCTGTTTGCGTTTTTTGGCTTCATTCAAACGGGTCTTTTCGTAGATTTCTTCGGATTGATTGATCTGATTATAAAGTTTATCCGTGTCGCCCTGAACCTTGATCGCCTTGGTTCTATGAATCGCGATCGTATGAGTGACCACCGCGTCCATAAAACCTCTATCATGAGTTACTAATATGATTTCACCTTCCCATTCCCGTAGAAATTCTTCGAGCCAACGGATCGTAACGATATCGAGATAATTGTTCGGCTCGTCGAGCATCAACATATCTGGAGCCGATACGAGGAGTTTTGCGAGATTCATCCGGATTTGATAACCGCCGGAAAATTCGTTCGGATTTCTTTCCATGTCCCGTTCGGAAAATCCCAAACCGGAAAGAATTTTTTCCACCTGCCAGGTTTCGTATTCCTCCCCTTCGGGAAGACCGAGAGCGCATTCCTCCAAAACCGTAGGTTTGGTAAAATGAAGGTGTTGTTGAAGATGGCCGATTTTATAACCCTTAGGAACGGAAATCGAACCGGAGTCGGCTTCCACGTTGCCGAGAATCATCTGAAACAACGTGGACTTTCCGTGACCGTTCCGACCCACAAGGCCGATCTTCTCTCCTCGGTTGACGCTCAAATGTAAATCGTCGAAAAGGACTTTGGTTGTGAATGCCTTATTTAGGCCGGAAATTTTAATCATCTGAAATAGGAATCCTTACAGTTATGTCCAAGGTTTTAAAACGTGCTAGGATTTCACTCAAAATTGAGAGCGGATCGGTTCCGAAAAAGAAAATAGAATCCGATATATATTCATTATTTGTAATGTACTATCCGTAAAATGGGACCGATTTTATATTCCAAACTTTAGAACTTTCCGCTTCCAAAGATACATTTTAGGACGAGTTCAGCCAAAAGCCGCGAAGCGGGAAACTCAATGTTTCTCCCAACGAAATTGGGAAACCGCGCTTTCAACTTCAATCGCTTCCGCATTGGTAACGCCGAACTTACATTAAAAAAACGCTTTAAGCCGTGGAGGCGGTTTTTCATGAGACTGGCGTTTATCCGCCGTTAGGTGTTGTAATGTCCGATCCTATTTTTACGCTTGCGACCGCATTCGGAATCCTAAGCGGTTACGTTGCCTTGCGGTTGAGCGGGCGCGAAAATTTTCGAAATGCGTTCGAACTAAAACTTCGTCTTGTTAAACGATTGTCGATTGTTAAACGACTTCGGAAGGATCCCAACAAGTTCGGAAATTTTCATCGAGAGAATTCAGAGTTTTCATATCCTCTTTGGTAATCTCGAAATCGAAAACTTTCGAATTTTCGACGATCCTTTCCTTTTTTGTAGATTTCGGAATCACCACGATCTTTTGTTCGATCGCCCAACGAATCAAAATCTGCGCCGGTGTTTTTTCGTATTTCTCCGCGATGTTTACGATCTTCGGATCGTCCACTTTTTGTCCGTGAGCGAGAGGACTATAAGCCTCGAGTTGAATCTTATGTTTTTTACAATATTCTAATAGATCGATCTGGTTTAAAAACGGATGAAACTCCACCTGATTGACTGCGGGTGTGATTTGGGAATTTTTTAACAACTCCGTTAGATGAGAAATCGTGTAGTTACTGACTCCGATCGATCTGCAAAGTTTATCGTGATACGCTTTTTCCAGTTCTTTCCAAGAATCGGTCCTTATGGAAGTCACCGGAAAATGAACGAGATAAAGATCCACTTGATCGATTCCTAATTTTTCGAGACTCGTTTCGAGCGCCTTTCTCGTTTTGTCCGATCCTTGATCCGCGTTCCAGAGTTTTGTAGTGATGAAAATTTCCTTTCTCGGAATCCCGCTTTCGCGTATCGCTTTTCCCACGTCTTCTTCGTTGGAATAAATTTTTGCGGTATCGATATGCCGATAACCCGCTTCCAAGGCGTCTAAGACGGCCTCCTTACATTCTTTACCGGATTTGGTTTTCCAAACTCCAAGTCCCAAGATCGGCATTAAAATTCCGTTATTGAGCGTAACCGCTTGATTGAGAGCATTTTTAGTCATAAAATTTCCTTTAACTCGCGTTAGGCGATTAACTCAACCTTTTGAGAGAAACTCCCAGGGAATAAACGGCGACCGCGAGAACGATGTGGAAAATATCGACGTTCAAAATCGGCCCCCTGGAACCGGTGGTTCCGATGGCAAGACCCGCAAGAATAAAAAGAATCGCTCCTAAAATTCCGTAAAGAGCCGCAACCTTCGTCGTTCCCGAATTTTTTCGAATACAAACGAGAATCGCCGTAACCATCGCCGCTCCACCTAAAACCGTGGACAAAAGCGGAAACGGAAAAACGTATCCGAAAATCACATAAAGGATCAGTAATACTCCCGCGATCGGATAAAAAGTATTCCTTTCCAACTTTTTGATTCCGATATGAAAAAAACCGATTCCGATCAACGGCACGCCTACAAAAGAAGCAAGCCCCACACAAAAACGATAGATCGGATCCAAGAGTTCGATTCCGAAAAAATGAATCGTTCCCAAACCAGCGGAAATTCCTATCGTAAGAAATCCTACAAAGCCGGAGGTTCTGGAATAAGAAGCCGCATTTCTGATTTGAATCGCGGCGAAAACGGATACGAGACTTAAGATGAAATCGGAAAAAACAGTACTCAATTGCATGGTGGATGATAGTTCTTAAAGAAATAAATTTTGCAATTCTTTACTTTCAATAATTCGAAAAAAGATCGAATTCGATTCGAAAACTTTTTCGTCCCGAATCGGTTTCATCGATTGGGACCTTCGGGTTCAAAAACACTAAGGTTCGATCCATTCCCCGAGAACCCAAAAGTTTTAGAAAAGACTATAATAATTTTTGAATATGAATTCGTTTTACGCTCTTGATAGGCTCTGCGATTTTTTGTTTTACGGATTCGATTAACCGGGAATCAGTTCCTGCGAAACGTTTTGTTCGACCCGGAAATTTCGAACGAGAGAGTTGAGAATCCCCGCGAGTTGTTTTAAAAAATCGCCCGTCGCGGTTAATTCTTCCGATTGTGCCGAAATTTCATGAAACGCCGCGTTGATAAGATCCACCGATTCGTAAAGGTTACCGATCTCCGAAAATCTTTGTTCTATATCGGTCATGATGATCTCGCTCTGATTCGTGATGGAAGTGTTCAATCGATTTAAACTTTCTATCAGACGAGAATGATGGGAACCGCTTTCACGTATCGTTATCTGAGTCTCCGCCAAAAATCTAAATTCTTCCGTTAAATTTTTGAAAAACTCCACCGTGTTTTGGACGGTGCTCTTTCCGCGCGAAACCGTGGATTGGATCTCCCCTAAAATTTCCGACGCTTTTTTGGTGCTCTCTTGTGTGTTTGACGCGAGCTTATTGATCTCTTCCGCAACCACGCCGAATCCTTTTCCCGCCGATCCGGAGCGAGCGGCTTCTATGGATGCGTTGATGGAAAGTATTCCCAACTTTGCCGATATGTCGTTGAGAAGTTTTACGAGACCTTCCACTTTTTTTGCGGAAGATCCGATGTCGTTGATATCGGATTCAAGATGATTGAGTTCTTTTCTACTTAAGTCTATCGTCTTAACCGATTCTTCGGATTTTTCCGAGCTATGTTTCAAGTCGGAATCGAACTTTTGAAATCCGAATACGAGTTCGTTTAACAATTTCTTTGCGTTCGTTTCGATTTCTTTCTGTTCCGAAGCGGAGGACGAAATTCTTTGAAACGACTCCCGAAAAGAATCGAATATGGAAGTGACTTCTTCGAGGTTTGCGGCTTGCTCCTGAATTCCGTAACTCATCTTTCCCCAAGCGGTGGAAATTTCGGACGCGGAACTTTCCAGTTCGGTCGACTTTTCTTTGATCGTATAAATCATTTGTCCCAAATTGGCGAGATAACGATTCATCAAAAACGCGATCGCCCCCGCTTCCGTTCCCGTGTCCACGTGGATCTTGCGAGTCAAGTCTCCTCCGCCTTTGGAAAGATCTTTGAGAGAATGGATGAGATCGATCCAACTGGAACCGGCGCCGTGTTCGGTAACGTTAAGTCCTTTTTCTTCGTACTCTTCCTTGACGCGAATTCCGATCGTAAATTTCAAAAGCAAAAATAGAATCAATCCCAATCCGAAGGCCCAGAGGCAACAGATTAAAACTCCGACAAACTGAGGAAACATTCGAATATCTTGATTTTCTGATAAAGCCGGAAGCAATAAAGTGCCTAAAATCCCGCAGACTCCGTGAACCGGAAACGCTCCGACTACGTCGTCCAGTTTTAGGATTTTTTCCAATGTCCAAGCCGCAATCACGACCGAAACCCCCGCTACCGAGCCGATAATCAGAGCGGCATAAGGTTGAAGCGCGTGGCAACCCGCGGTTACCGCCACCAAACCGCCCAAAACCCCGTTCATACAATCTTCCACCGAAGCGACCCTATAAAAAATCCAGGAAAGTGTGATCGCAAGAATTCCTCCGGCGCTTCCGGCAAGGCTCGTGTTCAGAATGATCAAAGGAACTCCGTCCGTAAACGAAAGAGCGCTTCCTCCGTTAAACCCGAACCAACCGAACCAAAGGATAAAAACGCCCAAGACCGAAAAGGTAAGATTGTGTCCGTGGATTTTTCTCGGAGTTCCGTCTTCCTTGAATTTATCCTTTCTCGGACCTAAAACGATCACTCCGGCCAAAGCGATCCAACCGCCTAACGAGTGTACTACGGTGGATCCCGCAAAGTCCACAAATCCGACTTTGGCGATCCATCCTCCTCCCCAAGTCCAATGACCGAAAACAGGATAGATTACGATGGAAACCACGATTGACACGATTAAATATGCAGAAAACTTAATGCGTTCCGCGACCGCGCCGGAAACGATCGTTGCCGCCGTTCCCATAAACGCGACTTGAAACAGAAAAAACGCGAAGTCCTTTCCCGTTTTTAAACCCTCCAAAAAGAAATGATTCGTACCGATCCATCCTTCCTGAGAAAAGCCGAACATCAAAGCGAAACCCACGCTGAAGAACGCGATTGTTCCGACGATATAATCCATGAGATTTTTCACCGCGACGTTGATCGTGTTTTTCAGTCTGGAAAGTCCGGTTTCCAACATGAGAAATCCAGCCTGCATAAAAAAGACCAATGCGGCGCAGAGGATGAGCCAGGCCGGATCGACGGTTTTGGATAATTCCAGAGCGGGTGATTCGGATAAAAGGGGAAGATTGATTCCTAAAAAAAGTATCAAAACGATTCGGTTTGTATGGAGGTGTCGATTGAAAATCCTTCCCAAATGCCTAAAACGCGGGAACTCCGCGAAAAAACGGTTCGGAACGGCAAAATTAATTAAAGGCGACGGTTTCTGTGGGAACTCCTGCGTTTTTTCTTGAAAGGTTTTGGAACGGGCTCTTAAGTTTTTCATAAAATTTTCAAATAAATTCATGTTTTACGATTCCTCGGACTCTTACGCACGGCTTTTCGAATGAACCGGGTTTCAATAAGTTTCCCAATTATAAGTTCATTCTAAAATAAGTTCTTTCCAATAACGAAAAAGCGAAAGAATTTTATTTTAACGTGTGCTCGAACTTTCGGTAAATTTTCGAAAGCCCTCGTCTTATTTTTGCTTCGCAAAGAACCCGGAATGATTTTGTAATCAACGATTTAATCTTTGAATCGAAAATTTTTAGGATTTAACCGCAAAAGGGGCGAAAGTTGCTCTTAGACTAATCGGATTTAAGTAGGAGTTCCCGCATTTTACGAAAAGAACTTTGATTTCGTAGGAGTTCCCACATTTTACGGCTGAAAATAAGTGAAAAGAAGAATCCAATCCGCGCCCTGCCTGTCGAACCAGCCTTCCTCCGGATAAAAAGTTCCATCCGCCTGATCCAAAACCTCTTTCATATAGGGTTCGCCTGGATCAAAATCCTTACCGTCAAGATAAATCGAACCTCCCCATTTTTTCTTGGCTTGCGTATGAGAATAAACCCCCCGCAAAGATTCCACACGTTCGTTGTTCAAAGGAATCTTATATTTTTCGGAAAGTTCTTTTACGAGCCTAACGACCGCTTTCGTTTGTTCTCGATTCGCTAAAAGCATTTCCGTATCCTTGCCGACAATTTCCACTTGGAAGCAGTTCGCGTTCGTTCCCGTAGCCGCCGCGGCCGAATCCAGAATGGAATCCAAAAGTTGATAGATTTTTCCGTCTTGATCCGCAAGAAACGTCGCGGATAAATTACGTTTTTCTAATACTTCCAGCGTCCTTTGATAATCCGGAATTGCCGTGTAGTGTAAAACGATACAATCGGGGCGGATCGATCCTCGATGATTGTAACGAAGCCTTCTTTCTTCGGGGGTCTTTCCGTCGGCGGTTTTTTCGACGGAATTCAATTCCACGATCGGAGCGGGGGTCGCACCTCGGCCTCGGTCGTACGTTTGAACGATTTTTTTACCGGATAAATCCGTGAACTTTTCCTTACGAATCACCCAGCCGGAAACGAATCTATCCTTCCATTCCGTTTCGGGAAAAAATTTTCCTTGGAGCCTGGACAAAACAGAAGAAAGAACTTTTTCACTTCCGCATTCTCCCGTATCCAGAAAACGGCCGAACTTCTTCTTACTCTGAGTATGCGTAAAAATCCCCTTCCCCGAAGCGATATCGTAGTTATTTAGAGGAATTGAATATTCTTTCGAAAGACTTTGAATCAATTCCGTCAGCGCCTTCAACTGAATCTCGTTTTTTAAAACGGAATCGTTTGCTCCCTCCCAGGAGACATGGATCGTAGTTTCATCCATTCCCGGAGCGGCCTTATAAAAAATTTTGGAGGGTTCTTCCACCCCGTAAACGCTTCCGTTTTCAAGAACGATAAAGTGAACCATCCATCCGGAAGATTTGCTTTTGTCCAAGTATTCTTCCGCTTTCAAACCGGAAGTGTGATGTAAAAGAATCGATTTCACCTGAAGGGAACGGCGTTTTTTACCGATCTCATCCAGGGACTCTTTGCCGATTCCTAAAGTCAAAAGGGGAAGGATATTATCCGAACGTTCCGCAACCGTCCTTTTCGACGAAAAGGAACAACTCAGTATGAGGACAAATAAGATTAATTTGGAACGAATCGAAAGCATCATAAAGCGCCGACCTTGTCGCGAAGACGAGTGAGATCCTCTCTTAATTTTTCGAGAGTTCTCGAAAGTTTCCTGTGACGATTGATAAGATCCGAATATTCGGAAATTTTAAAGTTATTTACGTTCCTTTTTTTATCCTCCTCTTGTTCCGGAGCCGAAGGAATCCCCTTAAAAACCTCCGAGGAAGATTCGAATTCCCGAATCAGTTTCAAATACTCCGCCGAACAAGCGGAGAAAAATTCGGGAGAAAGATTCTTTTGGGAAGATTCCATCCGTTTACCAAGCGCGTCCGTGGCGGTTTTTAGAAATGCAAAAAGGGACTGATTATCCCGAACCACTTCGTTTAGGGATTCTTGAAGATGAATTTCCGTTTTACTTTTGGAATGAAGAATTCCTCTTTTAGCCTTCCAATAGATCAGATAGATGAGAACGGCGGATACGATAAAAATAAATGAAAATAGGAAGAAGGTTCTTTTTTCGTAAATCCATTCCAAAGTCTCCCATTGGAACAAATCCGGAGCGTAGGCCGCCATCGCCAAAGCGGTCAACATAATAAAGGTGAAAGAATAAAAGAAAATACGGACTGCCATTCGGTTTCATGACAGATTCTCAGGCTGGACTTGTCAAGGAACCTTCTTGTCGTAAGAAAACCGGCACGAAAATTTAAGATCGTCTCTTATCGATTCCGATAATGAAAGGGATGGAAAAATCCTCTTCAAAAACGTTTTCCGAATCCAAGGTCGTAAATTTCGGGCTTTATAAAATCAAAAAAACTCTGAAAGAAGAGGGTTTTGAAGTCGTGGAAAAACCCGACGGAAAAATTTCACTCGTGATCCGAGTGGGAAAAGAAAAACAAAGATAAAAGGGAATTTCCCCCGGTCCATTTATGCAGCTTGTCGATCCATTCAGAACTTTTTCTATTTTTGATCAATCTTTCACGCCTTTTTAAAACTATTCGACTCCTCATCTAATATTTTTGTGTTAAAGACGTATATCAAACTTTCGTTGAGTATTTAATTAGCGTAAATTCCTCTTAAGAAAGTTAGGGCGAATCCAGCCTTGGCTTTGCCAAGTGCCGGACCGCGCTTTCTGCTCCAATCAACAAATTGACGATTTATTTGAAAAACGAAATTCGTTCGTCATTCCAATTTGTTGATTCCGCTTCAATCGCTTTCGCATGGGCTATACCGAACTCCCGTTAATTATCTGCACTGAAGTTCCCTATGACGGATTCTTTTTGTAATCAAAGGCCTTTTAAAATGAGCTTTGCATTCGTTCTCCTATGAAATCAGTCAAATGAAAATCATTTATCTCGAGATAAAGTCATTAAAATATAATTTGGTAGTCTTTGTAAGGCATTAAGAATAAAAATAAACTAAATTATTTTATATAAATTACTAATATACCGAATCTTAATATATGGAAAATGATTTCGACTTGTATGATCGAGTTGGCGACTGGACTGAGTTAAAATTAGAAATAGTCAAAAAATACGCGGAAAGCTTTCAGGGTGCCTTGAAAAATTCAAATTTTAAAACCATTTATATTGATGGATTTTGTAATTCCGGGGAGGCAATTTCGTAGAAAACTTCAGAGAAAATCGATGGTAGTGCTTTGAGAGCTCTGAAGGTTACGCCACCGTTTTATGAATATCATTTTGTGGATCTTGAGGAAAAACGAGTTCATCATTTACAGAGCCTTGTGAGCTCAGAAGTTAATGCACATTTTCATATTGGAAACTCTAATGAAGTTCTTCCGTCAAAAGTATTTCCAAAATTTCATTATGATAGGTATGAAAGAATATTTTGTCTTTTGGATCCTTATAAACTAACTTTGGATTGGGATGTCGTTAGAGCCGCCGGAAAAAGCAAAATAACAGATGTGTTGATTAATTTTCCAGTGCTTGATATGAATCGAAACGTTTTATGGAGCAACAGCGAGGGTATATCCGGTAACAATCGAGAAAAGATGAATCGATTTTGGGGAAATGATTCTTGGAAAGAAATTGTATATTCAGAAGAAAACGATCTTTTTGGGCCCGTTACGGTAAAAAATGAAAAGCCAATGCATAAAATTCTGGAAGCATACTCTAATCGATTAAAAACGATTGCAGGTTTTGCAGAAGTGGCTAAGCCTTTGCCGATGAGGAATAGTGTAAACGCTATTGTGTATTATTTGATATTTGCCACGCAGAAGTCGCTTGCAATCAAAATTATTAACTCTATTATGAAAAAATACCGAAAATAAATTTATGGGCGCTAAATCGAATATAGAATGGACACAAGCTACATGGAATCCGGTAACTGGATGTACAAAAATAAGCGCGGGTTGTGCAAATTGTTATGCTGAGTCTCTGACAAGGCGATTTGAAAAAGATTGGGGAAAATTTTCCGAAGTAAAAACCCATCCATTTCGTTTATCTATTCCCAAAAAAAAGAAAAACTCTACGATTTTTTTTGTAAATTCGATGAGCGATTTATTTCATAAAGATGTCCCAAATGAATTTATTTTAGAAATCTTTAAAGTGATGAGAGAAAACCCTCAACATACTTTTCAGATTTTAACTAAAAGGCCTGAACGGCTTATTGCTATGCATAAAGAATTAATTTGGACTCCTAATATATGGATGGGGGTTTCCGTTGAAAATAGAAAAGTATATTCAAGAATTGATTTTCTCCGTAAGACGGACGCAATGATTAAATTTCTTTCCGTAGAGCCTTTGTTAGAAAGTGTTGCTGATATTAACGTAACAGGATTGAATTGGGTTATTGTAGGCGGCGAATCGGGCCTAAAGGCAAGACCTTTACAAAAAAAATGGGTCGTTGAAGTGCTACGTATCTGTAAAAAAGAAAAAGTCGCTTTTTTCTTTAAACAATGGGGAGGAAAAAACAAAAAACTCGCCGGAAGACTTTTGAATGGAAGAGAATATAATGAGATGCCGGTAATTCCTAAAATTAAGAAAGCCATTTAAGAAACGCTTTTTGATTTTAGGAATTGAGTAATTCAAAACTTTCTTTTCTTTTAAATTTATACATCGAATGCCTGATAAAATATTTTTTTATAAGCTACATCAGAACTTTAAAATATTCTTATATTTCTTCCAACAACTTACATCGCGTCCGGATCCGCATCCGGAAGTTCCACCTCTTCCCTTTTGGGTTCCGGTTTTAAGAATTCCCCGCATTTCTGCGAAAGTTGTTCGTGAATTTTCCATTTGTCTCCGGCGAGAGGCATCACTCTCAGATAAATCCTATAATTACGGATTGCACCTTTGCAGTAACCGCCTTTGAGATACAATTGACCGAGAAGTTTTCTTGCCGCCGGATGTGCGGGTTCCAACTCGATCACTTGATTGGCAAGTCTCACGGCCTTATCCGGATTGTTCACGGCGAGTTTTCTCGCTTCCTCCCAAGCGGAAGCGGTCTCTTTATCGTACTTTCGATAAAGATCCGTGTTCCCCATCTGAAACAAACGAAAGATGATCGCGTCCTCTTTACCGTTCTGACAAATTCCGTACCAAACGTCCTCCTCCCTTTCGGTGATTCGATTGGCTCGGATCCCGGCAAGCCTGGAACCGTCGATACAACCCGTGGCTTCGAAAAGGTCCTTCATCGCTTGCGGAGAAGTAGCGAGGACTCTTCTGGCTCTGTTTTCAAAAGTTGCGATCTCGTCTTCGGGAAGAGAATCTTCCGGGTTCGGAACGTCTTGTAAACCGGACAAAACTCTCAATTTGATATTGGATTCCAAGACCCAATCGGGTAGATTGAGAGATTTTAAAAACGCGTCTTCTTTCGGAAAGATCCTTCGATAGAAGGAACATCCCGAAAGAAAAAGAAGAATGCAGAGTATTAAGACGAAACGGTTGGAATAAGAACCGAAATAGAAACGGAACTCACGAAACAATCTGTCCGAAAAGAAACGTTGAACTTGGCCTTTTTGATAACCTAAAATTAAGTTCTGAAACACGCCGTAGGAGAAAAACGATCCTGAGAGGACTTTTTGATTTGCCACAATAGGTAACGTATGATTTCTCAACAATAGAATCAATCAGGAATCTATGATCCAAGAACTCAAAGCAGATCTAAACGGAAAGGGACAAAAACACTGCATTATCGTGTCCCGTTTCAACGAATTTATCACGGAAAGCCTTTTGAAAGGGGCACTTGAGTCGTTTCGCATGCACGGGGTGGAAGACTTGACCGTGGTCCGAGTTCCCGGCGCTTATGAAATGCCGGTCGTAGTCTCTAAGGCGGCCGCTTCTAAAAAATACAATTCCATCGTTTGTTTAGGCGCCGTGATCCGAGGTGCAACCGCCCATTTTGATTTTGTTGCGGGAGAATCCGCAAAGATCGGATCCATCGGAGTTCAATATTCCATTCCGGTTATTTTTGGAGTTTTGACCACCGATACGATCGAACAAGCGATCGAAAGAGCGGGAACCAAGGCCGGCAACAAGGGAGCGGAAGCCGCAGCCACGGCAGTGGAAATGGTGAACCTTCTTTCCCTTCTTTAAATGTCAGCCAGACGCACTTCCAGAGAAATCGCCGTCATGGCGCTTTACCAATTGGAACTTACCAAACCCCTTCTCAAAGAGGTTCTCAAATTCAAATGGTACGATAAAAAAATCGAACCCGAAGAAAGGGATTTCGCCCTTTCCATCGTAAATGGGGTTGTGAAAAATCAGGAACAGATCGATACTCTGATCAAGAAGTATTCCAAAAATTGGGACTTTTCAAGAATCAGCGTCGTAAACAAGGCCATCCTTCGTTTGTCCGTATACGCTTTGTTATATACCTGGGAAGTTCCGAAGAACGTTACGATCGACGAAGCGGTGGAGCTTACGAAAGAATTTGAAAGCGAAGAATCCGCTCGGTTCGTGAACGGAATCCTGGACGCAATTCTCAAAAACGAAATCAAATCCGATGGATAAAGAAATCCGAAAAAACAGGTTGTTCTTAGAAGGGATCGAAGAAAAAGAACTCTATTTCCCGGAAGACAAAGAACCCGTTCGGATCCGCAGATCATACAATAAACTTCTAATATTCTGGATTTTGACTGGAGTTCTCGTATTAGGAGGACTCGGTTTCGCCGTTTATCATCAATTTTTCCGGAAGTCGACTCCCGATTCCGAATTTGCAAACTCCTTCAACAAGGATCTGGTTCAGAATAAGTCGGACATCAATCGTCTATTGGAAAGACCTTATCTGCCGGACGGAAACGCAAATCCGGCGCTCACGAAATGTATCAATCTTTATAAGGAAAGATTTACCAGACAAGCATTCGATACTTGTAATGAGTTTTTGGATTCCACGGGAACTCAGGAAGAGAAGTCGATCGCGCTTACCGTCCTCGGAGTGATTCACGACGAAAGCGGACGTTATCCGCAATCGATCGAAAGACTTCAGAAAGCGGTTCAATACGATCCTAAAAATTTTTACGCTTACTACAATCTCACCCTCGCCTACAAACACGCCGGAAGATTTGCGGACGCGAGAATGGCGGCCCTCAAGGCAAAGGAAATCGCGCCTAACGATCCAAGAGTTTCGCTCCTCGCCGGAAATTTATTCAACGAGTTGAACGACCCGGACGCCGCGATCGACGCGTATAAGGAAGGATTGTCCGCTTCCCCGGACGACATGTATCTGACTTACAATCTCGCGGTCAGTTATTTTAAGAAGGGGGAAATTCCCCAAGCCGAGGAGGAATTTAAGAAAGTCGTAATAAAGTCCCCTTCGGGAAGACTCGCGGCCTTGTCTCATTCTTATCTGGGAAACATCGCCTACAACAAACAGGATTTTAAAAACGCCGAATATCATTTCCGTCAGGCGAGCAATCTTTCTCCGAACGAAGCGAAGTATCTTTATAACCTCGCGGTCGTTTTACAAAAAAACGGAAACAAGGAAGAGGCGCTTAAATATCTGGAACTCGCGAGAGACGCGGGTGCGAACGATCCCGAAATTTACAGATTGATCGCGGAAGGATTCTCCAATTTGAATCAGGGAGAAATGTCCATCTCCGCACTTCAGAAAAGTTTAAAGTACAATCCTACGGATTTGGATTCTCTCTTTCAACTTGCGGAGGCGTATTACAACAAAGGCGATCTTCTTGCCGCGGAAGAAACGTATCGAAGAATCGTTTCCTCCACGCCTGGAGATAGTTTTACGGAGACTGCGCTTATCAACTTGGGAGTGGTTCTGGATCAGATGGAACGATATGGGGAAGCGATCACCGCGCTTAACCGGGTCATAGAACTCAATCCTAAAAACGCAAAGGCGTATCATACATTAGGACTTGTTTATAAACATTCCGGTAACGGAACCCTCGCCATAGAAAACTGGAGAAAATCCTCGGCGATCGAACCCGAAAACGTACAAAGCCGGGAGGCCCTCGGAGATTATCTCCTCGAAAATAAGTTCTTCCGGGAAGCGGTGGAAGAATATACGGGAGTGGTAAAACACAAAAACGACGCGTATAAAATCCATCTCAAAATGGCCGAAGCTTATATGGGAATGCAGGACGATTCCAACGCGGAAAAAATCCTTTTGAAAGTTTTGAACGCTTCCAAAGACGGAGCGGATCTGAAAAACGCCCACAAAAAACTCGCGCTTTTATACAATAAATCCAAGGACCCGGATCTGAAAAACAGGGCCAAGGACGAAGCCTTCCGCTCCGCGCACATGGACCCGGACGATATGGAAGGCCGATTAGTACTTGCAAAAATCCTAATAGACTCCAATTCCATCCTCGATCGGGAAAAGGCTATCGACGAGTTGACTGCGATCGTACGTTCCGACGTAAGACCCAAAACCGCGGCGACCGCATACAATTACCTCGGAATCTGTTTTTATAAAAACGGAGAATTCAAAAGGGCCGTTCGAGCGTTTCAGAGTTCGATCGACTTGGATCCTTCCTTGTCAGAAGCGTACGAAAATAAACGCGCCGCATCCGCAGCCTTGGAAGAATCCACACGCAGGGAGGGATTTTTCTGAAACATTTCTTTTTAAACGTTTTCATTCCGTTCTTTCTCATCTCTTCGATCGCAGCCGCCGAAACTCCAAAAGACGAATTTAAGGAAAAGGTAATGAAGCCGCAAGCTTCTGCGATTTCCGAAATTCGAAACAAAAACCGATTGGATCTCGTAAAGGAACTTCCTTCTATTTTTCAAAACGAATCGGTGGATGAAAAAGTCCAATACGCGATCCTAAAACTTTTTTCCGAGTTGGACGATCTCGACGTTCTCGCACCCAATTGGGTCGGCGTTTTGGACTTAGTCTTTCAAAAGACGACTAACGTGACTTTGAAGAAGGAAATCCTTCTATTGGCCGAAAAGAAAAGGGAAAAACGGCTCATCTATTCGGTGATCGCCGCCTTTAACGATCCAGAAACTTCGGTGAGAACCTTGAGTTATCGTTTGATGCATTTGTTAAAGGACGATCGGGCCTTGCCGATTTTACTCGACATGTCCTTATCCAAGGATCCGGTGCAAAGGATGTATTTTTTGGAATCCTCTTTGATCATCAAGGACGAAAGGATTCAAAATCAAATTCATAAACTGGCAAACGACGAAAGTTCGGGTGTGAGAAAAAAATATCTCATCGCGATCAATCGTCTCGGAATGTCCGAAAAATTTTCCCAGTTTCAAAAATCGGCGACGAACGATCCGGACGACGACGTGAGAATGGTCGCATTGGAAATCCTGAAAAATAAAAAGAGCCGCCAACATATTTCCCTGTTTTACAAAGGATTGACTGATCCCAATCCGGACATTCGAAGAATTTCTCTGGAGGCTTTACTCGTCTTCCAAGACAAACAGGGGGCCAAGACGATCTCCGATCAATTGACAAAGGAAGAAAATACGTTTCTCAAAACGAGAATGATCGATCTCTTATTGGATCTCGGAAGCCATGGGGGCGGACAAGGAATCCTTGCCGTGTTGACTAACGCAGAGGAAGCGGAACTTAGAACGAAGGCCGCTTACGCAGTTGGGAAACTCGGAGCCAATACGAGCACGGTCGAACTCACGAAAATTCTTTCCGAAGAAAAAGAGAATAACGTCAAATGGCAGTTGATCCGTTCCTTGGGAGAACTGAAAGATAAGAATGCCGTGCCAGCGTTACTCGTGCTTGCCAGAAATCAAAAAGAAAAATTGAATCTGAGAATCGAAGCGGTCGTCACGATTCGAACGATCAACGATCCGGATAGCCTCCCTTCCATCTTTGAGGCTTACGTTTCCGAAAACGAAAAAACCCTTCGTACAGAATTGGAAAACACGATCCGCGAAATTTTGAACCTGAAGTTTCCGCCTAAGGTTCCTTAAGTCGGCAAACTTTTGAATTTCATTTCGCACGGTCTAACGTGAGTTCTTCAGTCAAGAAATTAAAAAAAATCGGTCTTTGCGGGAGTTCCCACGTACTAGGGGTCAGTGGATAGAAATTCAGATGTCAGGTTAAAATCTTTCCGATTTTATCCATAACGGCACGGAGTTTACCGTTCGTTTAAAACGTGGGAGTTCCCACGTACTAGGGTCAGTGGATAGAAATTCAGATGTCAGGTTAAAATCTTTCCGATTTTATCCGTATTTTGCACTTCCGAAAGGAATGATTGAAAAATACCATTCGGTCCGACCCTCGTCGGAAAAACGTCCAAGCGCAAAACCTTCGGCGTTTGTATCGTAGGAATCGACGATATTTCCCTGTATTTTTTCATCATCGACACAAGGATCCGAAACTTCCTTGTCGTCAATCACTACATCCGTTCTCAATGACACCAAGCTTTTCGAAATTCGAAAAGGTTTGAAAAATTCCAGTTGTTGAAGTTGCCGCAAAGTTCCCGAATAATAGACAAAAGTTTTATTCTTGATTTGGTTTAAATTTAAATCCATCCGGAGAATCGATAAGGAGCCGTAACGAAGGCAACAGCAAGACGGGGTTTTTACTACGATGGTTGTAGATTTTTGAGAAGTTTAAAATCGATCTTGGCCTCTATGTTTTGCCAAGATACTTTATGATCCTTTCGGACATGTTTTAAAATTTCGTTCGTCAGATCCGAATCCAATTTCAAACTTTCACCGAACGACGAACTCGAAAAGAGAATGAAAAGAGTTATGATCCTAAACATGGAAAAATACATATTATAAACTCCTTTACGGATAACACATACGATTTCTGCGTTTTACAATTCGGTCGAGATTTTTGGGATAGGGCACTGTTATTCAAGATTCCTTTTTGATAAAGTAAAATATCCTGAGTTCGGTATAACAAATGCGAAAGCGATTGAAGCGGAAATACTGCAATGCAACATGACTCTGATATGGCGCACCCAACCGAGCCGTAAATATTTTTTCGCATTTTTATCATCAAATAGTTTAACTCGTTAGAGAAAAGCATTCGCGACGATTGATCAGACTGATATTCGCGGGTTGGATACCGCAGGATAATCTATACATCGGGAGCTGTTCTTAGTCTAAAAACGAAGGTCAAATTTGAAATTCAAATTTGCTTCAACACTGAGTCAACAAGTATTCCTCCTTTATCGTACATCTTCTCTAACGAATAAAACCATTTGATGAAACATTATTCTAACTCTAAGCTACTAGATTCATCGCTGCCCAAAGAAAACCGGATAGCTCTCGTGAGACTGCCGTTATCATTACTTGAGGTGTTTTTCCTCTTTGCTGCATATTACGAAACTTCTTGTGTAATCTTAAGGAAGCTTTTTCTGCTAAAGCAACGACTAACGCAGGTTGTCCGACCCTCCTTGCAGTTACGATCTTACTACCTGTTCCGGGAAAGCGATGCTGCCAAGCAGCTTCCGTCAAAATCCTTCTAAGTCTGGGACTTCCCGTTTTTGTAATCCCCGTTTGTTTTCTTTTGGAACCGCTGGAATATTCTCCAGGAACCAGCCCAAGAAAGCTCATGAAAGAACCGGCTGTTTTAAATCTCTTAAAGTCACATACCTCACAAAGTAAA
>NZ_ANIK01000096.1 GCF_000347175.1 Leptospira alstonii serovar Sichuan str. 79601
CTGCCATCGGCCTTCTTGACTCCGTCGAATCAAGAATATCACACTTCGAGCTGTCTTACGTCCAAGAATCATACTAATCTATGGATCGCTCGCTATATCTTAAACTGGTTGATGAGGCGTAACAATCCTTCCGATTGAGTGTGCATGTTCTTGGAAAATCCGGTTAAGTCGTCCGCGCCGCTTGCGATCTCTTGAGTTCCGTCCGAGATACTTAGGATCGTTTTTGTGATTTCGCCCGAAGCCCGTCTTTGTTCCTGAACGGCTCCTTCGATTTGAAGGCTGAAACTCATGAGTGAACTCGCACTCTGATGAATTTTCTCCGTATTCTTTTCCTGAGTGTTCACCGAATCCAAAACGTTCTTAGCCGAAACTCCGAACATATCCACGGAACTTCTGAGTTTTGCCAGAATTCCGGACGCTTCCTTAACCTTGCCGGTTCCGTTCATAACGGCTCGGTTCGTGGATTCCACGAGTTGTCCGATTTCTTGAACGCTGTTGGAAGTTTGATACGCGAGTTTGGAAATTTCCTCCGCAACAACCGCAAATCCTTTTCCGGCCTCTCCGGCTCGTGCGGCTTCGATGGCGGCGTTTAACGCGAGTAAGTTGGTCTTTTCGGAGATGTCCGTGATGATGGAAAGGATTTCGTTGATCCGAGAAGCGCTGTCCCCGATTTCGTCCATCGCCTTTGTGGATTGGTTCATGGAACTTTCTCCGGTGATCGCCTGTTGTTGCGATTCGCCTGCGAGAGAGGCGAGAGATTTCATCTCTTCGTTGATTTTTGCGATCTGTTCCTTCAAAAGAATCACGTTTCCGTCGATGTCTTTCATGTGCGAAATCGCTTTTTCCATCGACGTACCCACGTTCTCCGCCGAGGAAGCCAGTTCCTCGATCGCCGCAGAAGACTCTTCCGATGCGGAGGCTTGTTCCTGTGCGACGTCGTAAAAACTTTTGGACGATTCCGCCATCTGATCCGAAGTGGAATTCAAGGATTCGGAAGAACCTTTGATCTCAAGGATGATCTTTTTGATGTTGTTCTTCATATGGTCCAAGGAGAGAAGAAGTTTTCCGATTTCGTCCTTACGTTCGTACTTATTATCTACGATCAGATTTCCGGATGAAATTTCCTCGGAAAAGGAGATTGCGGCGGTAATTCCGTTCGTAATCAATTTTTTGAATATTACGTTAAATACGATTACGATGGCGATCATCGTGACCAAGGAGGTGGCTATGGTTTCCAGAATGATCAAGGACAGATTTTTCCAAAAGATGTCGTCGGGAACGCTGACTTCCAAAATCCATTTTTTATCGTAATTTCCGAGATAGAAAGAATAGAAAAAATGAATGGCCTTGTTTTTTTCATAGACCTGGATCTCTTTTTTCTTGCTTCCTTCTAAAATCATTTTTTTCCATTCGGGATCTTGAATCTCTTTTCCTACGAGTTCGGGTTGTAAACCGTTTGCCGCGTAAAAACCTCCCGGTGAAATCAGGTTCACGTATCCTTCCCCCTGATAAGGACGAATCGGAGCCAACATCTCCTGCATGTTTTTCATTGCGATGTCCATACCTACGGCTCCGGCGACTTCTCCGTTTCTACGCACCGGTTTTACCACCGAAATCATTAAAACTTCTTTGCCGGATACCGGATAAGCGAAAGGATCGGCGATAAAGTCGATCCCCGTTTTTTTTGGAATATTATAAAAGTATCCGCTTACGTCCTGATTTTCGTAGTAGATCACCGGCTCGAGTACAAGGGGTTGATCCGGACCCGCCGATTTATTGAGGTAAGGAATGAATCTTCCGGTGGAATCGTAACCTTGTTTATTTACGTATTGAGAATCCTTCGAGTCGAACTTTCCCGGCTCAAAAACACACCAGGAGCCGAAGTAATTCGGATCGGAATTGACGAGGTCTTTCAAGGTTTCTATCGTTTCTTCTCTTGTAGGTCTCGCGTGTGAAAGTTGGAACTCCAGTCCTCTTAATCCGCCTAAGGCCTTATCGAAAAAATCCTGGATTTCGAAAGCGTACCGAAAAGCGACCATCGAGGAAGAATCTTTGATGTCCTCCGTAAGTTTAAAATAAGTTGTGATCGCATTGATGGCGGTGATCGTAAGGCTTCCCGCCATGAGTACGAGCGCCAGATAAAACGAAATTCTAAACCGGATGCTCATGAATTTTCCTCTTCCATTTGTATTTTAAAAACTATGCGAAAATCCGATGCTGAACCAAAATAAATGCGCCGGGATTTTCTGCAATAAATACGAGTCTCTGATCAACTGTCTCAAGGAGCCGTCTCCGGCGTCCGGAATCAAGGGACTACTTGCGATCTGATCCAATAAAAACTGATTTACGGGACCGTTTACTTTCGAAGGATCCACGATCAGACCGTCCTTGGAATTTCGGTTAACGTAGCCGCCCGTGGCTCCGTAATAATTGTCCGTATCGTACATATACAGATTGGGTCTATATACGTGATTTCCTTTGATGAAGAATTTTCCGAAATAAAACGTCAGGCTGCTGGTGATATCCTGAATCCCGTAACGGTTGTCCACGATGTTGTTGGACATTTCGTATCCTACGTTGACGGCGGGAGTGATTCTAAAAAATTCGTCTTTGAAATATTCGTGACTCATATAAAGAGAAAGATAATTTTTCCCCGCGGCCAAACCCGCGTTCTCCTGGCTCATCTGAGTATAAAAGGAAAGGGTGGGAGTCAGATAGGCGATAAAAGGAAGAAACGAAATTTCGGGAAGTTGCCAAAAGATATAGTATTCCTGCCAAGCGAGTCTCGTCACCTGATTTGAGGTATTGTTCGAACTCGAAACTCCTTGAGCCGCAAGAGAATTATAACCTCCTAATGTAGCTGAAACGTACGCGGGGTTTTTATGAAACGTATTGTAGAACCAGGTCCCGACCGTAAATTTTCCCCAGCTGGTTTTTTCGAAAGAATAATAGAACGCGTAAAATAAACCGTCCGCTCGTTTCATTCCGTTCTGTTCCTTGTAAGATTTGGGAACAAGTCCGCCGCAAGTCGATCCGGTCGCGTAGTTTCCGTTCATCACATTGTTCTGAGTATCGTACACACAAGTTTGATTGAGAAGATCCGGATCGGGAGCGGTAAACGGCTGTCCTGCATAGGCCGGACCCGGGCCTCCCGGAAACAATTGCAAACGTCCGTCGTTGCTTCGATCGTTTCTTTCCGATAACTGAAAGTTACCCCAGAACTGAATTTTAAAACCTTTTAGAGGGGTATTGATATCGATCGTGGGTTGATAGGAGGGAACAAAAGTAGTGGAGGTATAACTGTCGTTTCTACGACGATTTGCCATCTCGCCCGAAAAACTGAGTCCCCTCCAGATAAAGTCCGTTACGATCTCGTGAGTCACGTCGACGGTGGTATCGGTTCCTTGAGAATTGGCGTGAGGAGGTTCTCTTTCGATCGGGGTTGCGATTCCGGAATAAGAATTCGTACGAGGGGCGGATTCGGATTTTGCGGGTTTATCCTTATCGGAAGCGACGAACGCATTTTTATTTTTGTCCAGGAGTTTTTCGTACGTAATACTGAGCACGTTATCCTTGTTGATGTAACGGATATAATCGTCGTGCTCCGCAAGAAAAACTTTCTCATCGTCTTCCAAAAGTATCTTACCCCGATGTACGGAACCGTTTTTTAAACGAACGATATCGGCGGCGAGCAAAGAAAACTCAAAACAAAAGAACAGATAAAACAAGAACAGCAGGTAAAATTTAAGTTTAAGCTTCATACGTTTGCCACTTTATTAATTTTTTATTTCCTAATTTTCGAATTTCAGGCGGAAATGAAATTTCAAATTTTCGGACTTTGATTGTCGAGATGACCCGAAAAGATAACAAAAATAGAAAGGAAAGAGAAGAATCAACTAGGAAAAACATTTTCTTTCGGCAAACCGAAACGTAGAATTTATTTTAAAACCGGCGTTCTTTTTTCCTCTAGGACGGAATACGTTGTTTGATTTTGAAAGTTTTAAAACGGATTAAAAAATGATCTTTCATAGATCCGGATGAATTGAGACAAAATTGCGTTTTTTTAATGCGAGAAAAAAGAAAGGTTTATAGGAATCGGGAGGAAACCCTTTGCAAATGAAATCGGGTTCTTTAAAAACAAGCCGTTTTGGTTTTTTTGTTCCTAAGAATTAAGAATGAAATTATATAAAGATATCTGTATTTTATAATTTTAATGCGGAATTTGAATTTTAAGTGATAAGTTGACAAGTGATCCGCGAATCATGTCGGAAATCTATGGACTGGATTGAGTGAGACTTCTATAAAATTTGGACTTTAACGTTAAGAGCCGGTCTCAAAACTTCACAAGACTCATAATGAATGCAAGTAGGAGTTCCCACGTTTTTGGTCAAACTCGGGCTGGATTCACTCAAGCTTTCTCCACGAATTCACGTTTAAGATAAAAAGTCTAATCCGAACGCATCTCTAAAAAAAGGCGGTCCAAAAATTCCATTTGTTTTTTACATCTGGGCTCCTGAATTCCATTTTTCATTTCGTAGATTTTTTTTCCGTCTTGAACGACTTCCAAAGTCCAAATTTTCTTTTGTAATTTTGTATGGACGTAGGAAACGAACGAGTCCGCAAAAAAATCGTCTCCGTTTGTCGCGGAATAAAGAGTGGGAAAGGGAGTTTTTTCCAAGGCGGGATAAATCTTCATCCAGTTGTTTTTGAGGTCGATCGGTTGGGAGGAATAGAATCGGATTTCCTTTCGAATCGGAAACGACGAATCCAAATACGAAACGTTTTCGGTTTCCCAAATCCCCTTTGAAAATTCGAATGTACTAAAGTTTCGATTTTTCTCCCGAAAATCGGGAACGATTTTTTTCTGAACGCCGATGATATGACCGACTTCGTGTAACAAAATGTATTCGATCGCCGTCGAGATATCGTCTCGGGAATCCGATTCGATTCTTACTTGGATCTGAACGTTCCCGGAAGCAAAGGGAGAATTTTCTTTTTTGGTGATCCATCGGTTTGCGGTCTGGGTCAATAGGTCCGTATCTAAAAAGATCACGCCGCCCACGGAAATCTCACCGTCGTAAACGAAAGAACTGAGTCCCGTACTTCCCAAATTTTTACAAAGAATCACTCGAAAGAGGGACCGATCGAGCCAGGTATTTACGGAATTCGGAAGGGACTTTCGAACGGCCCGTATATGATTCTTCCAAATTTCCAAATCGATTTCCGCTTGCGGAGAATCGGAAAAACCGTCGATCCGATTCATTTCCCGGAGAAAGTTTTGTTCGTCCGAGTTAAGACCTGCGATTCTGCGTTCCCAACCTTCGGATAAGGAATAACGTTCGACCTTTGTGATCGGGTGATCTTTAAAAAGCGGATAATACGGATTATTTCCCGAAGGTTTACAAAAAAAGAGTAAGAAAAGGACGGATACGATCCGAAACGTTCGGATTTTTTTTTTCAAAGTGTCGTCGAGTAAAAACATAGGAAAGATTTTTCCAAAGTCCCGAAAATAAGTAAACCGGAAGCTTGTCGTTTTGAAAAAAAAAAGCCTTCGACCGGAATGGTTTGCGCTTATTCAGGAGGCTTGTAAACTTGGACCACAAAATTTCCAAGGATCGGGAAATTTAAAAACGAAGATGTTCCATTTCCTTTTACCTGCGCTTTTTTTATTCGGTCGACTTGAGTCCGCAGAGACGAACCCTTGGAACCTTTCCATTCAGGAAAGAATTATCAATCGAAAACACGTCTCTCATATCGTGATAGAAACTCGAACCGATCATATCAGAGTTTCTCTTTTGTTAAACGAACGATATCCGTATAATTACAAAGCCGGATCGTCTTCTTTTTTTATCAAAGTGAACGATGAAAAAGAGGCGCTGGAAATTTCGGAAAAACTGGATCGTTACTTGGAGTCGGGTTGGAATCTAAAAATTTATCTTTCCGGATCGGAAATCACTCGTTATGACCTGGATAAAACAATTCGGTAAATTCAAATCCGGTTTCCTAAATCCTTTCACGTTTTTTGAAAGGGAATTCAATTATAGCGAAGCCGAATCTTGGAAGGATCAGACAAGGATCGATCAGTCGTTTATACGTCTCGCGTTTCTGCTTCATTTTATGATGTATCCCGTTCTTGCGATACCGGAAGTTCGGAGTTCGCCAAGGGGAGTTCTTTATCTGGGAATCGTCTTTCTCGTCAACGTGATGAGTTTTGTACTTTCCTTTCAGGAGAGGTTTCTCTCGTGGGTGATCCATATTTCGAACGTCGGCATCATCTTTCTGATGATGAATCTATTTCACGAATCCTTCTATCGTTTTCAGGATTTGGAAAGTCTTCAAATCTATAATAATTACTTTTTGCTAATATCTTTAATCGTAATATTCCAGATGTTCCGATTGAAAAAAGGTTCCTGTCTTTTGACCGGAACGATAGCGATTTGTCTGCATATCTTTTTCGTTTCCATCAAAAGGATGGAACTCGGACTCGAGGACTTTCCGCGAATCCTTTTTGTGCCGGACGTGGTTTACGGACTTTGTATCGTCATCGGGACTTCTTCGGTTATCATCGTAAAAAGACTGATTTCGATATCGTCCGAACTCGATCTGGAATACAAATACATACAACAGGATCTCATCGTGGCAAAACAGGTTCAGGAAAATCTGTTTCCCGGAAGGCTGAGTATCAAGGGGATTCGATACGAGGTGATGAGGATCACACCCAATCATATCGGAGGGGATTTTTTCGACTTCGTTCAACTCCGGGAGGGAAACACTGGAATTTTTCTGACGGACATCGCGGGACACGGGATCGCTTCGGCGCTCGTAGCTTCTATGGTTAAGATTATGGTTTCGACGATGCCCTACATTTTGAAAGTACATCCTTCCCGTTTGATGGATTATATAGACGATTCTCTGCAAAAACAATTTCAATCCTATCACGCTTCCGCGATTTATATGTTTTTGGATTTTATTTCCAGAGAAGTTACTTTTTCGAATGCGGGACATCCGTATTTAATCCACGGATCTTTTACGAGGGAATTTTACGAGGTGGAAACCGAAGGTGCGATTCTCGGTTTCGGGATCAAAAAGCCGATTGCCGAACAGATCAAACTTCCGCTTGTGGAACAGGATCGATTCTTTTTATATACGGACGGTTTGATAGAAAACAAAAATCGGGACGGAAAACTTCTTGGAACGGAAGGGCTTCTTGAAATATTGAATGAGAACCGATTCGAAAAAGATCTGGGCGTCTTTAAGGCGAACGTGCAAAAGGCGGTCGAAAACTTTTTCGGAGACGTAGCGCTGGAGGACGATACTCTCTTCCTCATCGTGGAAGTGGAGTAAAAAATAAATGAGTGAAAAATCAATCAACGTAATCAAGGAAGGCCCGATCGCAATTCTTACGATCCAAAGACCTTCCGCTTTGAACGCCCTCAATCGGGAAGTTCTGACTCAAATCGGCCGGGAAGTGGACGCGCTTGAAAACGATAAGGACATTCGAGTTCTCATCGTAACCGGAGAAGGTAAGGCATTCGTAGCCGGAGCCGATATCGCCGAAATGAAAGACTTGAACGTTTCCGGAGGAGAGGAATTTTCCAAACTGGGAAACGCAGTATTCCAAAAATTGCATCAATCCAGAATCGTTTCGATCGCCGCGATCAACGGATTTTCCCTCGGCGGGGGAATGGAACTCGCTCTCGCCTGCGATATCCGAGTCGGATCGGAAAAGGCAAAGTTGGGATTACCCGAGGTTTCCTTGGGACTGATTCCCGGTTTCGGAGGAACACAAAGACTCGCGAGATTGATCGGTTACGCGCGAGCGATAGAACTTGTGTTTACCGGCGATATGATCACGGCGGAGGAAGGATATAGGATCGGAATTCTCAATAAACTCGTAAAGGAAGGAGAGGATCTATTAGCTTTTTCTAAAACGATTGCGAACTCCATTCTGAAAAAAGGACCTCAGGCGATCGAAAGAGTTAAAAAAACGATCCAACAAGGTTTGGACGTTTCTTTGAAAGAAGGAATTTCCATCGAAGAGAAAGCGTTCGGGGCTTGTTTTGACGGAGGTCAATCCAAAGAGGGAATGACCGCGTTTTTGGAAAAAAGACCGGCTCGGTTTTAAATCATTCGAACGTAAGAATGTTCCGACAACTTTGCCGTGAATAACCGGTGCATCTCAGCCTGAATCGGATGTTGAGAAATATCGGGAGACATTTCTTTATCACGGATTCGTATTTCTTGCAACGGCGATTTTCGAGTAAAATTTTTGTCGGAACTCCTACAAGCTCTTATAAAAGATTACAATTACTCGGTGCAAATCCCTCCGGGAAGGACTTGTTGAGTATCGTTAAAGACGCGTATATCGAAGGAGAAACTTTGTCCTTGTTCAGATTTAAAATTCTTTTTAACATCGTTCTATTTTTCGCCGTTTCATACAACGTTGGTTCTAAGGATCTGGAAAAAATCACGATCTATGTGGACGAACATCCCGTTCTGGTGGAGGTAGTAAACACACCCGCGGACCGCGCCAGAGGTTTGATGTACCGAAAGTTCATGGGTGAAAACGAAGGAATGCTTTTCGTTTTCCCACAACCGGAATACTTGAGTTTTTGGATGAAAAATACGCGGATTCCGCTCAGCATCGCGTATTTCAATCCAGACAAAAGAATCACCGACATACACGATATGAAACCCAATCAAACGACGGAACTGTATCATTCGAGCGAAAAGGTTTTGTATGCTTTGGAAGTGAATCAGGGTTGGTTTGCAAAAAGGAAGATCGGTAAATACGGAGTGTTGAAAATTCCGGATCGATTGAGGGCGGCTCAGTAATCGACTCACTCGCGGTTATGGGCGTTGGATAATCATCGGGGAGTTTTCCCCGATGATTGGAAAAAATTTAGAGAGATTCGGAAACGAGTTTTGCTTCCAAGTCGGTTAACGTTTTTGTATCGATTACTTTGCTAGACTTCAACTTGCCTTGTTCCGCCATTTTTAAGATCGTTTTCGATCCTACGGTTTCGGAAGAAACGACGATCTCTTCCAATTTGCCGTTCTTTTCCACGAAGAATTTTCCGGGTTCCGCGCGCAGAACGATCAGATTCTGAGAGTTCCCTTCCTTTGCGAGTTGAATATCCAATCTTTTTCCGAAATCGGAATAACTCAGTAAAAGTTTTTCTCCGTTTTCTTCGTAGGTTTTAGCGTATTTTCCGTTTTCGTCGTATTCGTTGTAACCCACCGGGTTGCTACCGGACCAGAATTCGATTAAGTTGAAAAGTATTAAATCGAAAAAGAATCCTACGAAATAAAGAATGCTGAAAGGAAAATACATTACGAGAGTCTTAATGAATTTTGCCAACAAGCCGCTGCCGATATTAAAACTTTCGTTTACGTCGTACACTTTTTTAACGATCGCAAACTTACCGAAACAATTCGCGAAAGAAACGAGAAGAATCATCGGGGCAAGGATCGCTACGATCGCCTTACGAAATTTGTTTTGTTGCATTGAAAGGACAACTCCTTATATCGAATTTTTGAAAATTGAATCGTTTCCTTGAAAATTATGCAAGGTTTTTCTTTTTTCAAAAAGGAAATTCGAGTCGGACGTATGAGAACTTCGGATCATAATTCCTTGACCGGATCTACGTTTGAAAAAAGATAGAGGGAGTACCGGGAGCGAAAGGTTTGCTTTTTCCTACTTTAGAATTTTTCATATTTTTTACCTTCGTATTCCTCGTTTATTGGTATGTGATTCCGTATTTTTTCAAAAATAATACGAAGACACTTTCTCTCACTCATTTATTCCTTCTCGTTGTCAGTTATTATTTTTACATGAGTTGGGATTGGAGATTCGGCGGATTGATACTTCTTTCCACCGTGATTGATTTCGTTCTCGCCGCAAAAATCCATTCCTCCGAAGATCCAAAAAACAGATTCATTCTGATTACGGTCAGTTTGGTTTTGAATCTCGTATTCATTCTGGGTTTTTTCAAATATTATAATTTCTTTGCGGACTCCTTCAATTTATTCCTCGGACATTTCGGAGTGAGGAACGCGCTTCCGATTTTACATATCATCCTTCCCGTAGGGATTTCCTTTTATACGTTTCAATCCTTGAGTTATACGATCGACGTGTATCGGAGGCAGATCCTTCCCGAAAAAAGTTTTCTACGATTCGCGTTATTCGTATCTTTTTTCCCTCAGCTTGTCGCGGGCCCGATCGTTACTGCGAGGACCTTTCTTCCTCAGATGGATACGGTTAAAAATTTAACCGATATTCAATTTAGGAAAGCGATCCGTTATTTCATAATGGGTTATATCAAAAAGGTCGTGCTTTCGGATAACGCGGCTCCGATCATAGAAAAAATATTCGCCGATCCGGCAAACTTCGGAACCGCGGCTCTTTGGTTGGCTGCGACCTTATTCCTCATCCAAATTTATTGCGACTTCAGCGGTTATACCGATATGGCTTACGCTTCCGCCTTGTTTTTGGGTTACGAACTTCCGGAAAATTTTCGTATGCCTTTTATCGCGAGAAGTATAACGGAACATTGGAGGAGATGGCATATCACACTTTCCACCTGGCTCAGGGATTACGTATATATTTCTCTGGGCGGAAATCGCGCGGGAGTTTTCCGACATAGATTCAATCTTTGGTTTACGATGTTTGCGGCGGGTTTTTGGCACGGGGCCGCTTGGACGTTTCTCATTTGGGGAAGTTGTCAAGGAACCCTTTTGTTGATCGAAGCGATATACAGAAGTCTGAGGGAAAAACATTTTCCTAATATTCAAATTCTTCCGGATAGGGTTTTAGCTCCGATCCAAATCTTTCTTACCTGTTTTGTTTCGGTCGCGGTGGGAACTTGGTTTCGCTCCGAATCGATCGCCAAGGAATTGACGATGTTGAAAAAGATGTTCGTCTACTCCGAAGGCGGCTTACGTCCTTATATGTTGAAGACCGGAATTCCGGTCATCCTTTGTGTGATCGCCGGTCAGTGGCTCGGTTATCTCATCTTTGAAAAAAAGAAAGAATGGAATCCTCCCGTATGGCTCGAATTTGCATCCTATCCGATCATCGCGATCGTCCTGGGGCTTCTAACTCCGGATCTGGAACTTCCGTTCATCTACTTTCAATTTTAATTGTGAAGTAAGTTTCGCCAAATGAACGTTAGGCGACATGATGGAGAAGATTTATTAAAATCTCTGCGCCTTAGTTTCCCCTGATTTTGGGCGGGCAACTAAAGTGAATTGCTTCCTGAACTAAAGTTTCACTCCCCGCCGAATGATCCATAGAGAATGAGACGCCTATTTCAATGAATCGCTCCCTACGGGCCACGAAATTGGTAGAAAGGCTTGGGAGGCTTTTCTCTATCATAAAATCATACTTTTTGCAAGTAAAAAGTTTCATTCTTGTCGGAACACTTGAAAAATATGCGTTTTTGATCCTTCTTATTCCAAAGATCTTCTTAACTTGTGGGTAAGGTTATGGTTCTCAATAGATCGCGTTTCAGGTCGTTCGAGGTTTAACTAAAGACGATTGCTCCTTACTCATAACTTTATAATCAAGTAACTAATATTTTGCATTGAAGCAGTGTTTTGCGATAAAAATTAACGGTACTCAATTTTATAGAGATCAGTAAGATCCTAAAACCCTATCTCTGCCTATTTTGATGTAATATTCTTGCAGGACAGGTTTGAACATCTCATAAAGCTTTCCGCCTTCGGCCCTTATCCGACGATCCTTATATAATCGAATACCGTAAATTTAAAGACGAATCTTCGTTTTAGAAACAGAATTCTGAAAACATTATATAGTTCCGAGTAAACCCTAACACTTAAAGCGTAAGAGTTTCTACGGATTCCATTTAGACGAACTTCCGGGCGATCCATCGTATTAAGAATTTATAAAGCTCGGATATAATCCGATGGGAGCCGATATAGAACGGACTTTTTCAACTGATGAAGATCGCAAAACCCACTCGTACGGAAATTCGATCGTTATCTTTGGATTTTATAGAAGTTTTTGAATGAAAAAATAACCCGAAAACGATCCCAATTAATACTTAAGTAAAATTTAATAAATAATCCGGATTTTAAAAAAATACGAATCAGAATTCAAATACAATTCATATATATGTTTAGAATAAGCGGACTATCATTTGTATTCATTAGAATATCGTAAACAGTGAAAGGTTTGGTTTTCACTAAAAAAGCAAACAGGAAGATAAAAGGTGAAAATGATGAAAATAAATTCAAAGATTCCAACGGGTTTCTTTTTATTACTGAGAACTATAATAGAGTGTCCAAAATTATGTGCCTAAACGCAGGATTTGTGCTCAATTTGATGGTACTCTATTTTATAGGGATCAGTAGGAACTTTAGAAAATCCATATACAAATCGAGGAAACTAAAGCGTCTCGCTTCTATTGGCGCTCGAGGAAACTCAACGTCTCGCTTCTATTGGCGCTCGACGGGGTTATGAATGGAATCGTTTATCGTAAGGTTACGTTTTAATTTCTCAAAAAAGGGGGAGAAAATGGGTCGTTGGATAGTTCTATTAGTATTTTTGTCGGTTTCGGTGGGAGTCGGTTTCACTTACGGGGTAAGCCCCGCAATTATCGATCTTTTA
>NZ_ANIK01000097.1 GCF_000347175.1 Leptospira alstonii serovar Sichuan str. 79601
ACTTGCCCAAAAGAGGCATCCGAATAAACAGAAGGAATTCTTCTTTTTAATTCCTCTTCACTGATTCCCATTTGAACTCCTACTAACGAGGAAGTTCATCGTTCTTTACCAAATTAAAAGAAAGTGAATTTTGTAAATGAGTAGGAATGATCCGATTTGTAGGCTCAAATTATCTCGTTAGAGAGCAGGAAAATAGAAGTTGTTATTATCAGAATTCCAAGGAATGAATATTTGGTTCACGATCAAGACTGATTGAATGAGTTTTAAAAAGAAGCGTGCATCAAAAGAAACACGCTCTAAAGTTCTTAGCTTTTAGTTACTTGAAAGAATCTAAGAAGTCTATATCTAAATCCTTCCAGAGGGGATAAGAAGAAAATCTGTCATATAATAACGCTGCCCGAAAAATGCCGTCGTCAGGTCCGTTTACTCTATAATGCAGAACCAATGTTATTCCATCTCTCGAAATCTTCTCAAGCGTGATGTTATTCTTATACGGCACAAAATAAAGTAGATGTGTTTCTCCTTGGTATTCAATTTCCCAAATAATTTTTCCTTCTTTCTGGAATAACTTTACATCTTGTTTGAAGCCGGTTTCAGAATCTTTCTCTAAAACAAGTCTTGTGAAAATTTCGAAAAACTGATAAGATCCAGCACTCGATCCGTCCGGATATAAAACCATATTCTTTAAATAGGGTTTAACAAATGGGTAATGGTTGACTAGATATGTTTGAACTTTTTTGTCGAAAAGATTGTTGCGGAATTTTTTAGCTTGATCTTTTAATTCTCCCTCATTGGCATTTTGTAAATAATGAACTAAATCACGAACAGAATTTTTGTTCACCTTTTCCCATTCAGAAACTTCCTTTTGCTTTTTTAATTGGCGCTCAGCTATTCGCTCCTCTATTATAGGCTTCATAGATAAAATTGATTTAGCTATATTTGGTGAGATAGCTTTTAGAAATCTTGAAAAATTGCGTTCTTCAATATCTCCTTTTTCCGAACTACGTGTAAAAATGTTATAAAAAACTAAAGGAGACCAAATCCAAAGTGTCTGTTCTTCAGTAAAATTATCTTCTTTTTTTGTTTCTCCATCAATGGAGTAGTCGACTGAGATACTATAACGATTTGATTTCCAGCAGGGAATCAAAATGCAAAAGTTGATAAATCCAATTTTTCCGAAAGTATCCTCATTTTCTCCAGCACCTCCTCTGATAGAAATTTGAATTTTGTCTTTATCGGATTCTGAATATTCTGTGAAATCAATAACGTTACTTAAATCCGTTTTCACGCTCCACTTGGTAGCGCCTGAACGTTGCGATACTGTGATATATCTGACTTCTGCTTTTGGTTTTGTAGTAGCTTCAAACTTCTCAATCTTATAATTCGGTTTAACCGAGTAGAGGCAATTCAAGAAACAAAAACACAATCCTATAAGTGAATAAATCAAATTCAATTTTTGCAAAGTATGACTCCTTCGATTCTAATTTAAATTGGTTTATAAATTCATTGGAAGAAAAAGGAATTGGAAAAACTAATAGAGTGGTTTTTCCGGTTTGAGTTGGCATTCGATGAGAGCCATAAAGCCGGGGGATCGAATGAGGTATCCCCAGGTCTTGATTGCTTCGAGACAATTATCAACAGACTGTTTGTCGTAATAGGCGTTAGAATCAATCCCTGCAACTTTGGAAGCGTTCATGTTGAGTAAGAAGTTGCTGGCTGTTAGGATGTTTTTGTCGTAAGCCGCAAGAATGGTAATCAAAGACTGAGAAGCGTCATCAATCTTTTGTTTTACTTCACTTCCTTTGACTCGATCATTCGCTAATCCTGCTTCGTTCATAAGATTACAGTTGAACATTATAAAAAAGACAACAGCTATGTTGAGAGTATGTTTTAAAAGATAAGACATGATTACCTCGGTAGCTCATATTTTTCAATTTCTGGAAAGTTGTTCTGACGAAACTTACGAAGTTCACCTTCGGATTCCAAAATGGAACCTTCAATCACTTGAATTGCTTTTTTGAAAGCCATAAATCCTGAGATAGAATTTGTCGAAACAGAGATGGAGGAAAATAGAGGGGAGTAATCCTTAACAATTCTTTTTTGTAACCAGATATGCATTACAGATAAACCGATGAAGCCTCCAAGAATCGGTATTGGAACGAATGTAAGAATCATCGATGCAGAGAATAAGCCAATAGCGAGAAAGTTTAGTTTTTTCTTAAATTCATCTCCATCCGGTTGGAGAGTGTAGAAAAAGTTTTTCCCCCAGTTCGAAAAATAATCTTTTGCAAATTCTTTTCTATCAATGGATTTGAGGAATTCCTGGTATTTTTCAATATAAGAATTTCCGTCTGTGATAGTTTTTTCAGAAGCATTCTCCAAAA
>NZ_ANIK01000098.1 GCF_000347175.1 Leptospira alstonii serovar Sichuan str. 79601
AAGTTTCTGTAGCTTTACTTCCTGATCGATACAAAAAGGAAGCGGAACGAATCTTAAAAGTTTTAGATTTAGTCGAACTAAATCTAAAACTAATAGAAGGAGAGATTAAAGATTCTCTAAAAAAACATCCGGCTTATGTTCAAACGATCATGTCCATGCCCGGAATTGGTATGATTACTTCCTTGGCAATCATGAGCTATATGGGTGATTGTAAGCGATTCTCCTCTGGTAAACAAGCAGCCTACTACGCAGGCCTTGTTCCCAGAGTCGACATCTCAGGAGATACGGTTCGATACGGTAGAATTGTTTCCCGTGGTTGTCATTCGATTCGAAGGGTGATCGTTCAAGCCGCCTGGAGTTTGGTTCGTTGTCAGCATGGTGGAAAGATAAAAGAGTTCTATGATAGGTTATACCTTAAAAAAGGAGCTAAAAAATCGATCATTGCTGCTTCACGCAAAATGATCGAAGTGCTTTATACAATGATTCGAACGGGCGAACTTTTCAATTCTATGCCCGAAAATATATTAAATCGAAAATTAGCCCAATATGGTCTTATGTAAAAAAAAAATAGCGGGAGGGCTTGACACAAGAAACATAGGAGTGAGCGAGATAGCCAAAAGCCGCTAAGCGAGAAACTCAATGTTTCTCCCTATGGGTCGAAACATAATGTTGGCTCTTAGCGCAGCTAAGATGAGCGATCGATGTTAAACTCACCAGAGCGAAGAGCGTCCGC
>NZ_ANIK01000099.1 GCF_000347175.1 Leptospira alstonii serovar Sichuan str. 79601
TGCACTTAAAGCTATTAGAGTATACGGAATAGAAGAGTTACTTCGAGTTTGTAGTCATCAAAAGGTTCATCTTAACCCTAAAAAAACTAAGGATTTGGGGAAAGTAGAGACTAAATGACTACGACGATGGATGCGTTTTGGGATAACAATTTTAGGAACTCGAGTTGTTCCAAGTCCGTGTCTTGAAATTCGTCCACGATGATTTTTTGAAGTGTGTTTCTGGTTTGATACGTCCATTCTTCCTCTTTTCTAAGACCGTCCAAAAATATTCTTACTAAATCCTCGAAATCCAAAAAGCCGTTTTTTTCTTTGTAATTTTGATAAGCGAACTGGAGATTTTTCCTAAGTTCGGAAAAATTTTCGCGGATATAAGGGATATTCTCCGCCCAAAAAAGTTCGTAGGGAATCCCTCCGACTTCGTTTTTTTCTTTTTTTAAAAATTCGCGATAGAATCGATTTTTCTCTTCCGGCGGAAGAATTTTCGGCTTTTGTAATATGAATCTGGGATGGCATCGACTGAGCGTAAACAAACAATATGCGTGAAATGTCTGAACTCGTATGGAGTCTTTTTCGGTAGACCTTCGAATCCTATCCGAAATTTCTCCTGCCGCTTTTCTCGAAAATGTTAAGACCAAGACGGATTCTTCCGGAAATAAGTTTTCGACTAAGATTCTTTCGATGATACCCACCATCGTGCTTGTTTTTCCGGAACCCGCGGCGGCGACGACTTGTACGAATCTTGTGTCCTCTTCGATCACCGCTTTTTGGGCCGGGCTGTATTGAACTTTAGTTTTCATTTTTTCTCCTCTTCCGAATACGGTTCCGGGGTTAAATCGCAAAGAGGGAAAAATTCAATTTTTTTAATGTTTTTACCGATTTGTCTCGCATCCCGATCGAAAATCACAATCGAGCGGCCGTATGCGACATTCGAATCGTGGGTTTCAACCAACTCCTAAAAAAATCCCATTGAATTTTTTCAAAATCACAAAGGGAAAAAGGTTGTACTTTTATGAAAAAGATCGAAATATCGGATTGCAGTACGGAAAGAATCTTTTTTCAAAAATTGTAAGAAAGGATAATTATAAAATCCGGTCGATTTACGGTTTTGGGACGGGCTTTAAGTTTGGAAACATGTGGAAAGATAAAATGATGACTCAAGACGCGGCCTACATTCTTCCACGTAAAAGAACCCGATTCCGCGGGACGGTGGGATCGATTTTGCATCATAAAAATCCGGAACAATCCCGAATTCTATTGCAGGACATTTGTCTTTTGATCTCCGGAAAATCGGTGATCCAATCTCAGTTGTTTTATTTGTCTCGAAAGTTTCAGTCGATGGATCTTAACGTGGGAGACGAGGTGGAATTCGACGCGAGGATCAAACCGGATCGAAAGGGTGTTTCTTCCCATTCGATTCGATTGAATTATCCAACGAAAATTTTTCGTTATAATCCGGGAATAGAACGTTTGCTTTTTTAAAGTTTTACACGTTTGACTTTACCCATCCTCGGTAAATCCTATCCTAAATCAATTTACAATCAAACCTCGCTCCTTTCGAGCAGGGAGGCAATTTGGAAACCCTTAAGTTTTTTCTCGATTTCTTTTTAAACCTGGAAACGCATTTGGATACGATCATTCAGACGTATCAAAGCGGGACCTACGTTATTCTATTCTTGATTATTTTTGCCGAAACCGGTTTGATCGTAACGCCCTTTCTTCCGGGTGATTCCCTACTTTTTGCAATCGGAGCGTTTATTGCGAGAGGTTCTCTGGATTTGGGAAGTACGTTGATCCTTTTGATCGTCGCCGCGATTTTAGGAGATACCGTGAACTATTCGGTCGGGAGCTTTACCGGAGAGAAAATATTAGAAAAAGAGAAAATACCGATGATCAAAAAGGAACATTTGCAAAAGGCGCATCGGTTTTACGAGGTTTACGGCGGAAAAACGATCATAATCGCGAGATTTATCCCGATCATACGCACTTTTGCGCCCTTTGTGGCCGGAATAGGAACGATGACTTACGTTAAATTTATTGCATATAATGTGATAGGTGGAATTCTATGGATTTCTATTTTCATTTTCGGCGGGTATTATTTCGGGAATCTGGGTTTTGTAAAAAGAAATTTTAAAATTGTAATATTCGCGATTATTATTATTTCTGTCATGCCGGCGGTGATCGAATATCTCAAGGAAAGAAAAAAGAGTCGGGCTTAAATTTTTCGATCTAAAAAAGCTCGCTCGGGTGTTACAAAAAGATGAACTTAAGAGAAAGTTTTATTTCCAAATTCGCGGCGAGTTTTGTAAAACCCAGATTCGAAATCTGGTTTGCGGCCATTCTCATTCCTGAAAACGACCAGGCTTTTTGGGTCAGATATTCCACTCTCAATCCCAGAAACAATCGGGATCTGTTTCCAATGGGAGCGTTATGGGCATCCCTGTTCGATCGCAAAAATCCGAAAAATCATCGGACCACGGCGCAGGCCTTTCGTTATGAGGACGTATTGATCGGGGAAAATGCGATCGAATTTCCGGAGGCATCCGTGGGACCCGATCATATGCGGGGTAAGATTCAAATTTCGCAATCGGAAGATCTGGCCTGGGATTTGGAATTTATGCATAAACTGGAACCGGTCGGACATCTTCCGCGTTGGCTGGAAAAAACTCCGATTCCCAAAACGAGAAGTATCGTTTCTTCTCCTTTTACGGAAGTCGCCGGTTGGATTCGACTTGCCGACCGCAAATTTACATTCCAAAATGCGAATGGACATTTCAATCATATCTGGGGAACCAATCGAGTTTCCGAGTTGTTCTGGACCTTTGTTCCCAAGTTTGACGACGATCCGGACGATTGGTCCATGGAAATCGTGACGGTTCGCCCTCAGCCGCTTACCCCTACCTTGACTTTCGTCACACTTCTGAAGGGAGGAGTTCAGATTCATCAGCATTCCATTTTTCGTTCTTTGAGAAGTTCTACAAAAGTGGAATATCCGAAACTTCGATTTAAAACGCGTCTCGACGACTATGAGATATCCGTGGAAAGCGAGATGGATAAGGATCAAATCGCGGGTTATATCTACCGCGATCCGGACGGAAGCCCGAGATATATCGAACAAAGCGATATCGGCAGCGTAAAATGCGTTATACGACACCGTGGGAAAGAGATCGTTTTAAATGCGAAACAAGCCGCGGGAGTCGAGTTTCACGGGACTCGTCCTTGGAGAAAGGATCACGAGTATTTGGATCCGTATCAAACTCAATTTTAGAATTTTCTAATTCACTTATAACTTGTTCCAAAATTTGCCGAGGATTCGTAAAGAGTGAAGTCGCCCGAGTTTGATTCCGGAGAAGTTTTTACGGTTCCTTTGCCAACAATTCAATGTTCGACTCGTAACGAGCCCGTTCCCCGGGTAAATCCGATTTTCCGGCGAGTTCGATCCCTAAAATGAGGTGATTGTTTTCGTCTTTTGCGAGCCAACGAATCACACCGTGCACCGTAAACGGAGCCTGCATCTTAAAAAAAATGTCGAATACAAACCCGTCCTGTTTCGGCAGAGTTTCAATCAGATGAGGGTTTTCGATCTTCACTCTGATTCCCGATTTGGAAGCCTCGATAATCGGAAAATGTTCGGTCGTTTTCATCGTGTTGGATTCTTTAATTCTCTCTATCATATCGTTGGCGAGAACTTGAAGTTCCAAGGCGTCCTTTTCCGTGAGGGTCTGTTCTTTGCTCTGTATTGAAAAATAACCCATCGGGATATTTTCTTCCGCGTGATTCAGGTAAACGATCGGGACGATGAGTTCGGAAATAATTTTTTGATCCTTGTAATTTTTAAAACAGGAGGATAGATCGTCGTCCACTTCCTTTTCATAGTTAATTCTTCCCGGCGAGTCGCTCTTATACGAGTTCGGATCTTGGGTGTTTTCAATGAGAAGGTATTTGAACGTCTTTTTAACGATTTCAAATTTGCGATCCAAACCAGGCCTGAACGTATCGATATCGACAATATCTTTCGTTTTTTGTTTGAGACGGTTCTTATAATCTTCGAAATTTACTTTAACCAAGGTCGGAATGTTGAACATATTCGCTTCGATCACGTTTTTGGAAGAAATTACGTTAGTCACATACATAAACCCCGGTTCGACCGGAAACCTTTGGTTTTCCCTATTTTTTCTCGCGATCGCAAGTCCACCCACTTTGGCGGTGAAAAGCGAATTTTCCAATTTTTGAAGAAAAATACATTCCAATTGGATGTATTTGGCGAGAATCATATAAAGAGTAAAAGAGTTTTCCGCCGGAATATCCTCCGCATTCGAAAGTTGAATGAGAATCTTTTCACCTTCTTCTAGGATTCTTTTAATGACCGCTTTTTTGTCAAAAGGATCGATTTTGAAAATGAGTTCTTGTTCTAAGAGATATTTTGTAATAACATGATCTACCTGTTCAACGGACGTGACGGTGTCCATTTCCCTATCGGTTTTCTGTAAATATTCCATCAGTAATGCGTCTTTTAAAATCGATTTGAGATAAATATCTCCTTCAGAAAAATTCAGTAAACGAAAAATTCAAATTATAAAAAGATAAAGTTTATTATAATGTTAAAAAATGCTTGAAATAGTCATAAAATAATTTATTAAATCTAATTGGGATCTTGAAATTTAAACGGACGATTGATTCAAAAATTGATTCTCCATTGCAGAAAGATTTCTAAAGTGTATTAATTTGAAAATCTATGAAACTTCTAAACCATTTGAGTCGTAAATTCTTTACTTTTCTTTGCGCATTTCTGATTTTCTACTGCGCGACCGCGTGGATTCAACTCAACGTTTCGGGTAAAAATTCCTCTCCCGTCGAGGCTGCGAGCGAACCTTCGGAAACTTCGGAATCCGAAACGGAGAAAACAACCGAATTAAAACTGGACGATCTCGTATCGCAAGAAGATAAGTTTGTGTTCGGTTACGATTTAGAAACCGCTCGTTACGGCGATTCAGCCGAATGGATTCTTGTTCAACATTTTTCGGAAATAGAAAACCCGCCTCCAGAAAAACTCCGCTTTTCGATTTAAATAACAATTTCGAAATTTTCGGGCTTTGACCCGAAGGAGCATATTATGAACATCTTACATTCTTTTCCTCGCGTTTCCTGGAACGATTTGAGGCACGATCTTTCCTCCGGTTTAGTCGTCTTTTTAATCGCCCTTCCTCTTTGTATCGGAGTCGCATTTGCATCGGGCGCTCCTGTCGTCTCCGGTTTGATCAGCGGCATAGTGGGGGGAGTCGTAATTTCACTGATCAGTAAATCGCCTTTATCCGTGAGCGGCCCCGCTATGGGACTTACCATAATCGTCCTCGATTCGATTAGAACATTAGGAAGTTTTAACGACTTTCTTTTCGCTCTTTGTTTGGCGGGAGTTTTGCAAATCACATTAGGTTTTTTGAAAGCTGGAATTTTGAGTAATTTTTTTCCGTCTTCGGTGATCAAGGGGATGTTGGCGGCGATCGGGGCGGTTTTGATTCTAAAGCAGATTCCCCACGCGATCGGTTACGATATGGATTACGAAGGGGATATGGTTTTTTTTCAAGTGGACCGGGAGAATACTTTTTCCGAGATTTTGAACGCGTTTTATCGATTTACTCCCGGAGCGATCGTCTTGTCTTCCGTTTCCTTGTTTTTGATTTTGATCTGGGAAAAACTGAAACTCCATAAGAAATTTATAATTCACGGATCTTTGGTTGCGATTCTGATCAGCGTTTTGTTAAACGAAGTCTTTCGATTTTTCGAATTAGGCATTGCGATCGGCCCGGAACATTTGATTCAGCCGATTCAATTAAACGGGGTTATGGATCTTTTTCAGGGCGATAATTTCCCGAATTTTTCCCAATGGAAAAATCAGGCGATTTATCTCGCAGCGATAAAGATTTGTCTGGTCATGAGTCTTGAAACCCTGTTGAACTTGGATGCGATCGAAAAGTCGGATCCGCAAAGGAGGATCGTTTCCAAAAACCGCGAGTTGGTCGCTCAAGGAACCGGAAATTTAATTTCCGCCATTCTGGGAGGATTGCCGATTACGTCCGTGATCATTCGAAGTTCCGCGAATTTGCAGGCCGGAGCGAAAACTAGATTCTCCGCGTTCTTTCACGGTTTGTTTATTTTTTTGTCTCTGATTTTGATCCCGAGTTGGATCGCAAAAATTCCTTTGGCCTCTTTGGCGGCGGTTCTTTTGGTCGTCGGTTACAAACTTACCGATTATCGGATCCTTAGAACCCAGTATCGAAAGGGAATGGATCAGTTTATTCCCTTTATCGCGACTTTGCTTGGAATCGTTTTTTCGGACGTTCTGATCGGGATCGGGATCGGTTGTTTATTTTCCGTCTTTTTTATCGTAAGAAGGAACATTCTTAACCCTTACGAATTCAACAAAAAAGAAATGGCTTACGGAGTCGAAGTGAAGATCGACCTTTCCGAAGACGTGTCGTTTTTGAATAAATCGAGTATGTTGTACAAACTCGACAGAGTGCCGGATAACGCACATCTGATCATCGACGGCACCAAGTCCAAATACATCGATCCCGACGTTTTGGAAATCATCGAGGACTTCAAGATCGTAGCCGAATCCCGCAACATCAAATTGGAAATCATCGACGTGGCTTCTCCCTATGAAAAAATCAAGAACAAACCTCTGGACTTGATCGCTCAGCAGGGTTATCAAAAACTTTTTGAAAACAATCGGATTTGGGTGGAAGAAAAACTTTTAAAAGATCCGGATTACTTTAAGAATCTTGCATTGGGTCAAACGCCCGAATATCTTCTCATATCGTGTTCCGATAGCAGGATTTCGGTCAATGAAATGACGGGGACGAGCGCGGGAGAACTTTTCGTACATAGAAACATCGCAAACCTAGTGATCGATACGGACATGAATCTGATGTCCGTTCTTCAATACTCCGTCGAGGTTCTGAAAGTAAGGCATATCGTCGTCTGCGGTCATTACGGCTGCGGCGGAGTTAAGGCCGCGATCGACGGAAAATATCACGGTTTGATCGACGCATGGTTGCGACATATCAAACAAGTATATAGAATGAATCGAAAGGAACTCTCGAGGATTTTAGACGAGGATGAAAAACACCAGAGGCTCGTGGAACTGAACGTAAGAGAACAAGTCTACAATCTTTGTATGACTACGATCGTTCAGAATTCCTGGAACCGGGGAAACGATCTTCAACTCCACGGCTGGGTGTACGATTTAAAACAAGGTAAGATTTTGGATCTCAATATCGACGTTCACAAGGACTTTCACGATTACGATCTCTTTCGTTATCAATTTGAAACGCGTTGAGTTTTCATTCTAAAAAGATAGGTATGTCAAAGTAGAATTGAGTTGTTGAAAAATTAATTTCCATCCGTTTTTGTTTCACAGAAATGGGCGGTTGAAGCGGTTTTGTTAATCTGTAATATGGGATTTTTCAACAATTCTACTCATTTCTATATAATAAGTATCTAATATTTTGCGTTGAAGCGGTCTTTTGCGATAAAAATTAACGGTACTTAATTTTATAGAAATCAGTAATACGATCCGTTTTTTTGATTTCAGAATGGAAAGGGATTGTAAATCCATTTCTTGTTGTTTATCAGTATATTCAATTTTTGGAATTAGAAATCGGATTTCCTTCTTTTTCGGAAGATTTTAATACGCGCCAGCGATCAGAGCGACGCGGAACGCGGTCCCGCAGGGACCGAAGCGAAAGCGTAGTCGCGCCGGAGCGCGGTACTGCGCCTTTTACTTTGGATTGCCGTCGGGTTTGATCACGGTGGATCGAACTGGAAAACCTAAAGTTTAATTTCTTTCGGAAAGTCGCGACGGTTGTTCGATGTGTTTTGCGCAGTAGGCGCCCTTATTTTACGTTGACAAGTTCGGATACGCATTGAGTTGATAGAGTATGAGCTCCGCGATTTTTAAAACATGGATCGGATGTACATTGTTAGCCGTTCTTATGTTGGCTTTGGATTGTGGACCGATCTGCGGATTCGATTCTAAGATTGAAAAAACGACAGAGTCTTCCGCTTCTTGTCATCAAGATTCGAACTCGGACGAGGCTTCCGGTTGCGAGTGGGATTCGGGTTCGATCGTTCTTTCGGAAACGGATTCCAACCTTTTTAAACTTCTAAGGTTTTTTATACCGTCGCGTCTTTACGCTGCAAATCCGTTCTTTTCATTCTTTCCTTTCTCAACACGGATGGAATTCGTTTTCGATTTTGTCGAAACCGGTTCGAACTATATTCAAACTTTCGCATCCGTTCGTCTTTTGATTTAATCTTTAACTTCCACAATCCTTATTCTTTCGGTTTTGAAATCGGATGGAACCGATATACGTTCTTCCGTTTCAAGAGTTCGAAGTAAACGTTTTTTACGGCTTGTTCCGTTCTAAAGCGTAAATTTTTCTCCCCAATCCAAGAGACTCGAATGTGAGGTAAATTATGCAAATGAAACGGAGTCAAACTCCCGAAACTCACAAAAGTATATTCTGTTTTTTTAAACTAGTGTCGCGCTCGATAAAAAATATTTTTTACGGAACCCGGATCGACTTCGTTTCGATAAGTTTTGTAATTTTTACCGTTATTTTAGTCGTTCCGATTCGATCCGAAACTAGTTCCGAGTTGGACGTTCGAACCATTCTGGATTTGGCGGAAAAAAATTCTCCCTTGCTCCTTTCCTTAAATGCGGATTTGGAATCCCTTTTTTACCAGCGTAAACAACAGGGAAAAACTCAGAATCCTTCTTTGACCTTGGATTACGGTCAAAGAAGCGCGGCCAACCAGAGCGGAGCCGAGTATGCGCTTCAGTTCGAGCAGCCCGTGTATTTTCCGGGTCGAAAGGAACTGCGTCAACTTTTAGTGGATAACGATTCGAAGATTAAGGGAATTCAACTCGCGGAAGCGAGCAATTCAATTCGGTTTAACGCGCTTAAGTTCGCCTATCGTTATCTGGTTTCCGCGGGCAAAAAAAATCACGTCAAGGAACGTCTCAGAAGATTATCGATTTTGGAAAGTTATATCCGCGCGAGACCTTTTATCACTCCTCAGGCAAAGACGGATCTGTTCATCATTCAAAGAAAAATCCTGGCTCTTCGAAAACATTTCAACGATCTCGAATTGGACGCGAATAAACAATACGAGTTTATGAATTTATATCTCATGCTCGAATCGGTTCCTTCGTTGGCGATTCCTTTTTTTTCGGAAGGAGTGGCGTTCGATTTTAACGAACTTCAGACCAAAGCGGTTTCGCAAAATCTGACTCTTATGGCCGCCAAAGAGGAAATTCAAAAGGCGAGAACGGAACTCAACCTTGCGAATTTGGAAAAGTATCCGGATTATTCCATCGTCAGTCAGGTGGGAGAGGACCGATCGGGGGTCGCCAACCGATTTTACGACTTCGGTCTTAAGTTCAGGATTCCCGTATGGGATCAGTTTCAAAATAAGATTTCAGCGGCCGAGGTCAATATAAAGTCCAAGCAGGAAATTTTTCATCATCAGGAAAATCTCGTCAAAACCGCTTTTAAACAGGCTTTTCTGGATTACGAACAGTCGAAGATCAATCTCAAACTTTTTAATCTTTCAAAGTTAGACGAAATCGAAAGAGATCTGATTTATGCGGACGCGGAATTTAAAAAGGGAAGAATTTTGATGATGAGTTATCTGGAATTGGAAAACCAACTGCACGAAACACATCACGCGATTTTGGACGCGCAAATCGTTCACCTCGAAGCGCTGCTCAATCTGCTGCACATGACCAACGAAAAAGAAATTATAGGAACGTTTAAACATGCTGTCCAGACTTTTGAATATCAGCTTAAATAATCCGATCCTTTCGACGGGAATCGTATTTTTCTTATTCATCTATTCCTTTTTTACTTTGAAAGAAGTTCCGATCGACGCGGTTCCCGACATCACCAACACGCAGGTGATCGTAATCGTCAAGACGGGTTCTTTGGATCCGGAACAGGTCGAAAAGGTGGTTACGTTTCCGCTTGAAACGGAACTCATGGGAATGCCGAATCTGATCGACGTTCGTTCCGTATCTAAATTCGGACTTTCTAATATATCTTTGATCTTCAAAGAGGGTACGGATATCTATCAGGCCCGAGGTATGGTTTTGGAAAGAATCGCAAGCGCAAAGGAAAAACTTCCGAAGGGAATCGCTCCCACGATCGTTCCGAATACGACGGGACTCGGAGAAATTTTCTTTTATACGGTGGAGGCAAAACCGGGAAGCAAACTCGCTTCTCTTCCGGAAAAGGAACGTTTGCTTTATTTGAGAACGGTACAGGATTATACGGTTCGCCCTCAGTTAAAGGCTCTTGTGCCGGGAATCGTGGAAGTCGATTCCAACGGAGGATATGAAAAAGAAATTCATATCGATCTGAATCCTATCAAGATGAGAACTTTGGGAATCACAATCGATCAGTTGATCGGAGAATTGTCCACGATCGGAGAAAGTTTCGGCGGAGGTTTCATCGAAAACGACGGAAAACTCGCCATCGTTCGAGCCTATGGAATCAAAAAAAATCTGAACTCTTTGTCCGAAGTTACGGTTCGCCGCACGTTTACCGGTTTTCCGATCCGGGTTTCCGATATAGCGCAGGTAAAGGAGCACGGCAAACAACGATTAGGCGGAGCGAGTTCCGAAGGAAAGGAAATCGTTTTAGGAACCGCGATGATGTTGCGGGGAGAAAACAGTTATCAAGTGAACGCGGATCTGAATCGGGCCGTGTCCGGTTTAAATCTTCCGGAAGACGTGCAGGTCAAAGTCCTTCTGGAAAGATCTTTCCTGATCCATTCTACGATTCGGACCGTAATTAAAAATCTTTCCGAAGGTGCGATTCTCGTAGTCCTAACCTTATTTTTTATCCTTTTTAACATAAGGGCTTCGATCATCGTTGCGGCGATCATTCCCGGTTCGATGCTTTTGACCGCGATCTTTATGAAGGTTTTCGGAATTTCCGCAAACCTGATGAGTTTGGGCGCGATCGATTTCGGACTTCTTGTGGACGCCTCCATCGTGATTACCGAAAACGTATTGACTCGATTTGAAAAAGATCGAATTACCGATCGAAAAGAGAAAATCCGGACGATCTTAAACGCGTCCCTGGAAGTTTTAAAACCGGTGTCTTTCGGAGTTGTCGTTATCATGCTCGTGTATGTTCCGATTTTAACGTTAGACGGAATACCGGGGAAAATGTTTCGTCCGATGGCTGAGACCGTCCTGCTCGCATTGGGTTTTAGCCTGATTTTGGCCGTGTTTTTTCTTCCTCCTTTGTTGTACTTTTTTATCGTACCTGCTAAACATACCGCAAACCGAGAGATTAAAAAGAGCGGGATCGTAACGTTGTATGAAACGTATCTTCCGGTTCTATTAAACAATCCTAAACCGATCGTAATAGGTTCGCTCGCGTTTTTTATACTTACTTTGTTCGTATATTTTAGAATGGGAACGGTCTTTCTTCCTAAGTTGATGGAGGGAGATCTGATGCTCGTAATCGTAAGACAAGGGGACATCAGCGTGGAAAAAAGTCTCGAGGAACAGAAGGAAGTGGAGAAACTTCTGATGGAAATGCGGGAGGTTCGGAGCGTGTTTTCGAGAATCGGAACGAGTTCCGTCGCGAACGATCCGATGGGAACCTTCAACGCGGATACGTTTATCATTCTTAAAAAGGAATCTTTGGACGATCTGTTGAAGGAAAAAAATTGGGAGGATTTTTTAAACCGAATTCATAAAAAAGTTCAGGACCGTTTTCCGGAATCCGAGCTGACTCTCAGTCAACCGTTGGAAGCAAGGTTCAACGAACTTCTCGAAGGAAGTAGGGCGGATATCAGCGTAAGAATTTTAGGAAAGGATCTGAATATTCTTTTGGATCTGCAAAATTCCTTGAAAGAAACCCTACATAAGATTCCGGGAGCGGCGGAAGTGGAGCTGGACCCGATCATGGCCCTTCGAAAATCCACGGTGATCGACATCGTTCCCGATCCGACTCAATTAAAATATTATAATATATCTCTTCCTTCGTTTAACAACGCAGTCGAGGCTTCGATGAGCGGATTCGAACTGGGGGGATACTACGAGGAAGAAGTTCGATTTCCGATTAAAATCCGGCTCTCCGAAGAATTTAGAAACCGGGAATCCGAAATATCGAATATAGGCGTGGGAACGCAGGACGGAGGAATGATTCCGATCAGACTTCTCGCTTCGATCCAAAAAGAAGAAAAGATCATGACCATTTCCAGAAATAAATCCAGAAGGTTCGTTGCGGTTTCGGTCAATCTGCGGGGAAGGGATCTGGAAGGATTTTATTCCGAAGCGAAGGAAAAAATTTCGGAGATAAATATACCTCGGGGATATTCCGTGTTTTGGGGCGGGCAGATTGAAAATCTTTCGAAGGCGAAAGAGAAATTATCCGTCATTCTTCCGTCCACGTTTTTGATGATCTTTACGGTTTTGTACCTGGGTTTGGGATCGGTGCGTCAGGCGTTACTCGTATTCTTTTGCGTTCCGTTTGCATTGACCGGAGGGATTTGGTTTTTATTTTTAAGGGGAATGGATTTGAGCGTTTCCGCTTTTGTCGGATGTATCGCGTTATCCGGAATCGCGGTGTTAAACGGACTCGTTAAGTTGGATACGATCCACAGGATTCGGGAGGAAAAGAACATTTCGTTAAAGGAGGCGGTTCTGAAAGGAGCTACGAGCAGAATCCGTCCCGTGATTATGACGGCCCTTGTGGCGTCCTTCGGATTTATGCCGATGGCGTTCGGCTCCGGACTCGGATCGGAAGTGCAAAAACCGCTGGCTACGGTGGTGATCGGGGGAATCGTATCTTCTACGTTACTTACTTTGGTGATCCTTCCCGTTTTTTATTATTGGTTGGAAAAAACTTCAGAAAATTAAAATATTATAATTTTACAATAAAGCGCCCATGCTGGAAGGACTTTAGGAACTTCCCGAAACCGGAAACGATTTCGGGAAGTTTTAAAACCGATTACTGGTTGGTCTTAGCGTTGTTCGCCATTTTCAAAAAGTAAGCGTTGGTGTCATACCAGAGTTGTCCCAGATAAAGCGCGTTAGTCGCTTCCAAGTGATCGATTCCGGTGGTAAGAATAGGAGTGGAAGGACCTCCTTTCCATGTTCCCCATCTCTGGGAAGAATCGGGAACCACTCCGTCGTTTGCGATACTCATTCCGTAAAAAGGAGCGCCGATCGCGCAGATTGGATGCAAGATTCCCATTGCGGGATGTTGAATCAAATCCGGAAAGCTGATCGTAGATCCGTAAGAAAAATATTTAACTCCGGCAACGTTCGGAGCCGCCGCGTTTAACGCTTTGAGGCCGTCGGTCGTAAGGAGTTTTAAGGCTGCGGTCGCGTTCTGACTGGAATCTCCATATACAAAACCGATTACCGCGTTGAGAACCGTTGAAACGTACGGCAAGGCCCAACTCGGAATTACTGCCGCGACGATATTGGCGACCGGACTTCCTTGGTGAGGAGTGTTTAACGTAGTCAAGGTGGCAACCTTGCCGCTCATAGAAAGATTGGAAACCATATAACGCGCGTCCAGTCCACCCTGCGAGTGTCCTATGATATGAACCTTGCCGGTGTAATTGTTCGCAGCCATAGCCGCGAGAATTGCGGTCTTTAACTGAGAGGCTCTACTTGCGCTTGAATTCAAAGCCGTGACGGAAGGAGTCAATACATACGCGCCTTGATTCCGAAGATATGCGGCGTTACCACCCCAATAATCGACAACCGTAGAATTGTTTCCCCAACCGAACAAGCCGTGAGCCAGTATGATCGGATAACTGCCGGACAAAGGTTTGCTGGAAGAGCCTCCCCCGGACGCATATGTAACGTTCGTTATCAGAAACGCTAATATTAACAAAATTCTTAAATTCACTTTTTTCATTTTATTCACCTTATCAATTTTCAATTAGAAACGCGGTGGAATTTAACTTATAGGGAGAAATCAATCAAGTAAAAAATCGAAAACAAAATGAATTAGTAAAGAAATTATGAATGAGTTTGAAACGTTTAGGGGATAGGTTTTAGTATCCTATTTTCTTATACGGATAAAAATGGAATCATTCCATTTACAAAGTCATAGGAGATACGATCAGAAATATTAGAATTTTATCGAATACTGTTGCATTGAACTCATATATAACGTTACCCGCAAGTAGAGAAGGATTTTGGAAGAGGAAGGATCAAAACGCACGTTTCAAGTGGATAGTTGTTAGGGATTAGTGGACAGGATTTTACACAATAAAATGCAAGTGTTCCGACAAGAATGAGGCTTTTTACTTGCAAAAAGTATGATTTTATGATAGAGAAAAGCCTCCCGAGCCTTCCCGCCTTCTATTTCACGACCTGAAACGCGATCTATCGAACGACCCGTGGAAACTCAGTGAATGCCTTCCTATGGGGCGGCATTCAGGGAGTGAGATTGAGTTCAGAGAGCGTTAATTGAAAGCTCTGCGTTGATGCAATTCGGGGAATAAACTCAATTTCGCTCTCTATGGATCGTAACATATAATCGCTTTCGCTTTGAGTTATGCCGCATTGCAGTTGGGATATTTTAGAAAAATAGTATATTCAAATTAACTGTTTTTCAAAGCGCCCTCGATCCATTCTTTGTAAGAATGGAGATTGCTGATTTTGGAAATATATTCGGTGGCTTCCGGCCCTAGTTCGATTCCGTAGGTGATAAACCTTCCCACAACGGGCGCATAAAACGCGTCCGCGATCGTAAATTCTTCTCCGAAAAGAAAAGGTCCTTTGTAAGAGTGTAGACATTCTTTCCAGATGGATTCGATTCTTTGAATATCTTTCCAAACCTCTTCGGGAAAAGATTTGCCGTGGAGTTTTTCGACTATTTTCATCGGTAAATTTTTTCTAAGATCGGTAAAACCGGAGTGCATCTCCGCGACAATCGATCGAGCTAAGGCCCGTAAGGTTTTGTCTTTCGGCCAAAGATTTTTTTCAGGAAAGGTTTCGGCCAAGTATTCTACGATGCTGTATGTGTCCCAGATTTTGACTTCACCGTCCGCGAGAACCGGCACCTTACCCGCATTCGAATAAAGTTTTATCTTTTCTTGAAATTCGGGAGTATTCAGGGTCAGCGAAATTTCGGTAAAAGGAATATTCTTTTCTTTTAATAGAATCCAAGGTCGCATGGACCAGGAGGATAATTTTTTGTCGCCTATAACAAGTTGAAGATCTGTCATGCGGCCAAATTTATCGGTGGAACCGAAGCTGTCACTCCATCTATCGAGTGGATTTAAGGCAATCGGCAAGGTCAATCTGACCCCTATTCACTGTCCCCTGATTCCTAATAACTATCCACTGAACCCTAATACGCTGACATCTAAAATTTATCCGAGAGAAAAAGACGAACCTGAGTTTCGAGAGTCGTAGAAAAATCGATCGGATAAATTTCGTAATCCACTTTGAATGCTCTTCGATTTTTTATTTCCGAATCGGACCAAACTTGTTGCCAGAGTTGAATTACGATCTCCGGACTTTTCCCTTTGGAGGAAATCAACTCCATATACTTTCCTTCCGGAAGTTGAACATTTTCAAAAGAACTTATTTCATCGGAAGCGACTCCGATGAAATAAGAATATTCTCCATTTTCATCGTTTTCATAATCCTTGTAAACCGCGTAGATGGAATCTCCCTTGTCGTTTAGTTTCGGAAAAACTTCTTGGAAAAATCTTTCCCAGAGTTTTGGAATTTTTCCGTTCGCTCCCATTTCGTTCTCATTTTTTGTACGGGTTCCGATTCCGATCAGATTCTTTTTCGACATTAAACTTTGTTTCATAAATATTTCTTGGTTCCTTTAACATTGTATAAGAAGAATTCAGATTCTTTTTATAAAAAGATATGAATTGGGAGAATGTAAATGCTCAAATTCGATCGTCCATTACTAAAGGAATATCATTTTCCGATTTTTATCCGTATTTCTGAGCGTTTTCTAGGGGCACTTAGTTGACGGATCAAACTAAATACTTAGGTGTGTTTATAGCGGTTTAATATACACAAGAATCGCTTATTCCTTAAGAGATGGAGGAGATCTATGTCTATCATGAAAGTAAAAATTGAGGAGGTGAGAGAAATATGAATCTTTCTTCGATTTTAATTTCTTATTTTTATCAATATCCTCACGCGATGTTTATCACGAATCGATGTGGTATGATCGAATATATCAATCCCGTTTTTGAAACCATTTCCGGTTATAACCGAAACGAATTGATTGGGAAAAATCCTAGATTATTTCAAGCCGGTGTTCACGATTCCGATTTTTACGAAGAATTGTGGAAGACCATTCTTTCCGGAAAGGAATACGAAGGGAATTTTTTAAATCGAAACGGATCGGGGGAGACGATTTCTTGGAAGGAAAGAATCACACCTCTTCGGGATGAGGCGGGGAATATTTCAAATTTCTTATGTAAAGTCGATCTTCCTTCGGATGAGGAGATCGTAACGGCCGTATCCGAAGAGAATTTGGTTTCGGCGGAGGAGGTTCAAAACGGAAAAGTCAGAGAATCTCTTTTACCGCAACTTCAAAAGGAATACGGCCTAACGTGCCAGGAAGCTAAAATCTGCGAACGTTTAGTCGCGGGTCAAACGAGAGCCTGTTTGATTCAACAACTCGGAGTACATTCAGGAACTCTAAAGAATCATCTTAAGGCGATTTACAGAAAAACAATCGAAAAAGATTTGGCCCAGCCGGGTCAGGGAAGAGATAAACTGCAAAGACCTCACGATGTTTTTGATTCGTCTCTGCTAATACCGAATTTAAGAACGCTAAGAATCGGAGTCGAACCGTAGACTCCGATTTTTTTTCGTTTTAATGTTTTCCCCAAATTTTTTCCAAGTAAGCCTCTCTCCCCGAACCTTTTCGATACGATTTATAATGTTCGGGATTGGTTTTATAATAATTTTGATGATATCCTTCCGCGGGATAAAAAGAAGTAAAAGGAATGATTTCAACCACGATCGGCCCGGAAAACTTTCCGGATTTTTCGATTCGTTGTTTGGATTCTTCCGCCGCTTTTTTCTGAGTTTTATCGCGATAAAAAATTCCGGTTTTATACTGATTCCCTCGGTCCGCAAATTGTCCTCCGCCGTCCGTCGGATCGATCTGTTTCCAAAAAACCTTTAAGAGATCTTCGTAACGAATTTTAGAAGGATCGAATTCGATCTGAACGCTTTCTCTATGACCCGTTCTTCCGTGTCCCACGTCTTCGTAAGTCGGATTGACTTCTTTTCCTCCCGAGTAACCGGAAATAACCGAGATAACTCCGGGAAGGGATTCGAACGGGCCTTCCATACACCAAAAACAACCGCCCGCAAATGTGGCCTTTTCCGTTTTAGGATTCGCAATCAAAGTGGAAAAAAAGAATACGGCACAGACTAAAATCAAGACTCTAAAGTGGAACATTCGGATCTCCCGAAAGAAAGGTTCGATTTCGGAATGGAACGGTTACAGAGTATGGGATTCCGATATGATTTTCATCTCGAAAGAAAAAAATCCTATGTTTTCTTTTAAAGAATCTAATTTTAAGAACGTAATATGAAAATCGCAATCTTGGGAAGTGGAATCGCGGGACTGAGCGCATGTTGGTACTTGAGCAAGGAACACGATGTGGTTCTGATGGAACGTCATTCGCTTCCCGGAATGGACGCGCATGGAACGGACGTCGAGTTAAAGGACGGAATTTTTCGTTTCGACGTTCCTTTCCGGGCGTTCAAACAAAACTATTATCCTTGTTTAATCGAAATGTACAACGAAGCGGGAATTGCATTCAGGCCCGTGGATTATTCTTTTTCTTTAAACGAAAGGGACGGGTCGACTTACTTTCAATTCAGCACTTTCGGGTTCGGTGGAAATTTTTATCCGTTCGTTTCTCCGGTTTGTTTTAAGAACGGGGAATCCAGGAAAATTTTTTCGGATACGATCCGTTTTTACGGTCAATCCGCAAATCAATGGGAATCTCTCAAAGGAGAACAAGTTACGATCTCGGGTTTTTTACAAAGATTCGGATATTCGAAAGAGTTTCAAGATAAGTATCTGATTCCCATGTTCGCTACCATCAACACTTGCACTCTCAAAAGCGCGAAGAATTATCCGGCGGAAACGGTGATCGGTTATCACGCGAAGGGTTTTAAGTTTCTTCGTTTTTTAACCGCGAGTCGGGGAACCAGGGATATCACGAAAAGACTTTCGGCGGGAGCGAAGGAACTTAGATTAAAATCCAATCCCAGAAAGATCGAGCTCAACGGTAAAAAAGTTTTTGTTTCCTTCGATAACGGAAAGGAGGAATTCGATCGCGTAGTGGTCGCGACTCCGGCCAATCAGGCGATTTCACTTCTTCCGGACGAGATGGCTCGGGAGAAAACACTTCTTTCCGCGTTTCGATACGAAGAATCTGAAATTTTGATGCACACCGATTCTTCCTTTATGCCCAATAAAAAAAGACATTGGGCGCCTCTATGTTTTACGCTTTCCCCGGAAACGGACAAACCGTCGGCCACGATTCGATTGAACAAGGTGCTTCCCGAAATCGGAAAGGCCGAAATTTTTCAGACTTGGAATCCTTTGGAAGAAGCCAAACAGGGAACTCTGATCTCCCGTTCCCGATTTGAAAGGCCGATCATCGATCTGAAAAATCAAAAGACCGTAGAAGAGTTGAAGGCTCTTCAAGAACAACCGGGAAGAAAAATCTGGTTTTGCGGTTCCTATGCAAGATACGGAATTCCTCTTTTAGAAGCGGGGGTTTCCACATCCTTGGACGTAAGGCGCTGGGTGGCAAATTCAATGCGTTCTTAACGACGCGCGCGTTTTCGCATTGGATACGCGTGTGTCAAAACTTAACCCACGTTAAGCGGGTTTGACCGCCGCGTAAAGGACGAACTGAAAGTATCTCTTCATTCTTTCCCCGCCTAGAAACTCCGCAAAGCGAGAATATTTACGAGCGATTCTCGGCGGGAGATTCGTTTTATTTTTGAGAAAATTCGAAAAACCTTCGAAGATGTCCCCCTCTAAAAAATCAAAACCGTCCAAGACGAACCCGGAAGATTTTAAAAGCCCGGAAAGGGAATCGGGTGTGACTCGATTGTTTTTCGGGATCGAACTGAATGTACAAATCAGATCTCTCAGCCAAGAGTCTAGGATTCCCAGTTTGGAGTTTTTCAAAATCAGTTCTGCGGAAACGAGACGACCTCCCGGTTTCAGAACACGAAAGGCCTGCTCGCAAAATTTTTTTCGATCGGAAAAGAAATACGCGCTGTCCAGACAAAGGATTCGGTCCAGGGACTGGTGCGGAAAGGAGACGATCGTTTCTTCGACGGGAGAACAGATCAGTTTAGGAGAAGAATCGGATCGAGACTCTATCAGATTTTTTGCAAATTCGACTTGGACCACGGAGGTGTTGACTCCGATCAGATCGGCAAAGTCGAGGGAAAATTCTTCCTTCCAGACGAAGAATTGATCCCCGCATCCGAAACCCAGATCCAGTACTTTGAGTCCGGGTTTGAGATCCGCTCTTTTGCCGAGAAGGCGAGCCAATGTTCTGCAAGCGGTCGGATAATCGCTCGTGTTTTTCCAATAACCCAGATTGGCCCAGGAAGAATTTTCAGGATTGAGATAAAGATGTGTGAGCGTATCCGGAGCTTCTTCCGGTTTTGTTTTTAGAAAGAATTTCATTTAGAAAATTCTTCTCGAACTCGAAGTATCGAAATTCTTTACTAAATCGGCGATTGGAATCATTTTACAAAGTCCCTTGGTTTATCTTTGAAAAAGCACATTTATGAAATTCGGATACGGATCCGCATGTCGCATTAATAAATGGCTATACATATATTTAGTTCGATCGGTATGTGTTTTAAATCCGTATTCCGGATCGTCTGAAAAAAAATCGAATTCGATCCTGTTGATAATCGTGCTTTTAGATCCGACTCAAGCGAAGAACAATTTGTTGCCGCGTTTTGTTTTTTAGAGACCGGCAAAGTCCACTCGAACATAGAAAGATCCGGAAATCACAATCGGCTCTTTCACAAATCCACTTTGGTCCTAGAGATCGGAGGAAGTGGTTTCAAAATTTTACGAACGGATTTGTCTCAAACGAAAGAAGGAAATTTTTTTGGAGCCATGGATCCCCGGAGGTTTGCTTGAAAGTCGGTCTTAGAAAAATCATTTACGTTTTTGGAATGGAATTTTCCTCTTGAGACAAGCTCGACGGAAGTTGCATTAAATATTACTCGAATTTAGTATTTTAATTGAAGTTTTTTTTATACCATTCTTGATAGATAAAAATTTTGCCATTGGCGATAAACGCAGGGATCATCTGCATGATCGAGAAACGAATCAACAAATTCGGGGAGAACGGGACCTTCGCAACGGAGACCATCCCCAAAGGAACCTTGCTGTTCAGTTACAGCGAGTGGATCGAGGACGAAGAATTTGGATGGAAAGTTCTGACGGTCGACGAAGCCGAGTCGCTTCCCGATTCCGAAAAGGACATCTTCATGAAATACGGATACGATGTGGACTTCGGTCTAGTCACCGGGCCGACCAGCGATCAGTACGTAATCAATCACTCCAATTTTATGAATCACTCCTGTGATCCGAATATGTGGTATGATCAGGACGACAACATCGTAGCAAAAAGAGAAATTCGAGCGGGAGAAGAGCTTACCATCGACTACGCAAATTTCATCGTAAACTTCGATCAGACCTTCGAGTGCGGCTGCGGATCTGCAAATTGCAGAAAATTCATTCGGAAAGACGATTGGAAACTTCTGGTTCACGAATATCAGATGAACTTTCCGAAATTCATTCAAAAAGAAATCAAAAAACTTTACGTTAAAATTCCAGTATAAAACGTAAAACGGCTTAAAACGAAAATCTTACTTTCTAACCTTTAGGATTCTTTCCAGGATTCCTCTTCTGAGAAGTCCTGGAGAATCTTCAAACGCTGCAGTATTTGTACTACGCGCGTTTTCTATCGAATAGAATGCGTCGGGTTCCACCTTCTTGACGATTGTCATTGCCTGACTGATTTTCTTTCTTTTTAAAACCGTAAAAACGATTTTTACAGGACCGCGGCTTCCTTGACCGTTCATCGTCGTAACCCTATATCCGGCTTCTGAAAGTTTGTTTGCGATTGTGTCCCCGTTTTCGGGAGATATGATTCTCAAAAGAGAAAAACCGATTGCCAGCTTTTCTTCGAGAATCATTCCGATAAAAGTGCCGGTAGCAAATCCCCCGGCATAAGCGAGATAACAAAGGGCGTTGTTTAGATTTTTGATGACCTGAGTGATTACGATGACCCAGAGAAGAACTTCTAAAAACCCGAGAGAGGCCGCGATCGCCTTTTTCTCTCTGGTGAGAAGAATGACTCGGATCGTTCCGATCGATACGTCGGTGACTCGAGAGAGAAAGATAAAACAAGGGAGGAGAACGTAATCGAAGATAGGATTTCCGGGAGAAGGAAAACTCAGTTCCATACATAACAAGGATCTTAGAGGGAATGATTCTCGTCGAGGAGAATTGGCGGCGTTCTATCGGAAGGGTCGATTGAAAGTTTCCGTTTTGGACATAGGTGCTCGGCTTTGGAATCGAAAACGAACGAGTTCGACCAACCGCTCGATTTTCATTTACGCGGGCGATTTCGAAATAATACTTAAAAAGTTAATGCGAATCGGTATTTGTTATAATTATGAAATTATAATATTTGGGTCATGGTTTGAAATCGGGAGAAGAGTTATGATTCGAGGCCTGGAATTTGGAGGTATAGTCCGAGATGGTAAATTTGATGTCATATCCGTAAAACAATATATTATAATTTTTTGAAATAGTAGTTGCCTCCTACGTTCCCGATCAGGGTCGTTTTGCGATATAAATTGATCGAGAGCGGAATCGGAGCCGAACGTTCTATCTTACGATATCCTTCCATATAACGGCGCGCGTCGTTTCCGAAAATTCTCGCGTCGGAAAGAAGTTCCAACACGTTATCGTACGTTTCCGGAGAATTGATGATCCGAGGGATTGTTCCCCGATTCGATTTCAGTTTTTCCGAAATCTCGTAGAAATTATTGAAAGAGGCTCGTATATCTTCCCGGTTTTCTCGGATCACTCCGGTGGACGCCGCGAAAAAATCTTCAAAGTAATCGGCGGAAGGTAGAAAGTCGGGAGGTTTTTGTTCCTCTTCCAAGTATGTAGGTTGAAAAAAAGCCGTGTCTTCTTTGTCGAAAGAACCCGGATCTATATCGATGGTTCTTCCCGAAAGAATCGTATTGGTCTGAAACGTGATCTTATAATTGTCCCAAAGTGTGATCGGTTCCCTGAGGCGAATGACGATCTCGATCGCCTTTGTCTGGTCTTTGTTTAGAAATCTCTGATCTCCTACTTCGTCGATAGAAACCACGTCTAAACTCCGAACGATCCCTCTCTCTACTCCCAAAATTCGAACCGGCGCACCCGGATGAATTCCTTCCAAGCGAGGATAGTAAATTTTCATGGTATAAGGATATTCGTCCTTGGTTCCGGCTTTTTCAATCACGGAAATATACATTCCCAGTGAAAATCCTAAGAAGAAGATAATGCCCGTAAGAACTGCTATGTGTTTAGAAAGATTCATAAAACGAATGGGTTTATTATAGGATCGGATTTTATAAGGCGGTTGTTTCGAGGCGACCTTCTTTTTTTTAAATGAGGAGTTCCCACACACAAAAACAAGATGTAGGCTGATTCAAAAATCCCGATATGGAAACTACAGAAGAAATTTCCCCGAAGAATTTATTATGAGACATAATCTGATTGACTTTTTACAAGAATTTGTGCAGAAAAGGAGAAACATCCTGCTTTTGGCTCTCCTAATTGGGATTTTGAGCGTTGTTGGAATGATTCTCGGGTTTGGTTATCAAGGGATGATTCCCAGAGAATTGAATAAGTTAATCATTACGGGACATGAAAAGCTCAGAACGGAAGAAATCGTAAGAATGCTCGAAATTCAACCCGGAACCTCCTTTGATACTCTGGACTTGGATCTTCTGGAAAAAAAACTTTCCAGACTTCCCAGGGTCAATTTCGTTCGTATCACTAAAAAGTCGGAAGACCAACTTCTCATAGAACTTACGGAAAGAAAAGCCGACTACGTCGTGAACTCCGACGGACATCTCTACGAGATCGATTCGGAGTTGCGACTTCTTTCCAAAGACGACGTTCGCGAAAAAGATCTTTGTGTTCTTTCCGGAAATTTTCCCGTAAAAAACGGAGCGATTCAAGACGCGAGTTTCCGCGATCTTTACAATTCCGTAGAACAGGCTTTTCGAATGTATCCCGCTTTAAAGCCGAGAATCTCCGAAGTTCTATTGCAGGAGGACGGGGAAATTTTTTTCTTTGCGGATGAACCGATTCAATTGAGAATTCAAATCGGCACGCTTCTTCATAAGGATCAAGTCAGAAAACTCTACGCTATATTAGCATATTTTGAAAAAGATCGGATCCAATCCGAACTGGTGGATATCAGAGGAGAAGACGCGGTCTATCACTGATATGTCGGAACCTAGGATCATCGCCGCATTGGATCTCGGGACTTCTTTGACGAAAGTAGTCGTGGCCCGGCCTATCTCCGAATACGAAGTGGAGATCATCGGAACCGGCGTGTATCCTTCCTCCGGAGTTAAAAACGGATCCATCATCAACATAGAATCCACAACACGTTCCATCATCGAAGCGGTGAGCGAAGCCGAACTTATGTCCGGTCAAGAAATTTCAAGCGTAGCCGTAAACATCACGGGCAAAACGGTCAGGGCGGACAATTCCAAGGGAGTCGTCGCAATCACGAACCGGGACAGAACCGTGACGGAACCGGACGTCGTTCGAGTGATCGAAGCCGCTCAAGCGATTCGAGTCCCCGCCGATCAACAGATCTTACACGTACTTTCCAAAGAATTTTCGGTGGACGACCAGTCGAGTATTCGAGATCCGATCGGAATGACCGGAGTCCGTTTAGAGGCGGAAGTTCACATCGTGACCGCCGGAATAACAGCGATTCATAATTTAGAAAAATGTGTTGAATCGTCGGGTTTAGGTTGCGAGGTGATGATTCTTTCCAGTCTCGCTTCTTCCGAAGCGGTTTTGACTTCGGGAGAAAAAGACCTCGGGACCGCGGTTCTCGACATCGGCGCGGGAATTTGCGATTTGATCGTATATGTGGACGGAGGAATCTCCTATTCTTGCGTGATTCCTTTCGGAGGAATCAACGTTACGAGCGATATTTCCATCGGACTCAAAACCACATTAGAAACCGCCGAACTGCTTAAAAAAAGATACGGGCATACCGTTCTATCCGAAATCGATCCCACCGAAACGATCGAAATCCCTCCGATCAGCGGAAGACCCGCAAGACAAGTCCTACGAGAAGAACTAGTTTCCATCATCGAACCGAGAATGAGGGAAATTTTCGAGATGGCGGATAAGGAACTCGTAAAATCCGGTAAAAAAGGATTTCTCGCGGGAGGAGTGATTCTCACCGGAGGAGGAAGTCTTCTCGAAGGAATCGACACTCTCGCCGAAGACGTGTTTCGTCTAACGTCATCCAGAGCGAGGCCGGGTGGAATCAGCGGACTCGCGGAGAAAGCGTCTTCTCCGGAATTCTCCACGGTGATCGGAATGATCAAATACGCAGATAAAATGACGGACATGGATCAAAAATCCGTGGACCGTTCGGAAGGTTGGTCGAAAAAAATCAAACGATGGATTGAAGACAATCTTTGACCCGTAAGGAAAAACAATATGATCCGATTTGAAGAAGAAACAAAAACAAACCCCGCGGTGATCAAGGTGTTCGGAGTCGGCGGCGGCGGAATGAACGCGGTTACAAGAATGTCCAACTCCACTCTAAAAGGAGTCGAGTTTGCGATTCTAAACACCGACGAACAAGTTTTACTTCGTTCTCCTGTGGAAAACAAAATCATCTTAGGAACGAAAGCCACTCGCGGTATGGGAGCCGGAGGCGATCCGGAACTCGGCTATAAGGCCGCAGAAGAGGACAAGGAAAGAATCCAGTCCGTTGTCCGCGGAGCCGACATGGTCTTTATCACCGCCGGAATGGGCGGAGGAACCGGAACCGGAGCCGCCCCTGTGATCGCAAAGATCGCCAAAGAAATGAAATGTCTCGTTGTCGGAGTCGTAACTCTTCCCTTTTCTTTTGAAGGTAGAAGAAGAATGGAACTTGCCCGTAAAGGAATCGAACAACTTCGTTCCCACGTGGATACTTTGATTCTCATCAATAACGATTCCATCTTCAGAGTCGTGGATAAAAATACTCCGATCGATCTCGCCTTTCAGGTGATAGACGATATTCTTCTCAACGCGGTGAGGGGAATCAGCGACATCATCAACAATCCGGGACTGATCAACGTGGACTTTGCCGACGTTAAAACGATCATGCGCGACACAGGCGACGCCGTTATGGGAGTCGGAGAGGGGAGCGGAGAAGGTAAGGTCAAAGAAGCGGTCGAATACGCGATCAACAATTCGCTGTTAGACTCCACTTCGATTGCGGGCGCGTCGTCTCTTCTTATTAACGTTTCCGGTGGAAAGGATCTTACGATTTCGGATTGGAACGAGGTTTCCGGAATCATTACTTCTCAAGTGGACCCGAACGCGAACATTATCATCGGTCTTCACGAAGACGAAAGTCTTTCCAACAAAATTCGAGTGACCGTAATCGCGACCGGTTTTAACAAACGTTCTTCTTCCGGCAAACTGATTCAAAATCAAGACTTAGCTACGAGAGTTCAGGAGAATTACGGTTTTCAAAGAAAGGCTGTGGGTATGGAAAACTCTTCTCCTGAGAAAAAAGATTTTTTTCAGGATGAGAATGGAGAATCCAATCGGAATCCGGGATCGCTGAAATTTCGTTCTTCGAATAGTTCTTCTCCAAAAGCCGAAGACTACGACATCCCCGCGTATCTGAGAAGAAACAGCTCCGGTCCTTGAGAGATCGATCCAGGTCCGGTTGTATTGAAGGAGAAAAGTGCGGGAACTCCCGCGTTTTCTTCAATCCGAAACCATTTGATTTTAAAATTTAAAGAATACGCTTCGATCGAAGATTTTAGGGAGTTCCCGCATTTTTAGAAATGATATTTTCGAGCGTATTAAAACTTTGCCGTTTCAAAAAGGATCGTTGAAATATCCACGTATTTGGACGCGTGTCCGTGAATATCGATTCCAACGGGTTTGCCATCTTCGTCCAGGTCTACATTTAGATCGGAGTTGATTTCTTTCGTTTCAAAAGAAGGACGGTTCGATAAATCGATGTAAATTGAATCCGTTTCAGGATAGTGCGTAATTTTCATTCTTTAAGATCTCTGTCGACCACCGACAAAACGGCTTAGGCTTATTTCACCTCTTCCTTCCCGAATTGTTTGCATTCTTTCAAGTCTAAGAACTTTTCCTTACCGAGTTCGCACTGAACCTGTTTCAAAGTTTTATGGGACATACAACGAAGAACAATGGCCCGAGATATTTCCGGTTGGAGAATCTGTTTCAGCATGATTTGCTGCATCGTCGGAGGAATTTCCGTTTCATCGGCCTGCGCGATCAACTTTACGTTGTGCATTTGATTTTCCACACACTCTTCTTCCGTCGGGGTTTTTCTACAATCAAGGAGAAAGAGGTTTGAAAACGTTAGGATAGAAATAAGAAAAGCGGACCTTAGCCCGCTTTTCCTGCAATTTTGCGATTTCAAAGGAATCAGATTACTTTGCGTTGCTTTCGTCAACTGCAAACGTAGCTTCCACTCTCTTTCTAAGTTCTCTCAGATAGCTCTTATCGGCGTCTTTGAGTTTCATAGCTTCTTCATAGAGTTTAATGGATTTTTCGAAATCACCGGCGGAGAAGTAATAGGTTGCAAGGTTTGCTTTCGCTCCCCAAGATTGGCCTTTGGCTTTTTTGTCGGCTTTTTCCCAGGCTTCTTTTGCTTTTTTGAAACTTGGAGTCTCACCGGAAACTTCTTCCAGACCTTCTTGCAGAAGTTCTTTTACTTCTTCATCTTCGTCTTTTACAAAAACCTTGATTCTTTCCGTTTTAACGATCGGAGAAAGTCTGCCTTTGATATAAGCCGCGGCTTCGTCCAGACCTTGTCCGAATGAATCCAGAATGGAAGGGCATTCCAAATTTCCAACGCTGTTGTAAATTTTTGCCGGGCTGGAAACAACCGCTTTTTTCACTTCCCCTGTTTCCACTTTGATCAAAGTGGCATCCAAAGGAATCAACATCATCCGAACTCCTGTCGGTTTAGAAACAGGTTCGTTTCCGGTGTTTACATCTTTTCCGGTTGCCATAGATGCCGCAAATCCGGCTACTTTCATTCCTGCCGCAACCATATCAACTTTGTTCTCGGTACCGCATTCCGTATAAGGTTTTTGATATCCGATGTAAAGAATCGCTTCGGCACCGATCAGGTTTCCGATCTTCGCTCTGTTTTTAGTGATTCCCGTTAGAGAAAGGCTCGCTTCGTTGATTGCGTCCGCGCGTTTACTGAGGTCTGTAAGTTTGTAATAAGATTCCTTATCGAATGCCTCGAAAACTTTAGAAGGCATTTGATCGATGAAACTGGAACCTTCTCCGAAGATCGCTTCCCAAAGACTTTTCTTGGGAGGCTCAACCGCCAAACCTACGTTACGAATCGTTCCGAGGAACTTTTGAAGGGCACGGCCTTCCTTATCTTTCGGGAATACCGGATATTCTACGTCAATGGTCGGTGCGCAATTTCCTAAGAATATAAGGAGAAATAGCACAGCGATTAGAGAATATGATTTTCTCATGGTAAAGTAACACCAATCCTATTTGATTTTGGGGATAAGGGTTCATTTAAAATTTAAAAAGAATCGTGTCAATAGATTTTAGAATCGAGTTTATCGGATTTGAAGAACCGGCCTTGTGTTTTCGATTTTTTGATTGTAGCGAAGCTTCTCGTAAAAGAAACTGAGTTGTAATGGGTTTTGTTAAGCGCAAACAAACCGTTTGGATTTTACTTCTCGGTTTTGTAACTACATGTATCGTTTCTAAAAAGGAAGATGATACGCTTAATCAACAACTTATAGGTTGGATTTTAACTTCCAACTCAAATCCCGCCTGTTTCGATTATTATTCTCAGGAGAATTTATGTTTAAAATCTCCCAAGTCGATCAGTGAGAAATGTTCCGACCAGGAAATGGATCGATTTCAAAACGGAATTCAACCGGCTAATCTGCAAAAGAGGGAGATTTTGGAAGAACTTCTGCGTTGTTGGAGCAAGTGTAACTCCACATTTTTCCTGAGTCATCCTTCCGGTTCGTCCTGTTCTTTTGAAACCGAATCCGATTACGTCACAGCCAAACGTTCCGGTTCCACAAATAGCGGGAATCTTTGGAGGCAATGTCAGTCTAATTGTAACACGGGAACGGATTCTTCCTTTCCGAAGTTAAAAGGGATTTCGACTACTAACGTTTATTGGCCTTACCCATGAAAACCCTCGAAGAAGTTACAAAAGCTCTCAAAAACACTTATATGGAACACGAGGTGGAAGAAAAACTACCTCTGATTCAAGAAATTCAAAAATTGAAGAAAGAAAAGAACGCGGTTCTTCTCGGACATAATTATATGACTCCGGACGTATTTCACGGAGTTTCGGACATCACGGGCGATTCTCTTTATCTGAGTAAGGTCGCGGCGGATACGGACGCGGATATCATTCTTTTTAACGGGGTTCATTTTATGGCGGAGACGGCCAAACTGATGTCTCCCCAAAAGAAAGTTCTCATCGCGGATCTCAAAGCGGGGTGTTCTCTTGCGGAGAGTATCACGAGACAGGACGTGATCGATCTCAAACGAAAATATCCGGGTGTTCCCGTTGTTACGTACGTCAATTGCACGGCGGACGTAAAAGCCGAGACCGATATCTGTTGTACTTCCGCCAACGCTTTGCAAGTGGTCGAATCCTTGGAAGGTGATACCGTAATTTTTTTACCCGATCGTTATCTCGCTGCAAACGTTCAAAATCTTACCAAGAAAAAAATCATCACTCATCCCGGAAGTTGTATGGTGCACGAGATGTATTCGGCGGAAGACATCGAACTTACGAGAAGACAGTTTCCCGGCGTTACCGTGATCTCTCACCCCGAATGTAAAACCGAAGTCGTGGATCGTTCGGATTATTCCGGTTCCACTTCTCAGATGAGCGAATTCATTCGTAAATCGGAGGCGAAGAATATTTTTTTAATCACGGAATGTTCCATGGGCGACAATCTTCGTTCCGAATTTCCGGACAGGCATTTTGTTTCCACTTGTCAGGTTTGCCCTCACATGAAAAGAATCACTCTGGAAAAAATCAGGGACGCTTTGTTATACGATCGGTACGAAATTCATCTCGATCCGGAAGTGATAAAAAAGGGGAGAATGTCCGTTCAAAGGATGTTGGATCTTTCGTTTAAAAAGTAGGAACTCCTGCAAATTTCCTTTCAAGATTTTGGGACAAGTTCTTAAGGTCCGGATAAACCCATTTTTTTGTGAAATCGTTTGTCGGAAGAAATATCGACGGTGACGAAAAAGACTTGCTTTTTAAAAAACAACAACTCGGACAAAGAAAAAATTATTCTACGCCAATAAAGAATAGTATGATTTTGGAATATTTAAATGTATAGAATCGGAAACGGAATCGATTTTCATAAGCTGGAAATCAATCCGGACCGGCCCTTGGTCTTGGGTGGAATCGAATGCGAGTCCGAGTTTGCGCTCGTGGGACATTCGGACGCGGACATCATCCTACACGCGATTTCGGACGCGATTCTGGGGGCTTTGGCTTTGGGGGATATCGGCCGGTATTTTCCCGATACGGATCCAAAACTGAAAAATATGGATAGTAAGATCATTCTTTCCAAATGTCTCGATTTGATGAAAGGGAGACATTTCGATCTTGTTAACGTGGATTGCACCGTAATCGGAGAAAGGCCCAAAATCGCACCTCTCAAAGAAAGAATTACAAAATCCTTAAGTAGTTTATTGAATCTTCCCGAGGATTGTGTTTCCGTGAAAGCGACAACAACCGAAAAAATGGGAGCCTTGGGCAGACAGGAAGGGATCGGAACTTTTTGTACGATTCTTTTGGGAAAACGATCTTAACGATTTGCAAGATCGATAAAGTCGTTGTTCATGATAATTACATCTGGAAAAATTCTTACCTCCGTGCCGAGCGGTACAATGTTCAAAATCATCGGTTATAGTAAAGGTTGGTTTCAAATCAGTAACATATTTTATAACGTCGAGGATGAAGAGGCGGTTCTAAAACGAGGTTAAGTCGGAGGACGGATTCGTATATTTAAAAAATCCGGTAGGTTGGGTGAATCGATATTGCGGGAACTCCCGCGTTTCTAAACGAACGGTAAACTCGAACCTTTAAATCGAAACACATTAAGAGTCGTTTTTGAGATAAGCTATAAAATCGTTTATTTATTAGAATATTATAAATCAAAGATAGATGGAAAATAGGGCGCGCAAAAAGTTTTCTTAAAAATCGGTCGTATTTGTCTTTGGGAGAATGCCCAAGGCAGAACAAAGCCTACTTATAGTTATATTAAAATAATAGAATGTTTTGCCGAGGGTCCGCCGAAAAACCTTAGGGATCCGAAACGTCGAAACTGAAATTTTCGAAAACGTCGATCGCGGCTTTTTTATAAATCAGGGCGTCCGAGCCGTCTTCGTAATAATGTTTTCTCACGTGAATTCTTTGGAAATCGCAGGATTCATACAAAGCGATTGCCGGAGAATTTGTAGAGTCGACTTCCAGAAAAAAAGTTTTATCCTTTTCGGAATTCAAAAGATATTCCAAAAGTTCTTTTCCCTTTCCTTTCCTTCTTTGGCGGGAATAAACCGCGATCCGAAAGATTTCGATTTCGTCTCCTGAGACTTTGTAAAGGATGTAACAGAGATCGGTCGAACCGATTCCCGAAAACTCCTGAAGATGGGAATCTAACATTTCCTTTGTCCAGGCGCGGCTGCCGAAACAATTTTCTTCCAAGGCAAAAAGCCAATCCAGGTCGGTTTTATTGAGAATTTTTATATTCAAGGTCGGAACTCATTTTCATTTTTTGGTCAAATTATAGTTGCGGAAGTCCAATATTCAATCAAGATTCAAAATTCGACTTTCGGATAAAATGACCGATTTGGAAAATTTTACTCTGAAAGATATGAATCAAGGAGTTAATATGAAAAAAATAGGTAAAATCGTATATGCGGTTCCCTTTGCGATTTTCGGATTGTTTCACTTTATCTCGGGCGGAACGATGACGGGAATCGTTCCTTCTTACATTCCTTTTCCGATCGTCTGGGTATATCTAACCGGATTGGCTTTGATTTCGGCTTCGGTTTCCATTATTACCGGAATCAAAACGCATTTGGCGACGGTTCTTCTTGCGGTTCTTTTGGGAATTTTCGTGGTTTTGGTTCATTTACCGGCCGCCGCCGCCGGTAACCAGGCTTCCACAATCGCACTTTTGAAAGACGTTTCCCTTTTAGGAGCGGCTCTTTTGATCGCAGGCACGGTAAAAGACGTCTAAAACGCGCTCCGACCGGATTTTCAAAACGCGGGAACTCCTTACTGAAACCGTTGGGCGTGCCCCGGCGAAACTCTCTTTGTCTTACTCCGCCGGGTCGCGCTCTCGGTTTCAATCTGCAAAGCACCATTTTATATTTTTCTAATATATAAATGATTTCGTTTTTTGTCTTTATTGTTCCGTTTTTGAACGGTGCATTGCAGTATTTCCACCTCGATCGCTCACGCGTTTTAGGGGTCAGATGTCAGGTTAAAATTTTTCCGTTTTATCTTACGGGACGGAAGAGATGGGAGTTTACCGTTGGTGCAAAAAAGCGGGAAAAACTCCGCATTCCTCTTTTTTTTCTCGAAAATTCAATCCGCGGTTTCCATTTCCAAAACCGTTATCCATTAGGGGAGGTCGATACTCATTCCAAAACGTCGATTCTTTCCGAGGAAATCGTATGATTCAAAATAGTGTGGTTGTCAGTTCACGGGAGTTAGGTATAACAAATGCGAAAGCGCGGATTTCTCAATTTCGTGCGAGCCACTCGCAACGCCGGGGCCGGATTCGCCCAAACTTTCTCCGCAAATTCACGTTCGGTCATGATATAAGAGCGGTGCACCTTAGTTTTTTATCGTAATACAACGAAACGAATCGAGGTTATTTTTACGGAATACGGTCGGAACAAGCCGTAAAAAATCGAGAACGGAATCCGTAGATTTTTCAGAATCGCTCACGGACCCGCGACGACCTGAGTCCATGAGTAAATTCTAAAGTTCTTTTAGAAATGAATCACCGATTTGAGACGTTCCGCATTTCCCGAAAAACTTTCCTGTTTAACAAATGTTTGGGAGGAATTCAGCAATTCCAAGTAACCGTCCCGGAAAACCGACATATCTTTTTGGGGATTCGGAGAATTTTTACCGGAGATATCGGATAACGCAGCCAGAGCGAACGTCTCGAAAGCCAAATCGGCGATGTAAATCCGATTCAGATCCAATTCCTGCGAACTTGAATTGTCCAACAATCCTTGCAAAAGTTCAGATTTTTTTCGGATCGTTTCCGCGGCCGACGAGCTAATATCAGTGATTTCTTCCACGTATTTGAAGAACGCCTTTGCGACCTTTTCCCTTTTAAAACCGCGCAGGACGTGTTCGCTTAACAACAAATGGGTTCCTTCCCAGGTTTCGTTTATGATGGAATCGTTATGTAATCTCGGAAGCGCGGAAAAATCCCCGACGATTCCGTTTCCGCCCAATACAAGGATCGAGTTGTATGTGATCTCGGTGGAGGTGGCGGAACATTTGTATTTTAAAAGAGGAGCCAACACTTCTCCCGCCAGTTTCAAAGGCTCGGGAGTATGAAAGTGTCTGAAGATGGAAGTCAACATAGCGGTGTGTTTGAGTCTTTGATCGCTGAGTTGCTTGAGTAAAGAAGGAAATTCTAATATTTTACTTCCGTAAGCGGTTCTGAACTTCGCGTATTCGTAAGCTTCCATCCAAGCTCTTCTTGAAATTCCGGATGCGGCTATGGATACGTGTAGTCTTGAAATTCCGATCACGTATTTGATCAGGTTCGCGATTCCGTGGGCCGGTCTTCCGAGCGCCTCCGCTTCGACACCGTCGTATACGATTTCGACGGTGAGTTTTCCTCTCGAACCGATGATGTCTTTTTTACGGAGAATATGATGTCCGTTTAACGTTCCGTCGTATTTGATTCTCGGAACCAAAAACATTCCGATGGTGTTCGTATCTTCCACTCTTGCGGTGGTCACCCAGAGATCACCCGGATTGGAACAGAACCATTTTTCACCGGTAAGAATCCATTTGCCGTTTTCCTGTTTTCTCGCGATCGTTCTGTTTGCGCTTACGTTGGAACCGCCAACTCTTTCCGTCACGTACTGACCGGCCATAAAGTGAGAGTCGCTTCCTTCTCCCGCGACAAGAGGCAAATACTTTTCTTTTTGTTCCGAAGTTCCGAGCGCTTCCAAAACCTTAATCATACCTTCGGTCATCGCAAGGGGACAAGTGACTCCACCTTCTCCGTTTTGATTGGCGAGATAAGCGAGCGCATAACGATGCAAGTCGGTAAAAGGATGTTTCCAGGAAGAATGATAGTTGAGATTTACGATTCCATAATCATAGGAAATCTTTCTGGAAAGTTTTTGTTCGTTCGAATATACCACCGCGTCGATTCGATTTCCGGTTCGATCGTATTTAACAACCTCTCCGTATTTTCCTTCCTTGTGCGAAGCGTCCGTGAGTTCGTCCAGAACTCCACCGACTAACGCGCCGTAACCGAAAAGATGTTCGATCATCTCTTTCTTATGTGCGGCGTCGTAACCTTTGGAATATTTTTCAACAAGGGTTTGTAATACTCGGTCTTCTTCGTAAAAATTCTTTCCCCGATTCCCTCGGTAATTAGAAATATCAAAGGGTGCAAGACCCGGGTTTGCGGATTGATTTAAAGGATGCTGCATTATTTTCTCCTAATTTACTGAATTCTTTCGAAACCAAATTACTGTCCGTTCCAAAATCCGACGCGGAACTCCCGCACATTTGTATATTTTCTTTGAGATTATAGGCCGGGCTCTTAACATTTTGAAAAGGGATTTTTTGGAAAGTATAACTTTGCGCGGTTTTAAACGCGAGCGAAAAAGAAACGGAAAAAACAAACGAACCGGAACGCACGTTTTAGGGGTCAGTGGATAGAAATCAGGGTTCAGTTACATTTTCCTAATAGAGGGATCAGACTTTAACAAAGGTTAATTTTCCTTTTCTGTAAATTTACTGAAATCTGATTCCTGAAATCTATCCACTAGAATGGGAGTTCTCACATTTCAGTTGTTAGGCGGAGGATTCTTCCAAGATTTGTTCTCCGAATTGGATGGTAAGAATTTTTTCCCGTAACGTAAACAGAAGATCCGGATCTTCCAGTTTGGTTCCGTTGGATGTTTGAAGGTAAAAAGAATCAAACGCATAATCGGCGCTTGTCGAAACTCTCAAATAACGCACTTTTAGATCCAGATGAAGAATGATCTGAAGAATTCTATAAACCAAACCGACGACGTCCGGCATTCTTACTTCCATGATCGTTACATCCGGAAGATCTCCGTTGTAAAACAGAACCGATCGATTGACGATACTTTCCGGAGCCGGTTTGCGGGGATTCCAATCCGTCCTTTGAAAGGCGATACTTTCTCTTTTTAAATTTCCGGAAGAAATCGATTTGAGTTTGGCTTCGATGCAGTTCAGCTTTTCGTGCGAAAGATTTCCGCCTCCCGCCGAATCGGTCAACTGAACCGTCGTGATCCAATATTCTCCGAGAGTATAACTTTTCATTCCTAAAAGGCTCAGGCCTTCGGAAGAAACGGCACAGGATAGATCCAAAAGAATTTCAGGTTGATTGGCCGTTACAACGTCGATCGTCACGAAAGCAGGATCTTGTTCCGTTTCGAAAATCATTCCTAACGCCGGGTTTTGAGCAAGTGTTCCGATCGATTTAAAATTCCTGAATATTTTACGATTGGATACCGTGTTGATATACGAAGAAGGAGACACTTCGTTCGCGAACGTTACGACGGATTTAACGATCTCTTCGTTTAAACCTTCTTTAGCGACGAGGTAGTTCCTTAAATTTTCCAATTGAACGTCGCGAGTAGGACCGTCTTCCTCAAAATCGTCCTTGGGGTCGGTTACAAGATAAGGAATCGTATTTTGATAGAGAGTATTCAAGATCGAGCTTTTCCAGTTGGTGAGAACGCCCGTCCCCACGGACTTTGTGTCGATTATCGTAAGAATATAAAGTTTTCTTAATCTTTCTCTGCTTCCTACGATTTTCGCAAAGTCCAAAATCAACTTCGGATCGCCTATGTCTCTCTTGGAGCTCAACTCGGACATAAGAGTGTGTTTTTCCACGAGAAAACGACAGAGATCCGTATCCTCTTCGTCGAGCCCGAGTCTGTCCCCGACCGAAACCGCGAGTTCGGCTCCGTATTCCGAATGGTCTCCTTCTTTCACTTTTCCGGCGTCGTGTAATAAAATTGCGAGAGCCAACAACTCTATCTTGGAACATTCCCGATACGCTTTTTGAACTTCTGCGTCCTGAAATTCTCCCCGATCCAGAAGATCGAGTTCATGCAAAATCAATAAAGTATGTTCGTCTACGGTGAACTCATGATGATAACTGAACAGCGGAAAATTGGTGCATGCCCCGAACTCCGGCAAAATCGCGCCTAAAACGCCCGATTCGTGCATCAACTTCAAAATATTTCCTCTCCGAGAAGGGGTTCTTAGAATTTTTAAAAAGTCTTCGTTCACTTCGGGTGAATACTTGAAGTCGTCGTCCAAAAAATTCGCCGCAAATCTGAATTCGTTTAACAAAGTTCCGGAAATCTGCAGATTCTTTTCCTGAATCATTCGAAAAGAACGCATAACGTCCCTATAAATCGTATGCGGGTTCGTAAACAACGTTCCGGTTGCGGGCGGAAAAACCGTGTCGTCTATCTTAAAAAAGTGAAGATCCTCGTAAGGAAAACTTTCTCCTTTCGAACTTTTTCTTTTTTCGACGATGGAGTCCAAATACGTGCGGATAATGAAATAGATATTCTTCTGATGGTGATACAATGCGTGCATGAATTTTTCTACGGAAGAAAGCTCCTCTTTTTTTCCGTAACCCAAATACTCGGCGACTTCTTGTTGAAGACTCAGGTCCAATCGATCCGTCTTTCGAGAAGTGATCCTGTGCATCGCGGTTCTTGTGCGTAGTATAAAATCGTAGGCTTCCTGAAGGAGTTGGATTTCTCCTCTTTGAAAAACCGGTAATATGGACAATCCTCCCAGAGAAGGCAGATTTCGGACGGGTTTTTCCATCCAAAACATATACTGGATGTCTCGGAGCCCGCAGAGATCCGTTTTCAGATTCGGTTCGCTTAACAAAATGGGGCGTTCTTCGTTGAGAAACCGGGAGGTTAAAATTTCTTCCTTGATTTCGTTATAACGTTTGGTCCATTTTACGGGAATTTTCTCCAAAAAATTCGTTTTAAACTTTTCGAATATAGTTCTCGATCCCGCGAGAAAACGGGCGTCCAAAAACGCGTGATAAGAAGACATATCATCCAGATATCGAAAACATTCCTTGATCGTTCTGCAGGAATGTCCGACTTCCTTTCCTGAATCGTAGAGATAGGTGTTGATCTTGGAGATAATCGATTCCAGTCTTTGTTCTTTGATTCCGTTGTGCAGATACAATAGGTCGATATCGGAATGAGGAGCCATCTCCATCCTTCCGTAACCGCCCATGGCAACGATACAGAGTTCGTCTCCGGATTTTAATCCGACTTTGGAACTTTCAAATTTAGAAAGGATAAAAGAATCCACGATGTGAGTCAGTTGTCTGGATACGAGCCGACCGCCCACGTTTTTACTCTTTTCCAAGAGTCTCTGAAAACTGTATGTGATATCCAATTGTAAGGGCATATTACGTTACGAAATAGATTCTTATTTTCTTAATATCGGACTTATCGGAAGCGTTTGATTTATAGAAAGAAGGAACGGATGACTCTTTTCTAAAATCGGCTTTCGATTCTACATTTGAAAACGACGCGGTTTCCGTCCCTAAAATTTCTGCTTCTCATTGTCAACTTCTCTTAAATTGATTTTAATTATTCCGACAAACTTTTACCGTAAAAATTTTCTTGTTCGAGACTTTTAGTTCGTTCTCCGTAAAATTCGGGAGATTTTTTATCCTTCGTATTTTTACTTCAACTTATCACCCGGCTTCGCATCCTTGTGAGGAACGAACAAACTCAAGGATTCTCCCTCTCCGGAAGCGAGCAACATCGCCTCCGAAATTCCGAACTTCATCTTTCTCGGTTTAAGATTGGCGACGACGACAACTTTCAAACCTTTGAGATCCTCCGGTTGATAAGCGACTTTGATACCCGCAAAAACGTTTTTAATCCCGAGTTCGCCGAGATCCACTTTTACGTTCACGAGTTTATCTGCGCCTTCCACCGGACCGGCTTCCACGATTTGACCGACTCTCAGTTCCACCTTGGAAAGTTCTTCGATCGAAATTTCGATTCGTTCTTCCTTGCCAGAATTGTCGGAGGATTTGGGAGTTTCTTCCTTTTTAGGGAGTTCGGATTGTTTGTTTTCTTCCAACATAACTTTGATTGCCTTTTCATCCACGCGTTTGGTGATCATTTCGTACGGATTTACTTTCGTTTTTTCTAATATTTTAAAGATATCCAGATCCTTAAATCCGGGAGAATCTTTCAGATTCAACAACTGGTAAATTTGTTCGGAGATTTTAGGAACCACGGGGTAAAGGTAAATCGCAAGAAATCGACTCGCATTCAGCGTCGTCGTCACGACTTCCCTTGCCTTTTCCGGATTTTCCTTGATGAGCTTCCAAGGAGCGTTGTCGTTGACGTAACGATTTACCCGGTCGCCGAGACGGGTGATTTCCCTCATCACTTTCGCGTAGTTTTTTTGTTCGTATGCAGCTTTTATAATATTCTGAATCGAATCCTCTCCGGAACCCGTCGTTTTTACGGACTGGTTGAGAATTTCCTCGAGTAAAACGCGGCCTTCCGGAGGAACGGTTCCTAACGTCCGATCCAACGCATCCAAAATCGTGGTCGAAACCCTGGAAACGGAATTGATCAAATTTCCCACGAGATCCGCGTTTACTTTATTCACAAAGTCGTCAAAGGAAAGATCGATATCGTCCATTCCGGGACCTAATTTTGCGGCCAAATAAAAGCGAAGATGTTCCGGATCCAAGTGTTTTACGAACGTCTCCGCCTTGATGAACGTTCCGCGGGACTTGGACATTTTTTCTCCGTTCACGCCGATAAAACCGTGTACGTGAACTTTGGAAGGAGCCCTGTAACCGCTTCCTTCCAACATCGCCGGCCAAAATAAAGTATGAAAGTATAATATATCCTTACCGATAAAGTGAACGATCTCCGAACTTCTATCTTTCCAAAAAGAATCGAACCGATTCGGATCGTTCGGAAAATTCTTTTCAAAAAAGTTTTTGGAGGAAGCCATGTAACCCACGGGAGCGTCCAACCAAACGTAAAAATATTTATTATTCTCGCCCGGAATTTCAAAACCCCAATAAGGCCCGTCTCTGGAAATGTCCCAGTCTTGCAGCCCTGCATCGAACCATTCCCTTAATTTTTTTATAACACCTTCGGATTCGGAAACGACTCCGCTCGTTTCCACCCAGGATTGCAAATCGAAATCCGCATTCGGGAGGGTCGCGTGTTTATCTTTGAGTTGCGGCGATTGTTCGTTTTTCTTATGAAAGTTTCCGAGTTTGAAAAAGATATGATCCGAGTTCTTAACGACGGGAGAAGTTCCGCATAAGGCGCAGTGAGAATCGATCAAATCTTTGGGGCTGTAAGTCGCTCCGCAAACCTCGCAATTATCGCCGTACTGATCTTTGGATTTACAATTGGGGCAAACACCTTTGATAAAACGATCGGGAAGAAACATCCGATCCTTTTCGCAATAAGCCTGTTCGATACTTCTTCTCGAAATATGACCTTTCTCTTTCAGTTTCAGATAAATATCTTCGGAAATTTCTTGATTCGTTTTGGAATGTGTGGAATCATAATTATCGTAACGAATTCCGAAAGAAGTTAAGTCTTGACGGTGTTCTTGGCCGACTCTTTGGATAAGTTGTTCGGGAGTAATTCCTTCTTTGCGCGCCGCCAACATCACGGGGGTTCCGTGTGTATCGTCCGCGCAAAAGAAATAACATTCGTTTCCGATCGCTTTTTGAAAACGAACCCAAATGTCCGTTTGAATTCCTTCCAACACATGGCCCAAATGAATCGGTCCGTTTGCATAAGGAAGAGCGGAAGTAACCAATATCTTTCTTTGAGATGAAGAAGAGTTCACAAAAGTCAGGTTCTTAAAATTTAGGTCAAAATCAACGTCTTTCTTTTCGGATTTTCATTGCAAAATCAATGGTTCGGATAGAATTTTCTGAAAACCTGGAGGAACTCCCGATGCCAATGGAGAATCTTTCATCCCTTGCAAGTAAAGTCCTGCCGGGGCATGAATTCTATGAAAAGTTCAGAGAAGAAATGAACCCGGAGCAGGAAATATTCCATCTGAAGATGAACTACGCGAAGGTTCTCGTCAGCATTTGGTCCTATTCTTGTATGGCCGACGGAATCTTTCATCAAAAGGAAGGAAGTCTGGTCGGGCAAATGGTGAAAGCGCTTTTCGAAGAAGGTTGTATTTTCTTCGATCATCAAAGCGAAAAAACTTCCATCATCGCCGAGTTATCGGACGTGTTTGAAAATCCTCTTCCCGTAAAAACGGTTCGTAATTTTTCGGATGGGAATCCGATTATGGCGGCCGGGTTTTACGAGGACGCTTGTGTCATCGTTTCGATGGACGGGGCTCTTACTAAAAAGGAAAGAGAATTTTTGGACGATCTCTCAAAGGAGCTCGAAATATCTTCGATGGATAAGAAGAATATAGAAAGCAGAATTCTTGGGAAAAAGAAGTAAACGCCTCTATTGAAAAACGATCATCTTTTCTTTTCGGTTTCCTTTAAAACCGACGATTTTTCCATTCACAAAGAACGCATAACGCGCCTTCCGTTTGGCGCGGCCTTCTCACGCGCGTAAAATCCGTATGAATTGGTTTTGGGAAACGTTATTCTATCTTCTTATCGGTTACGCCGGTATTCAGTTTTTGGTTTCCGGTCCCGTTCTGCAACTCCTCGTTAATTTTTTTTCGTTTCGTCATTTCAAATTCCGATGGATCTCCTCCGGAATTCTACTTCCGGTCTTTTACGTAATCTCCAAAAATTGTACGATCGAATTTCCCGGAATATTAAAAACGGATCAGGTTTATGCGAGAGTTTCCTCCTTAAATCTGAAGATCGATTTTTTTTCCCTCTTTAAGGGAAAGTTGAGAATTCCCTCTTCTATATTCAAAAATTTTCATATGGATTATACGAACATCATAAGTCCCCATAAAAAAATAGGACTCATGCCAAAACGCGGAAAAATCGTATTCCAAAATATGAAAATAGAAAACGGATCGATTTCCATCGTGGATAAAACCTTAACTCCCACGTATTCGATTCAACTGCACGATATAGCGATCGAAGGCGGATACATGGATTCGGGTTCCCCTCTTGAAATTCTTTTTAGAACCAAAAGCGGATCCTGTAGACTCGGCAAAAGGGGAACTCTCAAAATCGGCGTTTTAGCCGGAGAAACGAGAGGATTTTTATCTTTAAGCGACATCACTTGGTCGGAACTCGCGGGGTTGCAGGTGATTCCCCTTCCGTTTCTCAAAAATAGGGTTCGGATTTATGTGGAATTCAAACATATCAATTCGGAGGAAACGACAGTGGAAGGAACTCTGATTCATTTCGCTCCGCATTCTCAGGATAAACCCGAACAGAGTTATCCGTTTCATTTTACGATTTTATGGCGGAATTATAACTTACCTTTCGATCTCGCGCTTAGGGAACTCGTTTTGGAACTGTTTCTAAAGATCAAATTGAAAGGTGTGATGACAAGGATGCTTCAAACGGTCGCAAAGGGATTATATACGATCATAGGAAGAAATCGTTCTCACCGTCACGACCCGCGCTAAAATCATCGCAAAGTTTTTTAAACTCAAAACAATCCACGCCGATCGGTTTCGCTGCGGACCTCTTTTCCGTTTCGGGTAACGAGACCGCGTCGTTTTTCGATCCTCGTCGCGGGAATTTTTTGAGGACGTTAAAATCCTTCATTTTCCAAAACGGATCGGATTTCCGATCCTTTGTAAAGTTTTCTAACGACGTTTTTTCGTCAAAGTGCTGTTAGATGGAATGCGAATATCTGGAGCGCAAGTCTTGCATTTCATCTTCCTTATTTTTGTAATTCGGAAGATTCTCTTCTCGGAACGCCTTTGGAGATTTTTTAGCTTCTTTCAAAAATGCTCTGTGAAAAGCGGAAGAAGAGCTGAATCCGACCGCCATTCCGATCGAAAGAATGGAACGATCCGGTTCCTCAAGAAGCATAACTTTTGCCTCTTTCACTCGATGATGATTGATAAAGGAATTGAAATTCATTCCCATATGTTCGTTCAAAAAAGCGGAAAGATGATGTACGGACAGGCCCATCTCCGAAGCTAAAGAGGGAAGGCGAAGTTCTTCATCCAAATGAATCTTTTCATTCTGCATCAATTCGGTGAGTTTGCTTTCTACTTTTTCAATGTTGAGATCTTCCAAAAGGGATCTTTTTTCCTGAACTGAATCGCGATGGGAAAGATGTTTGTCCGTGTTGTTTTCTCCGGCCGAATCGTCGCTCAATAGAAATTCTTTTTGAGTTTTTTGAATATCGGAGATCATCGAAATACATTCGCTCAAGATAATCGGAGAAAGGATTAAGAAGTAATAATTGATCGTGTTGATCGGCTCGATGATTTTGGAACCCTCGAAATAACGGAACACTTCCGTAAGTTTGATAACGAGTAATAAACCGATGGAAGGAAGAATTTTGATCAAAGTTTCTTTGTTTTTCGAAGAACGCAAAAGGATTAAGGTTTGGAATAGAAGATAGACGAAAAACAAAAAAATTCCTAAAGATACTATCTCGGAAAGATTAGGAATTTTGAATTCATCGAGCAAATCCCAAACGACGACAATGGCGGCGGTGGAGGCAAAACTGCGAAGAAGCAATTTTCGAAGGGCCGTAAAATCCGCGTAAGCATACGGAAAATTGCCGTTCTTAGCGCTTGCGGCGAAGTTCATAAAAAAGAAAGCAACCGCTACCGAAAAGTAGGCGTAAAAATATTGGGCCAACTTCTTTGCGAGTATATTTTCCGAAATAAAAATCGTGGCCGTAAAAGACCAAAAAACACAGGACATTAAGAAAAACAGCACCGGAGAGCCGATTTTTCTTTGTCTATTTTTTTTGAAAAACCCGAATGCGGCAATCATAAAGTATAACGTTGCCGCTAAAGAATAATATTCAACCTCTTCCACATCCGAATCCTTTAGTTGTTTTTGTTTCCTATTTTTCCAGAAACTTTTTTTTACGGGATGGAAATGTTTTCTTTATTTGGTAGTTCAAACAATTCCTTCAAAACGAATTTCTCCATTCGCATAAGCGAACAGCTTTACCCGTATTTGTTATAACAAGGTGTTTTCAAGCTTTTGCTCGTTTTTTATTTTTTGAGAATTATAAGTTGTAACTTTCTTAAAAAAAATCATGATTTGGGAAGATTTTATCTTTTTGTTTTTAGTCAAAACTATTTAATTCTTGGGGAAACAGGATTTCGCGTAAGGATTTAGAATCCTTACTGAATTATAGGAAAGTCGGCCGCAGAAATTCTAAATTTTTTTAAAATCGGTTCCGTAATTCTTAAAATAAAAATGAATTTCACGTTAGTAAATCATTCACTAACGCGTTTTAGATGTCAGTGGGAATAGGAAAACACCGGTCAAAGAGATGAACTCAAACACGTTGCTCCCATACGGGTCGCAACGTGGGTCAATGTCTGACAGGCAAGATCAGTCCTTTTAAAGTCCTTACATCATGTTGACAGAAATCAGGCTGCTTGATGAACAAAATCGGGAGTTAAAAGACCTAAATGCTGATGAAGTCGAACATTGTTGTAAAGAAAAAGATCAGAGTTCAAAAGTGGCGCCGACATTAACCTGGCGAAACGGACCGACTTGAATTCCTTCGGGGATACGTCCGGAAATGTAACGAGCGTTGGCCAAGTTTTTACCCGTTATAAAAACACTCCAACGTTTGATAGGGTCCTTATAACCGAAGGAAGCGTTGACGAGTCCGTATGCGGGTATGTTTCCGGTCTGACCCGAGCTATTGGAAGAAATATTCAAATATCTTAATGCTTTTTTGACATTAGAGTCCGTGATCAAGTCCGCCCAGTAAACCGCATTTGTGTTTGTGTCATCGTGATATTGGGAGGAGAAATATTGATACTCCGTTCTCGCGTAAAAACCCTTCGGATGAATGAATCCGATTGCAAGAGTCGCAGTATCCTTGGAAACGTAAGGAACGTAATTTCCGTTTTTATCTTTTTGGGTGATCGCAAAATCGATCAAAGATTGATTTGGGGCGATCTTCGAAACGTCGATGGAATATTGATTGATTCTTGCATCGACTCTAGTGTAAATCAAATCGATCGGAAGTTTAAAAGAAGCGTCGAACAATGTAGCCGGATCGAATGTGATGCTCGATTCAACACCGCGACTGTATGTTTTTCCTCCATTCTTAAGCGAAGAAGTCGATACGTTTCCGACAGTGGCGGAAGAGACGATGATCTGATTGATGTAGTTCAGATCGAAGTAGGTCACCTGAGCATTTAAGGTTTTTGTAATATCTCCTCGAAAGCCGGTCTCGTAGTTATAGGAATATTCCGGATCGACTCGATTTATAAGTCCCGTGTTATTGAGAGCCTCCTGATATCGCGGAGGTGAAAAACCTTTGTGGGCGCCCGCAAACCAGATCAGATCCTTTCGGATATCGTACGTAAGACCGAGACCCGGGATCACAACGTGATACACATTTTGGGTCTCCTTGTCCACTTCCTGAGAAGAGGATTTTTTGGTAATCGGATCGCGAACCTGCTGACGAAGGATCGATCTGTTCTGGGTGAAAGTTTCGTAACGAACGCCCGGAATGACCGAAAAAGAATCGTAGAACTTAAAGCTGTTCTGAGCAAAACCCGCAACGGACTTTGTATAATTGACTTCGTGATCCCTTAAGGTCCCGGATTTAGAAAGAGAATATTCGGAGGAAGCGGCGCCCGTCGGCGGATTTTCAAAACCGTTGCCGTAGATCGCATAATCGGGAGTAGACGGTCCGTCTATGTATTTGATGTCCGCAGTTTCGTAGTGGTAACGAAGACCCGCGTCGAGTTGATTTTTGATTCCAAAAAACTGAAAGTCTTGTTGATAACGCGATTCAACTCCTACAAATCGGAAAGAACGATCTCTATGCCCGATTTTGTCCAACATGTAAATGGTGTCACCGGGGCGGTTCACAAAAGGTTCGGTATCGTAGAATTTGATTACGTTATCCGGAGGTTTATTGAAGTAAGAACCCGTGTTTCGAACGTAGTTCTGTCTTGCCCAGTTTCTTTCCGTATAAGCCGCGTAAACTTTTGTCACGAGTTTGGAATGATCGGTGAGCTTCCATTCGTGGCCGATGTCTCCGGAATATCTCTGGAGTTTTCGTTTATCCTGTTCCGCAAAGTTGGAGGAAGGATTGTCCCAAAATTGAGCGGTCGTCAGACCGAGGTAAGTCATGTTCGCGTCTTGGGCGGTGGCTAAGAATTTCGAAGTAAGAGTGTGTTTTTCATTCAGATCGGTTACGGACTTAAAGGAAAATTCATGCAATCGAAAGTCTTGGTGATCCCTGAATCCGTTGCCTTGTTTTCTGAGAATCGAAATGTCGATTCCAGTATTTCCGAAAGTTCCTCCGTAAGATATTTGAGAAGAAAAGAATCCGTAAGATCCTCCTTGTGCAGAAACGGAAAATGTAGGTTCTTTCGAGGGGCGTTTTGTAATGAAGTTGATCACTCCTCCGATTGTGGAAGGTCCGAAAAGGATCGCCCCCGATCCTTTCACGACTTCGATTCTTTCCATACGATCGATGTTAGGCGTGTAATATTGTTCCGGCGCGGAGTAGGGATTGAGAGAAGTAAAGATTCCGTCTTCTAAAATGAGTACTTTTCTTCCGAGATCGTTATTTACTCCTCGAAAGCCTATATTTAAAATCAAACCCGTATCTTGATAGCGGATCGAAGCTCCGGGAACTCTTCTCAAGACTTCCATGGAATCGA
>NZ_ANIK01000100.1 GCF_000347175.1 Leptospira alstonii serovar Sichuan str. 79601
CTCAGACCTTGTGTTATCAATGAACCTCGTCAGAGATGGATCCTAAAGGATAATTCCTTTTGGACTGCGGATGGGTTTTATCGTTTGAAGGATACCAATTGGTACGGCTATATCTCAAGAAACTCTAAGGATTATTATAACCACACCTTGGACTCTTCGATGGATGATTGGGCGAAAACGGTGGCCACTCCCGGCAACATCAGCGTTAAAACTTTCATAGCTTGGAATTTGGGAAACGACCGCTACTTTATTCGTTCCAAAGGTTCTGAAAAAAATACCACGTCCATCTACTACAATCCAGAAAGCGGACATCTCGCTCAATACGATCCCGTTAGCGGATCTCTCTATTGTATGTATTCCAAGGTGGATAGTTATCAATGGAATTGGGTTCAATGGGGATTGTGTAGTGACGCAGCTATTAGTAAGGATAATCCAGCGTATTGGAACGTCCAACTTGAGACCGACGAAGGAGGAATGATCACGGATTACAAAGGTAATGTTCTAAGAGTTACCAGGTATGGATCGAATTGGGGTGTTGCTTATGCAGCTAAACCTTCTTATTTGGAAAAAGATACAACCAATAGTCCGACCTCTCTGTTTACCGTTGATAAAAACTTACTGGATTGGGCGCGTTACACGGCGGGCAATCTCGGTAAGACGGAACAATATTGTCCGGCCGGTAGCAAGGAAAGTCATGCGTATAAAAGAGAAAAAAGGACCTTACCGCCCGACTTTCAACTAAGCGATGCTTGGATTCGAAGGCTTTATGCGATAGCAACTTCAGTATCCGCTCAATCTTCGACTACTACGTCTCGTGGAATATGCGGCGCTTGCGCGCTTCATAGTTTTCAGATGATAGCGGAACTTCAGGAGTATCATTCACAAGGACCTCTTCAGAGCGGAGGTTATTTTTTCGATACGGCTCCGGATACGGATCCTTTTATCTCGTTCGGTCAACGTTATCCGAATTTGGAAAGGTTGTTAGAAGATGTACCTAAAAAGTATGCTCCTTATCCTCTGTATTTCACACAAAGGTTCTTGTCATTTGCATCCATTAGTACTATGTTGCCTCAGTATCTTTGGTCTACTTCCAATGAATTCACTACTCGGGCCGATATACTTTCTCACATTAGTTCACTCGTCAATTCCCCTCCTGGGAGTATTTGGTTGGGAGTAGTGACGAGGCAGTTTCCTAATGGAACTACAGATGGACACACGGTTCCAATTCTTAGGACCTCTCGGGGGTTAGTAGTAATTCCAACTAACGCACTCACGAGTTTGTGGACATTTGAAACCTTTAGGAGATCTTTAACGCCCACTACAAATCTGTCCCAAATAGTTGCGAGTCTGGAGGACTCGGGTACACTCACATCTTTTACAACTATACAACCGCTGGGTCTTTCCACAAATATGTTTGAATCTATGATCTCTAACAGGAATTGCACGGGAGAAGGCGAAGACAGAAGAGGCACGGGGGAATACCCAACAAGCACAACCGTAAATCAGTGTCCGAGCGGCAGATGTGCGCTACCGTTACCATTTTAAGGAAATCTCTATAAGGAACCTCGAAAACCTGCATTTTTTGCAAATCGATATTAGAGTTGTTGAAAAATTCAATAGTCGCGTTTAACAAAACTGCTTCATCGTCCGTTTCAATGAAACGGAAACAGATGGAGAATTAATTTTTCAACAACTCTGTTATGGAATGCTTTAGAAGAGCTTTTTGCGCTTATCCAAATATCGAGACGAAAGTTTTTAGAGGTTCTCTATAAAATTTAAATACGACAATCGTCCTATCAAATTTTCGTATGAAATCTCCGTTTTGGGACCTTCATTCGGTAAAAAATTCACTTTATAGGGGTTCTCGTAAGTTATAAAAATACAGGAAAATGGTTTCCGTTTTTTGAATTGAATGATATGCTCTCTAACCGAGTATTCTATGAGTCTTAAATTTCATATCGCCGTTTCTTTCGGCAAAAAGCTTCTTCAAGATTCAACAAGAATCCTAATCGAAGTTGCGCCTTATGTATTCTTTTTCTTTCTTTCGATTCCTGTTTTGATTGGGAGCAGATCCAAGGGAGAGCTAACCATCGACGGAAAATACAAATATTATAATGTAGGATTGCAGGATCAGTTTACCTTTCTTGAAATCAACGGACAAATCGAAAATCTTTCCGGAAAGGATCATACGGAAGCGTTCTTTACGATGAACTTTTACGATAAGGACGACTATCTTTTGGAGTCCTGTCAATTTGCTGTGCAGGGACTGCCTGTGGGTCACAAAAGAGATTTTTATGCAAGCGCCAAATACGTGGATCTGAAATTGATTAAACGTTTTACGATCGAATTCGAAGGCAGTAACTAAAAAATAAAAATGGATATAAGACTTTACTTATGAACAAAAACAAATTCTTTTTCGCGTTTTTTTTGATCTTCGCTCTAAACTGCGGTTCCACCGTTCATCCCGGACAAATCGGGTTGTTCTGGAAACCTTTCGGAACCAGCGACGTTGGACTCAGTAAAGATCCCGTTCTAAACGGATTTTATTGGTTATTACCTTGGAACGATATTTATACGTATTCCACACAATGGGATTCTCATAAGGAGAAAGTGGACGTTCTTACAAACGACGACTTGAAGATCGACGTTCAGGCAGTGATCATCATGAGACCGATACGAGATGAAGTCTATCAACTTCATATAGAAGTCGGACCGGAATATTATAAAAGTATTGTGCAACCCGAGTTTAGAGCTTCTATTAGGAACGTGGTTTCTCACCACCAAATGATTCAGATTTCAAAAAATAGCGCAGTCTTGGCAAAGGATATTAAAACCGCCGTCATTGAAAGAACGAAAGGAAAACATATCGAAGTGTTCGACGTCATATTGGACGATATCGAATATTCTCCCAATATGCTCCATGCGATCGAAGCGAAGTTGACTAAACAACAGGAACTCGAACAGCAAAAATACGAATTGGAGATTGCGGAAAAGAATATAGAAATCGCCAAGAAAAAAGCCAGAGCCGACGCGGAAGCACAGTTGATCCGCGCCGAAGGCCAGGCGAAATCGCAAGCCATTATCAGCGAAAAGCTGACCACGAGATATTTGCAGTATAAGGCGTTTGACAATCCGAATTCTAAGTTGATCTTCGTGCCTCAAGGCAAGGATAACCTACCGATCGTGATCAGCCCGAAAGAATGAGGGGTTCCCACAAATTTTAGTTGAGGTCAAAGCTTAGTCGTATAACGGAAGAATTGTGGGAGTTCCCACATTTCAAGTGGCGAGGGTTTAGGTGTAGCGTCCCAGAAAAAGGAAGGCCCAATGACAACGATCAAACGTTATCGTATACGTCTAACACTTGGACAAAACAATAGTTCGCTTTTTGAAAGCGAATCTTAACGGCCTTAGTCGAATAACGGACGGCGACATATCCCAAAAAGGTTTTGGATGGAGTTCTAAACGCCAGGTCCCGTCCGGTCTGGGGGTATAGAAAGCGAATTGAAGAGTATGAGGTTCCGTCATTCTTATTGCTTCCATGTAGCCGACCGGATCTTCGGGTTGCGATACGACGTCCTTAATCTCCAAGGCATTGTTCAGGAAATAATACCAATAGTCGACGCCGTCATAGTAATTGAAATCGGTGATTAGCAAATAACCCCAAGGACATTGGAACTGAGCTGCCAACCTTTCCCCTTGCAACAGGATGCCGGTATTCTTGTCCTTGAAGATCAGCGTGATCGACGTGTTTACATATTCCGTTTTCTTTATATTCTTAATAAAATCGAAATCCGAAACGGTTTTCATAAGTCGCCGTTCTTATTCCGAAATTTTCAGTGTAACGCAACCAAGGAATGAAACTCAGGATCGTCCCTGAAGTTATTGAAATCGCTGTCCTCAAAATCCTTTTTCGGTTTTCCTAAACTCAATGCCAGTTTCGTATAACGTATAACGTTCGGTTTGTTCTTTTCCAAGGAATTCAAACAAGCGAGGTTGAACGCGAGTCTCGCGTCCCGAATGTCGGGAGGTAAGAGCTCGTCGAGTAAAGCAAGATATTTGTTTCCTCCGTATTTTGCGATGAACACGATGATGTCTCCGGCAAAATACTCCGCGGTGTTGTAAGAATTTCCGGTTTCGTTTCCTTTGAGAGTGGAATTCTTACCGATTCCCAAAGAACGATAGACGTCGTTATAACAATGAAGAACCCAATCGGCGACGTCGGGTTTATTTTCTCTTAAAAATCGATTGAGTGCGGCGGAACTCATTTGCATTCCGAGATTCATAAGAGTCGTTTTCTCTTCGTCGCTCGAAACCTTGTTTTTGTATTCCAGGATCCTATCGAATTCCTTTTGATAACGTTCTTTGTTCTCTTGAAAATTTTCGGCGAGACGATCGATACTCTTTTCGATCGTATTTTTCCAAACCCAAGGATAATCTTCGAGAACGTCTCCGGCTATATCGTCGATGAGTTCCTGTTCTTCTTCGGAAATTTCCTTTTTCGGTTTTTCCGGAACCGACTTTGAAAATAAGGTTTTAAAGAATTCATCTTGAACCCCTTCGGAAGAATGATAAGCGACGGTCGCTTCTTCATCGTGATAGTGTGAATACGCGATATAAACTCCGTCTTCGGCTCTTGGAAGTTTTTTGAATTCCTCCCCGTTTGCAATGGAAATCAAATTCTCGACGGAAAGATACGCGAGTATGTCTCTCGTAATGGAATAGTCGTCCTCCAAAATTTCCATAACCTCGTGTCCGTCCAATTCATCCTTTTTGTCTTTTCCTAAAACGGATTTGTAGAATGAAGTAAAGTCGAGAGGATAATCGATCTCATTGGCTCCTTCTGATATGGCATCGTCGTAGTTTTCCCCCGCGTGCCAGTCCAATCCGAGAAAAATAATTTCCCCCGCGTCGTCCCAATACGAATCGACGACCAGAATATTTTCGTTTACGGCGTCTCCTTCGGATAAGGATAAGATCCACTTTGAAATCGTATTATGAATGTATAAAGCTAAGGAATGCCAATCATACTCTAACAGGCGTTTGGCGACTTCGGGTTGGTTCTCCGAAAGTTCGACCGCCTTATGCGCCGTAAATTCCTGAAAACCCTTGGTGACTATGGGAGAGCCGTCTAACGGAAGTTCGTCGTCCGTGTCCGAATAAATTTCCCTAACCCAACTACAAATTTCCCGAAGTAAAAATCCTCCGAACCCGTAACAAACGGTGGGAGATTCCAGTTCGCAGCTTCCGTGATCCACATTGGAAATTGCAGGCTCTCCATATTTGTTTTTAATAAAAGGATGATATACGAACCAATTTTGACATTGATCATAAGAACCCAAGGATTGAACGTCTTCTAAATTCATTCCTACAATTTCCAGAGGTGTGATCCACCAATCGTCGCCTTCTTCCAAAATCCCTTCTTCCCAGCCGTAATCGTCTTCTACCCGCGCCGGTTTATCCGGATCCTTGGAATGTACACCTTGAATCACAAAGGTAGGGTCGCCGTCATCGTCGTGAAAGATTTCGATTCCGTTAAAGATAGAAACAAAACGAGCCATAGAGCCGGGAACAGAAGAATGAATTTTGCCGAGATAAGGGGGATTCCAACGAAGATGGACCGGAGTTTCGTCGTCATACGACCAAGGAAGAGTGATTACGAATTTATCTTCTTCGTCTATTTTAACTTCCGTAATTTGATCTAAAATTTGTTCCCAAAGGGATTTACATTTTTCGGTTTCGATTAAAAATCGAAAGTGATCCCGCAGCGCTTGTTTTTGATCGGAAGATTCCAGGATTTTTTTCCAGGTTTCCTTATAATTCGGATTACCGGTCAGAGGTTTTAACGAAGGCACACGATCGGATTCTTTGAACCCGAGTTTCGATTTTTCATCTACTAATTTTTGGAATTCTTTGAGACATCGGTCTCTGTTTTCAAAATTGCGAATCGTACGTTTTCCGGTAGAACCGGTTTTTCCGGAGGAAAGAATCAAAGAATATCCCGAGAGTTCGATTTGCCAAAAGGTTTCGGAACCGCTTTCCGAAAGGATGAAGTGTTTTTTCATACTTGAACCAAATTCTTTTTTGATAAGAGTAAGTTGAATAGCATAATTTATTTCGCTTGTGTTTGCCTATCAGTTTATATTCTGAAAACGAGTGAATTATCTTTTCAGAATATTCTAAAAATTGTGATCGATTGTGAACTTATCAGCTTGCGGTTTTTGCGATCGCCTGAACCGGATCGGAAGCGTGTCTGATATCCATTCCCGTATTCAAACGAACCAGTTCTTCCGCAATGTTCACCGCATAGTCGCCGGTTCTTTCCAAACAAAGAATAAGTCTGTATACGTCCGCGAATTGATTTTTATCCAATCTCGAATCCATGACGAATTTTAAAAAAGCCGACTGACAGAGATTATTGATTTCTTCTTCCACGGTATGAACGCTTCCGTAAAAACGATTCTTTTCTTCGACCAAGGATTCGACCGCCATTCCGACGATCGTAATTACCCTGGATAAGAGTTTGTTGAGAATCTCTTCGTCGCAAAAAAATCGATTCGGGATCAGACCTCTTCGAAAACATTTGGCGCAGTTTACAATTTGATCTCCCATTCTTTCCAAGTTTCTCGTGATCCGGATCGCGGAGAGCGCAAATCTAAGAGGGTCGCGTTTTAAAACGACTTCCCCGTCCACCTGATCCATCCCCATGGAATTGCGATTGGCTACGGCCTCCAAAATCGCGTTTTGAGAAAGATTGTCGTTTTGTTTTTCGAGATTATCGATCAAATCGTCTCGGTCAATTAGCTTTCTTGCAAGTTCGGTGTCGTCTTTTTCAAGAGCGTCGTCCAAAAGGAGTACTTGCTCAAGGCATAGTTCCGCCATGCTGTATAAATTTTTACGAAGGAAGTCGAATTTGGAAAACATAAAGAATCGGACGGACAAAGGTTCGAGTAAAAAAGAATCCTTCTTAAAAAACGGGTTTGGTCAAGTAGATTTTCTTTTTGAGCAAAATCTACTTGATGTTTTGTCCCTTAAGGCGGTTTAAGTTAGGCGATTCCCGTTTTGCGGACGATGTGCCAGAGAAGATATGTAAAACTTCCGTATTGCACGATAAAGCCGGTGAAGCGCGCATTGACCGCGAGAACGGAACCGGAACTGAGATGCGCGAGGGTTTGAAAGATTCGCGCACCCAAAACGATCTTCGCCACGAACTCGAACGTTTCGTCTAAAACTCCGGTGAAGGCTGCGATCAAAACTAGGGCCGCGAAAATGGGCAGGTTTTCTATACAATTGAGATGAGCCCGGTTGAGTCTCCAATAGAATTCGCTTCCGTGTTTGATTCCCGCCGGAAACTCGTTCGATTTGTTACTTCCCGTCAATACCTTGAGTGACCGGATGCCGACCACACAAAGTCCGAGTAACAGAGTCCAAAATACAAAACCTAATAATGCGATGATTGCCGGATTCATTCCATTCTTCCTAAATTGTTTTTCGGAAAATGGAATCAAGTCAGGCTTGGAAAGCAAGTCGGATTTATCGAATTTTACGATTCGTGTCGGGAAGAACGATCTTCTGATTCGATTCTAAATCGTTCGGATTGAAGCGGTTTTGTTAATCTGAACTATTGATTTTTTCAACAACGCTAATCCGTAGGATCTCTTTCTTTCGGTTGACGGATTCTATCCCGCCTTCCGCGGTCCATTCGAGTTCCTGATGAAAGGATGAATTTAAGAATAGTATGAAATTCTGATTTTCTAGATTCGATTCTTCTTGGAGCGAGGATGGATAAGAGAAATAAATCGGCGATTTTGTTCAATCTTTTTAAACGGAATTATGACTTGAAACGGACGTCGATCGGATAGAATAGGTCGAGTTGACAAAATGAATTCTAACCTCAATCGAATGAAATTCAAATTGGTATCGAGTTATATTCTATTTTCCTATTGTTTCCTTTTCGCATCGTGTGAAAAGGAAGAGAAAACGAATTATACGGATTTCCTAATGATAATCTGGTGCGCTCAGCCGCTTCCCAATAACACAAGTCCCGTAAATGCGAACGAGATTCGGATTTTTCCTTCGGGCGCCGTTGCGGCAATGTATCAAAGAACCGATTTTTACGACGCCAGTTCAAAGGAGGAAGTTTCACTCGTATTCAGTCCCGATGGAAGAAGTTTTTCCAATCGAACTCCGTCTTTGACGTCCCTTATAGGAGGAAAATTCAATTTTCATTATTTTCTAAAATCGGAAACCGAAATTTATGCGGTAAATCATCACGCGGTAAATTATAAATCCGCGGACGGCGGTCTCAATTGGGCGCCGATGAAGTTTGACGCCGTTTTTTTCGGTCCTATGTTTATGGGACCGAGGGATCAGAGTCCCTTTCATTGGATGCAGTTTTTGGATTCCTCCAATGGAATTCGAATCGGTACGAACACAGACGCTTCTTCCGGTTCACAAGCCGATTATTTTTTGGATCGTACTACGGACGGAGGAGAATCTTGGAGTCGTTCTTCCTTAGGACAAAAAATCAATATTTATGATTTATTATATAAATCCTCTCAAGAAATTTTGTACGCGGGTTACGGTCCTTCTTATTCAAATCTAAACGTTTATTATTCTCCGAGTCCGGGAAATCCTTTTAATGCGACGAACGCTTCCGCTTTCGCCTCTTATTTCGCGAAATTTTCTTTTTTGGATACGCAGAACGGTTGGATTAGCGGAGGCGCTTCTCTGGGACGTACGGTCGACGGTGGAATTACTTGGGCCGCGGTGGCGCATAACTTGACAGGAGGGAAGTTTCGAAAAGTAAAATTTCTTACCACAACATTCGGTTATGCGTTTTACGGTCCGGATCAGTCTTATAAACTTTATAAAACCGTCGACGGCGGCGCAAACTGGATCTTGATTCCTTTGCCGTTTTACTCGGGAGGTATTGACGGAACGTTTGATGCGGCCGCCGGAAAAATCGTTATTTCTTACAAAGAAAAATTGTACGTGTCTAACGACGAATTTGTAACCTACTATGAGGCCGATCCCGGTCTCAAAGGGGAGAGAAATTCTAATTCAAACGCCGTCGGAAATATGGCCTGTGTGTTGTATTCGCTTTAGGGATCGGTTCGAATTTTTCCGGGTTCATCGTTTATTTCTCATCGGCTTAACGTAACTTTAATGTAAGAAAGTTTGGGGCGAATCCGGCCTTGGCAGGCCGGACCGCGCTTTATGCTACAATTCCTTCGGAATTTTCGCTTCAATCGCTTTCGCATCGGTTGTGCCGAATTTACGCTAAACCTGTGGTTTTGAAACGAATGCAGACTGTGAAATATTATAATATTAAGAACTCTCTTTTTAATCTCCGTCCGAGTTGGAAGGAAGGGCGTTTGCTCCTAAAATTCCAATAACTTCCGTCGCAAAGAGGATGCGAAGTTCCTTGAATTTCGAATAAATTTCCGTATTCACGAAACTTAAATTTCCGGCGAGATCGGTTCGGAGCGGGGCGGACGCGTCGATTCTCCCTTGAATGAGGGATTTTAACGCGGCAATTTTCGTTTTAACACGAGCGTCTAACGCGCTATTCTGAAACTGAACGAGATAACTGAGGGATCTCGCTTCGTTATCTCCTGCGTTACCGTAATAAACGAGCTCCAATCCTTCCAAGGAAGATAACAGATCTTGATAGGCAGTGTCGCTGTAAATCGATTCCAGTTTCGCGGGGTATTGAGTCGTTCCCGCAACGGTGAGCCCAGCGGGAACTCCGACTCGAACGTCCTGGTTTATGTATTCCAACTGAACCAATCCGTTGATAAACGAATCGATCGCATCCTTGATTCCTGCGAAGGATCCGTTTCCCGCCGCAAATTCTGCCGCAAAATTTCCGGAAGAAGGACTCCAGGAATTCTGAAGCCGCTGCGAGTCCAATTGAATCACACTTGCCAATGAAACTATGTAGGTTCTTCTTCCCGCGTTCGCATTTGCCGCATTGATTGCGGCTAACGTATGCAATCCGTTTCCGTCGTCGAAAATCAAATATTCCAGCGCGGCAAATCCCTTTCGAGTGAGAGGATAAGAATCGACGGTGTTCGTATTGGGATTCGTTGCTGCGGCGATATTCAAATCGTTTGCCGTAGGACGGTTGGTTTCTCCTAAAATATAACCGTCCAATCGATGAAAGTAATTGGAAGGAAGATAGGACCGGTTGATATAAAAGACTTCGCACTGTTTGAAAATTCTTCTCGCCGCCGACCATTTTGTTTGAAGATCCGCAAGAGTGGTCGCATTCTGAGCCGCTTGATACGCAGTCGCGCTCGTCTTTAATTCGTTAGCTGCGGCGAGAAGACGGGTGAACTGAGGAACGGCGATTTGATTGGCGGTATAATTCAGGAATTCTCCCGTACTTGCGTTTGCGAATAACGCGACGAGCAGGGTTTCCGTTCCCGTAATTTTTCCGAAGTCTTTGCAACGAATTGCCGGAAATACGATCGTCAGACTCAAGACGAGAATCTTGATCCTTCTGCCGAGCGGGAGCGGCGTCCTGGCCGGAAGAATATTAGTAAATTCTAAACTTCTCATAAAGATTCCAGGAATAAAATCAATTTATCCCGATCCGCTTTCGAAAGATTGACGAACTTATTTCTGGACGTCAAAGCCTCGCCTCCGTGCCATAAAATCGCCTCTTTATGACCTCTTGCACGTCCGTCGTGAAGTAAATGATTGTGACCGTTGACTTTTTGGATGAGCCCCGTTCCCCAAAGCGGAGGTGTTCTCCATTCCGTTCCGGAAGCCTCGAAGTCTTCCCGGTTGTCGGCGAGATCGGATCCCATATCGTGAAGGAGAAGATCCGTATACGGTTTGATGTGTTGAAAGGAAATTTCGGGGAATCCTTCCGAGCGGCCCGTGAAGATATACGGTTTATGACAGGAGTTACATCCGATTTCCGAAAAAATTTCTTTTCCTCGAATCACGTCGGGTTGAGTCCAGTTTCTTCTTCCGGGAATGCTCAAAAGTTTGGTATAGAAAGTGACCAACTCCGCCGTTTTATTCGAGATTTCGGCTCCTTCCGGGTTTCCGTTATTGCCCGCGGGAGAAGCGAAACAATTTGCTTGCGCGCCGACGCAATTTTGATTCGGAAACAGAGGACTCGTAATTCCTATATCTCCTAAAAACGCTCCTTGGTTTTGCTGAAATAAACTCGGTTCGTTGGCCTTCCATCCGAATCTTCCCAAAACTTTCTTTTGTAGTTTTGCGTCCCAAACTAAATTCGGTTTTCCTGATATTCCGTCTCCGTCGGAATCGTTTTCGTCCGCAAAGGAAAGGATCGTGGATTCCGGGATCGCTTCTAAAAGTCCGAGTCCCGGAATCATCGGCGAAGTTCGAGGAGATTGATTTACGAGTGCGGGAACTCCGAAATTCCAATTCGAAATCGTGAATGTAGGTCTTCTGAGAGAATACGCTTCTCCGTCCGGAAAGTTTCCGGGTTCTTCCGCAAAGGTTACGGTTGTGGTCGCTTCCGCCGGGACAACCGGAGGTCCCGCAACTCCGCGATTGTTGATCTGAAGTCCGTAGTTGTCGAGCCCGACCGGTCCGCCCGTGATCGGATCTTTTCCGTTTTTACTGACTCGAATCAACATCGTCGAAAAAACGTTGCTTCCGTTTGTGGGAGGAGTTCCCCTTCCGTCTTTCACGTGACAACCGTTGCAGGAAGTGCTGTTAAAAACGGGACCCAGTCCGTCGGAAGCCGAATTTCCGCCTTGAACCCAAACTCGATTGAAGAACGAATTTCCGCCTTGAAAGTCTATGTTTCCGCCTTCTCGGAGATTGGCGGAGGCGAGATCGAAAGCGTTCACTGTGGTGTCGAAGGTCGTGGTTAAACCGCCGGAGTATTGTTCTCCGGGGTCCATGTTTGCAAGAAAAAGAAGAAGGACCGCCATGTCTTGGTCGTGATTCTTCTTTTTATGGTTGAAAATATCGGGAAGACATTGCGTGAAAAATCCGAATAGGATTCCTATGAAAAGACCCATTCGGATTTTAGAATATATTGAGACCTTAAAGCAATAGATTGTTGATGATTCTTTAATTTTCATTGTGACTCGTTTTTTTTACTTAGAGTTTTGTACTAAAACTTTCAAAATACACGAAAACTTCCTCATCGAAGCGTAAAAGTAAACGGGTTTTTAGCACAAACTTTTAAACTTGAATATAATCAATGCGAAAACGATTGAAGCGGAGTCAATAAATTGAAACTAAATACGATATATTGTATAACGTTTCTTTCATGCAATTTATTGACTGCAGCTGAAAGCGCGGTCCGGGACCGGATTCGCCCAAACTTTTTTAAGCCGAACTCAAGTTAAATAGAGAAATCCGTGATCGAAACGCCGATGATTTTGGCGGCATCGGTGATCGTCTTTTTCACAGTATCTCCGATCAACTTCTGCGTATCAAAAAGAATTTTGTATTCCGAATCCGTATTTCTGATGATCTGATCGTATCTTTCCGTCAGGGAGCCGGACGGACAAGAAGCGGTGTAATTCGGATCGGCCGTTTGTTCCGGAAGATTGATACAGAATACGTCCCTGGAAGCCGTTACCTGCGGAGTGATCGGAGGAGCGTTGAACGTTCCGAAAAGGCTCCTTAGTCCCGGACCTGTGGAAACCACGGTTCCCTTTTTCAGTTCGTAAGATCCGGACCAAATGTTCAATACACTTTGAGCATTATAATAAAAGTCGGCCTTTGTGGTATCGCTGAAACAGGAATGTTCCTCTTCTTGTTGTCCGCCGAAAGTTCCCGTAAGTCTTTCTCCACCCCATTCCCCCGCGATGAATTTTCCGAGCCCTTGAAAGATGGAAGTGATCGCCGCGTTCGGATTGGATTTGAAAGCGTTCGAATATGTCGCTCCGTCCGCGTATTGGTCTCTGATGAGCCCTAGTTGTAATACTAATCCGTCGGTAACCGCTTTCACGTAAGCTCTTCTTCTGGCAGGGGCTCCGGCGCCTACGAAGTCGGCGATAGGACGTTGTCCTGAGATTTGGTTGACTCCTCCGTTGGACAGGTCTTGTCCCCAGAGAAGATATTCGATCGCGTGCCAACCCACTGTGATTGCGGTTTCGTCGTCGTTATCAACTGCGTTGTTTGCTGCGGCATCGCCGTTTGTGGCTACGATTGCGGCGTAAGTGGTTGCGTCAGCCCCGCCGATGTAGTTATTAATCGCGGTTTCGTCTAATGGCCATGCGTTGATCAATCCCTCGCATTCCTCGTCTCCGGACCCGTCCGCGTTGCCTCCACAACCTAAGGCGTCCGTATTGTCGATCGGTCCGGACGAAAAACGAAACGCTTCGGTTACGAGGTAAGTGGCTCTTGCTTTGACGTATAGATTTTTAAGATTTGTATGTTCCGCCGCCGTTGGGTTTGCATTGGCTGCAAAAGCCGTCACTGCGGTTTGGAGAGTGATTGCGTCTTTGTAACTTTGATCGTAGGATTCATAACCGAGCTGTAGATAACGATCGACTACCTGAGCTTTACTTGCCGTAGGTTGCATCCCTAACGCGAGCAAAGCGCCTAACAGGACGGTATTGTTCTGATTTTCTTCCGATTTGCAATTCGAGAAGCAAAGTGAAGCCGTAATCAGAAGAAGAAAAGAGAGAGTAATTTTTTTGAGATTCATTCAAGTTTCCTGAAAGTTTTTAAAAAAGATCCCGGGAGAGAGCCGTTGCCCGCAACCGGGGAATTTTCGATGAACTGGTTGTTATGATATTGATACTAATTCTCAATATCATATTTTTTGTCAATTGAAAATCTTGGTTGGGATGAATTTGCGGGAACGTTTTAGGCGCCGGTGGATAGTGAAGTTATGTCCTGGTAGTCAAACGCGAGCGCGTAGTAGTTCCCACATTTAAAACTTCGACATCCGACTCTTACCGACAAACATCTAAAATGTGGGAACTCACACAATTTCCGGTCCAGAAAAAAAGGTTACGATTGCGGAAAGAAAGAGATCAGAGTTCAAAGGTGGCGCCTACATTGATTTGCCGAAACGGGCCGACTTGAATCCCTTCGGGAAGACGGCCCGAAATGTAACGAACGTCGGCTAAATTCTTTCCGGTGATAAAAAGAGTCCAACGTTTGACCGGGTCCTTATAACCCATAGAAACATTGACGAGCCCGTATGCGGGGATTACGCCGGTTTCACCGGAACTGTTCGAAGTAATATTAAGATATTGTAATACTTTTTTACCGAGAGGGTCCGTGACCAAATCGGCCCAATATGCGGTTCGAGTATTTGTGTCGTCGTGATACTGAGCGGAGAAATATTGATATTCCGCTCTCGCATAAAAACCTTTTTGATGAATAAAACTCAAAGCGAGGGTTGCCGTGTCTCTGGAAACGTAGGGGACGTAATTTCCGTTCTTATCTTTTTGGGTTACCATAAAATCGAGAAGAGATTGATTTGCCGTTACCTTAGAGGTGTCGATGGAATATTGATTCATTTTCGCGTCCGCTCTCGTGTAGATCAGATCGATCGGAAGTTTAAAGGAAACGTCAAAAAATTTGGCCGGATCGAACGTAACGTTGGATTCGAGACCGCGACTGTAAGTTCTGCCTCCGTTTTTTGCGGAAGAAGCCGAATCGTTTCCGGAAGCGGAAGAAGTGATGATGATCTGGTTGACGTAGTTCAGGTCGAAGTAAGTCACCTGAGCATTTAAATAATTTGTAATATCTCCCCGGAAGCCGGTCTCGTAGTTATAGGAATATTCCGGATCGATTCGATTGACGACTCCGGAATTGTTCAATGCGTCCTGATATCGCGGAGGTGAAAAACCTTTGTGTGCGCCCGCAAACCAAGTCACATCCTTAATCCAACCGGCGTTTTTTCGAATATCGTAAGTAAGACCGAGTCCGGGAATCACAACGTGATATGTGTGTCTGCTTCCCTTATCCACTTCTTGGGAAGGGGAATTCGGATCGGGTTGATTGGTGGCGGGGTTGACGGTTTGCTGACGAAGGATCGTTCTATTTTGTGTGAACGTTTCGTACCGAACGCCCGGAATGATCGAAAAACAATCGTAGAATTTGAAACTGTTCTGAGCGAAACCCGCGATCGATTTCGTGTTATTGACTTCGTGATCTCTTATGTTTCCCGATTTAGCAAGGGAATATTCGGAGGAAGCGGCGCCCGTCGGCGGATTTTCAAAACCGTTGCCGTAGATCGCATAATCGGGAGTAGACGGTCCGTCTATGTATTTGACGTCTGCAGTTTCGTAGTGGTAACGAAGACCCGCGTCGAGTTGATTTTTGATTCCAAAAAACTGAAAGTCCTGTTGATAACGCGATTCCGCACCCACAAAACGATAAGAACGATTTCTATGACCCACGCCGTCGAGCATGTAAACGGTGTCGCCGGGACGATTCACAAAAGGTTCGGTATCGTAGGATTTGATTACGTTACCCGGAATAGCGCCGAAGTTGGAACCCGTGTTTCGAACGTAGTTCTGTCTTACCCAGTTTCTTTCCGTATAAGCCGCGTAAACTTTTGTCACGAGTTTGGAATGATCGGTGAGCTTCCATTCGTGGCC
>NZ_ANIK01000101.1 GCF_000347175.1 Leptospira alstonii serovar Sichuan str. 79601
CGGGTCGTTCGAATAAACTCAATCTCACTTCCTACGGGTCGTTCGAATAAACTCAATCTCACTCCCTACGGGTCGTTCGAATAAACTCAATCTCACTCCCTACGGGTCGTTCGAATAAACTCAATCTCACTCCCTACGGGTCGTTCGAATAAACTCAATCTCACTCCCTACGGGTCGTTCGATAGGTTTTGGGACGAGGTCAAAACTGATTCGTTAAACAATTGTCGGATTTGTCATTTTCGCTGAGCCAAAATTCCGGAGTGATCGTTTCACAGATCATCAAATTGTAAGTAACGCGAGTTAGGCGTAAGAAAGATTGGGCGAATCCAGCCCTTGCCAAAGGCCGGGCTGGACCGCGCTTTCTGCTCTGATCAACAAATTGATGATCCGCTTGAAAAGCGAAATACTTTCGTCATTCCAATTTGTTGATCTCGCTTCAATCGCTTTCGCATTGGTTATACCGAACTCCTGCTAAGCTACATTTTGAAACGAGTTATACAGCTTTTTTGAATATTTTTTTCTTTTTTTATCTAAATCCGATCCGCTTCAACCGGTTTCGAGAACCGTACCCGGTATGGGAACCTTGTTGCTTAACTCCGACTTTGAAATCAGTTCGACTCTAGGGGAAAACCGTTCTGAGACGGTCACTCTTTTGATTCCGGAAGATAATTGGATTCGTTTTTCCGAAAAAGATTTGAAAGCGCTTCCTAAAAAGATTCCGGAATTTTTGAGAACGTATGGGAAGTATCTTTCTTCTACAAGACGTCTTGGGAAAAAAGCCGGGAGAACCTTGTATCAACCCAGCCCGGGAAAACGAAAGATGAAACGGGTGAATATCCGAGTGAACACAGGAAGTTGGACTCTTTTTGGGGCGCTTGCACAGGCACATGGAGTATCTCGTTGTTATCTTTTCAATTACCTTCTGTGGTTGGAGGAGACCGGAGTCGGAGATTCTATCGTTTACACGATGAATGCGGGAGTTCCCGCATTCCACGAATCGTACAGTTATATCCTTCACCTCGACCTGCTGGAAAACCAAGTGACCCGCAGACTACGCTGCCGACCGAAATTCTTCCATTACGCATTGGACTATCGAGACTGGTTTCCAACGTAAAAACGGACCATCGGGCGTAGAGAAAATTTTAATTGAGAGAATCGATTCTCATCTGAAGATCTTTTTTCTCATCGAAATCGGTCGTTAGTTCCAAAACCTTTTTATAGTCGGCCTTTGCCTCTTCCTTTTGATTCAATTCTTCGAATGCGTTTGCTCGAAAAAAAAGAACCGAGGAAATATCTCCGTTCGGAAACTTGGAAATATAGGAGTTGAAAGTAACAATCGCGGATTTAAAGTTACCGACTTCTAAATAAGAAATTCCTAAATTGAATAGAGCGTCGTGTTTTTTGTCGATATCCTTTGAATCGTTCGCGTCGATCGCTTTCTGAAAAAACCGAATGGCCTTTGCGTATTCTTTCGCTTCGAAATAATAAACACCAGCTTGAAAGTTGGTCTTGGTACTGTTCGGATCCTTGATTAACAGATCGAGATATTCCTTTTCCAAGTTTCGACGAGCGTATGCGTTTTTCAGCAATTTGAGAATCATCTTGGAATCAGGCATACCGGTGATTTTATCAATGAGACTACCGTTTTGATCCAAGAAAAGGATCGATGGATAACCTTTGATTCCGTATTTGCGTTTTAAATTCGGGAAACTATCTCCGTCCAAAGAAAGCGCGACGAACTTGGAAAGTTCGAGTTGAACTTCTTTTTTGGGATAGATCTCATTCTTCAGAGTTTTGCAGTAACTGCACCAATCGGCGTAGACGTCTATAAAGATCGGCTTTCCATCGGCTTTCGCTTTTTCAAAGGCTGTCTTGACCGATTTTTCCCATTGGATTTCGGCCGAGATCGGAAAACAGAAAAAGACGCATAAAAAAACGACGATCGGAAAAAATAAGGAGATAAGATTCGGAAAAGGTTTCTCTATCGTAAAATTATACTTTTGCAAATAAAAAGTCTTTCGACTTTTTTGTGGGAACTCCTGCATGATCCCGTTTTTACCGTAAAATCCGAACCCCCGGCATCTAACAACTCTCCGCTGATTCCTAAAATGTGGGAACTCCCACAAAAATCGCACGGCAAGAGTACGAACACGCTGTAAATTTTTCATTCTCAATCATCGGACTTTTTTGCGAACACTTTAGCCAGCGTTTTCTTTTGGAAGGCTCCTAAAAATACGGTTGTCGGAGAACCGGAGGAAGGGAAAACTAGGGGCAGATTTTGGAAAGGAAACCCGGGTTCATGGAATTTTTATTACAATTGGAAAATATACTGAAAAAAAGGAAACAGGACCTTCCCGAAAAATCTTATACCGCGGATTTGTTCCGAGGCGGAGTGGATCGGATCCTCAAAAAAGTAGGGGAAGAGGCTGGAGAGGTCATCATTGCCGCTAAAAATTCGGACAAAAAAGAACTCACACACGAAGCGGCCGATCTGATTTTTCATTTGCAAGTGTTGCTCGTCGAACAAGGGCTTTCTCTACAAGACATCGTGGAAGAACTTCGCAAACGCCATTCATAAAAAAAAATGAATTTACCGGAAGTCATCATTCCCAAAGGGATCTCCGGTAAAATTCTCCTAACATTTTTATCATTCCTAATTTATACGTATCTTTTTTATCACGGCGCTTGGTTAAGCGACGATTCGTTCATCACGTTTCGAGTCGCGGATAATTTCCTAAACGGGTTCGGACTTCGTTGGAATCCGTTGGAAAGAGTTCAGGTTTACACACATCCCCTTTGGCTCTTTTTACTGATCCCGATACAATGGATCGCTCGGGATATCGATATCGCCGCCTACCTTTTGTCTTTCGCGTGCGGAATCCTTTTTTTATTCGTATATTGTTTTACTTTTTTTAGGATTCGAAACGGCTTGGGATTGATTTTGATTTCCATCGGAGTATTTTTCTCTTCTCGAATATTCATAGATTATAATACTTCCGGCCTTGAAAATCCTCTTTCTTTTCTGTTGATCCTGATTTTTCAGATACGATTTTATACACTCTATACGGATTGGAATCGCGAAAATACCGATTCGAAAGGGAAAAATTCCGAAACGGTTGTGGTTGATTTGAATTCGACCAAAACCGATTCCTTCGCGATCGGATTATTGGCTTCGTTGCTCGTTTTGACGCGTTTGGACCTTATCCTTTTCCTGATTTGGCCTTTAGTTGTTCTTTTCTATCGAGTTTTTAAAAGTCAGAGAATTATATTTTTAGTATATTCTTTTTTGGGAATTCTCCCTTGGATCGCGTATTTGATTTTTTCTCTGATCTATTTCGGATCTTTTTTTCCGAATACCTTCTACGCGAAGACAAACGTTTTGTCGAGCGCAGCGGAAAGAATGATCGCGGGATGGGACTATCTAAGAATCAGTTTAAAATGGGACCCGATTGCCCCTATAGTTTTCGCGGTTCATTTGTTTTGGCTCGTTGCCGATCCGATTTCCAATTGGATTACGCGTTTTTCTTCGCTTAACAAAAGAACGTGGTCGCCGAATCTGAGTCGTCAAGAAAGAGGAATTTTGACGATCGGTTTCGGCGGAATTTTGACCGAGCTTTTTTATCTTCTTTGGGTGGGAGGGGATTTTATGGCGGGGAGATTTTTGGGAACCTGCTTGATCGTTTCCGTTTTTTCCCAGTGTTTCGTTTGGGCGTATCGAAGTTCACTCTATAACCAGAATATTCAAAAAATATGTTTTACGATTGCAGGGCTGGCTTGGATTTATTTCTTGGTCCATCCGGCTTCTCCATCGCGTTATGTCTTTCAACGATCTCCGATTCGAGTGGAAAGAGGAATTGTGGACGAAAGGGCCTCGTATCAGGATAATTGTTCTTTGAAACATTGGTTTCGAGGAATTACGTCCGAGTCTCATCCTTGGGCTCAATACGCTCTCCGAATTTCATCGGAGAATTGCTCAAAATCCGCGAATCCAAGTCACGACGTGTTAAGTGGGAAAAAAACTCTGTCCGAAAATTTAAGAATGATTCAAACTCCATCGCTTGGGTGCGGGCAGGTAGAAGTTACGACTAACGTCGGTTTAGCGGGATATTATGGGGGTCCCCCGATCCACTGGATCGATCTGTTAGGGATTACCGATCCTTTTTTGTCGAGGTTGCCCGGTAAAGGTTTTCCGGGTCATTATGTTCGTCTTTTGCCCCAGGGATATAAGGAATATATCGAAGAAACGACCGCTTCTCTTCCGAACAAGGAGTTGGATCGTTTTTATTATGAAGTTCGATTGTTAAGCGAAGAGGAAATTTGGGTCCAAGAACGTTGGAAAACGATCTTGGATTTTACGCTTTTGGGAGCGGGAAATTTTAAGACTAGATTTCCGACCGGATTTCAATATCCGTTCGCGTTAAATGCCTATCGCAATACTCTCTACGGCATTCCGTTTGCGAATTGGAAGGACGAGGATTTGACGAAGGAATTGGTTCTAGAATATTTCGGCCTTCCATCGAAAGTAAAATCGAAAGAACCCTGATCCGTATTGCCGAGAACTATAAAACGGGATCTGAAAATTCCGCATCTAAGAGCGGATCGGATATTACAAAATGTTAAAGTTTTTCGATTTCGCATACGCTTACGCGTAAAATCCGGATTTACCGTTCGATTGAAAATGTAAGAGTTCGTATTAGGAATCAGTGGGTAGGGATCAGACGTTACAGCGAAGCGTTCAAGAGGAAAGTGATTCAGGAAATAGAGACCGGCAAATACAGTCGGAACCAAGCGATGAAACACGAATGTATTAAAGGTTCTGAAACGGTCCGTTCTGTCTCGTATTTTTGTGGAGGAAAAAGTTAGGAAGAGTAGTTTTTCACTTTGATTTTTTGCGGTTAAACAAGAACAGAACGACCGTTCTGTTCTTATGCCTCAAAACACGGAAAACTCCCTTGACCCGGTATTTGAACAAAATACTTTAGCCGCAAAGAACCCGAATAGGAAAGAATTTATGATCGATTTAAAAGGTAAAAACGCCGTAATCACCGGATCCGCAAGAGGAATCGGAAAATCCACGGCTTTGACTCTCGCAAAGGCAGGAGCGAATATCGTGATCGCGGACTTAAACGAAGAATCCAGCAAAGCGACCGCGGAAGAAATCTCAAAACAAACCGGTGTAAAAGCGATCGGAATCGGAACGAACGTGGCCGACGCGGATTCCGCAGCCAAAGCGATCCAAGCTTGTGTGGATGAATTCGGATCCGTAGACATTCTTGTAAACAACGCAGGTATAACAAAAGACACTCTTCTTATGAGAATGAAAAAAGAACAGTGGGACGCGGTGATCGCCGTAAACCTCACCGGAACTTTCAATTGTACGCAAGCGGCTATCAAGTTTATGATGAAAAATCCGAACGGTGGGTCCATCATCAATCTTTCTTCCATCGCCGGGGTGAACGGAAACATAGGACAAACCAATTATTCGGCGTCCAAAGCGGGAGTGATCGGTTTTACAAAGGCGGTCGCGTTGGAAATGGCTTCTCGCAAGGTTCGTTGTAATGCGATCGCACCCGGTTTTATCGCCACTGAAATGACGGAAGCGATTCCCGAGAAGATCAGAACCGCTATGGTTGCGGCGATTCCTCTGAAAAGAGCGGGGCAACCGGAGGATATTGCCAATACGATCGCATTCTTAGCCTCCGATATTTCCTCTTTTATTACCGGTCAAGTTATCGAAGTGAACGGCGGCGGTTTTCTTCCGGGCGCGTCCGCTTAAAAATAGAAGGATTCTTTCATTCTTTTGGGAATGAAAGAATCGAAACTGCTTTTATTTCCTTAATTCGTTCGAAAATAATCCTTCTCATTTGAATCTTTTCTTTGTTTCTTTAAAGAAAGAAACTTTTTCCTTTTTCTTTTTGGGAATCGAATGTCAGGTAAAGAATCATTGGGAGCGATTTCAATGAGACATCCGTTATGAACCGTAAAAATTTAATTTTCATTCGCGAAATGTTTTCTTCCTAAAGTCTGAATTATAGGGAAACAATTTACAAATTTTTCCCGCGTTGTATCCGATCGCTTTCAATCGATAAGACCGATTTGAAAAACAAAAGCGAATCATCAATTTAAAGGAGTTTTTTTCTGAAAAAAAGTATATTGGCTTGCCAAATATTTTCGGAATTAAATCTATAAAATTCGGTGGATTTTATATCCGCCTGTCTAAATCTAACAAAAAATCATCATACCACCTAAATGTGGTACGGAGGAAACAATGGCAGACTTTGAAAAAGTTAAATCTATCATCGTAGAACAACTTGGAGTGGATGAATCTGAAGTTACACCTGAGGCTCACTTTATTGACGACCTCGGTGCGGATTCACTGGACACGGTTGAATTAGTGATGGCTCTCGAAGAAGAATTCGGTATCGAAATCTCCGACGAAGACGCTGAAAAAATTCAAACCGTCGGTGACGTAACCAAATTCATCGACCAACTCAAGTCCTAATCGTTTGAGATTTTCCGGGTTCTTCACGGAACTCGGAATTCTTTTTTCCCTCCTTTGATCTTTAAGAAAACACAACCTTCTCTGAAAAGTCCTGAGCGGGTCCAAAGTCTTCAAAAGCTTTCCAAAAAAATCGGAATCAAGTTTTCAAAAATAGAATATTATAATACAGCCTTTATCCATAGTTCTTATAAAAACGAAAACCCGGAGATCTTAGAAGACAACGAACGTCTTGAATTTTTAGGCGATTCGGTCTTAGGTCTTGTGGCGGCTCGTTCTCTTTTTCAAAAATATCCGAAAGCGAGCGAAGGGGAATTGTCTAGAATCAAATCCAGAATCGTTTCGACTCCCATCTTAAATTCGATCGCGGAAAAACTCGAGCTCGGGGAATATCTTCTTTTGGGAAAGGGAGAAAAAAGCTCTCAAGGGAAAGGTCGCCGTAAACTTTCCGCCAATCTTTTTGAATCCCTGATAGGTGCGATTTATTTGGATCAAGGATTCGACGTCGCAGAGAAATTCATCGTTCAATACCTATCGGAATTTGCGGAAAATCCGGAAAAAGAAGAATCCGTCAGGGATTACAAGACACAACTTCAGGAATATTCCCAAAAACATTTTAAGGTTCTTCCCGTGTATCGTATCCAGGGAGAATCGGGTCCCGATCACTCGAAGGTCTTTCAGGTCGGCGTTCGGATTCGGGATCAATGGGAAGCGAGCGGTTCCGGGGTAAGTAAAAAGGCCGCGGAACAAAACGCGGCCAGAGAACTTTACAACCGAATTCGGAGAGGAAACAAAAATCCTGTCCGCTAAAAGCGAATTCACGTTTCTGAGCGTATTTGAAAGGATGAGTGAGAAAACCGCCTTTCTAAATCAAGATTCCTCGGCTCAAAGGACGACAATCTAAATAGAATGGATTTTTTCTTTAAAAAGAAAGGATTGCGGGTCAGGGTCGCGGCTCTGATCGAAAATTCTCAAAACGAAATCCTTCTCATTCAACAAAAGAAAAAGGATTCTTACTACTGGCTTCTGCCCGGAGGAGGAATCGAATTCGGTGAAAGCGCGGAAGACGCCCTCAAAAGGGAATTAAAAGAAGAACTTTCTCTTGATATGAAATCGGCTTCTTTTTTACTCTTAAACGAGTCCATTGAACCCGGCGGAAAAAGACATCTCATTCAACTTGTCTTTTCGGTGAACGTCAAAAAGGAAATTCCGGAACTCAATCTGAACGAAAAGGCGATCACAGGTTTCGGTTATTTTGTTCCGGCGGCGGTTCGTGAAATGGATCTTAGGCCCGATATCAAATCCTTTCTTTTGCAAGGTGATTTTAAATCCGCGCCGTTTATCAAAAGTATCTGGGTATCTGAAAAAAAATGAGTCTTATCGAAATCGTTTCGGTGAACACGGAACACAAGTCCGTTCCGGTTCATCTTCATTCGGACTTTGGAGGTTTGTCGGAAGAGATCGCAAAACTTCCCGGAATCACTTCCGTTTTTTTAATCACGGAAAGATCGATTCATTCCCTCTATTCCAAATATTTGGAAAAGGAATTGTCCTCTTTTGGAATTCCCGTGCGAGAGATCTATATCAAGGGCGGAGAAAAATCGAAACATATCGATCGAACCGGAGACGTATATAATCGACTTATTGAATACGGAGCCGATCGGAAGTCTCTGATTCTCGCGTTCGGCGGCGGGGTCGTGGGCGATTTTGCGGGTTTTATCGCATCCACTTATTTGAGAGGAATTCGATTCGTTCAGATTCCCACCACACTTCTTGCGTGTGTGGATTCTTCCGTGGGCGGTAAGGTTGCGGTTAACGCGGATTTCGGAAAAAATATGATCGGTTCTTTTTATCAACCCGAGTTCGTATTCGCTCCTATGTTCGTCTTGTCCACTCTTCCCGATCGGGAGTGGAGATGCGGTCAGGCGGAGATCGTCAAACACGCTCTTCTTTCCGGCGGCGAATACTGGGAAAAGGTAAAGAATCATTCATTCAAAGATTTGAATGTGAATTCTCCCGTTCTTCCCTATTTGATCGCGGAGTCGGTTCGTTTTAAGGCGAACGTGGTTTCAAACGACGAAAAGGAAACGGGACTTCGTAAAATCTTAAATCTCGGACATACCACCGCTCACGCGATCGAATCCGTCACGAAGTATAAAAAATATTCCCACGGTGAAGCGGTCGCAATCGGTCTCGTGACGGCGCTTTTAATCAGCGAACAAAAATCGGGACTCGACCCGATCACGACTCAGGAAACGATCGAGACTCTGAAAAATTACGAACTTCCGTTTCAGATGAAATTAAAATCCAAGGAAGTCGCAAAACACATGCTTCACGATAAGAAAAACGTGGGCGGCTCGATTCGTTTCGTCCTTTTGGAAAAACCGGGTTCTCCCGTTTTCGATATTCCCGTGGAATCGGAAGAAATCATATTAGCGATTCGTAAACAAAAAGGTCTTTGATGGAATTCGTAGTCAATTTTTTCGAAAGCATCAATCCGTTCCTTCTTTTGAGGACGAAGGATAGAGGTCTTTCCGAAGAGTTGATCCTGGTCGTCTATTTTATTATTTTTCTGATTCTTTCCTATAAAGTCATCATTATCGTTCTCGATTTTTTCAAACCTACGGTGGACGTAACGTCCCGTTATAATCGTCGAAAGATGGCCCGAATGTCCTTTATCGTCTTGGGTTTGATTATACTTTTGCCGGTCGTCTTTTCGGGGCTTTCGTACCTTCCGACCGTGATGGGTTTGGCCGGAGCGGGGATCGTAATTTCCTTGAAGGACATCACTCTCAACTTCGTGGGATGGTTTTTTATCCACGGGAGCAACGGTTTCGAAGTGGGGGATCGTATCGAGATCGAAGGGGTTCGAGGAGACGTCATCAATATCGGAATGAATCGTTTTACTCTGATGGAAATCTCGTCAGATCCTAAGTCAGATCAATCCACGAATCGTCTCGTTCATTTTCCCAATCACTTTGTCATTCTTCGTCAGGTGATCGTAGTTAAGGATAAGATGAATTACGTCTGGGACGAGATGAGAATCAAAATCCCCTACGACTCCGATTTTGAAAAGGCTGAAGAACTTTTAAACGGGATCATCCGCAACAACGCGATCATCGATCAGGGGGAAATCGATTACACTCTTCAGGAACTTTCCAAAAATTATCTGGTTCGTCTCGGAAAAACGACTCCCATCGTTTATCTTTCTTTGGAGGACGGAGGGATTCTTTTTTCCCTGCGGTATTTAACACACGTTAGGGGAAGAAGGGATATGAAGACTAAAATTTCCCATCAGATTCTAAAGGAGTTCAAACAGTTTCCGGGGATTCGGATTTTGTGATATTTTATGAATAAGTCCCCTTATCAAATCGGAAAATCGATCCGTATTCTTTTTATTGTTTCGATTTTTTCTTTGCAGTCTTGTGATTTCGAGACGGAAGTTTCGATTCCTAAAGAAATCCGTATAACCGTAATCGATCATAAAAACAATCAACAGGAAGATGGGCCGTATGAGAAAATATGTACGCAAGATTCTCCCGTTTGGAAATGGATTGCGAAAGAAATTCCAAAACTTAAAAACGGATGGAGGTCTTATTATGCGACTCTTCCGGGTGCGGGAATTATCGTAGATTTGGGCAACTCAAGAAGATTACAAATTCTGGATCATGGAGTGTTTTATATCTCTCAAAAATCAGTACTGTCCCATGATTTCCAAAATGAAAAATTCCGGGAATTATTAACACTCATAATCGAAACGCGAAACAAATAGATGTCGCTTTTCCTGAAAGTTTTTCCAAAATTTATCGAACGACCTGAAACACGATCCTTAGAGAGAGTTTCAGGCAACGAGCAGCGGAGCGTCGCGAGTGGTTCACAACGAAGTTGTGAAATCAACACGATCCTTAGAGAGAGTTTCACTCAGTACCGAAAATGCGTCGTTGAAATAGGTGCCTCAGGTCACTCGGCAGGGAGCGAGACTTTAGTTTTCCAAAAATGTGGGAACTACTACTTATTAGATGTTAGGGACGAGTGGTTAGGAATTAGGAACAGCTGTAAAGTCCTAAACCCTCGCCGCTTGAAACGTGGGAACTCCGGCGAGGTTTTGGGATAAGTTCTATGTAGAAATCGACTTCGTCACTCGGCAAGTTCATAGTGCAACGGCGCTCTAGTTTTTATTTTTGACGGGTGTTCCTTACTATTTTTAGTAAATTTATTTTCGTATGAGTTGGGTGAGAAGACAGGCGATTTCGGGAGGGAAATTCAAAAGCCATTTTTTTGAGCTTGAGTTTTTGTTCGCAAAAGAGGAAGTGGAGTCGTAAAAATTAAAATATTCAAAAAACTGAGAACGCGTAGAAGTTTTTCGGATCGTATTTAACGCGAGTGCCGATGCAAAAACGATGATTATGTTGCTCCATAGAGAGCGACATTGAGTTGAATTCCGAAGGAGTTGGAACATTGTTAAACGAAGCGGAAAAAACCATGTAGCGGTGGATTCGGGTCGAATCGAGAAAATACTTCCGAGCGTTACTTCATGGGCGCGAATAGTTCACAAATAACGTGTATCACTATATTACGGAAAATGATTATATCTAAAAATAAAAATGGTTAGGTAAAAAATTGTGAATTTGAGCATATTGTTATCGACGTTGACCGGTTTAATCCATCTGCTTTTTGGAATCTATGTTTATCGTTTAAAAGCGGATCAAAAAGTTCAAAAGTTTTTTCTACTCCTAAATCTTCAACTATCGACATGGTTATTGATCCAAGGTCTGCGGATATTCCTACCGATTGAGTATCGCAATTTGGCCCTTAATCTCAATTTTATTCCGATCTCTTTTGCTCCATTTACCTTATATGTGCTGTGTAAAAAATTAGAACGTCCGGAAAGTGGGATCCCTCTCGGAGCGTATTTCGCAGCTTTTGTCGGCATCGGTTATTTCGTTTATAACTGTTTGTCTCAGAAAATGGCGACTTTGAAAGATCCCGAAAATTTCATTTACGATATTAATGCGAATTACCATTTTTTCGTTTTTTACTTAGTTTTTTGGATGGTTCTTTCCATCTTTGAGATTACTCCTAAGGTGTTGGTACGGAGGGGAGATTTTAAAGTAAGATTGTTTTTAGTATTGGCAGGCGCCATATTCTCTTTGCACAGCACCGCTTTCTTTGTTTACATTCTTCCGCTTTTCGGAATTTTTAAACCTTCGCTTGCATCGATCGGACTCTTGGTTTCCTGTTTATTATGGGGAGTTGCAATCTTACATTTCGACGCGTTCCACATAAAATTGAAAATTATCGAGGGACAGGATGTTCCGCTCATTAACAAGGTGGCGTCCGGAGGTTTTTTAAGGCTCTTGTCGAAAATGGATCCGATGAGATTCGTCCAAAAAAGTCTGAAAACAAAATCGGCTATCACGGAACGGATTTTAATTCAGGACTACGAACTTGCCTCCAATTCCGAAGAGTTGCCCTTGGAAAAAAGAGTTCAAATACTTTCCAGAAAGTTCGGAAAGTATTTGAAATAGTCGGTAATGCCGCTCGTTGGCAACTTCGCTTCCTGTCGAATGATCCGTGGAGAATCAGACTCCCATTTCAATGAATCACTTACTGAACTCGGTGAAACGCTCTCTAAGGAGGATCGCGTTTCAAGTTGCGAAATTAGTAGAAGGGCTCGGAAGGTTTTCTCTATCAGAAAATCATACTTTTTGCAAGTAAAAAGTCCTGCTCTTGCCGGAACGTTTGAAAATGCGCGTTTTTGATTCTTCTTATTTCAAAACTCTTTCCCGACTTTTTGGGTTGGTTATGATATGGAACAAGGAGCTTGCGCTTTTGTTCGTAAAGGAGAAAGCGGGGTCGTAAAAATTGAAATATTCAAAAAGCTGAGAATTCGTAGAATCCTTTTCGGATCGTATTGCCCTTGTTAAACGAAGCGTTAAACCTCTACGCCGAAAGTTTTTATTTCATCATCTCGTCCAATAGCTTACACTCCGGAATTTCCTCTTTTTCAATCTTTTTCTCCTTAATGTAACCTACGATGTGGCCGGGAACGGAAGCCGCTAGACCCGCCAATCCACCTGCGGAACTGAAAATGGGTCCTGCAGAGTAGGTGGCATAAGCGGGGTATAACGTCCTGTATGCGATCAATTCGTTCTTCAGATCGCATTTGTATCGGAGATATCTGAGAGCATCGTCAGACGCGCGCGCTTCGGGATACAACGGCCCGATAATGGGAACCGCATAACCGAGACTGTAAAAGGATTTGTATTTTCTGAGAGCAAAGTCCTTTGCGTGTCCGCCTTCGTGAAGCACAACCGACGGAAGATCGCTATAGAGATTGATCGTATTGGAATATGGATTGTAGTGATCGCCCGTAAAAAGTCCCGCAAAAAGTCTTCCGGGAATGATAACTCCCAATAACCAATTGAGAATCCCGAACGTATATTTTAAAACCGGATGAACGTTATCCGCTCTCCAAAGTTGAACGAGATCGTCGATCGGAGCATACTGATTGAAACGTATCTTAACGTCTTTGAGATTATTTTCGACGATATAATCCTTTAGGTAATTTTTGGTTTCCTGTGAGAAACTATGATTGCTCATCTTTTTATTCCAGAGAATGAGTTTGGATAAAACCCCGAAAATATTTCCCAGAAAGTCCAGAAACCAATACGGCTCTCCCTCTTCAAATTGGGGATTTTCCGCGTTAAAATAATTTTGGCTGGGATAATAGGGTTTCGCGTGAACGTATTTTTTTTCTATCGAATAGGTACATCCGAAAGAAAAAACGAACGATACGAGGAGAATCGAAACGCCGAGGAATTTTAGTATGGGATTCATAAACATTGATTATCGATTTTGCGACGGGCCTGTTTCGGTAGGTTTTTCCAAGACGGACTTTAGCTTTTCTGAAAATTCCAATAGGGCCGTTCTTCCGAGTTGATTGAGTTGGTCCTCTCGATTTCCTCGAAAGCCGAGATAAGGCATATAGATCAACCATCCCAAAATGGTAATCGTAGCCAAAGTGAAATGACAATCGGTTACGTTCGAATCGATGGAATCGTTGTATTGAAAATCCAAAACGTTTTCGTTTTTTGTAAAACTCCAAACTTCTACATTCAGTTTCACTTCCGTTTTGCTCCCGAAAAAACAACTGTCTTCCGTTTTGAGTTCAAAATCCTGGATATGGATTTTATATTTTTCATTGGTTTTATAATCTTCCTTATTGAAATCCAGTTCCCTTGCAATAACGGTTCCTATGGAGCCGTATTCGTTTTTCAATTGGTCGGGTGCAAGAAAGAAAAGGGAGGGATTTCGGATCGCGAACGTTTCCTTTCGAAGCGTCGGGGATTCGAGCACTTCAAAATGGGGATTGGGGTTAAGATCTTGGATCGTATCTAATTTCTCCGGTTCGTATGTGCCTGCGACGTTTCCTTTTTTAGGAACGTAAACTCGGATCGAGATACAATTCGTAAAACAAAAAAGGACAAACGAAACGATTGAAATCGGAATCAATATTCCCGATGTTAATGATTTTGTGAAGAAGGTTTGAGTATGTTTCATATTTAAAACATTATAAAATTTGAATGTTCCATTCCGGTTTGCGGCGAAAACGGGCCTCGCGCCGATGTTTCAGGTTTGATATATCCAAAACTTACCTACGCCACGGATAGAAGAAAGTATTTTTTGGGTTCTATCAAGAACGGAAAGAATTTGGATCGTCGTAGAATGCGGACGGAATTGAGGAAGAGGAATCCGTAGAAAGAATTTTTCCGAATGTAGAAAGGAATAAAAATAAAAACACTGAGTATGATTTCCGCTCAGGGAAGACGCATACTCAATGTTTGATAGAATTTGTTTTTTGAGAAGATTAAAAAACTACTTTTACGTTATTCTTTTATTCTCCGTAAACCACGACACATTCTTGAGAATAGATAAAGCCTAAAATTCCAAAAGTGCTTTTGTCTACGACCGCCACTTTCGTGATTTGGCCGTCTTTCATCGCCTCTGCAATACTTCCTTCCCCTCCGGAGTAAAAGAGGAAATTCAGAATCGAGTAATTGTTACAAGATTTTCCTTTCTTTAGGATTTTTGCATCCGTAGGACCGGAAGTTGAGTTTCCGGATACGTGATAGCTGGAAGAGTTGAAAATCGCCGCTGGAAGGATACTCGTCGCACAGTTGGAAACGACAAATGCCGCGAGAGAGATTACAATCAGACTGATTAATTTTTTCATTTTTATTATTCCCCACTTACAATGGTACAATAGTTTCTATAAACATATCCCAGAACCGAAAAAGTAGAATGGTCTATGTTTGCGATTCTGGAAATTTTATGGTCCAATGCGATTTGACCTGCGGCGGCATCTCCCCAGGTTACCCAACCGAGAACGCTATGAGTACAACCCTCCGCTTTTTTGGAAGTAGGAATGTTGTTGGAACGATTGATTTCCCCTGGAAAGGTAGTGTTCGTTACGAGAAGACCTTGTTGGGGACCGATTGCACAATTCGATAAGAATACCGAAAAGCCGAGGGCGAATAGAGTCAGGATGATGATTTTTTTCATGATGATCCGTTTTCCTTATTTTTTCTTTCCGGCTGCAGATTTTGCATCCGTTTTTGTTTCCGTAGCTGCGTTAGAGCCGGTTACGACTGTACAAAAGCTATGATAAGGAAAGCCTAATAGAATTCCAAATTGTTCGTATTCTACGCTGGCTACCTTTGCAATTTTTGCGTCCGCTTTTGCGGCTTCGATGGAAGAATCTCCGAAAGATACAAGCCAAAGGATGTTTCTGGAACATGCTTTTCCGGTAGAGGTATTTTCTACGTTGTCTCCAATCTGGCCGGGAATGGTTCCACTATGAACAAGAACCCCGCCTTTATAGATTAGAGGGTATCCGATTGCATAGTCTTTGGTTGGGTTTGTATTGGGGGTTGTGCCGCCGAAAGTGTACATGTAATTAAAGCCCGTACACTGAACCGCCCAGATCGTCATGAAGCAAATGAAAAGTAAGGATTTGAGTTTCATTTTTTCTCCTGGATTCCTTTTTTGATTGTTCTCGGACGTTCCTCGCAATTGGATCTTGAGTGACATCCGGCGGTGCCCAAGCTAATAATAGTGATATTTTTGTAAATAGCGAATCACTAGGATAAAATGAATTTTGAAATTTTTTTAACAAGAAGGTGTTTTTTGAAAGTTTTTTAATGCGAAGAGAAACAATAAAGAGAACTGCTAGAAAGTTTGCAAATGGTGTTCGGTTTCCTTAAAACCGAATCGTAATTGAGGAGTGCGGCTCGGGTAAAAGTAGAATTTCGATGAAAGAAAAATGGCTCAGTTCTATTCAGCCCGTTTTTGGATTTTCTGAAATCAATGGTGACTTTTTTAAATTCAGAGCGTAAAGTATTCTAAATTTATAATTTAGGATTTGTCTAAAAATTTTTTGATTCTTTTTATCTTAAGTGCTTGTCCCAAAACCTCAAAATGTGGGAACTACTACGTTTTTAAATGATGGGAAAATCTATTAAAAACCTAAATAACCGTCAAAGAAACATAATT